>NZ_JAPHOQ010000014.1 GCF_026191355.1 Legionella sheltonii
AATGAAACTGATTCAAAGACGTGCTTACGGGTTTAGAAATTTTGAAAATTACAGGTTAAGGGTTAAAGTTTTGTGTTCTTGATTAGTGCCCCCGGAAATGGGGAAGAGCCTAAAGATAGAGGTGGAGAGGAGGAGTATAGGAATATGAGAATCAATAAAAAGATGGAAAAACTCGAGGGGATTGTAAGTGAACTATCCTCTTCATGTTTAGAAGAGGAAATTCAGTCATTTTATAAGGCGATGCATGAACATAGGCTATTCGGTCTAGAGCAATTTATTATACAAAATATCAAAACAGCCGATAAACCGTTCTTAACACTCCGGTAAATTAACTGCTAAGCCACCCATAGATGTTTCTTTATAAATACTTTGCATGTCCATCCCCGTTTGCTTCATTGTTTTAATCACTTTATCTAAAGAAATTTGATGTTGACCATCACCAATTAGTGCCATTCGTGTTGCATTAACTGCCTTTACTGCACCCATGGCGTTACGTTCTATGCATGGTATTTGTACTAAACCCAAAACAGGATCACAGGTCATTCCTAAATGGTGTTCCATTGCGATTTCTGCTGCGTTTTCAACTTGAGCTACAGTGCCACCAAGAACTGCTGTAAGGCCAGCTGCAGCCATAGACGAGGCAACGCCTACTTCACCTTGGCATCCTACTTCAGCTCCAGAAATAGAAGCACCTTTTTTGTAAAGTATGCCTATCGCAGCCGCAGTGAGAAAATAAGTGTATATGTCCTCATTACTCATTCTATCATGTGCGTGTTGGCAATATTTGAGCACAGCAGGAATAATACCTGCAGCCCCATTAGTGGGTGCTGTAACGATACGTCCACCCGCTGCATTCTCTTCATTGACTGCCATGGCATAAAGATTGAGCCAGTTCATGATATCTGATTGCTCGAAAATGCTTTTTACCCCTTTTTCATTCATGAGCTTTTTATATAAATCAGGGGCACGTCTTTTTAAGTTAAGTCCGCCAGGTAAAATGCCATCATGCTTGCAACCATTACCAATACAATCATCCATAACCTTGGCAATTGCCAAAATTCCATTATGAATTTCTTCTGTACTGCGCCATGTTTTTTCATTAATAAGCATTAATTCCGCAATACTTAAATTATTATTCTGACATAATTCCAAAAGTTGGGCTGCAGTTGAAAATGGATAGGGAGGTGGGTTCGTATCTTCAGTGGTTTTGGAAAAATCTTCTTCAGTAGTAATAAAACCACCGCCAATTGAGTAATAAACTTGAGCAATTAATAAATTATCTTGGTTATCAAAAGCGGAAAAACGCATTCCATTAGAATGTTTTGGCAAGAGTTCTTTTTGTAAAAAAAGAAAATCCGTAGATTCATTAAAGTTAATATTTTTTTTGCCTGCTAAATTGAGAGTATGGGAGCTGAGAATCTCATGCATACGCGGAACCATCGATTCAGGAGCCACAGTCTCAGGTGCTTTGTTCTCTAATCCATTTAAAATGGCTTTATCTGTTCCATGACCTTTGCCTGTTAAAGCAAGTGAACCATAAAGTTCGGTCTTAACACGTTGTACCTGATTCATGAGCTGCATCTCTTCCAGTAATTTTAAAAAAGCATTAGCAGCAAGCATAGGACCAACAGTATGGGAGCTTGAAGGACCAATTCCAATGGAAAATAAATCAAATACACTGATGTTCATGGGGGTTAATCTCTAGTTACAATTAGTGCAAAGTGTAGAGGGATCTGAGTTATTTGTCTATTTTAATTATAGTGAACCTATTGACTTTCGGTGCGTCCCGTCTTCGCTGTTACATAGTGCTGCCAGGGATATGCATTTAAGGATAGTCATGAATCCAATGAACTTTGTAATATAATTACAATTAATCGCATTTAAATACTGGTAATTTCACGTGAATTTAGGCAGAATTATGATGCATTTTAGAATGCAATATCTTCCATAACAAATGGAGAAGATATGCACAACAGAAAGACTAAAAGGGGATTCTTTATGAAGATGAAATTGGTCACTGCGGCCATTATGGGGCTGGCAATGTCTACTGCAATGGCTGCTACTGATGCTACATCGCTTGTTACGGATAAAGATAAATTATCTTATAGTATTGGTGCTGATTTAGGAAAAAACTTCAAAAATCAAGGTATTGATATTAATCCGGACGCATTAGCTAAAGGAATGCAAGATGGAATGTCTGGTGCCCAATTGATTTTGACCGAACAACAAATGAAAGATGTTCTGAATAAATTTCAGAAAGATTTGATGGCAAAGCGCAGCGCCGAGTTCAATAAAAAAGCTGAAGAGAACAAAGCTAAAGGTGAAGCGTTCTTATCAACAAACAAATCAAAATCCGGTGTCGTTGTATTGCCAAGTGGTTTGCAATATAAAATTATTGAAGCGGGTACAGGAGCTAAGCCAGGCAAATCTGATACAGTAACAGTTGAATATACTGGTACTTTAATTGATGGTACTGTATTTGATAGCACTGAAAAAGCAGGTAAGCCAGCGACATTCCAAGTATCACAAGTAATACCTGGTTGGACCGAAGCATTACAATTAATGCCTGCTGGTTCTACTTGGGAAATTTTCGTACCTTCAGAGTTAGCTTATGGCCCACGTAGTGTTGGTGGTCCTATCGGTCCAAATGAAACTTTAATTTTCAAAATTCATTTGATCTCCGTTAAAAAAGCTGCCTAATCAATGAGAAGGGAATTTCCCTCCCTATCGTACCTCACTTCTGAAAGACGGAGTGAGGTTTTCTTTCAAGATCAATTTTTCCGCCTTTGAGAGCTCCGCAAAATGAATAAACGACTATTTATTGTTTTCATTTTAGGTTTTTCTTCTGGCTTGCCTATGGCGTTAATCAGCAGTACCTTACAGGCATGGTTTGCATACAGCGGGATGTCCGTTTTTGCTACCGGAACTTTAAGTTTAATTAGTTTGCCCTATGCTTACCGTATTTTCTGGGGACCTATTTTAGACCGATACTCTCTCTTTAGTATGGGTAAAAGACGAAGTTGGATTTTAAGTATGCAATTTTTATTGCTTCTTGGATTTAACTTAATGGCGTGGTTTACTCCAGAGCAATATCCTAAATTAATGGCTTTTTTGGCTTTGATTTTAGCGTGCTTTTCTGCCACCCAAGATGTAGCTATTGATGCGCATAGAGCAGAATATTTACCAGTCAGCGAACATGCTTTGGGAGCTTCTTTAGCAGTATTAGGCTATCGGATCGCGTTATTGTTGTCAGGTGGTTTGGCTTTAGTTATGGCACAAAAATTCGGTTGGGCTTATACCTACCGTTTTATGGGGCTCATAATGATTGCGGGCATGCTTGCGGTTTTCTTTAGTGAGGAACCCAGTGTTGACATCAAAGAGAAGAGTAATTTTGCCTTATCTTTTCTCGCTCCTGTCAAGGAATTGATATTTCGTCCAGGAGTTATCCCACTATTACTGTTTATTTTTTGTTATAAGTTAGGTGAAGCGTTTACAACGACTACCAGTGGTATTGTTATGCCTTTTTTAATTCAAGGGCTTGGTTTTTCTTTAGAGACCATAGGCTACATTAATAAAATGCTAGGAGTCGGTTCCATTTTACTTGGCGGCTTGTGTGCAGGATTTTTATTGATGCGCTATTCGCTGTATCGCTCGTTACTGATCTTTGGATTATTGCAAGCATTAACCAATGTCCTATTTGTTGCTTTAGCCATGATAGGAAAAAATATTACATTATTGGCAATTGCAGTATTTTTTGATAATTTTGCAGCGGGAATGGGGTCTACAGCGCTTGTTGCTTTATTCATGCGTTTAGTTGACAAACAGTATACTGGAACTCAATTTTCGATGCTTGTTGCTCTTTCTACATTACCTCGTATTCTCTCAGGACCTGTTGCAGCAACGATTCAAATAGCCATAGGCTGGGTAGGTTTGTATCAACTCTCCATTTTATTTGCGCTACTCTTCATTCCTTTTTTAATTATGATTAAAGAGCAAACAAAAGAAAATCGACAAAACGTAAATGCCTTAGAGAAAGAGGGTGAATTGAATCCCATTAGGTAAATGGTCACTCTGCATCAAAGAATGGTGGTACATCTTAAATGAAATCCTTTTGAAAAATACTCACATAGTTCATCTATGCTCCCTTTTTCAAAAAAATTCGTTCAACCTGTACTGAAATTCGATCCTTCTTCAAAGTTTTGATATACATGTTACATATATTTTTTATTTAGTTTGATAATAATGCCACTGACTCCCACTAAGAGTATTCCAATGATAATCAAGGTAATCGGCCACCCTATGGTGTGGGGGAAGTGTTGGCTTGAAAAATACAAAATAAAGCACAGGGTGGCCAAACTTGCGATGAAGAGTAAAACGCGGCTGCTTTCTATAATTGCCATATATATTAATCCACAAGCTAAACCTAAGTAGAGGATTTCATAAGGTTTATCTTTAACGACATCGAATGTTACAGAGAGTAGTACGACCGAGGATATGAAAAAGAGTAATCCAGCAATACTTTGGTATTTTGAATGATTTATAAATGAACTGACTGCTAGTAATGAACTACTGAGTACAAACCATTGTAAACGTTCTGATATCCCCAGTAATTCAAATGTTGCGAGGAAAAAAGAATAGAGGAAAACCAACGTGATAAAAGCAAGTACGGTCAGTCTTGTGCTGATAAATGTAATGCCATATTGTAAAAAGAGTATAAAACTTACAAAGAGTACCCCCCATGTCGGCATCAGCATCGAAGTATATTGTGATACAAGAGTGAGCAAGCCACCAGCTTCAAGAACTGCGGCAACAAGAAACAAAGGAGCGCTCATTTTGGATGATTTGTCTTGATGGTAAAGACCCAGAATAAAAGTTAAAAATCCAAAACCTAGATTTAAAAAAATTCGATTACTCTCTGTTGTACAGGAAAAAAGGATACTTCCAAATACAACCGTAGCGATTGCAAGAATGAATGTCTTATCCCATATAATTGCAAGATGTTGATGGGTGAAGTAGATAATGACTATGATGAATAACCACCCTATTGGCAGAAGCGTAGGATACTCTTGCAATAAGATGACAAGTCCCGTTGGTTCAAGGAATAAGGCGATCAGCAAGAATGGCGTCGCAGCTTTTTGATAATTGGGGTGTTTGAAGCATAAAAATGCCAAAATATAGGACGAGAAGCCAAAACCTAAAGTTAAGGTCACACGTTCGTAGATATTGAATTCTTCCCATTTCATCACAATCAGTGCGCAAATCCCTGCAAAGATTAGGATGCCACCTAGATAACTGTACAGCTTATTTAGCCAGCTGGTTTGATCTGTTGGGCTTGTAGATTGATTCGGTTTCAATGCGATAGCTATTTCTTTAATTTCAATTTGATATTGCTTGGCAAGATCAACGATTTGTTGTAACGCTTGCTCTTTATTCATGGTTTAATCCAGCCAATAAATTGGACATTACTCGAAGTAAAATACCGTCCTAAACTAGGGTTGGATAATTTAAAGCACGTAGCGTCTTTTTTAAGACATATATAATTGTTTTTATAGTTATTACCAATTAGCAGATCAGACAACAATCCAGTATTTAAATTATTATTGTCAGTATACAAAATATAGCCATCAGGAGACTCCAGTGATGTATCCAGTGTAAATTGTTGGGCTGATTGCACCGCTTCTTCTTTGAAACTTGAGTTATCTTTAAAATTAGGGAAATCTAAAGGGAGTTCACGTACTTTTTGTGTTTTTGCATCAAAGAAGTAGAGTTTTTTTATTCCCCAATAATTATTTTGAGTTTTTGAGTATTGAGCCACCAATTTATCATTTTTAACGATTAGATTCACTTGCACCGGAAAGGAACCTGATGAGGAGTCCAAGACAGAAAATAGCAGACCATAATGTGGTGGATCAGTTTTTAAAAAAGAAAGATTTGAAATAACAAATACAAGCATAAGTAGAATGGGTAATGAAAGTCCTGCTATCAAAGTCAGATGACTCTTAATCCACTTAGTCGACATCTTAATTCCTTAAGTTGCGTAAAGCACATGTCATTCTTCTTTATAGTATAGGCTGGTTTTATTTTTTAGTTTAAAAAGATAGTAATATGTAGTTTTGAAGGTTAATTTGGAATTTAGAAGTCTTTAATTATTTTTAAAAATCACGTTGCTTATGGATTTTAAGAAGGGAGGTGAGGTCTAGAAAATAAATAACTTAAAATGGTACCTAGGGTGGGACTCGAACCCACACGGTGTCACCACCACCGGATTTTGAATCCGGCGCGTCTACCAATTCCGCCACCCAGGCATTTGAGCGGCCATTATAACAAAGAAATAAATTCTCACAATGGGTTTTAGTATATTATTATTTAAAAAATAGCTAATTATAAAAGTGGGTGTTATGAGGCAATATCATTTTATTTTTTTTAGTTTTTTTCTTGCGCAATTTGTTGGGGTTGGTTATGCGACGAATTGTCCTGATCCGCAAACGACTTCATTAAAATGGGGCGTGCCCCCAGCTCCGTGGACTGTCAATCCTTATTCACCTAATCCTCCACAAGGAGATGTGAATACCTATTTTGTTCGGGCGAATATTTTAGTTGCTGGTTATGGACAAGGAGTGGTTTGTACTTATAGGAATTCTTTGGGTGAATACTCCATTTGGTGGCAGGCCTTAACTAAAATCCCATCGCGTCAGGATTACAGTTGGATTGAGACATTAAATGGTTTTGTTTGTACTCAGGGATTGGAGCAATGTCAATTCTATACAGCATGATTTAAATTATGGCTATGGTGAGCGGATTATCCATAGAGTTGGTTAATTTATGTACTAAAATAACTATATGTTATGTTTAGTCATCTAAGGAGTCATGATTATGGATTTCAGTACACTTACAAGCCAAAGCCCCAAAGTGATGGCAGTAATGGAAGCGATTAAAAACGATCCTAACTTTTTTAGTGAATTAAAAGATGATCCACAACAAGCATTAAGTAAAATTGGTGTGGAACTCAATGAAGAGGAAATGGGTATCGTTCAAAAACTGGGTGACTTACGAGAGCTCGAAGCAGAGGCTGAAGGCTTTTTTGCCAAGATTAAAGGACTTTTTGGGTTTAAAGAAGGCAATTAAGTTTAAAGCAAATTATGCGTGTAACTTATTTGTGGATATTAGTTTTGTATGTCCATACTCAGGGGTATAAACCCTTGTGTCGTTTTAATAAATATGGTCTATATTATTAATGTCATAGACGAAAATGGAGTTTTCAAATGAAAAATACTAATAGGGCATCCAGATGGGTAAACCAGCTTATTGCTGTTCTTTTTTTAGTGAGTAGTCCGTTAGCGGTATATGCGGCATGTTGTTCAGGGCATGGCGGGGTTGCCTCCTGTAATAAAACGACTGGGTTTCAAATGTGTAAGGATGGTACGGCGTCACCAACGTGTAAGTGTAAGAAAGAAAAGCCTACAACAACGACTAAGCAAAAAACTACCAAAACAACAACTGCTACTCCTCCGACTACTACAAATACTACGACAACTACAACCAAACCTAAAACTCACTGGTGGAGTGGAAAATCGACTACTACTAAACCTACAACCAGTACAACAAGTACTACAACCAACGGTACAAGTAATAAAGGTTGTTGTTCGAAACATGGTGGGGTAGGTCAATGCAATAAATCTACTGGTTATCTAACTTGTAAAGATGGCTCCCAATCACCTAGCTGTGCTTGTCATTAAGGTCACCATGAACTTACTGATAATTTCTACTCAAATATAGCCAAGCGGTTACGCTTGGCTGCACTGTACAGGTTTAGTGAAAGAATTAAATACGATCTTCTGTTATATCTATCATCATTTGTAATGATTTTTTTGCATTATCAATAACCCATTGCTGATCATGTTCCGGTAATCTATATCTGCTTCCAGTGAACTCATTGACCACATCTCCAGCTTTAACCTCATTGTAAGACATGTTTTTTCCCTGTCTTAGTAAATCGACAAGCGCGACTAGATGCGGAGGATCATTGCGTGACATGGTAGCGCAGCCACAGCCTATACCTTTTTCATTTTCCTTTTTAGGTGCTTCAGCCAAATTGACTACTTCTATATTTAAGCTTTTACAATGTTGTTTGAGGTTTTCTACCATATGATTCTCAGTACCAATAGCATAACGCTTTGTCTTGGCGCGATCATGAACCACATAATCCCAGATGAAGGCGGTAGAGCCTGAGTGTTGTGCTACTTTGATCACTGAATTGCGGCATTCAGGATGAACAATCGTAGCAAAGCCTTGATGATGCCAATAATCACACATTTCCGGTTGATAATGCGTATGTACGGCACATTGGCTGGCAAATAGAATGAGTTGAGCGTCATCAAATTGCTTCAGTGTTTTTGCATCTTGCTCAGCAAGTGAATATTGAGCTCCGGCAGATCCGCCTGGCCAATAAGCACGATTTTTTATGCCTAACCAATAGGCGACATTCTCGCCCATATGTTGATCGGGAATAAAGAGAATTTTTTTATTTTGCTTTAATGCCCATTGAAATATTTTTTTTACGTTGGAGCTAGTACATACTGCGCCACCTTGGGCTCCAGTAAGTGCTTTGACTCGGCCTGAAGTATTCATATAGCAAACAGGTAAAATATTCTCGGCACCATAACGTTCATTTAAATCAAGAAAAGCAGGTTCAACCATGAAGTCTTTAGCCAGCATCTCCATAGTGCAACCGGATTTAGGATTAGTAATGTAAACTTGTTGGTCCTTATTCGCTAAAATACTAATTGATTCAGCCATGAAATGCACCGCAGATTCAATAATAACGGATTTTTCAGGATGCTCGGCTGCCATTAAGGCTAATTGATAGGAATCACCAATAAGCCCACCAAATTGCTCGACTAAGCGGACAATATCACCGCCCATATAATAATGGGCCAAGAGTAATAGTCGTTCTCCAAAATGATCCTGTGCTTTTCTGAGATAAGGAGTCATCCATGCTAAAACGGTGGTCAGCTTACGATCTGGCAATGCTTGGTATTCTTGGGCATATGGGATAAAGTCTTCCTGATACCAGTCTATGGGGTAGTCACTTTGACAAATGCTCATATCGTTCCGGATATGCATTAATGTTGTTTCAGGTGTGTAAAGGGTGGGATTCTTAAACATCTATTTTTGCCTCAAATCATTTTAATGTGTCGTTTGGAATATTTAGCCTGGGTGCAATAGAACCTCTTCATCCCTCGCTACGCCCAGGATGAAGGTAGCTGTACCCAACCTACATTAAATCTATTATTCAGGTGAAGTATCCATTAACCCGAGTTTGGCAATACTTTCTTGTGCCTCAGCTTTTTTATTAGGATAATCTTCACGGAAGTGACCACCACGTGATTCTCGCCTTGCTAGAGCAGCTCTTACAATTAATTCGGCATTAAGAATAATGTTTCTCAGCTCAATGAAATCTCGGGTGATGCAATGCCTCCAATAATACTCTTCAATTATTTTTTTTCGTTTCATTATTAATTGTAGTAGATCTTCAAGCCCTGCTTCAGTCCGGACTATCCCAGCATAAGAGGTCATTTCTCCTCTTAATCCCCGCCACTGTGCATTAATCTGGCTGGCACGTCGTGCATTGACTTCACTAGGAGCACTCCAGTTCGGAATATGTTCGGTATATTTCCAAGGGGCAGAAATATCTTTTAAAGTACATCGGGCGGCATTGGAACCCATAACTAAAGCTTCAAGTAACGAGTTACTCGCCAGACGATTGGCACCATGTAAACCAGTAAAGGCAACTTCACCTATGGCATAGAGACGTTTTAAATCAGTGCGACCATCAATATCGGTAAGTATTCCTCCGCACTGATAATGTGCTGCGGGCACAACAGGAATCATATCTTGGCTCATATCAATGCCAATGGATAAAAGAGTTGTATAAATTTGAGGGAAGCGTTTTTTCAAAAAGTCTTTGGATTGATGGGTAATATCGAGATAAACATATCCCATTTGACTGCGCTCAATTTCACTAAAAATGGCACGTGCAACCACATCACGTGTTGCTAACTCCATTTGTTCTGGGGCATACTGTTTCATGAACCGTTCGCCAGTCTCAGCATTTTTAAGTAATGCCCCTTCGCCACGCACCGCTTCCGAAATGAGAAAATTATTCAACGAATGATGATGCAATAGGGTAGGGTGAAACTGGTAAAATTCCATGTTACCCACGCGAGCTCCGGCACGATAAGCCATGGCCACTCCATCTCCTGTGGCGACCATAGGGTTAGTGGTGTATCTGTATGTTTTACCTGCGCCTCCTGTGGCCAGTATCACGCAATTTGCCAAAAAAGTATGAATCCGGTTTGCGGAACAATCTAAAACATAAGCCCCTAAAACTTCCCCTTGAATATCCGTGCGATGGGGATGGTAATGAGTAATGAGGTTTACAGCAACATGATGTTCAAAAAGACAAATTTGTTCACTTTGCAAAGCAAGTTGATTCATTATTTGTGTGATGGATAGACCGGTTTGATCGCCACAATTAAAGATACGCCGGTGAGAGTGTCCACCTTCTTGTGCTAAATTAAAATTGCCTTTGCTGTCTTGTTTAAAATGAACGTTGTATTCGCTCAGTTGTTTTATTGCGTCTGGACCTTGCCGAATAATGAATTCAACAGCTGGCGGATAGCACAGACCATCACCTGCAACCAGAGTATCTGAAATATGTGATTCCAGCGAATCTTCTGCTGAAAAAACAGCAGCGATTCCGCCTTGAGCGTACCGACTATTGCATTCAATAGCCTCTGCCTTGCTAATTAATGCAATCTTTAGACGTGGCTGCAGACTAATGAGCTGCAAACAATATTGCAAACCCGCTAGTCCCGTACCAATAACAAGCACATCAAACTCAAAAGTTTGTCCTTGTTGTGTGAGTGTATCACTCATAAAAAGGCCTTTACTAACTGAGTTGCCAGCCCCGTGTAGTTTTCTGGTGTCAGTTTAAGCAGTTGCGCTTTCGCTTCTTCGGGTATAGAGAGCTCCTTAATAAATGACTTGAGGCTTTGCTCATCTATTCCATGTCCTCGGGTTAATGCTTTTAACTGTTCATATGCATTGGGGACATTATATCGGCGCATGACCGTTTGCACCGCTTCTGCAAGTACTTCCCAGTTTGCTTTTAAATCTTCTTGTAAAGCACGTTTATTGATTTGTAATTTATCATTACCTTTAGTCAAAGAGAGGTAGGCGATTAAGCTGTAAGAAAATCCCATCCCTATATTGCGTAAAACAGTAGAGTCAGATAAATCGCGTTGCAGTCTTGATTGTGTGAGTTTATTAGCAAAATGAATGAATAGAGCGTTGGCTACCCCCAGATTTCCTTCTGCATTTTCAAAATCAATAGGATTTACCTTATGAGGCATGGTGGATGACCCCACTTCTTCAGCTACAGTTTTTTGTTTAAAGTAGCCCAGAGAAATATAACTCCAGATGTCCTGAGTATAATCCAGTAGAATGTTATTAATACGGATCATAATTTGTGATACTTCTGCCAAACCATCATGTGGCTCAATTTGTGTGGTGTAGGCATTAAAAGATAGCCCTAGAGAGGTGACAAAGTTAGAACAGTGTTTACGCCAGTCTACCTCTGGATAGGCCACAACATGGGCATTATAATTGCCAACCGCACCGTTAAATTTACCTGGGATCAAGACTTCACAGAGTTGTTGCTGTGGTCTTTTGAGCCGAGCAACAAAATTGACTAGCTCTTTACCCATTGTTGTAGGCGTTGCGGGCTGTCCATGGGTTCTGGATAACATAGATACATCAGCATGTTGTTTTCCTAGGAGAGTAATGCTGCCCATGATTTCAGCAAGTGTAGGTTGAATGACCTGTGCAATGGCTTGTTTTACCATTAACGCATAAGCTAAATTGTTGATGTCCTCTGACGTACAAGCAAAATGTATAAAAGGAGTAATTGCTTTCAAGCTGTCATTTTGCTGGAATTTATCTTTTAGATAATATTCTATTGCTTTAACATCATGATTTGTTTGCTTTTCAAATTCTTTAATTTTGATCGCCTCAGTTTCATCAAAATTGGCAATCAGATCATTGAGGAAATCTTTAGCCTTTTGATTTAATTGAGGGACCTCCGTAATAGAATTATTCGCGGCTAACGATTCAAGCCAGCGAATTTCTACAGTGAGGCGATAATAAATTAAGGCGAATTCACTAAAATAAGGACTCAAAGCCCGTGTTTTATTGATATAACGTCCATCGATTGGAGAGATCGCATTTAAAGCAGTAAGAGTCATAAGTAGCTAGCCCTAATGATAAAGCACATATAATATTAGATGCGCGACCAGATGTGAATTAAAGTAAGGAATTTTATCTCAAATTTGATATCTTTTTAATATGTTTGTGTATAATGATCTCATATTTAAAAATAAGTCACATCATTTTATGAAAACCATAATCGAATCTTATCAAGCAGGTCTGTTTCACAAAAAATATTGGTTACAAAATATTATCTCAGGAATTATTGTAGGAGTTGTCGCTTTACCTCTTGCGATGGCATTTGCTATTGCTTCGGGTGTGAGGCCGGAACAAGGGATCTATACCGCAATTATCGCTGGGATAATTGTTTCAGTGATGGGTGGAAGTCGTTTACAAATCGCAGGTCCTACAGGCGCATTTATTGTAGTCCTTTCAGGTATTACTGCAAAATACGGGGTTTCTGGTTTGCAAATTTCCACCTTGATCGCGGGGTTCATGTTATTAATTTTTGGCCTGGCTCGTTTAGGCGGCATTATTAAATTTATACCTGCCCCTGTAATTATTGGTTTTACAGCAGGAATCGGTGTCGTGATTTGGGTTGGACAATGGCATTACTTTTTGGGTCTTCCCTCAGGAGGTAGCGGCCATTTTCACGAAAAATTATGGTACTTATTGCATGCCCTTCCCCAACTCAATGTACCTACAACTATTTTGGGCTTTTTCTCGTTATTCTTAGTCATTTTTTCAAACAGAATTCCTGGATTAAAACGTGTCCCAGGCCCACTTGTTGCTTTATTAACCGTTTCCATATTACAGTCTGTCTATCATTTTTCTGGGGTGGCTACCATAGGTTCCTTATTTGGAGGAATACCTCAAGGTTTACCCGAATTTAAACTCCCTGATCTGACAATAGATAGAGTGCTCGAATTGATAGGACCTGCGTTTACTATTGCCATGCTGGGTGCCATAGAGTCTCTTTTATCTGCAGTAGTCGCTGATGGGATGGCGGGCACAAAACATAATTCCAATCAAGAGCTCATTGGTCAAGGAATCGCGAATATTTTTGCACCCTTATTTGGAGGGTTTGCAGCAACAGGGGCGATTGCACGTACTGCAACAAACATTCGCAATGGGGGAAATAGCCCGTTAGCAGGGATAATTCATGCACTCACATTGGTACTCATTATTCTTTTCTTGGCTCCATTGGCAGTAAATATACCTCTTACCGTATTGGCCGCAATTTTATTTGTCGTCGCTTGGAATATGAGTGAAGTAAAACATTTTGTTAAATTAATACAACGTGCCCCCAAAGCTGATGTGGTGATTTTATTAGTCACTTTTTTCCTTACCGTGTTTGTTGATTTGGTGGTTGCAGTAAATATAGGGGTAATTATTGCTGTGTTGCATTTTATACGGCGTATGGCTTCTAGTGTTGAAGTACAGCAAATGTCTCAGGAAGAATTGGCGCATGAATTGGCACGACAAAATATGGACAATTTGCCTGATGGTGTGTTGGTTTATGCCGTCGAAGGCCCTTTTTTCTTCGCTGCCGCTGAAGCATTTCAACATGCTTTAGCAGTAACTCATTCTGATCCCAAGACTTTAATCCTTAGAATGCGTTGGGTTCCCTTTATGGATGTAACCGGTTTGCAAACTTTGGAAGAAGTGATTGAAGATTTACATAAACGAAAAGTGAGAGTGATTTTAAGTGGAGCGAATTCACGGGTAGAGGAAAAACTACGCAAAGGGGGGATCATTGAACTTCTGGGCGCCGCGAATTTCCATAAGGATTTTTCTCAGGCTTTGGCTGCAAGTAACGCATAATCTAGCGAATCCTAGACAGACCCAAGTATAGGTACTCATATCCTGGATCAAGAAAACTATCCGATGAATTTAAGATATGAGTACGAATATTGTCTGACAATAAAGTTTCAATTCCCATAGCCGTACATTTTCAGTAAAATGACAACTTATCATTTTATGGGCTCGGGGTAACTATGACGGTCAAAACACATATTATTGATTTAGCACATCTTGGCATGCACGACCTGGAGCAGGTTGGTGGAAAAAATGCCTCTCTTGGAGAGATGATCAGTCATTTATCCTCAGCAGGAGTTGCTGTTCCTGGTGGTTTTGCGACGACCGCAGACTCATTTCGGGAGTTTTTGTCTCAGGATAATTTAGATAAAAAAATCTACGCAAAATTAGCAATCCTGGATGCAGATAATGTGCAGCAATTAGCTGTGGTAGGGAAAGAGATTAGACAAATGATTGTCAACACGCCATTTACCCCTGAGTTTGAACGTTCAGTGCGAGTTGCTTACGAACAGCTGGCGAAAACGATTGGCCATGATAATTTTAGTGTGGCAGTTCGTTCATCAGCAACAGCAGAAGACTTGCCTGATGCCTCCTTTGCCGGTCAGCAAGAAACTTTTTTAAATGTAAAAGGGATTGATGAGGTTCTACTCTCAATAAAGCATGTTTTTGCATCATTATTCAATGACAGAGCCATTACTTATCGTACACATCATCAGTTTGAACATCATGAGGTCGCTTTATCTGCAGGTATTCAACAGATGATTCGTAGTGATTTGGCTGTAAGTGGCGTGATGTTTACTATGGATACTGAGTCAGGTTTTGATCAGGTAGTATTTATTACTTCATCCTATGGCTTGGGTGAGATGGTTGTTCAGGGAGCCGTAAACCCTGATGAATATTACGTACATAAACCTGGAATAAAAGCAGGTAAACCCGCAGTAATTCGCAGAAATCTAGGTAGTAAAGCGATAAAGATGGTTTATTGTGATGATCCCAGCAAGAAAGAACGTGTTAAAACGGTCGATGTTGATGCGAAAGAGCGATTATTATTTTCTTTAACCCCAGATGAAGTGGAGCGTTTAGCTCATCAAGCCATGATTATTGAGGAGCATTATGGCCGGCCGATGGATATAGAGTGGGCGAAAGATGGCTTGAATGGTCAACTGTACATATTACAAGCTCGTCCTGAAACAGTAAAAAGTCGTGACAATAAACAAATATTGGAACGATATACTCTTAAAAAGAAGGGTGAAGTACTCGCCGAAGGTCGCAGTATCGGACAACGTATAGGCCAAGGTAAAGCACGAATTATTAAAGACGTCAGTGAAATGGACCGAGTCCAACCCGGTGATGTATTGATTTCAGATATGACTGACCCTGATTGGGAACCCGTTATGAAGCGTGCCTCTGCTATTGTGACTAACCGTGGTGGTCGAACATGTCACGCGGCTATTATTGCTCGTGAATTGGGTATTCCTGCTGTGGTCGGATGTGGGGATGCGACAAAAACTATACGTGATGGTAATGAAGTGACTGTTAGCTGCGCTGAAGGCGATAACGGTTATGTTTACGCAGGTATATTGCCTTATGAGCAAGAGCGCCTTGATGTAGAAACCATGCCTGAGTTACCGATGAAAGTCATGTTGAATGTTGGGAATCCTGAAAGAGCCTTTACATTCCAGTCCATTCCCAACGCAGGAGTGGGCTTAGCTCGTTTAGAGTTTTTAATTTCCAATACAATTGGTATTCATCCACGTGCGTTGCTGGATTTTGATAACCTAAAAGATAAAGAATTAAAACAATTTATTATTGAAAAAACAGCGGCTTATGCTTCTCCAGTTGAATATTATATCGAACGATTAAAAGAGGGAATTGCGACAATTGCTGCTGCGTTTTATCCTAAGCCTGTCATTGTGCGATTATCAGATTTCAAATCCAATGAATATGCTAATCTTATTGGCGGTAATTTATATGAGCCACATGAAGAAAATCCGATGTTGGGTTTTAGAGGCGCATCACGTTATGTTTCTGAATCTTTTGCCGAATGCTTTGCCTTGGAGTGTAAAGCAGTACGACGAGTTCGAGAAGAAATGGGCTTAACCAATGTAGAAGTGATGATCCCTTTCGTAAGGACTGTTTCTGAAGCCAGTAATGTGATTCAGGTTTTAAAACAACATGGGCTTGAGCGCGGCAAACATGGACTGCGTGTAATCATGATGTGTGAAGTACCCTCCAATGCATTGTTAGCAGAAAAGTTTTTAGAATATTTTGATGGTTTTTCTATAGGTTCTAATGACTTAACTCAGTTAACCTTAGGTTTAGATAGAGATTCAGGATTGATTGCTGCTCAATTTGATGAGCGTAATGATGCAGTAAAAGCTTTGTTACATATGGCCATTTCTGCATGTAAAAAGGCGAATAAATATATAGGTATTTGTGGCCAAGGACCTTCAGATCACCAGGATTTTGCACAATGGTTAATGAAAGAGGGTATCGAGAGTGTGTCACTTAACCCGGACTCTGTTTTGGAAACCTGTTTATTTTTGGCAAAACAATAATTTATATGAGACTGATGTAACTGTGCAGGCAATATTGTCAGTGTAGTCTGGGTGAACACTAGGAGCGGGCCGAACCCCAGGGTTCACTCCATGTCACTAGGTTATGAGTACATTTACGAAGAGAGTATTTTAGCAAAGTATGGAACTGTAATGCAGCGTTTAAAATGGTGGCTTTTTATTGCAGGAATATGCCCTGCGATGGCTTTTGCCTCGGCTGATCCCGATCATGTTGATCCGGTTGCGTTTGTATTGCTTGGTGTAACTACGATTTTTTTCTTTGCAATTATTGGCCGTTATACAGCAAGACGCTTAAATCAGCCTAGTGTTCTTGGTGAGTTAGTCATCGGAATTCTTGTCGGTAATTTATTTTATTATTATGGATTTCCATTGGCTATTTTATTAAGAGAAGGTTCTTCAATTTTTGATATAGTCAGAGAAATACTCAAAGGAGTTCCGTTAAATCAAGCAGTTACATCAATTATCCCTAACACCAATTATGCACAACAAATTGTTGGCGCTTTAAGCGGACCGCACGGATCCGATTTTCTGAAAATAGCTTATATTGTGGATATTTTTTCACGATATGGGGTTATTTTTCTTCTCTTTATGGTGGGTTTGGAAGGCTCAATAGCAGAAATGAAACAAACAGGCCGTGATTCATTTTTTGTTGCTTTGATTGGGGTGATCGCACCTATGCTCCTAGGGTTTGGTGTCGCTTACCTATTAATGCCTGATGGTTCCTATCAATCTGATTTATTTATCGCTGCTACTCTGAGTGCGACCAGTATAGGTATTACAGCCCGAGTACTGACTGAAATGAAAAAATTACGTACTCGGGAAGCAAAAATCATTTTGGGTGCAGCGATGTTAGATGATGTATTGGGCCTGATCATTTTAGCGGTGGTTAGTTCCTTAGTAATTAGTGGTGTAGTCGATATAATGGTGGTATTACGCATTATGGTGAGTGCCGCATTATTTTTTGCAGGAACTTTGTTCTTAGGCCCAATTGTTTTACGTAAGGCTATTCATTTTTTTCGTTTTCTTGAACCTTGGGAAGCAAAATTATTTATTTCCTTTCTGTTTATTATGATTCTCTCTTGGTTAGCCTCAGTGCTCCAACTTGCCACAATTATTGGTGCGTTTACGGCGGGAATAATTCTTCATGATGACTATTTCGATGGTATCCCTCTGAGCCAACAAGAAAATCGCAGTATTTATCATTTATTATCTCCTTTGGAATCCATATTGGCGCCTATGTTTTTTATCGTAATTGGTATCCAGGTTAAATTGGAAAGTTTTTACCATTGGAATGTTATCATTTTGGCAACTGGTTTAATCGTCGCAGCGGTAGCAGGTAAATTAATCAGTGGCTATGGGGCGCGCCCTTCAGATGATCGTTTGCTCATTGGCATGGGTATGTTACCACGCGGTGAAGTAGGTTTAGTGTTTGCTTCGATTGGTCGAACTCTAGGTGTTATTTCCGATGATTTGTTTTCTGCAATCGTTTTAATGGTTATGATTACCACGTTTATTGCTCCTCTGTTACTCAAAGCACGTTATGCGGCGAAAGATAGGAAAGTAGCACATGAATAACCCCTCTTTAGATATAAAAGCCGATGTATCCCGTGCATTACATGAGGATGTAGGTGATGGTGATGTTACTGCGATTTTGTTGCCTGCTCAGCTTCAGGTTGAGGCTGAAATTATTTCACGGGAGCCTATGGTCGTATGTGGTCAAGCTTGGGTCAAAGAGGTATTTAATCAACTTGATGACCAAGTTAAACTGGAGTGGCATGTTGTTGAAGGAGAATGGTTAGCAGCACCATCTACTCTATGTACTCTATATGGCTCAGGAAGAAGTATTTTAACAGGCGAACGTACTGCATTAAATTTTTTACAAACTCTTTCAGCCACAGCGACGCAAACCTATCGATATGCCCAAAAGCTTCAGGGCACACCGACTCGATTACTGGACACGCGTAAAACGATTCCAGGTTTAAGATCGGCCCAAAAATATGCGGTAACTTGTGGGGGTGGTTTTAATCACCGTATGGGGCTTTACGATGCTGTTTTAATTAAAGAGAATCATATTGCAGCATG
This sequence comes from Legionella sheltonii, assembly GCF_026191355.1. Lineage (GTDB taxonomy): Bacteria > Pseudomonadota > Gammaproteobacteria > Legionellales > Legionellaceae > Legionella > Legionella sheltonii. The sequence continues at coordinate 18,744 of NZ_JAPHOQ010000014.1, forward strand.
TGGCTCCGTAGCTAAAGCGGTTGCTTTGGCAAGACAAAGTCATAAAGAAATGTTAGTTGAGGTAGAAGTGGAAACTCTAGATGAGTTGCGCGAAGCCATTTGTGCTCATCCAGATCGAATTATGTTGGATAATTTTAGTCAGGGTATGCTTGAAAAAGCAGTGAAAATGAATCAACCAAAACATTGCACATTAGAAGTGTCCGGAGGGGTTACTCTGGAAAATATTGCTGCAATAGGGCGGTTAGGTGTTGATTTCATTTCCGTTGGTGCGATTACCAAGTCGATTCAAGCTATAGACTTAAGTTTACTTATTAGGAAGATTTTATGATGCCAATGATTGTTTTTACGGGAGGAGGTACCGCAGGACATGTTGCGCCTAATATGGCATTGATACGTGAATTAAGTCATAAAGGTTGGGAAATTGCCTATATTGGTTCAGCGAATGGTATTGAAAAGCAGATGATAGAACCGCTTAAAATCCCATTTTATGGGATCAGCAGCGGTAAATTACGTCGGTATTTGAGTGTAAAAAACTTATTGGATCCTTTTAAAATTATACTGGGTATCGTGCAATCATTTTTCTTGCTTAATAAGATGAAACCCGATGTGGTTTTTTCCAAGGGAGGGTTTGTCGCATTTCCAGTAGTAGTGGGGGCTTGGTTAAATCGGATTCCTGTTGTTGCTCATGAATCGGATATGAGTCCTGGACTTGCTAATCGACTTTGTTTTCCTTTTGTTAATAAAATTTGCCTGACTTTTGAGGCGGGGAAAAAGCACTTTAAAAAGCAAAATAAAATTGAAGTCACGGGTACGCCTATCCGTGAGCAGTTGTTTGAAGGTAATAGTGACCGCGGTCTTGAGCTCTGTGGATTTAATTCTAAAAAACCTTGTCTTTTAGTGATCGGGGGTAGTTTGGGAGCAGGCTCTATCAATCGCAGTATTCGTGATGCATTAGAGCAATTAACCAAGGAATATCAAATTATTCATATTTGTGGGAAAGGGAAATTAGAACCTTCTTTAATTGATCATGCAGGGTACAAACAATTTGAATACGTTCATGACGAATTAGCGGATTTGTTTGCTGCAGCGTCAATCATTATTTCTCGAGCTGGGGCTAATTCCCTTTATGAAATTTTGGCTCTAGGTAAGCCCCATATTCTAATTCCTTTACCGGCTGAGGTCAGTCGAGGAGATCAAATCCAAAATGCACGATATTTCCAAGGATTGGGAATTAGCCTCGTCATTGAAGATCGCGCTTTAAATACAGACACTTTGCTGCAAAGTTTGCATGAACTGGAGAAAAATAAAAGGGATGTTCATAATAAAATCAATGCACTAAATATTAAGTCGGCTACGGACCAAATTGTAGCTATAATTGAGGAGCAAATTCATGTTCAATCCGCAAGCACTGTATGATTTTGTATGTGGTCAATGGGAAAAGGAAATTATTCCCAGCTTATGCGAATACATAAAAATTCCGAATAAATCACCTCATTTTGATCCAAAATGGCAGGAACATGGATTAATGGAGCAGGCGGTTAGTCATATTGCTAATTGGTGTAAAGCCCATGCACCTAAAGGAATGATGCTGGAAATTATGAGATTGGAAGGGCGTACACCTTTAATTTTTATCGAAGTTCCTGGTCAGATTGACGAAACGGTTTTGTTGTACGGCCACCTCGATAAACAACCTGAAATGTCAGGATGGAACGAGGATTTGCATCCATGGAAACCGGTATTAAAAGATGGGCGCTTATATGGCCGGGGAGCTGCAGATGATGGCTATTCTGCATATGCTTCGTTAACTGCGATTTCTGCTTTACAACAACAAGGTTTAGCTATTCCACGTTGCGTTTTAATTATTGAAGCGTGTGAAGAGAGTGGTAGTTACGATCTGCCTTATTACATTGAATTGCTCAATGCACGGATTGGCAAACCCAACTTGGTTATTTGTCTTGATTCTGGAGCAGGTAATTACGAACAATTATGGATGACTACTTCATTGCGCGGTAATTTGGTAGGTGAACTATCCATTGAACTAATTCGTGAAGGAGTTCATTCCGGTGCGGCAAGTGGTATTGTTGCAGACAGTTTTCGGGTAGCTCGACAATTGATTAGTCGAATAGAAGATGAAGTTTCAGGAGAAGTGAAATTACCTGAATTATATTGTGATATTCCTGAAGAAAGAACGCAACAAGCCGAGAAATGTGCTCAGGTTCTAGGAGATTCGGTTTATGCTGAATTTCCATTATATGCTGGGGTTGAACCAGTCACAAAGGACAGAAAACAATTAATTTTAAATCGAACCTGGAAACCGGCATTAACAGTGACTGGAGCTAACGGATTTCCTGCCATAGCGGACGCAGGAAATGTTTTACGCCCTCAAACGTCATTCAAACTGTCTATGCGTTTGCCACCCCTAGTTGATCCTAAAGTTGCTGCAACCGTAATGCATGATGCCTTAACAACAAATCCTCCTTATCATGCCAAAGTACGTTTTAAGATAGGTGATGGATCACAAGGATGGAATGCACCCAAACTTGCCTCATGGTTAGAAAAAGCTGCTGATGAAGCATCAATGGCTTATTATGGTAAACCAGCTGCTTACTTTGGAGAGGGAGGAACCATACCTTTTATGGGAATGTTAGGAAAGAAATTTCCGGAGGCACAATTTATGATTACCGGAGTGTTAGGACCTCAATCTAATGCGCATGGTCCTAATGAATTTTTGCACTTGGACATGGTGAAAAAATTAACTGCATGTGTTGCTTACGTACTATATAAGACCACAGCCGTTTGACTTCATTTCGCTCCTCCCTTCTCGTCATTCCGAGCCACGATGTCATCCCTCGCTACGCCCGGTATGACGAGGCTTTGAGATGGCAGAAGGGGAAGGATGCATTTGTTAAGAATCGGGACAAATTTTTTGTTACTCATTGAACTTTAAGCAAAAAATTAAAAAAAACACTCGACAGTGCGCCAAAATCTTGGGATACTTCTGCCGGCTCTGGAACGAGCCACTTAGTCCAACAATTAGGAGAAAATTATGAGAGCAAAATTTATTGCTACTGCATTGTCATTATCTGTAATCACTCTTTCTGCTCATGCAGTCATCCCTAAAGAGTCTTCCGTGAAAAAAAAGCCCCCTATAGTCATTCATAAGATTGATCTTAACACCGCAGATTTATCAACACTTACCGGTTCTGTAAAGGGTATAGGCAAAAAACGCGCTGAAGCAATTATTGCCTATCGGAAAAGTCATCATGGATTTAAATCATTGGAAGAACTTGCCGATGTGAAGGGCTTGGGGCAGCGATTTATGACTACAAATCGAGATAAATTAAATCAAGTATTTGTTATTAATAAAATAGAATAAATCATAAACAAGTTATTTTAGGTCGCTGTTGTAAGTGTTATGTCCGACCTATAAAAAATCAAACTATATCCCGGGTTTCGCGGCGTTGCACTTAGACTAATGAGGTTATCAAACTTCAATCAGCTTGGGTGAGGGCAGCCGTAACTCGGGGCTCGTGTTAAAAATTCAAGCGGGTACGGCTAAAAAATAACTAAGCATCGAGCAAAGTAGAGTGTTCTAGGATTCATAAACAGTATTAGAAGCTATTTTTTGCATTCGCGTTTTCCGTTCAAAAACACAAAATCATCTGCATGTATAAAAATTCACTCTTTAATTTAAAATTGTTGTATAAGAACTGTCGATTTTTATCCAAATTTAGGATAAAGTAGCGCACAAAAAAAAGAACAGGATATTGCGGCTTATGTTCAGAAAATTAAGGGGTGTGTTTTCCAATGATTTATCGATCGATTTGGGAACAGCCAATACATTGATTTATGTAAGAGATAAAGGGATTGTTTTAAATGAACCCTCCGTAGTTGCTTTGCGTAATGAATCAGGACAAAAACGAGTTGCAGCTGTTGGTCTTGAAGCGAAGCGAATGCTGGGAAGGACTCCAGGCAACATTAATGCGATTAGACCAATGAAAGATGGTGTGATTGCTGACTTTTTTGTTACTGAGAAAATGTTGCAGCACTTTATACATAAAGTACATGAAAATAAATTCTTAAGACCAAGCCCACGTGTTCTGGTTTGTGTTCCTTGTGGCTCTACGCAAGTTGAACGTCGTGCAATTCGTGAATCCGCAATGGGTGCTGGAGCTCGTGAAGTATTTCTTATTGAAGAACCTATGGCGGCTGCTTTAGGATCTGGAATGCCCGTAGAAGAGGCCAGTGGTTCTATGGTTGTGGATATAGGTGGTGGTACCACTGAAGTAGCTATTATTTCTTTAAGTGGAATTGTGTATCACCAGTCTGTTCGCATAGGTGGCGATAAGTTTGATGATGCTATTGTATCTTATGTTCGTCGTAACTACGGAACACTTATTGGTGAAACTACCGCAGAACGTATTAAACATGAAATTGGCTCAGCGTTCCCAAGTCGTGATTTATTTGAGATAGAGGTTCGTGGAAGAAATCTCGCTGAAGGAGTTCCTCGTAGTTTCATTCTAACCAGTGCAGAAATTTTAGAAGCACTGCAAGAGCCTTTATCTGGCATTGTTGGTGCTGTGAGAGCAGCGTTAGAATTGGCTCCACCTGAATTAGCAGCTGATATTGCTGAACGTGGTATGGTTCTAACTGGAGGCGGAGCTCTGTTGAAAAACATAGATACTCTGCTGATGGAAGAAACTGGCTTACCTGTATTAATTGCTGAAGATCCGCTAACCTGTGTAGCACGTGGTGGTGGTAAAGCTTTAGAAACCATGGACTTGCGTGGCGGTGATTTCCTCTCAACAGAATAATACATATAACAGATTATTTAGCAGGGGCGGGTACAGCTCCATAGGATTTGTACTCGCTCTTGTCTTTTCTGTTTTCTTAATGTTCTCTGATTATCATTATCGTTATTTAGATAGTGTGCGAAGCGGTTTTTCCTTTATTGTTGCCCCCTTACAATATGCAGTAGATTATCCTGTACGCGTAATTGGCTGGGTACAGTCACTTGTCAGTGCGAAAAAAGCATTAATTGCCGAAAATATGCAATTGCGATACCAACAAACTATGTTGGAAGCAGAGTTACAAAAATTAACGGTAATCCAAAAAGAAAATTCGCAACTAAAAGAATTACTCCTTACCTCGTCACAGGCGGATATGCGTGCAATGGCGGCACAAATTCTTGCTGTGGATACCAGCAATTCACGTCAAGTAGTTGTTTTAAATAAAGGAAAGCGTGATGGAGCATATGTAGGGCAACCTGTTTTGGATGCAAAAGGTGTTATGGGGCAAATTGTTGATGTTGGTCCTATAACCAGTACAGTCTTACTTATTTCTGACTCTAAAAGTGCAGTGCCTGTGCGAAACAATCGTACTGGGGAGCGGGCCATTCTTGTTGGAACAAATGATATAGAGAAATTATCCCTAATTAATTTACCAAAAACGTCGTCAATTCATCCTGGCGATGTATTAGTCACCTCCGGTTTGGACAGACATTATCCAGAAGGTTATCCTGTAGGTTTCGTGGAAGAAGTGAACAGTATTCCTGGCGAAGATTTTGTGAAAGTGAAAGTCAAATCCGTCGCGCTGCTCAATCGTAACCGACTTGTATTACTGATCTGGCCTGATGCGGAACAAGAGCTATTGAATGAACAAATTAATGAGCGATTAAATGCCAAGGAGACCATGTGATGAGAAATCTTCGCATACGGTTGTGCTTGGCATTTATTATAGCTCTTCTTTTATCCATATTACCTATGCCGGAATTAATTTCTGCTTTTCGACCTCCTTGGGTTTTGTTGCTTGTACTTTATATAGAATATTTTTTGCCAGGTAATTTTAGACTGACTACATTATTGTTTGTTGGATTGTTATTAGACGTGTTACTTGCCACAGTAATTGGGGAACATTCATTTGCTTTACTTTTAGTCACCTGGATTGCTTCCAGCAAATCGCGGCGGTTTCAGTTTTTTTCAATGATGCAACAAATTTTTTTAATTGGATTCTTTTGTCTTTTATATCAATCTATTATTTCTTTAATCACCGCGCTACTTGGTTTCAATTACAGCTTATTTACACCCGTAGCGAGTGCTTTGGTGGGTATGTTTCTCTGGCCGTGGATTCGCTTACTTGGAGAAGATACTTTGCTGAAGCGATTGGTTTATCGCTGAATCCTCATTCCCGGGCTTAGTGAGGGATTTCGATGCTGTAGCACTGTATTCCGATGGCGCTCACCGCCGCACTCGTGATGAGGGTTGGGTTATTTGAAATGGTGCTGTATTGTTCGGTATTCACCAGGTTGTAAATCCTCTAATTTCCAATTACCAATTTGATGTCGTACTAATCTTAAAGTGGGAAACCCAATTGCTGCGGTCATTTTGCGAACCTGATGATTTTTACCTTCTTTTAAAATGATTTCTAGCCAGCAGGTAGGAATATTCTGTCTGAAGCGAATTGGCGGATTACGAGGCCATAACCGCGGTTCGTCTATAAATTTTACTTCAGCAGGTAAAAATGTAATCTCTTTAAGGACCAAGCCTTTTTTAAGTGGTTCCAAATCTGCTTTAGAGGGTATGCCTTCTACTTGAACCCAATAATATTTTCTTTTTTCAAATTTAGGATGAGTTAATTGGTGTTGCAATGAGCCATCGTTTGTTAATAATAACAATCCTTCACTATTTTTATCTAATCGGCCTGCTGCGTAAAAATGGGGCTTATGAATAAAAGCAGCTAATGTATGTTCTGGATTATCTCCAGAAAATTGGCTGACGATACCATAGGGCTTGTTGAACAATATTATTTCAGGCATTAGATATTATCAAAAAGGTAGAGTGGCCTTATAGTAGGTGTTTTCAATATGGCGAGCAATTCCTTTACCCAATTCATTGTTTTCATAGGTTAATTCTTGTACAATATCCAGCATTGTAAAAATTATGTCTGGGTGTATATCGTAGATGAAATACTCGATACTTGTTTCGCTTTTCTTTTGTCAATTTGCTTATGCGATGAATCATATTGTTATGGTTGGGGATGAGAAAGTAGAAATTAAGCATTTAGTAGGCAAAGGAAAAACTTATATCCATTTGCATCATAACGAACAAACGGCTTTAAAAGCAGCCCAAACTGTGATTCAAAAGGAAGGGGGGAGCCTTATTGCTTTGGTCCATTCTGGAGGTCGTAATATCGTATTTCATTTAAATAACCAACGTTATGAGTTTGATCCCAATCGTATTTTTACAGATAACGGGATTAAGAAAACTTTATCGCAGTTTGGCCAATATAATCCCCAGGCGCATCAGGAAGTAAATAAACTGGCAACTAAAATCAAACAATTGTTGCCAAAAGGCAAAGTAGTTGCTGTTCATAACAATTCAACTTATTCACTTAAGGATTATCTGCCAGGGAAGACATTAGAAAATGATGCGCAGGCAATTCATATGACTCCTGAAAATTACTTTCGTAATTTTTATTTAGTCACCAAAATCAATGATTTTCTTCGTTTAAAAAGCAAAGGGTATAATGGAGTTTTACAAAAACCTGCCGCAACAGATGATGGATCTTTGTCTATATATTTATCAAAAAATGATTATATCAACGTTGAAGCAGGATATGATCAGCTGATCGAGCAAATTAAAATGTTGCATCATGCATAAGCTGGCAGAATTAAATAGCTAGCATTTCTTTTTCATCTTTCAATGTCGCTCAGTCAGAAAAGCTATAGGTAGCTAAGCTAAGTTTACATTTTTCATCATAAATTTTAAATCCGACATCAGATTGGCGCGTAAAATGCTAGGTATTTAATTCAGTCTGCTTAGTAAGCATCCAAGTGAAGTAATTTAATAGAAATGATACTTGGGATTCCAAGTTATCACATGCTATCATTGCCTTTTCTCTAATTTTACGGAGTTGTCAATGACATACGATAAAATCAAAGTGCCTTCACAAGGTGAGGCTATTACTGTTGCTGCGGATCTGTCACTTCGTGTACCTAATAATCCCATTATTCCTTTTATCGAGGGAGATGGTATTGGTGTTGATGTAACACCCCCTATGATTCGAGTCGTTGATGCGGCGGTTGCAAAAGCATACGGCGATAAGAGAAAAATTGCTTGGATGGAAGTTTATGCCGGTGAAAAAGCAACTAAAGTTTACGGTTCCGATCAATGGTTACCTAAAGAAACCTTAGATGCAATGAAAAAATATGTTGTTTCAATTAAAGGCCCATTGACGACTCCAGTTGGTGGTGGAATTCGTTCACTTAACGTGGCAATTCGCCAAGAAATGGACCTCTATACGTGTTTACGACCAATTCGTTATTTCACGGGTGTTCCAAGTCCGCTTAAAGAACCAGAAAAAACAGATATGGTTATTTTTAGGGAAAATTCAGAAGACATTTATGCTGGTATTGAATGGCAAGCGGATACTCCTGAAGCAAAGAAAGTGATTGAATTCTTAATGAAGGATATGGGCGTTAAAAAAATCCGTTTTCCTGAGCACTGCGGTATAGGAATTAAACCCGTTTCTAAGGCTGGGACTACACGGTTAGTAAGAGCCGCAATCCAATATGCGATTGATAATGACCGCCATACGGTAACTTTAGTTCATAAAGGCAATATTATGAAATTTACCGAGGGTGCATTTAAAGATTGGGGTTATCAAGTGGCACGTGATGTTTTTGGTGCTAAAGAATATGAAGGCGGTCCCTGGTTGGAAATCAAGAATCCTAAAACAGGTAAGCAAATCATCATTAATGATGTAATTGCTGATGCGTTCCTGCAACAAATTCTTTTAAGACCAGAAGATTACAGCGTAATAGCGACACTTAATTTGAACGGTGATTATATTTCTGACGCTTTGGCTGCTCAAGTAGGGGGTATAGGTATTGCTCCGGGAGCAAATATCAGTGATGAAGTTGCTGTATTTGAAGCAACTCATGGAACAGCACCCAAATATGCAGGAAAGAATAAAGTAAATCCAGGTTCAATTATTCTTTCTGCTGAAATGATGCTCCGTCATATGGGATGGAATGAAGCTGCTGATTTAATTATCAAAGGCATGCAAGGTGCCATAGCAGCCAAAACTGTAACTTATGACTTTGAGCGTGGTATGATCGGTGCTACTTTAGTTAGTAGTTCTGGTTTTGGAGATGAGATAATTAAGCATATGTAAATTGAATGGATATCCAATAGCCGAGGTGAATTGCAGAGTAATTTAAGGGAGGACGAAGAGGGGCTCCTAAGATTCACTTTGCTTTACCTAGGCTACAATGTATATCTTTTTCAGTTTATAGCATTAATGAATGCTATCTAACCAATATGTTTTTGATTATTCCAAAGACTAATTTTTTCGTTAAAAATAACTGATTTTACTGGCCAAAAGTGCATAGTGAGTCTATAAAAATAATATAGAGGTTGTATATTATGACTGGGCAAAATCTAGAGGAAATTGTAAGGCATAAAGTCGCTGAGCCGGAACAGAGCACAGAGATTAGAGTGCCTAGAAAGTACAAAGTGGTGTTGCTCAATGATGATTATACACCTATGGATTTTGTAGTTGATGTACTGAAGCATTTTTTTCATCTTAATGAAGAAATTGCAGTTCAGGTGATGTTACAGGTTCATATCCAAGGAAAAGGCGTGTGTGGGGTATTTACACGAGATATAGCAGAAACAAAAGTAGCTCTGGTAAATGAGTACGCCAGAATGAATCAGCACCCATTGCTATCGAGCATGGAACCCGAGTAAATTGCTGTGGGCTGAAGAGGAGCAACGACAATGTTAAATAAAGAACTTGAATTCACCTTGAATTTAGCTTTCAAGGAAGCAAAAGAGAAACGTCATGAATTTATGACCGTTGAGCATTTGTTGTTGTCATTGCTTGATAACCCAGCGGCAGGAAGTGTATTGCAAGCATGTGATGCAAATATTGAAGCCCTACGCCGTGATTTAATTGAATTCATTGATGAAACTACTCCTAGGATCCCTGAGGATGAATTAGATAGGGAAACTCAGCCTACTTTAGGTTTTCAACGTGTATTGCAACGCGCAGTATTTCATGTTCAATCTGCAGGAAAAACTGAGGTAACAGGGGCTAACGTTTTAGCAGCAATTTTTAGTGAACAAGAAAGTCAGGCAGTTTATTTTTTACGCCGTGAGAATATCACACGACTTGATGTGATTAACTATATTTCTCATGGTGTTTCTAAGTATCAAAACAATGATATGCATGAGAACATGAACTCTATGGAAGATGATATGAGTTCATCAGAAGGCAATGAATCACCTTTAGAAAGTTATTGTACAAACCTGAATAGACGTGCGAAGCAAGGAAAAATTGACCCTTTGATCGGACGTCATGAAGAAATACAACGTACCATTCAGGTATTGTGTCGTCGCAGAAAAAATAATCCTTTGCTCGTTGGTGAAGCAGGGGTGGGTAAAACCGCAATTGCGGAGGGATTGGCACGTCGTATCGTGGATGGTGAAATACCTGATGCGATCCGTGATTGTATTGTCTATTCACTTGATCTGGGTGCGTTACTTGCAGGTACTAAGTATCGTGGGGATTTTGAAAAGCGATTAAAAGCAGTGTTAAAGCAATTAGGACAACAGGAAGGGGCTGTTCTATTTATTGATGAAATTCATACTATAATTGGTGCTGGTGCAGCATCAGGTGGTGTCATGGATGCATCAAACCTTATTAAACCCTTACTGGCAAATGGCGAGCTAAAATGCATTGGTTCAACAACTTATCAGGAATACCGAGGTATCTTTGAAAAAGACAGAGCCTTAGCAAGACGTTTCCAAAAAATAGATATTCCTGAGCCTACAGTAGACGAAACTTTTGAAATATTGAAAGGATTAAAAGGGCGCTTGGAAGAGCATCATGGTGTGAAATTCACTATTCCTGCCTTGAAAGCTGCTGCTGAACTGTCTGCAAAATACATTAATGACCGATTTTTGCCTGATAAAGCGATTGATGTTGTTGATGAGGCTGGTGCTTATCAAAATTTATTAACAGCAAGCAAACGTAAAAAAATAATTAGTGTTACCGAAATTGAAAGTGTTGTTGCAAAAATTGCACGTATTCCTATTAAGAAAGTTTCTGCTCGTGATAAAGATACTTTGCGTAATTTGGAACGTGATTTGAAGCTTCTCGTATATGGACAAGATCAAGCAATTACTGCATTAGCCTCTGCGATTAAATTAGGTCGTTCAGGCCTGAGAGATCCACAAAAACCAGTAGGTTGTTTCTTATTCGCTGGACCAACAGGTGTTGGGAAAACAGAGGTAACGCGACAATTGGCTAATGTTTTAGGCATCGAATTACTTCGTTTTGATATGTCTGAATACATGGAAAAACATACTGTTTCACGTTTAATTGGTGCTCCTCCAGGATATGTTGGTTATGATCAAGGGGGGTTGTTGACAGAAGCCGTGACTAAAAATCCTCATGCGGTACTGTTGCTTGATGAAATCGAAAAGGCCCATCCAGATGTATTTAACTTGCTGTTACAAATTATGGACCATGGCACTTTAACCGATACTAATGGTCGTCAAGCCGATTTTAGGCATATCATTTTGGTAATGACCTCAAATGCTGGCGCCGGAGAATTAGTACGAAATTCTATCGGTTTTTCACAACAAGACAACAGCAATGATGGCCTAGAAGTGATTAAAAAACAATTTAGTCCTGAATTCAGAAACAGACTTGATGCCATCATTAATTTTGCTCCATTGGATGCAATCACGATTGGTCTTGTAGTTGATAAATTTATTATGGAGTTGGATGAACAGTTAAGTCATAAAGGGGTTACCTTTAACGTCGATAAAATGGCTCGTGAATGGCTTATTGAACATGGCTATGACAAAGTCATGGGCGCTCGTCCAATGGCCAGATTGATTCAAGAAAATGTTAAAAAACCTCTGGCTGATGAGCTTTTATTCGGTAAGTTGATGCACGGTGGTCATGTAACCTTAAAAGTTAAAGATGGTAAATTACATTTTGATAGTCATGATCATAGAGAGGGCGTTTTTTAAATGACGTTGACTGTAACAATAATAACCAAAAATGAAGAGAGGAATATCAGAAGGTGTCTCGAATCCGTTCGATTTGCTGATGAAATAATTGTCCTGGATTCGGGAAGCACCGATAAAACAGTAGCCATTGCCAAAGAATATACGGAACATGTTTTCTCTACTGACTGGCCTGGTTATGGTGCTCAAAAACAGAGAGCCTTATCAAAAGCTCGGAGTGACTGGGTATTGAATCTTGATGCTGATGAATCAGTCAGCGAGGAATTGCAACGAGAAATCATGAAATCTATGGCGTCTAATTCAGCAGATGCTTTTAGAATAGCAATTCAAATGCATTTTTATAATAAACCCCTAAAGTATTCTTCTAGCCCTAAGCGTCATATTCGTCTTTTTAAACGAGCGAATGCACATTTTAGTGATGATATTGTCCATGAAAAAATAGTACTTCCAGAGGGTGCACGAATAGGTAAAATTAAAAGCCCCATTAAGCACCACTCCTTTAAAGACGTCAGTCATGTTTTATATAAGATGAATAAATATTCATCTTATAGTGCAAAAACATATATTCAAAAGAAAAGAACCCCCAGTTTTATAAAAACGATGGCCAGCACTTCATGGATGTTCCTCCGGTGTTATATCTTGCAATGTGGTTTTTTGGATGGCAGAATAGGTTTTTTATTTGCAGTATTTAATGCACAAGGAACATTTTATCGTGGCATTAAGCAATTGTATCAAGATATTGATATGGAACAGTTGCCTTCTTTGGCAAAAAGTACAGAGGAATTAATTTGATACGAAGCTTCCTAGAAGGAAAAGTTAATTTAATTGCACCAACCTTTCTTGTTTTCTTGGTCTTTTTTATTCCTATAAGCACCAGCATTAAATCAATTTTATTGATATTAAGCTTGCTTGCTTTGCTATTAACACCTTATTACAGACAATTTTTACCTTACGCATTTAATACATTATGGGCACGTTCCGCACTTGTTTTGTTTTTGTTTGTCCTTATTGCTTGTTTCTGGTCTCAAGCTCCATTTTCCTTACAATATAATGTTATTGATAAATATTCTAAACTCATTTTCTTACCCATTCTTGCAGTGGGGTTTGTTAAACCAAAGACAAGGCTATGGGTTTTGAATTCATATATATTGGTGATGTTACTCACCAGCATTCTTTCATGCCTTAAGGAGATACAACTTTTTGCGATCAACACAGAAGATCCGGGATATATTTTTTACAATCATATCGTTACGGGTTTTATGATTGCTTTAGGAGTTTATTTTGCCCTAATTTTAGTATTGCAGAATAATAAAAGCGGTTGGATGCGGTTTTTCTACTTACCTATGATTGTAGTGGGAAGTTATCAAATATTATTTATTAATACTGGAAGAACAGGCTATGTTACATATGGAATTTTAATGTCACTGGTTATCTTACAAAAATTTACACCCAAAAAAGCACTATTAGGGATGGTGATATTTCTTGGGGCAATTTGTTTGGTTTATGTTCTAAGTCCCGTAATGCAAGATAGAACTCTTTCAATGATTAATGAAATCAAGCTCTTGCAAAACAATCAGGCGAACACCTCCTTAGGTTTTAGAATTCAGTTTCATCAATATGCCCAATCTTTATTTGAAAAGCATCCAATTTTAGGAGTGGGCACTGGAGGATTTCAGTATAACTTTGTTAAAGACCAACCGATTCCTGCTTGGGGGCATAAGCTTAATGAGCCCCATAGTCAATATTGGCTGACTCTTTCCGAACTTGGTTTGGTAGGGATGGTTCTTTTCCTGATTTTTATAGGCACATTGTTTACGACTATGTTGCAGTTAAATGAAATGAAACCATTTCTTTTAGGTCTGCTGGTTTCTTTTTGTATCTTATCTTTTTCAGACACTGTATTTTGCTATTCAACAATAGGCTACCTATTAATACTTTTCAGCGCTTTGAGTTTTGGCGAATTAATTGAAAAAAATGAAAAAGGTGCAGTTCACACCATGTTACCATTCGAGATCGCTCCTTGTACTCGGGATGACGTGGGTTCGTTGTCCTAATCTTGGCTACACATCAAAGCTATGTTCCTAAATATCTTCTAACTGTACCGGCCAAAGATGATAAAAATGATGTACTGGACCATTTCCAAGGCCAACACTTTTCTCTTTTGCTGCGTTTATGGCATGGAATAAATAATTCTTTGCAATGCGACATGATGCAATTAAATCTATGTTTTGAGCAAGACAGGCCGTTATTGCAGCGGAAAGGGTACAGCCAGTTCCATGAGTGTTTTTGGAATGAATCCTTGGGCTTCTAAACCAATGAACGTCTCCATTTGCTCCTATTAATAAATCATTCGACTCCTGAGATGACAGATGTCCCCCTTTGAGTAAAACATATTTAGGACCAAAATCGAGTAATTTTTTTCCAACATTCAACATTTCTTCTTCATTGTTTGCGTGCAGCCCTGTAAATGTAGCTGCTTCCGGAAGATTCGGTGTAATTAACGTAGCAAGTGGCATCAGTTGATTTATTAATGAACTTACGGCTTCAGGTAATAATAAGGGATCACCACTTTTAGCAACAGTTACAGGATCAATAACAATAGGAATATCTATTGCTCTTTTTTTAAGGAATGAAGAGACCAACTCGATGATTTCGCTGTTAAAGAGCATACCAATTTTTATGCTGTCGGGTTTAATGTCATCAAATAGAGCATGAAGTTGATCGTCTATGGCTTGTAATGGAATACTGTAGCAGCGTCTAACACCATGAGTGTTTTGTACTGGTAATGCAGTAAGAACAGTCATCCCATAACATCCAAATGCCGAAAAGGTTTTTAGATCTGCTTGAATTCCTGCGCCACCAGAACCATCAAATCCTGCTATAGATAAAGCTTTATAGTGCATCTTGCGATACTCTCTCAATTGTTTGTGACATTAATGACCAGTCAGGATGAAATAAATTATCGATAAATACCTGTTTGAATGCGGCAGGCCCTTTTACTTGTTCATGAGCCAATTGTCCGCATAAACTAAAATATGCAGTTGCTTGCAGTGCTGCTTGAAAATAATCGGAATGACAGGCAATGAATGCGCTAAGAACGGCAGTCATCGTACAACCCATTCCAGTAATCAGTGGCATAAAGCTAGAACCAAATTGCAGTATTTTGTGATCCACTCCATTGGTTATAAAGTCTTCGGGGCCGCTAATCACAACTGTTTTTTGTGACTGCGCCAGCACTTGAGCACTTTGGATTGCGCCAGTCACAGGATCAGCGCTTTCAACCCCTTTTGTCGCCCCATTTGAACCCGCTAATGAGATGATTTCACTGGCATTTCCTCTAACGACTTGAGCAAAAGGAAGTAATCTCATTGCCGAAGAAGTACGGAGCTTACTTGCACCAGCACCCACAGGATCTAGAATTAATGGTTTACCTATAGCGTGTGCAACTTGAGCTGCAAATAAGGCTCGCTCCATAAAGGCATCATCTAGAGTACCTATGTTGACATATACAGCTTGACTAAGATTGGCTAATTCTTCAATTTCGGCTTCAGACTCAGACATAAGAGGAGCAGCGCCTAAAGCCAAAAGACTATTCGCCATAAAATCCATGGTGACGTAATTGGTTAGGCAAAGTATTAATGGTTTTTGCTTCTTTAATAAAGTGATAGTAGATTGTATCTGATCGAGCATGTAAGTTCCTGATGGCTATACTTCACGGAATAATAGAAGCCGCGAAGTATATATCGGAAGCTTACCAAGCTGCAATTTTCTCTTCTGGCCTCAATGAGCATTCTTCTGATATAGAGCCGTCATTACATACAACAAGCCCTGTTATGCTATAAGTAGTTACAGGACCGCCTTTCCATAAGCAGCAACCCCGAAAGAGTTGTAAATCCATTACAGCATGTGGTGTGCAATAACATGTAGAGTAAAAACCATTTTTACAAACAAGCCGTCCAGCTGAAGAGTCACAATAACTAATTCCGCCCATATTACTGCAACAGCCATCTATATAAAATTTAGTTCCTTGGGCCGCATTTGCGGGTGAGATCAGAATACATAATATACTTGCATAGAAAAAAGCTTTAAGTGAGTGCATCTTGATTTCTCGAGTTATTTTTCTTTTTATCACTTTAGAATAACATAGGGCCTGTTTACATTTCTACTATCTTGTCCAACCTGGGTCTGAAATGACTTGAAAATAATTGGGGTAAAGTCCAAATAGGTAGCTGACTGCTAAACCGGCGAGAAGACCAAACAAATGGGATTCCCAAGAGATGCCTTTTTCTTTGGGGAAAATACCAAAAAAAATACCAGCAAAATAGTAGATACTGATGATTCCCAAGATTATGGTCGTTAAAGTACCCTTTTGATAGATATTACTCACTAAAAAACCCCAATAACCGGTAATAAGGCCACTGGCCCCTACATGTAAGCCAGGTTTGGCAAAGCACCAAATAGCAATCCCACTTAAAATGGTAATCATTACCGTAACCACTAGAAAATAGTTAAGTCCGTTGATCAAAATGAAATTGCTTAAAACCACTAAAGGAATTGAATTAAAAAAAATGTGATTGAAATTTGCATGCAGGAGTGGGGCAAATAGGATACCAGGCACGCCGCGGATATGTCTTGGGATGATACCTAGAAATAATATTTTTCTATAGACTAGGCTTACCAAAAAGAAAAGCCAGGGTATTAACAAAATAATTTCCAATATAGGGATGTTATTTTTTGTTTGGCTTATAATGAAATCCAGACTATTGTTTAATTCTTCAAGCATTTTTACGTATCCGTTTACGCCCATGTACCGAAAGGCAGTATTTGGCATGGCGCGAAAAGAAGCATCAGAAGCCCCACATATGGATGTATGTTAGGTTTCCTCAGTATCGTTTACGCGCAACCAGGGTTCAAATCCAACCTTTCACCAAAATTCAAGAATCCCTCCTGGGCAGATACTTTTTACTCGTTAATTTGAGTGATTTCGCAAGTTAAATTACCTTGTGCCAAGAGTATCTCGATTGAGTCGCCAATAGTTACTTGCTGACTGGAAAACAAAACCTTATTTTCTTTCGTTGCAATTGCATATCCTCTATCCAGTGTAGCCAAGGGGCTGACTGCATGCAAGGTAGACAGTTGAGTTCTTAATTGATATTTAAGTTGATTTATTTTATTTTGCATGTGTTGGATTAACTGCAAAGTAATTTTTTGTAACAGCATCTGGGTTTGTTTGATTTGTGTTTTGGGGTTTTTAGCATTCAGATGATTGATGCACAGTTGCAATTGATGTGTTTTTCGTTTGATAAGATACACCATATGAGCAATTAATTGCCGCTCCAGATAATCGGAAGTTTGCCAGTAACTCGCAATTGCTTTTTGTGGTGATGATATCTTGTCGATTAAATGCTGGAGTTTAATTTGGTATTTTTGCAAAAAACGATGCGTTGCTTCATGCATTCGTGAGATAGAGTGATTTAATAATTTAACCAATTCATTACAATCAGGGGTTACCGCTGTAGCGGCAGCGGTAGGTGTTTCTGCCCTGTAATCCGATACAAAGTCAGCAATTGTAAAATCTGTTTCATGCCCTATCCCAGATACGACAGGGATTGAGCTCCTTGCAATATGGCGCGCTAATTGCTCGTCATTAAACGCCCAAAGATCTTCAATACTTCCTCCCCCACGAGCAAGAAGAAGTACATCACATCGATGTTCCTTATTCGCCAGTTCTAATGCATTAATCAATTGTTGTGCCGCACCAGCACCTTGCACTTCACTGGGATAGATTATGACCTTAGCTAAGGGGAATCGGCGAGCAAGAGTGGATAGTATATCGCGAATTGC
This sequence comes from Legionella sheltonii, assembly GCF_026191355.1. GTDB lineage: Bacteria > Pseudomonadota > Gammaproteobacteria > Legionellales > Legionellaceae > Legionella > Legionella sheltonii. The sequence continues at coordinate 36,629 of NZ_JAPHOQ010000014.1, forward strand.
AGCCCCAGTTGTTGAAGTGATTACTCCGATGATACGAGGCATGACCGGAATGGGTCTCTTTTTTGTGGTGTCAAATAAACCTTCTAAGGCGAGTTTATTTTTTAACGCTTCAAAACGTTGATAGAGTGCACCAAGACCTGCTTCGGTAATTTGTTCCACGATCAATTGATAATCGCCACGTGCTTCATAAAGGCTCAATCTTCCACTGGCAACTATATGCTGGCCATCGGTAAGTTTATGCGCACTGACATGGCGGTTTTTAAAGTAAACACAACGGATTTGGGCGTTGCTGTCTTTTAAGGTAAAATAAAAATGTCCTGAGGAGGGTTTACTCAAATTAGAAACTTCTCCTTCAACGTCAACTATTCCCAGTTCATTTTCAAGATAGCTTTTAACTTGTCGGTTGAGCTGAGTTACTGTAAGAATTTTGTTTTGTTTTTCCATGATAAGTTAAAATTATCCCATAAAAAATGACAAAGAAATAGAAAACAATCCTTTTGGTTTAAATTTTAAACATAACAAAAGTATTCCATCTTTAAGATGCAGAGTAACAAAATTCATTGTAGACTTACAGCACAAAGAGTGAACTTCATGCATAAGCCATCTTGGCAAACCTTCTAAGAATAGGCTATGATCTTTTCTCTAAAAAATAAGAATAAAAATAAAATGAACTCTTTCTTCAAAAATAGAAAATTAGGTATTTTCTGCTCATTTTTGTTTTTCCTCATCACCATGAGTATGACGGGTTGTGTTGACTTATCAGGCGGCAGGGCTTCTGAGAAAAAACCAATACCAAAGATCGCTCAATCTGTGGTCCATCAACCTACATCTCCGAAATCAACGAAACAAGTGAAAACAGTAAAGGCGAGTAAAACCCAATCCTATCGGGGTGAAGTACATACGATGTTAGGTGGCCTTGGACTTTTTAGTACGGGTATGCGAACACTCAGTGGTACTGTTGTTGAGGAATGTAATATACCAGCACCCAGTAATATGTGGTACAACGCTGGTAATGTAACGCGTTCTATTGTTTCTTATTATCAAAAACATAAGATGCATCGACCTATTATTCTAGTAGGGCATTCTTTGGGTGCTAATGAGCAAATTAAAGTAGCACGTAATCTTGATAAAGCAGGCATTCCAGTGGATTTACTCGTTACTGTAGATGCAGTGTCTCAAACAATTGTACCTCCAAATGTGAAGCATGCGATGAATTTTTACAAACCTGGTTTTGTTCCCATGTTTAGTGGTTTAAAACTCAGGGCAGTAAATCCAGAAAAAACCCGTATTGACAATATCAATGTCGCTACGATAAAAGGAATTCAAGTGAATCATTTCACGATTGATAAAGATCCTGTGGTTCAAGCAATGATAATGGATGAAGTGAAAAAGGTGTTGAGTAATGCAAATAAAGCAAAAGGGTAAAAAAGATTGTCCTCGTGTCTGCGTTATTGGAGCAGGTCCAAGTGGACTTGCTGCAATTAAAAATTTGCAAGAACAGGGAATAACTGATATCACCGTCTTCGAAAAAAATAATCAGATCGGTGGTAACTGGATCTATGATGAAGATAATAATCATTCCAGTGTTTATGAAACCACACATATTATCAGTTCTAAGCGGTGGTCGGAGTTTGAAGATTTTCCTATGCCGGCGCACTTTCCTGATTATCCAGCACATGCCTTGGTTTTAGATTATTTCAAAAGTTATGCTGAACATTTTGATTTGATTAAGTACATCCGTTTTAATACCAATGTTGTAAAGGTACAACATACCGATCATCATCAATGGAACGTTCTTTTTGAAAACGATCAAGGTACTCATGAAGAGTGTTTCGATTATTTGTTGGTTGCTAATGGCCATCATTGGGACCCTTTCATGCCAGAATATCCAGGTACATTTTCTGGACAATTACTCCATTCGCATCAATATAAAAAAGCCTCAGTATTTAAAGATCAACGTGTTTTGGTAGTTGGAGGGGGAAATTCTGCTTGTGATATAGCCGTAGAGATAGCGCGTATTTCACCTAAAACCTGTATTAGTATGCGTAGAGGCTATAATATTTTTCCTAAATTTGTATTTGGTAAGCCGACTGATGATGCTGTGGCTAAAATCAGATGGATGCCTTCATGGTTAAGACAGAAAGTTTTGAGCTTTTTTATTCGTATTCTTCAAGGTCGATATGCCAAGTATAAATTAATGAAGCCTGATTGTGGTCCTTTAGAAATTCACCCAACCATTAATTCAGAATTGCTCTATTTTATTAGGCATGGAGAAATTTTTCCTCGCCCCGGAATTACTCATTTTGAAGGAAATCGAGTTTATTTTACTCATGGCAATTATGAAGAGTTTGATACAGTAATTTTTGCCACAGGGTACAAAATCAGTTTCCCATTTCTTGATAAAGAAATTGCAGACTTTAGTAACTCAACCAAAATACCCCTTTATAGAAAAATGATGCATCCAGACTATGATAATTTATATTTTATTGGTTTGTGTCAGCCTCAAGGGTGTATTTGGCCTCTTGCGGATTACCAATCAAAAATAGTTGCACGTATTATTATGGGTACTTTAAATCGACCTGATAAATTGCACGAAAAAATTATTCAAGAAATGGATAAACCCCATTATCGATTTAAATCGCATATACGACATGCCGTAGAAGTGGATTATCATAAATTCCGCCAAGAGTTATTGGATATGCTGGAAGCTTAAGTGGGGTTTTTGTAGCCTGGCTGTAGTGCACGCTCTGCTATCCCGAGCATAGCGAGGCATGTCCATGTTTGTAGCACAGCACGCAGGTTGGGCTTTGGTCCATCAAAACAGCCATCATACGACTTGATGTGTTGGGCCAAGGTCCAACACAACTGTTCAAACCTATTTGTCAATAGAGGCTAATAAAACCAAGTTACTTTTCACCACCATGGATATTGGCGCCCATGCGCTGCACCCAGGTTACATTTTAGGGCCGAGACTCTTGCCGCTTAATGAGAGCACACATTAGTTTTTCAATATTAGTAACATGTGGCTTTTCTTGAAGTATCATTGCCTGAGTCCGTTCTTCACAATATCCTTTTACTTCTTTATCTGGAAAAATATAGAACTTTTTTTGCTCCACTTCATGAACGATGTGTTCTGCTATATCAACTGCAGATCGAGAATGCGATAAAAGTGACTTTAATGCTTCATGAAAAGAGGAGTTTGTATTGGTTGTATGAGATAAAAGTGCTGTATCTGTAAAAGATGGAAAAACCACTGAGACATCCACTGGCTTGTTCAGACGTACTAAATCAAAATACAAAGACTCAGATAAAGCAAGTACCGCATGTTTTGACATCGCATAAGAAGCTGTTTGTGATCCAGTACACAAAGCATATAAACTCGCTACGTTAATGATATGTGAATGAACCGTTTGACGAAATAAGAAAGGAGTAAATGCCTGAATGATATGAATCATCCCATATAGATTAACCTCCATAACCTTTTGGATATGTTCAGGACATAAGTCCCAAAGAGGTGCTAATTGTCCTATAATACCCGCGTTATTATAGATCCAATCAACACGTTCCAACTGCTCCTCAATCTGCTTTACCAACTGCGCTACTTCATTCTGTTGAGTCACATCACAAGGAATTTCCAGAATTTTTTCTGGGAATTGGGATAATAGTCGCTCAGCCTCTTGTTTGAGTTTAATGCCGTCTTTATCCACCATAACTACAGTGTTGCCTCGTTGTAAATTGACTTCGCTTAACGCTAAGCCAATTCCATTTGCAGCTCCGGTGATTACAGCTACTTTCATTTTCTTTCCTTTTGCTATAATGTTTTATAAATAATACAAACATAAGGATGCTATTTTGAAAAACGGTGACGAAATACCAGAACCTTATGAGTATCCTGATGAGCCTAATGAGTATCCATCAGAACCAGAGCCCTATGAGCCAGATACTCCTGGAACTCCTGAGCCCGAGCCTTCACAGCCTTCTGAGCCAAATTGGGAGTAGCTTTTGTATCCTGCCCCATCTACCGAAAGGCTGTATTTGACTCAATTCCAACCTTTCACCAAGATTCAGGGCATATACTCCCTGAGCGTAAACATTGTGTAGCCTGGGTGCAGCGATAGCGAAAACCAGGATACGGTGCTTACGCCTCTAGCGATTGCCATTTAGTTAAGTGAAGCTCCCTTCTCCCCGTGGGGAGAAGGTGCCCATTAGGGCGGATGAAGGTAATTGATTCGGTTAATGGACCCTCAGCCCGACCCCTTTCCCACAAGGGGGAGAAGGGATATTTCCTCGTCTTCATCCAGACATAGCGCCCTATACTCAATTACTTCCCCTTTATAAGCTGATCTAAGGCTTTCCCTATGTCTTTAGCCCTCATTAAACTTTCTCCAATAAGAAATGTATTAATTCCGTGAGACTGCATCAAATTGATATCTGTATGTGTATTAATGCCACTTTCAGTAATCGTTATTCTGTCTTGAGGAATGTATTGTTTTAACTGGATGCTGAGTTGAATGTCTGTCTTAAACGTATGAAGGCTACGATTATTAATGCCTATTAAAGGCGTAGGCAAACGCAGTGCGCGTTCCAGTTCTTCTTTGCTATGACTTTCTACCAGTACTGCCATTTGCAGTTCATGCGCTAATTGGCAAAAATCAGCGAGTTGGGCATCATCAAGTAAGGCAACAATCAGTAAGATACAATCGGCGCCTAATGCAAGGCTTTCATAAATTTGATAGGGATCGATGATAAAGTCTTTACGGAGTATCGGTAATTTGCAATGATTTTTTGCTTGAGCTAAATAATCGGGGTGACCCTGAAAAAAATCAACGTCAGTAAGAACAGAAAGGCAACGTGCACCATGTTGTGCATAGATTGTTGCAATTTCTTCGACATTAAAATCTTCTCTGATTAACCCTTTGCTAGGGGAGGCGCGTTTAATTTCTGCAATAATTGCCGGGGCTTGATCTACGGTCAGCGCAGCAACGAAATCACGTCGATCCATAATGGGTTGTTGTCCTAATGAATTTAACGGCTTGTTTTTTTGAGCCAGAGCAACTTCTTCCTGCTTACGTTCAGCAATACGTTGTAATACACTATTCATAATGCGATTCTTTATTTAAAGTTTGAGTTAGTTGACTAAGTTGAGTAAAACATTGATTGGCTTTGCCGCTATCTATTGCGATCTTAGCTTGCTCTAATGCCTCTGCAAAAGACGTATTTTCGTCAGCACAGTAAATCGCTGCAGCGGAATTTAATAAAACCATATCACGTGCTGCTCCTTGTTTTCCAGAAAATACATCTTGAATAAATTCTAAACTTTGACGTGGTGAATCAACAATCACCTCATCTAAAGAATGGCGCTCTATGCCATAGTTTTCTGGACTAATTATCCAATGATTAAAAGTTCCTTCCCGATATTCAATTACATCTGTAGGTGCTGCAATACTGATTTCATCTAATCCATCTTGAGAGCTGACTACTAAAGCGCGTTCACTTCCCAAATGAGCAAGAACTGCAGCTAAAGGTTTTTGCCATGCTGTTGAAAATACACCTACGACTTGTTTCTTTACACGAGCTGGGTTAATTAAGGGGCCTAGTAAATTGAACAAAGTTCGAATACCCAAGTGTTGTCGTGCAGTTCGTGCGTATTGCATGGCAGGGTGGTAGTGGGGTGCAAATAAAAATGCCAAACCGCATTGTTGGATACAAGTTTGTACTTGATTATCGGTAAGAGTCAAACTGAAACCTGCCTGTTCTAATAGGTCGGCACTACCACTACGACTCGAAACAGAGCGATTTCCATGTTTTGCGACGGGAAAACCTGCTGCTGCCACTACAAAGCTGCAGGCCGTAGATACATTAAATGTATTTTTCCCATCACCACCTGTGCCAACTATATCAATCAGATTCGAACCGAGGTCTATAGGATGAGCCAATTGCTGCATGACCTCCGCTGCAGCGATTAATTCCTCTGTAGTTTCACCCTTCATCCGCATGAGCGCCAAAAAAGTTGCGATTTGTGCATCATTATATTCACCTGACATACACGCATGAATGACTGTATGCATTTGTTCTGGGCTTAAGTTTTTTTTAGCGATCAGGTGTTCAAACAGGAGATTGGGTTTCATATTGTAAAAAATTCTCTAATAATTGCAGGCCATACTGGCTTAATATTGCTTCTGGATGGAATTGTAGACCAAAAACAGGGTATTGACGATGTGAAATCGCCATAATTGTATCATTAGCCCAGGCATCGATAGAGAGGCATTCTGGGAGACTGCCTTTTTCTACTGCTAATGAATGATAGCGGGTTGCTTTGAAGTGATTTGGAATATTTTTAAAAATTCCACTCTGGTTATGTTCTATGGTTGATGTTCTTCCATGCATTATTTCTGGTGCAGGTATTATTTGACCCCCAAAAACTTGAGCAATACTTTGGTGTCCAAGGCAAATACCTAATACAGGGATAGTTTGATAAAATGTGCGAATAGCTTCCATTGAAATCCCTGCATCATTTGGCGCTTTGGGACCTGGTGAGATAACCAAATGGTCCGGTGCAAGCTCCTTTATTTGGCTTATATTTATTTGATCATGCGTATAAACTAACACTTCCTGGTCAAGACATTGAAAATATTGTACCAGGTTGTAGGTAAATGAGTCATAATTGTCGATAATGAGCAGCATATTAAATCAAAATGTTAGTCAATTATGTAGACCGCTGAAGTGGCAGCGGAATTCGGTTTTGTTTGGTCATCCCGGGTATATGAAGGGATGACGGGTTCCAAGTTACAATGTAAATTCTTCGCCTAAATATACAGCTCTGACTTGTTGATTGGCCAGTATAATCTCCGGGTTTCCTTCACACAAGATTTTTCCTTGGCTGACAATATAGGCTCGCTCGCATATATCTAGGGTTTCTCTTACATTGTGATCAGTGATTAAAACGCCTATGCCTTTATTACACAAATGTTGAATGATTTTTTTAATATCAAGAACGGAAATAGGATCGACTCCGGCAAAAGGTTCATCAAGAAGGATGAAGGAAGGTTCTATAGCAAGAGCTCTTGCAATTTCAACACGTCGTCTTTCTCCTCCAGATAAAGCCATACCTAGGCTTTTTTCTAAATGCGTAATGTGAAATTCTTGAAGTAATAAATCCAGCTTTTCTTCCCGAGCTTGTTCGTTTAAATCCGCTCTAAGCTCCAAAATAGCCATGATATTCTCCGCAACGGTAAGTTTACGGAAAACAGACGCTTCTTGAGGAAGATAACTGATACCTAAACGTGCTCTTTGATGCATGGCACTTGCAGTGATGTCTTTATCAGATAAGAAAATTTGTCCTTCATCGCATGATTGCAAGCCAACGATCATATAAAAACAGGTTGTTTTTCCGGCGCCATTAGGACCGAGTAAGCCAACACACTCACCTTGTTTAATATGGATGCTAATGCCATTAACCACAGTTCGCGATTTAAAAGATTTTTTTAGATTGCGCGCTTCAAGGATGTTCATGATGGTTTCTTTTCTGGATGATAAATAATAGTTATTCTTTTGTTTTTGTTACCCTGAGACAAAACGTGTTGTTTTTCAGTATCATAACTTATTTTTGCAGCAGAAAAAGAGTTTTCTCCTTGTTCTACTCGAGCATTTCCTATTAACTCAATTAAATGACGTAAGGGATAATATCGAATAGTATCTGCATAGGCATGCACCGGTGGCTTCTTGGGATCTGTTGTGGTCCAATAATGGGCTTGTTTTCCGCTAATTCCGCTAGCTATAGCCACAACGAGTTGATTTTTTTCATTTCCTAGGGTCACTGCTTTGGCTGCATGCAGATTTGTTGTTCCTTGTACTAATTCAACATTGCCAGTATAAATCCCTTTATGCTCTTGTTGACTGAGATCCGCTGTATCAGCCATGACATGCATTATTTTCTCTTTATCCTCTGTCAGAGCATGGACGATAGAAGACAGAAGCATTAAAAGAAGGATTAGACTGTAGTTAACCGTTCGCTGGAACATAACTGCCTCTTGCCTGGTGAAGTAATTCTACTCTTTTTTCATCAAGATAAGCATTCATTCCAGTCGATTGAATGATGTTCCCTGGTTGTTCATAGGTCACGAGCACATCGGAACTGGCCTTCTTTTCTTTAGGGAAATAAGTTACTTCTTCTGTTTTTAGAGTACTTTCTTGTGAATTATTTCCTTTTTGCTGACGTACTATAACATTACCTGTAAAAGTAATTCGTTTGCCACCTTCAAATGATTTAGCTTTTTTTGAACTAATATCCCAAGGGGCTTGATCTTCCTGACTTACTATAATATGTGGTGTTTGAAATAAATAAATATTGCCATTTTGAATATGCTGCATGAGGGGGGCTGTGAGTATGTTGGCCAGCATGCCTTGTTGATTAAACTGACGCACTGTAACATTAGAAATAGTCGTATCTACCGAATTCGCTAAAGTATCTCTATCCAGACGAATCATTGTCGTTGAGCGGCCGCCATAATACCATCCTGAGCAGGCTAGGAGAATCAAAGTAAAAAAAAGCCACATGAGTTGTTTTGCTGCATTCATTTTTTTAGATAACCTGCTATAGCCAAGTCCATTTTATTCTGTGCTTTGAGAATAAGGTCGCATAATTCGCGCACTGCCCCACGGCCTCCCGTTAGCGTTGTCTGCCACATGGCAATTTCTTTAATTTGATGTACTGCATTAGCAACTGCGACACTAAAACCGACTTGTTGCATAATTGGTGCATCAGGAAGATCATCGCCAATATAAGCAAAATGTTCATCTTGAAGATTTAACTTCTCTTTTAGTTGCTTGTATGTCTCTTGTTTATCGAACTGATCTTTATAATAGTGCACAATACCTAGTTGCTGCATTCTATGATCTACAACTGCATTGCGCGATCCCGTAATAACCGCTACTTCGATTCCAGCAGTCATGAGTAATTTTAAGCCCACTCCATCATGAATGTGGAATGTTTTTAGTTCATTAAAGTGGTTATCGATATATAAGAGACCATCAGTAAGAACGCCATCCAAATCACAAATAAGGCATTTAATGTTTTTGGCTCGTTCAATTAATTTATTCATTTAAAAAACACCTGCTTTTAATAAATCATGGAGATGAAGAACGGCTGTTGGTCGCTTTTCGTCATCAATGACAATTAGTGAAGTAATACAGTGTTTTTGCATAATTGCCAAAGCTTCTGCAGCAAGCATTCCCTTAGGAATTGTCCGTGCATTACGAGTCATGACCTCTTTAATTGGCGTAGTATTGATATCATATTGACGAGTTAAAGTCCTCCGAACGTCTCCATCGGTGTAGACTCCAACTAGATAGCCTTTATTATCAATAATACACGTCATACCCAATTTTTTATCGGTTACTTCAATTAAGGCTTCACTTACCGTTGCATTTTCATGAACAAGTGGGAGTTGGTCTCCATGATGGCAGAGTTCATCAATACGCAATAAAAGTCGTTTGCCTAGAGAACCTCCGGGGTGTGATAATGCAAAATCTTCTTCACTAAATCCTCTGGCCTGTAGAAGAGCAATCGCCAATGCATCACCCATAACTAAAGCAACAGTAGTGCTGGTTGTAGGCGCAAGGCCAAGTGGGCATGCCTCCTGCTTAATACTGACATCTAAATTCACATCCGCTGCTTTTGCCAAGGTAGATTCAGAATTCCCGGTCAAAGTAATTAATGGAACTTCCATGCGCTTTAATAAAGGAAGCAGGGTGACCAGTTCTAATGTATTGCCTGAATGAGAAATGGCGATCACGGTATCTTGTCGAGTAATCATGCCGAGATCTCCATGGCTTGCTTCGCCAGGGTGCATGAAAAAAGAAGGGCTTCCGGTACTGGATAACGTGGCAGCGATTTTATTCGCGATATGACCTGATTTTCCCATACCAGTTACTACAATCCGTCCCTTGCAAGCAAGCAATAGTTCGCACGCTTTTTCAAATCGGTTATCAATTCTTTGGGATAATTCAAAGACAGCTTGTGCTTCGGTCTCAATAACAGCAAGTCCAAGTGTACAAAAATTCATAGGTCATTCGATGTTTTTTGTTTATTTTTCATTCTAACAAAAAAACATTTGAATAAATAGGATTAGATACTTCATTTTTTTTCGATAGGGTATGTATATCCAAGATATTTTAAAATGCTATTTTTAGCTTAGCATTTTTATGTATCTTGGGTATACTTCTACTTTTGGCTATAACCGGAAAAGTGAGAATGCCTGAAAATTGGGTCGAAATCAAAAATCTTAGCTTCACACGCGAGAGTCGTTGCATTTTCAATGGAATTGATATGGTGGTCAAGCGAGGTAAGATTACTGCAATCATGGGGCCTAGTGGTTCTGGAAAAACCACTTTATTACAGTTAATTGGAGCCCAGCTAAAACCTGATAGTGGTTTGATTCATGTCAATGGTCAAAATGTGCACCAATTGTCTCGTAAGGCTTTGTATGACGCAAGGCGTAACATGGGCTTACTTTTTCAAAGTTCTGCTTTATTCACTGATCTTTCTGTATTTGATAATGTAGCCTTCCCATTGCGTGAGCATACATTATTAAATGAATCCATGTTACGAGACATCGTATTGATGAAATTAGAAGCGGTGGGACTGCGGGGTGCTTCAAATCTGATGCCTGATCAATTGTCAGGAGGAATGGCCCGACGAGTTGCTTTAGCGCGTACTATTGCTCTGGATCCCGAACTGATGATGTATGATGAGCCGTTTACTGGCCAGGATCCGATTTCTCTTGGTGTTTTAGTCCGTTTGATCAAACGGTTAAATGAATTACTGCATACTACAACAATTATCGTGTCGCATGATGTTGAAGAAACCTGTTCTATAGCAGATTATATTTATCTTATTTCTGGTGGAAAAATCATAGGACAAGGCACTCCCGAGGAACTTATACAATCATCAGAGCCTCAAATTAAACAATTCATGCATGGTGAAGCGGATGGAGTGGTTCCTTTTCACTATCCTGCCAGATCCTATTTAGAGGAGCTATTAGATGCTTGAGTTCATCACGCGTATCGGTAATCGTAGTTCACGGATTATGCAAGACCTGGGAACTTCCGGCTTATTTCTGTTTTTAATGTTGTTCAGACGACCTGGTATTGCAAGACTCTGGCCCTTGCTACGCTATCAAATTTATTTCGTGGGCGTTTTGTCGTGTTTGATTATTGTTGTTTCTGCATTATTTATTGGGATGGTTGTCGGTTTACAAGGTTATAATACGTTGCAAAAATTTGGTGCTTCAAGCCAATTAGGGCAATTATTGGCCTTAAGTATCTCAAGAGAGCTTGGACCGGTAATTAGTGCTTTGTTGTTTGCAGGGCGTGCCGGTTCCGCTTTAACTGCTGAGATTGGTTTGATGAAAGCAACAGAACAATTATCCAGTATGGATATGATGGGTGTTGACCCTTTGGGTAGGGTTATTTATCCTCGTTTTATTGCAGGCTTTATTACCTTGCCGCTTTTAGCCGTAATTTTTTCAGCTGTAGCGATTTTTGGTGGTTATTTTATTGGGGTGCACTGGTTAGGTGTCGATGCAGGAAGTTTTTGGTCCAACATGCAAGCAGCTGTGGATTTCCGTATTGATGTACTCAGTGGTATCATTAAAAGTTTAGTTTTTGCTTTTGTTGTAACCTGGATTTCTGTATTCCAGGGTTTTGAATGTGTTCCTACTGCAGAAGGTATTAGTCAGGCGACGACTAAAACAGTTGTTTATTCATCGCTTGCTGTATTAGGGCTTGATTTTTTGTTGACCGCAATGATGATTGGAGATTGGTAAATGAGTAAGCAACGTTATGTAGATTTTAGTGTTGGGCTATTTATGTTGCTTGGTATATTGGCTTTATTGGTCATGACAATGAAGGTGAGCAATCTTTCTAGTTTTATGGCTCATGACAGTTATGATGTAACAGCTGATTTTACCGATATTGGTGGTTTAAAAGTACGTGCGCCTGTAACTGTAGCAGGAGTTAAAATTGGAGAGGTAACTCATATTGAGTTACAACCCGGGGAACTCAATGCCAAGGTCACTATGCGCTTACGTAGCGATAAAAAAATCCCTTACGACGATGCTTCGGCACGAATTTTGACCGAGGGTTTGCTTGGTTCCAATTATATTAGTATCGTTCCTGGTTTTGAGGATGAGGACAATAAAGATCATCCTTATTTGCAAAATGGAGATGTGATTGGAAAAACACAAGAAGCGATTATTCTTGAAAATTTAATTGGTCAACTACTCTTTAACATTAAAAAATAAGGTCAGAGACATGAGAATAATAAAAATAATTTTATTAGTTGTCAGCGTCATTTTATCCCCTGTAATGCATGCGTCGCAAAACTCTCCCATACCTATGCTGGAGCAAACTGCGAATAACATCATCGCTACACTTAAAGAAAATAAGTCTAGTTTGAAAAATAATCCTGATGTCATTTATAAGGCGGTAGAAACGAACTTGCTCCCTATTGTTGATGTAACGGGGATGTCACGCTCGGTTTTGGGAAGACAAGCATGGAGTAAGGCAACAGATACGCAAAGAACGCAATTTTCAAAAGCGTTCACGCGTCTCGTAATTCGTACGTATTCTAGTCCTTTAGCACAGTATAGCGATGAAAGCGTACAATTTTTGCCTTTAAGAGGGTCATTGAACTCTCGTTTTTTGCGGGTTAATAGCATTATTGTACGTGCTGAAGGTCAAAATATACCTTTGTCTTATAGCCTTGTTGCAAAAAATGGTCAGTGGAAGATTTATGATATTAGCGTTGAAGGGGTAAGCTTACTGCAAAGTTTCCGATCACAGTTTGCAGCAGCATTACAAAACTCCAGTATTGATGAAGTCATCAAGCTAATGGAAAAAAAGCAACTTAAAAGGGCGTCATAATTGTGAGTACTGTGTATTTTAAACCCGGCGTCGATCTTTCATTTAAGTCTGTTGTTGCAGTGCGAGCAAAGATCTATCACGCTTTGATGGAAGATAAAAGTGGCAAATTTGGCTTAGATTTAAGTGATGTGAAGCATTGTGATAGTGCTGGTTTAGCTTTACTTATCGAGGCCAGGAAATTATGTAAAAAAAATAATAAGGTATTTGAAATTATTGGAATTCCTGCTGAAACTCAATCCTTAGCTGAATTTTGTGGTGTGAAAGGTATTTTGGAGGCCGTATAAATTTTGATGATTCAGTAGTAATACTCAATTTTTTGGAAAATGGTTACTTTTTGAGAATTATAAATTGTAGCCTGGGTGATGCTTAGCGTAACCCGGGTTTTCTTTTTTTATTTTGGACGATAAAGCATTGCAGAAAGCATATGCCGTCCTCGACAAATTTGTTACCAAAAGTTGTATTTATTTCTATTTGTGGGCTAATTTTAATGATAAGTAATGAAGAAATTGAACAAAAATTTAAAGCCATTGATGATGTTTCCTACATCAAAGTGGAGGGGGATGGTTATCAATATCAGATAACTGTAGTAAGTGACGTCTTTTTAAATAAATCCAAAGTAGCAAGACAGCAGTGGGTCTATGCCCAGCTGAAAGAGTTAATTACTTCTGGCAAGCTGCACGCGATTAGCATGAAGACGTGGACCAAAGAAGAATGGGGGAAGCAACATGGATAAATTATTAATTAACGGTGGTAAGGCACTGAATGGTGAAGTTGTCATTTCAGGAGCAAAAAATGCAGCTTTACCTATTATGGCGGCAAGCTTGCTTGCTCGAGATCATGTGACCATTTCCAATGTTCCTCATCTCAAAGACATAACGACAATGATGGAGTTATTAGGTCAACTAGGGGCTCATTTAATCGTTGATGAAAAGATGAATGTGCAGGTTGATGCCAGCCAAGTCAATGAATTTGTTGCCCCCTATGATTTAGTCAAAACAATGCGCGCTTCAATTTTAGTATTGGGCCCCTTGCTCGCTCGATTTGGTAAAGCGGATGTCTCTTTACCGGGAGGATGCGCTATTGGGACAAGACCTGTTGATTTGCATTTAAAAGCCTTAAAAACTATGGGCGCTGATATCACAGTAAAAAATGGTTATATTAATGCCCGTTGTAGACGTGGTCGTTTGCAAGGGAAGCGTTTAATGTTTGATACCGTTACGGTGACTGGTACTGAAAACGTACTCATGGCCGCTACCTTGGCTGAAGGGACCACCATAATCAAGAATGCGGCACGTGAGCCTGAAGTGGTTGATCTTGCTAATTTTCTAATTCAAATGGGTGCAAAAATTTCTGGGGCCGGAACTTCAATCATTGAAGTTGAAGGAGTGGAATCTCTTTCAGGAGGCACTTATTCAGTAATGTCTGATCGGATTGAAGCGGGTACTTATTTGGCAGCTGGTGCTCTAACCCGAGGTCATGTGACTGTAAAACGCGTACGCCCTGACACCTTATTATCGCAATTGTGTAAGTTTGAAGAGGCCGGCGCTGAGTTAACCATAGGGGAGGATTGGGTAAGTCTTAATATGCACAATCAACGTCCCCAGGCAGTAAATATTTCTACTGCACCTTATCCTGCGTTTGCAACAGACATGCAGGCTCAATTTATGGCGATGAATTCCGTAGCGGCTGGTACTTCAACGATTGTTGAAACGATATTTGAAAATCGTTTTATGCATGTACAAGAACTACAACGCATGGGAGCACAGATTCAACTCAATGGAAACACCGCAATAATTAATGGGGTTGAAAAATTAACCGGCGCACCTGTGATGGCAACGGATCTACGTGCTTCAGCCAGTTTGATTTTGGCTGGATTAGTTGCGGAAGGGGAAACCTCGGTTGAGCGTATTTATCATGTGGATAGAGGTTATGAGCGTATCGAAGAAAAATTATCTTTATTAGGTGCTGACATCAAGCGAGTTTCTGACCGGTGATTACTAAAGAAGAACTATCGCTATACCTGCATCAATTCTTAGAGTGTGGCCGATATAATGATTATGCTCCAAACGGAATGCAGGTTGAAGGCAAAGAACATATTAAACGAATTTGTACTGCGGTGACGGCTTCTGAAGATGCAATTTCTGAGGCAATTGCGTGGAGTGCGGATGCATTGTTGGTTCACCATGGCTACTTTTGGCGTGGTGAAGCGTCAATGATTATTGGAATGAAACGCCAACGAATTTATAAATTATTGTGCAATGAATTAAATTTATTTGCATACCATCTTCCTTTAGATTGTCATCCTGAGCTTGGAAATAATGCGTGTTTGGCTAAATTATTTGAAGTGGATCTAGTGCATACGCATCGTGCAGGAAATACGGATAATCTACTATGGTCTGGAAAGTTAAATCAAACTATGAAACCGACAGAATTTACTGAGTATTTGGCAAAAAAATTACAACGCGATCCTTTATTGATCTGTGGTGGAGAAAAGCCAATTACTCACATTGCCTGGTGTAGTGGGGGAGCACAAGATTTTATTGAGGATGCCTATCGTTTAGGTGTTGATGCGTATATTAGTGGAGAAATATCGGAGCGGACGTATTATCAAGCAAAGGAATTAGGCATTCATTACTATTCTTGTGGGCATCATGCAACAGAACGTTACGGGATTCAGGCCTTAGGGAATCATCTCTCCTCACAATTTGAGTTAGAACATCTATTCATTGATAGTGATAATCCTGTTTAAATACTAATAATACTGAAAAAATAGTCTGGCGGCAGACAGCCTACCAATAATTTCTAGATAAATGTCCAGTGAGGTTTTAAATCACCCAATGCCTTGGGCACATGCTCACGGATCTGAACGCTCGCTCGACTGCGATTGAGATCTATGCTTGCTTATTGTGTGTGACAATCTCATAATGAGTATTGGAAAGAATAGGAAATAAGCCTTCATGCCCATAATTTTATCAGCTTAACTAGTTATTAAAAAAAAGCATTATTGAAAAACGAGTGAAATGAAATGTGCTACATTTAATAAATCAATAGTGATTTACCCTCATGCAGCTCTTGTACCAGTAGGCTTCATAAGCTAACATGATTTAATAATCGCTAAAGGATTGTTTTAATGATCAATTTTCGTTACGTTATGTTTTTAGTTTTTTTATTTTGCTCCTTTTCGAGCCATTCAAATACCAATGGAAAGCATAATAAAGCTTTTCGAAATTTTTGGCATCCAACTTTTCTTGGAGAGCGTCTGGATTATTGTACTGTAGATGGCAAAGAGTGCGGCAAAATTGTAGCAGATCGTTATTGCCAAATGCTGGGCTATGATTATTCCAGTGATAATGAAATCGCCTACAATATAGGGCTAACACATTACCTATCAACTGGCGAGAGTTGTAAAGGTTGGCGGTGTAATGGGTTTATGACCATCGCTTGCGTTACGAACTTATCACATACCCCTCCCAAACCTTATCATTATCGAGAGAAACAGTTTGCTGTTCCTCGTTTTAATGATTATCGTGTGGATTGGTGTTATGACCAAAAACAAGGCTGTGGTTCGCGAGCGGCTGATTCTTTTTGCAGTCGTATGGGGTTCCTACAAGCCAAATATTTTGTGAAAGAAACCCAAGTAAGCGCTACTAAAACAATTGGAAGTCAAGAGTTGTGTTTTGGTAACCAGTGTAATGCGTTTAAATTGATTGTGTGCTACCGATAGTTAACTATTGAAAATCTTTTCTCGCTTTATGGGAGAAAGAATGATGGTGCAAGTATAAAAAACTTAAGGATAAGTTTATGAGTATTAATGACAAGGTTTTTATCATCGATAATAATGCAAGTCGTAGTGACAAGGTACGTACGATACTTGATTTTATTGGTGAATCGACTGAAGTCAGTAAATATGGCACGTGGCAAATTGCCGATATAAATCCTGATGTGATTCTTTTGGGTGCAAGTGAATCGATTCAGGAGACTTTAAATGAACTGGATTTATTGGTAAATAAATTTGTCAAAGTACCGGTTATTGTGGTGGGGCAAAAATTAAATAATACTCAATGCCTATTGCGTAATGTAGTTGCTTGTCAGCCTTTCCCCTTTACCTATGCGCAAATCATGGAATCTTTGCACCAATGCCAAATCGCGAAAGAGGCAGTCAATTCCATTATTATCAGCAATCAAAAAAATCCTTTATTAC
Organism: Legionella sheltonii; assembly: GCF_026191355.1. GTDB lineage: Bacteria > Pseudomonadota > Gammaproteobacteria > Legionellales > Legionellaceae > Legionella > Legionella sheltonii. The sequence continues at coordinate 53,754 of NZ_JAPHOQ010000014.1, forward strand.
GCAGTCTAGTGGGAAATAGTACTGGGATTCGCACTGTTCGCAGACTTATAGAGCAAGTATCTGATACTGAAGCCAGTGTTTTAATTCTTGGAGAATCTGGAACAGGTAAAGAAGTAGTTGCTCGTAATATTCACAGTCTATCATCAAGAGCCAGTAAGCCATTTATTCCTATTAACTGTGGGGCTATTCCTGCAGAATTACTCGAAAGCGAATTATTTGGCCATGAAAAAGGGGCATTTACCGGTGCAATTACTTCGCGACAAGGTCGATTTGAATTAGCAAATGGAGGTACTCTTTTTCTGGATGAGATAGGTGATATGCCCTTACCTATGCAAGTAAAATTATTGCGAATATTACAGGAACGTTGTTTCGAGCGAGTAGGTTCCAATAAAAGTATCGATGTAAATGTTAGAATTATTGCAGCAACTCATAGAAACTTAGAGGAAGCCATTAAAGAGGGGAAATTCAGAGAGGATTTATTTTATAGACTTAATGTATTCCCCATAGAAATGCCTCCATTAAGAGAACGCGCAGAGGATATCCCACTGTTATTTAATGAGTTGATTTCACGTATTGAGAATGAAAACCGGCCTAGTGTACGTTTAATGCCAGATGCTATGGTTGCATTAAGTGAGTACAGTTGGCCGGGTAATATTAGGGAATTGGCCAATTTAGTAGAGCGTTTAACTATTTTGTATCCCAAAGGAATCTTAAGTAAAGAAGATTTACCCCAAAAAGTACGAGGTGAATATAAAGCTCCCTATACAGAATCTGACACGTCGAATTCTGAACGAGAAGCTTTATTAGAGGGGATGAGTCAAGAGCAGACCGCCGTTACAGAGGGCATCGATTTAAAAGAGCACTTGGTAAAAACTGAGCTAGCTCTGATTAGTCAAGCTTTAAATGAGGCCGATTGGGTAGTCGCTCATGCTGCAAGTTATTTGAATATGCGACGTACTACTTTAGTTGAAAAAATGCGTAAATATGGACTTACTCGTCCTGAGCGGGTATGAATTTAAGCAATAGTATTCTCTACAGACGTCTCTCATACCGAAGGAAGTGAGGGATCCCCCTGTTGAGGACTATGTCCTAATGGGGAGAAGCCTCATGATACTTGGGATGACGGCAATAAATTGGGTGGGGGCTGCGCTGCACTCAGACTTCAATACGAATCAGTGTAAACCATTATTGTTTGGTGTCATCAGGTTTTGATTCTTCAACAGGAGTAGGTTCTACAACAGGCGCATCAGCTTTTTGGGGTTTTGTTTCTTTAACGGGCTCTGCTTGTGATTGTTCTGCCTTTTCTGCTTCTTGCGCTCTATTTTCTTTATAATTCTGAACGATTTCACCTACGCTCTTTTTGATGTCAGTATATAATTTGCCTGTCATTGAAGCTAACTCTTTAAGATCAGGTAGTTTTGATTTAAAGTCACTCATAGCTCACTCCATTATGTAATCTAAATTAATTATATACCATTATCTCGAATTCGGTAGTTTATTTAGCATATTGAATATTAAAGCTTTTTATGGGCTATTTACAATTCTACTGTCTTGGGCCCAAAAGATGTGATTTTATGCGATCAGATACTCACATACTTTATGTATGCTGCGTTTGCTGCTCTAAAATCATGTCTTTTGGGCTCAATCTAGGAAATTATAGAACTTTGTACTCATCATGAGATTCAACTGCTCATTTTGATTTGCTGTTTCCTTAGCCCCAGGGATGCATCAATCGCATTGCTGGCTTAAGTAATTTGTTAGCCAGGGACGCTTTGGGAGGAACAATGAGTTTGAATGCTTTGTAATTATTAATCCTTTCTAGGAGATAATCATCGCTAGTGCATAACTTATCTACAAGTTTGAGATCAAAGGCATCTTTGGCTAACCAATGTTCTCCTGTAGAAACTTCATCTATATTTAATTGTTCGCGATTAGCTGCTACATAATTTCTAAAAGCAGCATGTATCTTCTCCAGGTCATCCTGAGCTTTTTTCCTGCCCTTTTCAGTATTCTCACCAAACAGGGTTAGCGTTCGTTTGTATTCGCCGGCAGTTAACAACTCCACATCAATCTCGTGTTTTTTAAGCCAACGATGGAAGTTAGGTATTTGCGCTACTACACCAATAGATCCAATGATTGCAAAAGGGGCTGCAATGATTTTATCGGCAACACAGGCCATCAAATAACCGCCACTGGCAGCCATTTTATCGATGCTCACAGTTAAAGGAATCTTTTTATCGCGAATGCGTTGCAGTTGTGACGCTGCTAAACCATAGGTGTTGACTATACCACCAGGGCTGTCCAGGCGAACCAAAACTTCATCTTCAGGTTTGGCAGTACAAAGAACTGCAGTGATTTCCTCTCTGAGTTGTTCTACCTGGGAGGCTTTTATGTCACCATGAAAATCAATCACATAAAGGGTTGGCTTTTTGTCTTTATTTTTTTTCTTCTTAGGAGGCTTTTCTCCCAAAACTTTTTTATTCATTGTGGATATGATATGATCATAATGATCATTTAATGAGATTACTTCCAGTTTAGGCTTCGGCTTGCGACTCATAGAAAAAAAACCGGCAAATACAATCAGACAGGCAATAACTACAGTGACTGATTTCAAAAGGAATAGACCGTATTGAGTTAAAAATTCCATTGTTGACCTTTAAAAAAATAAAAACAAATTATGGCGATCAATAGGGTAGTTAGCAAGGGGCTATTAAGTAGATTTAATAAGTTGTGAAGAAGGGGCTACTTGAGAAAGCGACTTCAGAAAATTTTGATCAAGTAGTCGATGAATTAAAAGTAAAACCTGAATAAGAAAAAATACTTGCTGTATGCCAAGGATTGGTCACTTGGTTTTTCAGGCTCGATACCTCCTCAGTGAAAGCGTTTAGAGAAATGGTTGTGGGGAAAAGAGATCTGGAGCTTGAAAAGTCTTTGAAAATGAACATATAAAATAAAACTTGTTTTGTTTTCTAGTTCGAGTACTATTTCTTCATACAGTGTGGCCTGGGGGAAGCGCGGCGGAACATGGGGATTATAACTTTTTCCCTGCACCTCCCTAGCTACATGAATATCCAGAAACTCAACCTACAGTATATCATTGACCTATGCTTGATGTGATTAACCTTGATTTTGATTATCAGGATCAGCCTTTATTAAATAATGTAGCTTTTCATTTGCCTGTAGGAGGTTTGCTTCATTTGCGTGGTAGAAATGGTGCAGGCAAGACAACCTTATTGAAATTAATAGCAGGTTTATTTCATCCACATCAAGGTGAAGTGCATTTTTTTGGCCAGAATATAGCTAAAAACTATTCCGCTTATCAACGCCAGTTGTGTTTTGTGGGCCACAAAGCCGGTATTAACCCTAATTTAACATTAAGAGAGAATTGTTATTTTGACCTACATTACGGCTCCTCATCAGCGGCGAGTTTAAAAAAAGATCAATCTAATACAATTGAGGAACTCGCTACGATATTTAATCTCGAACATCACCTTGATATGGCGTGCGGCTTGTTGTCTTCCGGACAGCGAAGGCAAGCTGGATTGTTGCGTTTATGGTTCTCTTGCGCCAAATTATGGCTTCTTGATGAGCCTTTAGTTGCTTTAGATGACCGCGCCATCGTAACGGTCATGGATAAAATAGCCAGTCATCGAAAACAGGGCGGGGCTGTTTTATTAACATCGCATCAGCAATTACCACTGAATGCATCTGCTTATGAGGAGTATTGTTTGTGAGCTCCTCTTTTTCTATATTTGCCAAACAGTGTAAACGGGAATTACTTATTCAGATACGGCAAATACGTTTTTTAGTGAACTCATGCTTGTTTTTCTTAATTTTTCTTTTTATGTTTCCGTTGACGATTAAGCCGGAGGTTGTACTGCTTCGCACTATTGCTCCCGGCTTAGTCTGGATGGGAATACTTTTATCTTTGCTGCTCTCAGCAGAACGTTTATTTCAACAAGATTATGAACAGGGCGTAATGGAACAATGGATTATTTCCGGTCACTCTCTGCCTTTACTTATTGCTGCAAAAGTAATTGCTCATTGGTTATTTAATTTACTTCCTTTACTCGCTTTATGTCCTTTGGTCGCCTTACTTTTTTCATTAAGTGTTTGGGAAACCGAAGTGCTTGCACTAACTATTATTTGTGGTACTCCTTCTTTATTATTTCTTTGTGCTCTGGCCGCTGCGTTTGGAGTGGGAATCAACCAAAAGGGTCTTTTGATGGCGTTGATTTTGCTGCCGTTAACCTTGCCTGTACTCATTTTTGGAAGTGGAACTGTAAATATTGCCATGCAAAACCTGCCAATTAGTGCTTATTTAGCCCTATTATTGGCTATGTCGGTAGTTGCAATGGGATTTTTACCTTACGCAATTGCCGGTATCATACGCATCAGCCATGTTGAATAAGTGAACGAAGCCTTTTGTAACCTGAATTAGCGCATCGTAATCCAGGATCTTTTTGCTGTCATCCCAGCATGGCGAGGGATCTCCACGAATGAAGCACGAGGTGTAGCTGGGAGAGTTCCCCATTCCGGGTGACGTGGTGAGACTGCATTTATTTGAAACGGATTTTGCGAATAAGGGGATGCGTGTTAAAATCCGCTTTTTTTGATTTCAATTATTCCTATGTGGAAATTATTATATCAACTAGCATCACCTAAGTTTTTTTATAATGCCGCTGGGCGACTTACTCCAAGTTTGGCTGTGGGTGCTCTAGTGGCATTAGTTGTTGGTACCATTTGGGGGTTGGCTTTTACTCCGCCTGATTATCAACAAGGTGATGCATTTCGGATTATCTATGTACACGTTCCCAGTGCATTTTTGTCGATGATGCTTTATGCCTGGATGGGGTTTTTAGCGGTATTGCTTTTGATCTGGCGTATTAAAATCGCCGGTCTTTTAATTAGCATTGTTGCTCAAATTGGCCTGAGTATGGCTTTTCTGGCCCTAGTAACCGGAAGTATTTGGGGTAAACCCATGTGGGGGGCCTGGTGGGTTTGGGATGCACGTTTGACTTCTGAGTTAATTCTTTTATTACTTTATGCAGCTATTTTAGCAACACACTATACGGTAAAAAACAAAGAAGATGGCGATAAAATCATCGCTATCTTAACCTTAGTTGGAGTCATTGATTTACCGATTATTCATTATTCAGTGTATTGGTGGAATACATTACATCAAGGTTCTACTTTATCAGTCTTCGCTAAGCCCAAAATTGATGGCAGCATGCTGTATCCTTTGTTGTTAACCATAACCGGATTTTTTTTATATTGCTTGTGGATTATTTTAGAAAAAGCACGCCAAGAATTATTGCTTAGGGAAAAAAGACAATCTTGGGTTAAGATTCAATTTGAAGGGGAATTTAAATGAATCAATTTTTAGAGTGGTTGGCAATGGGGGGATACTCCAGGTATGTCTGGCCAGCCTATGGTTTGGTGGGTATCGTTTTGATCATGAACCTGTTAGGGATGAAATGGAAAGGGAAACAGACACGCCGACAATTACAACAATGGTTTAAGCGATAAAAAATGACTCCAGCACGCAGACGTAAGATAACCCTTTTAGTATTTACCATGTCTATTTTATCTATAGCTGCCGCGTTGGTTTTATATGCACTTAGACAAAATATTAGCTTATTTTATACTCCGAGCCAGGCGGTAATGGGTGAGGCACCACAAAAACACCCTATACGGATAGGGGGTATGGTAGAGAAGGGTTCCATTATCCGTTCACAAAAAGGTTTGGATGTATCATTTAAGATAACTGATTTTGATCAAACCATAACTGTGACTTACACAGGCATTCTTCCCGATTTATTTAGAGATGGACAAGGTGTGGTTGCTGAAGGGCAACTGATTGATAGTCAACATTTTCGCGCCTCACAAGTATTGGCGAAACATGATGCGAATTATATGCCGCCGGAAGTGAAAGCTGCTTTATCCAAAAAGGTACATACATGATTGCAGAATTAGGACTTTTTTCTTTGGTTTTGGCTTTGCTTTCCTCCATTATGCTTGCATTAATTCCATTGGCTGGATTGCAATTAAAACGCTCAAATTGGATGGATGCTGCGAAGACTTATGTCGTTTGCCAATTTTTCTTTATTGCTTTGTCCTATCTTTTTCTGACCCTTTGCTTTTTAAAAGATGATTTTTCAGTAAATTACGTAATGAGTAATTCCAGTATTTCCTTACCTTGGTTTTACAAGCTGTGTGCGGTTTGGGGCGGGCATGAAGGCTCCATGTTGTTATGGGTTTCTATCCTTAGTTTTTGGACATTGCTCGTGGCTTTTTGCAGTTCGGGATTGGATAAGGAAATGCGTACGAGAGTTTTAGTTGTGCTTGGTTGGTTAAGCATTGGATTTATCCTTTTTTTGCTGACTACATCAAATCCTTTTTTGCGTCAGTTTCAAGTTTTGGATACTCAAGGGCGTGATTTGAATCCTTTATTGCAAGATCCTGGCTTTTTATTCCATCCACCTATGTTGTATATGGGGTATGTTGGCTTTTCTGTTGCTTTTGCGTTTGCCATTGCGGCGCTTTGGGCCGGTAAGGTAGAAGCCAGCTGGTCCAAATGGACTAGACCTTGGACTTTAGCTGCTTGGTGTTGTTTAACGACTGGAATTACCTTGGGAAGCTGGTGGGCTTATCGTGAGTTAGGCTGGGGTGGCTGGTGGTTTTGGGATCCAGTAGAAAATGCTTCTTTTATGCCTTGGCTAGTAGGCACTGCGTTGTTGCATTCTTTAGCAGTGACGGAACAGCGCCAGCAATTTAAGGCGTGGACTATGTTGCTTGCGATAGCTGCATTCTCTTTAAGTCTCATTGGTACTTTTCTTGTTCGCTCAGGTGTTTTGACTTCAGTTCATGCCTTTGCTGTAGATCCGCAGCGAGGATTATTTATTTTAGGATTTTTAGTGTTGGTTATTGGTGGTTCTTTATTGTTATTTGTTTTTAGAGCACAAACATTACACTCTGACGGTAATCCCAGTCCTTTATCCAGGGAAAGCGCTTTATTATTAAATAATGTTTTTTTAGTAGTAATCATGCTTACCGTGTTGATGGGTACCGTATACCCTTTACTTATTGAAGGTTTAGGACTAGGCAAACTCTCAGTAGGCGCCCCATATTTTAATTCAGTATTCGTTCCTTTGATGGTTCCCATGTTGTTATTGATGGGAATCGGTATTCATCTAAAATGGAATAGTGATGATTGGCGTGGGGTATTAAAAAAACTTTGGAAGCTTGCTTTGCTTAGTTTCTTAATTCCTCTGGTTTTGCTCATTGCGACTACGAAAGAATTTAATGCTTCCGCCTTTATGGGGTTAACTCTCGCGTTTTGGGTGATTATAAGCACTGTTAAAGCGGCTTACAGACGAATTTTTGATCGTGGTTTAACTCAAGTTGGACAAGCTTATTGGGGAATGATTCTGGCGCATTTAGGCGTTGCAACTACAGTAATTGGTATTGCAGTTTCTACTGCTTATGGTGTGCAAGATGATGTGCAAATGGAACCCGGGAAAAAAGTAGTTTTGCTTGATTATTCTGTAAAGTTTATGAATCAAGAGCCTTTATCCGGACCAAACTATAAAGGGACTAGAGCGCAATTTGAAATAAGTTATAAAGGAAAAACGAAAGTAATTTATCCTGAAAAAAGACTGTATACTATAGGTCAAATGGCTATGACTGAATCAGCAATTGATGTAACTCCATTTAGAGATATCTATGTTGCTTTGGGTGAACCATTAACCAATGATTCCTGGTCGGTCAGATTATACTATAAACCTTTGATACGCTGGATTTGGGCTGGTGGATTTATGATACTGGTAGGTGGTTTTTTTGCGCTGACAGATAGACGATATTATCAAAAAAGGGCGATCGTAGTCAGCGCTCAGGAGTTGAAGGCATGAAAAAAATAGGATGGAAACTAGTTCCAATCACTCTTTTTTTGTTGCTTTGTGTTTTTCTTTGGCGTGGTTTATCTTTAAATCCACATGAGCTTCCTTCAGTGCAGCTTGGTAAGTCATTACCTCCATTTAGCCTACCTCAATTGAATGATCCGAATTCTTTTTTTGATTCCAAGCAGTTGCGTGGTCAGGTTGTTTTGTTAAATGTTTGGGCAAGTTGGTGTGCGGCCTGTGTGGATGAACAGGTTTTAATGTTGCAATTAGCACGTGAAGGCATACCAATTTACGGACTAAATTATAAAGATCAATCGGTTAATGCACTTCGGTGGTTAGAACAGTGGGGAAATCCTTACAAACTCGTCATTGAAGATCGGGATGGAAAAGTGGCTATCGATTTAGGTGTTTATGGCGCGCCAGAAACGTTTGTTATTGATAAGCAAGGAATAATCCGATATCGACATGTAGGAATTATGACACAAAAGGTATGGCAAAAAGAAATTTCACCCTTAATCAAACGTTTGGAGCAGGCCTAGTGGCTCGAGTATATTTCATATTTTTGGGGGTTTTAATTGTTTTAGGTTCGTCTGCTTGGGCAAACAGTACTTATCCTTTGGGTTCCCCTCAAAAGGAAGCTCAGTTTAATCATCTACTTAAAGATTTACGTTGCTTGGTTTGTCAAAATCAAGATTTAGCCGACTCTAATGCAGAATTGGCCAAAGACTTGCGTGCTCAGGTTTATCAAATGGTTAAAGAGGGCAAGAGTGATACTGAAATCAGTGATTATCTGACTGCTCGTTATGGCGATTTTATCTTGTTTAACCCCCCTGTTAAGGCAGTAACTTATTTATTGTGGTTTGGACCTATTTTATTTTTAGTATTGGGGTTTATTATTTTTTGGCGGACTTGTTTTAGAATGCGAGAGAAGGAAAGCACATAATCGATTTGACTGATTATGAGACAATGGGATATACCGTGTTTTATTGTTATTTAGTCTTATGGTGCTTTTTGCTAATTCTACGCCCAACGGATAAGACACTAGATGGTGTATCTGGGTCTTGAGTCCAGATTATTTTTTTGAATTTGGTGAGTTTTTTATGAATGAATGGTGGTTGTTAGGAGCCTTAGCCGCTCTAACTGGATTAGCTTGTATTTTCATGGTTTACCCATTCAGACGCCGTTTTATTGCCAGTTTGCTATTGTTTCCTACTGTTTTTTTGATGGCATTTGCGGGATATTTTTATTGGGGCGGTTTTAGCGGTTGGCAGGAGTATCTCCACCACTTGAAGTCCCAGGAACAAGCTAAAAAAATATTGGAATCGGTTAAGAGTCCTCAAGAATTAATCGATAAATTAAAAGCAAAATTGGATGATAGTCCTAAGAGTGCTAAGGGTTGGTATCTTTTAGGGCGTTTGTACAGTAGTCAAAATGACCAGCAAAATGCAGTGAATGCTTTTGCGAAAGCCTATCAGTTTAATCCGGATGATGAACAATATGCAGTGAATTATGCACACAGTTTGTGGGTATTGAATAATCAACAATTTACTGAGCAGATTACTGAGATATTTAGACGATTATTAAAAAATAATCCCAACCAAGCGGATGCACTCGCGATGCTTGCGATGGATGCTTTTGTAAGTCATGCCTATGAAGATGCAATAAGTTATTGGCAGCGTTTATTAAAATTAGCACCAGAGCAATCAGAAGAGGCTCAAGCCATTCGCAAGGCAATCGCCAAGGCTGAAGAACGTATTCAGTTGAGAGATAAAAATTTGGATTAACTTCAGAGCGGTTGTTTAACACGGCGAATAGATTCTGTTATCCCAAGCATAGCGAGCGCTCTCTGATGCGCCAGGTGTTATGATGGGAATACTACGCGTTGGACCACTCAAAGGCGACAAATTCTCCTTTTAAGAGTAATATTCAATTGGCACCCAGGTCTAATCTTAGGATTTATTTTCCTGCGCCTCAATACTTGAAAAGATTAGTTAATAAAGAACTAAGATTGATATAAAGGATGAATTTAACGTGCCAAAAAATGACACGTTGAATTTTTTGAGAGCCTAATCAAAAGGCCAAAGATTTTTAATGGGACAGACTGTTGTCTCTCGTAATCGAATGAACTGAACTACTTTGCTCTGATTCTTGATTAGAATTAAAAAATCCTCTTTTAAACCCTCCAAAAGTATATTCTTTTTTCGGAACAGCTGCACCTGGCTTCAAATTAGCTGCAATTGGTTCCGGAACAATTGCAACTGGTTTCGGAACAACTGCAACTGGAGTACTCTCTAAAGTTTGTAGAGTAACTTGAGGAAGAGTATTTGCATCATGATATGCTTTGATGAAGCGTGTATGTTCATCTGTTGAAATAATAGAGTATTTCTCAAATGTACTTAAAATACTGTCTAATTTTTTTTCATCAATCGATATAGAAAATTGAGCATGATAATGGTTATCATCCATTTTAAAATTGTCTTGATGATATAAATAATGATCGGGATCATCACGATGTACAAAGCGATAGACACCTAATTCATTTTTTCGCTCCATAAAGAAGTGATCAACTTCGGCGCTAACACAATCCATTTGAGAAAATAATAAGAGAAAAAGTAAGCTTAGTTCATTTTTTACAGGTGGAAGGGGAAGACTTTTTGATAAATCGGGTTTGGGATATACAGTCAAAGTATCATTATATAAACTAAGATTAACTTTTTTGCATAAATGGGTGAAGGCTTTAGGCATAAAAACTCCTAATCGATTGTTGAAAAAAAACTGCACGAAGTTTGGTTGATAAGTTTAATAAAAAAACATTAAGGTTTTATTAAGACCCGGTACTAAGTATCAACAATATAAAAAAAATTGGAGTTTTTTCGGGAGTTTATGGTTATGAGCTCAAACGTGCTCTATTTGTAATGCAATTAATTTTAAATCTGCTAGTCTATAGATAGACATCAGAATTTTAAGGAGAAAATGATGTATAAGAGGGTATTGTTTGCTACTGACTTTGATGACGTTGGTATTATAGCAGCGCATAAGGCAAAAAAAATTGCTGATGAGAATGGTGCTGACTTGATATTAGTTCATGTCGTAGAACCCATTCCTGCTTATGCTTATCCTGGTTTTGCCGGATTTGCTGAGGTTGAGTTATCCATTCGTGAGCAAGCTGAAAAAGAGCTCAATGAATTGGGTCAAAAATTGGGAGTAGATGCAAAACACCGATTTATTGAATTTGGTTCCACTAAAAATGAAATTTTAAGAGTGGCTCAAGAGCGACAAATTGACTTGATTGTCACCGGTAGTCATGGCAAACATGGTCTTTCATTATTGTTAGGTTCCACAGCAAATTCCATTTTACATGGTGCTCAATGTGATGTTTTGATTGTCCGCTCTATTCAACCAGAGCAACACACGAAAGAGAAGCATGCATAAGAATAATAATGCTGACAGAATGTTGCCTGAATGCATTGGGGCCCGGGTTACGCTGCGTTAATCCGGGCTACAGATAATCCATGCAACAAATAGCCACTAATATCCAATTTTGAATTTCTCTTATTATTTCTCAATAGACTAGAAAACAAGTATACTATCGGATTCCGAGTTACACGATTGAACTATATATGAAATTGTTGCGCGGCATTCAACATTTTTCTGCTTTTGATAAAGGCGTGGTCGCTACTATTGGTAATTTTGATGGGGTGCACTTGGGCCATCAAAATCTTCTTAAGACTTTAAGAAACAAAGCAAATCACTTAAAGTTGCCTTTGGTTCTTATTTTATTTGAACCTCAGCCAAGAGAGTACTTTCAACAGGAGAAAGCGCCCGCAAGACTCTCGAGCTTAAGAGAGAAATTGGATGTATTGCGTTCATGTCAGATCGATTATGTGTACTGTATTAAATTTGATAATGCATTAGCGCAAACAACAGCCACTGATTTTGTCCGCACTTATTTATTTTCTATATTAAATGTGAAACATCTTCTAATAGGTGAAGATTTCCGTTTTGGTAAAAACAGGGAAGGGGATGTGAGTTTATTGATGAAGCTTGGTGCAGAACAAGCCTGTGATGTGAGTATTTATTCAAATTTTTGCATTAATGAAGACCGCATTAGCTCAACACGAATTAGAATGGCCTTACAGCATGGCGATATGAATACAGCAGCAAAATATTTAGGCAGGCTGTATAGTATTTGTGGTCGTGTATTACATGGTGACGGTCGGGGTCGTCAGTGGGGAATTCCTACGGCAAATCTTGCACTTCATCGTACTGCGTTGCCTTTACAGGGTGTATTTGTAGTTCAAGTTCGAATCGCATCCAAAATAGTGTATGGCGTAGCCAATGTCGGACGTCGCCCGACAGTGGATGGAAGCAAGAATATTTTAGAAGTGCATCTGTTTGATTTTGAACAGTCAATTTATGGCGAATTATTGCAGGTGTTTTTCTTGCACAAATTGCGTGATGAGGTTAAATTCACTTCAGTGGATGCTTTAATTGCGCAGATTTATGATGATATTGCGGCGGCAAAAGAATTCCTCAGGGATTATAATGAACTATCTCAATATCAAAATCTGGGTGTCGATTTGAATGCAAGCTGAATGAAAAATATTGTAATGGATGATGTGCGGTACACCATCCGTTTCATTCGAGAAGCACTCAATGCGGCTGTACCCTGATTTGGGGTGAGTAATCACCAAAATTTAACGATTTCGCAGAGTGAACCTTATGGCAGAATATAAAGATACATTAAATCTTCCGAATACTTCATTTCCAATGAAGGCAAGCTTGGCTACTCGAGAGCCTGAAGTTTTGGCCAATTGGCAGACCAAAAAGGTATATGAACAAATTCGTAGAGCACGTGCTGGAAGTAAGCGTTTTATTTTGCATGATGGTCCTCCTTATGCAAATGGTCATTTACATTGCGGACATGCGTTAAATAAAATTCTTAAAGACATTATCATTAAATCTAAATCACTTAGCGGATATGATGCACCATTTGTCCCTGGATGGGATTGTCATGGATTACCTATAGAGCTGAATGTAGAGAAAAAGATAGGTCGTGTTGGCGATAAGGTATCCGCCAAGGAATTTCGTGCTAAATGTCGTGAGTATGCTGCCAGTCAAATCGACATCCAACGTGATGAATTTCAACGACTGGGGGTTTTTGGAGATTGGTATAATCCCTATGTTACTATGGATTTTCGCTATGAGGCGAATATCGTTCGCGCACTCGGTTTGATGATCAAAAACGGCCATTTGCAACAAGGCTTTAAACCCGTACATTGGTGTATTGATTGTGGTTCTGCTTTGGCAGAAGCAGAGGTCGACTATGATGAGAAGACTTCACCATCAATAGATGTTGCTTTTTTTGCAGAAAAACCTGAAGAGTTTATTGACCTATTTCGTGTAAACGCAGAAACAAAACCGCTAAGCCTGCCTATTTGGACTACTACACCGTGGACCTTACCTGCTAACGAAGCGGTATGCTTGCATCCAACAATTGATTATTCTCTAGTCGATACAGGCGATTCTTATTTGATTCTTGCCACCGATTTAGTCGAATCTGCGATGGCTCGTTATGAGATCAGTCAATATACTATTCGTGGCTCGGCAAAGGGAAAAGTTTTTGAACATTTGAAATTAAAACATCCTTTTTATAATCGCGTTGTACCCGTGATATTAGGGGAGCATGTTACTACTGAATCAGGTACTGGAAGTGTGCATACTGCACCTGCTCATGGTCCAGATGATTATCTGGTAGGACAAGCCTATAATTTACCCTTAATTAATCCTGTTAAAGGAAATGGTTGTTTTGCTGATGATGTAGCTTTGTTTGCTGGACTTTCTGTATTAAAAGCGAATGACACCATTTTGGGAGTTTTGGCTGAAAAAGGTGTTCTTTTAGCGAAAGATAATATCAGACACAGTTACCCTCATTGCTGGCGACATAAATCACCTATGATTTTCTTAGCTACGCCTCAATGGTTTATCTCCATGGATAAAAGTAAGTTAAGAGAACATATTGTCAGAGAAATTGATAAAGTAACCTGGGTTCCTGATTGGGGTAGGGCTCGTATTAGCAATATGGTTGAGAATAGGCCTGACTGGTGTATCTCAAGACAAAGAGCTTGGGGAACCCCCATGCCTTTATTTGTTCATAACACGACACGTGAATTGCATCCCAATACACTGGAGTTCATTGAAAAGATTGCTTTACTAATTGAGAAATCCGGTATTGATGCCTGGTTTGAATTGGATAAAAGAGAATTACTAGGGAATGATGCTGAGTTTTATGACAAAATTAATGACACTATGGATGTGTGGTTCGATTCCGGTGTAACCCACTTCTGTGTTTTGCGGCAAAATAATGCATTGGCTTTTCCCGCAGACATTTATTTTGAAGGATCCGATCAGCATCGCGGTTGGTTTAACTCGTCACTCACTACTTCAGTAGCCATGTATGGAGTTGCTCCTTATAAAACGGTATTGACCCATGGTTATACTGTCGATGCTGAGGGTAAAAAGCTTTCTAAATCCAAAGGAAATTATGTCGCTTTAGATCAACTCGTCAATCAGCATGGTGCTGATATCTTGCGCTTATGGGTAGCGTCGACAGATTATCGGCATGAAGTGAGTATTTCGGATGAAATTATCAAACGAAATGCAGATGCTTATCGAAGAATCCGGAATACCGCTCGCTTTTTGTTGGCAAATTTATTTGATTTTGATCCAGCAGTGGATTGTGTACAAGACAAAAATCTTTTGGAATTAGATAAATGGGCATTAAAACGCAGCCAACTGTTACAAGAAGAAATTATAGAAGCCTATGAAAGCTATCAATTTCATATTATTTATCAAAAAATTCATAATTTCTGTGCGGTAGATATGGGAAGTTTTTATCTTGATTTGATTAAGGACAGACAATACACCACTGCAAAAGAAAGTAAAGCGAGACGTTCCTGCCAAACTGCGATGTATCATATAGTTCGTGCATTCACGCTTTGGCTTGCACCGATATTGTCTTTTACCGCCGAAGAAATAGGGCGCTATATCCCTGGTTACAATCAAGAGTCCGTGTTTACCGAGCTATGGTATGATGCATGGCCAAAAATAGACGATGTGAATATGGCGGACTGGGACGAACTGCATTTAATTCGTGACGAGGTCAATAAGGCTTTAGAGGAAACGCGCCAAAAAGGAGAAATTGGTTCTGCCTTAGCTGCAGAAGTAACCTTATATGCGGACGATAAAGTATTGCCTAAGCTCACTCGTTTGGGCGAAGAATTGCGCTTTTTATTAATCACCTCTGGGGCAATCGTACATCCGATGAGCTCAGTTCCAGCTGGATTATCCACTACACCATATGGTGTCTCTATCGCAGTTTCTGCAAGTTCGCATGAGAAATGCGCTCGTTGTTGGCACCGAAGACCTGATGTTGGCCAAGATAATCAGCATCCTGAATTGTGTTTACGTTGTGTTGGCAATATTAGTGGTCAAGAGGAAATGAGGCAATTTATATGAAAAAATGGCCATGGTTTTTACTTAGTTTTGCAGTAATTGTTTTTGATCAAGCAAGCAAATACTTGGTAGGGGTACTTCTAACTCCGTATAAACCATTGCCTGTTTTTCCCATGTTTAATCTTACCCTGGCCTATAATTCTGGCGCCGCATTTAGTTTTTTGAGCGGTGCTGGAGATTGGCACAGATGGTTTTTTGCCGGTTTTAGTCTGATCGTCAGTATGATCCTTGTCATCTGGTTATATCGTACTGCAAGCCAGGCTAAATTGCTTTTAGCCGGAATCAGCCTGATTTTAGGGGGGGCAGTTGGTAATTTGTTCGATAGAGCCTTTCATGGTTATGTGATTGATTTTCTAGATGTCTATTATAAACATCATCATTTCGCTACTTTTAATGTAGCGGATAGCGCGATTTGTATCGGCGCTGGATTCTTTCTTTTGGATTTAGTGGTGAACAAACAGGATTCGTAATCGCACCTCATTACTCTTGAAGAGCCTACGTCAATTTTTCTTATAAGCTTTTTCCGTAAGTTGGTATATCTTCTATATGTTCTTCACCCAAAGCCTCCATTGCTTTTTCTTGTAATTCTTTAAATTGACTTGCAATTCTTTTCTCTGCTGAAGGATCATCTGTTATGCCCAACACGGCTTTCACCTGATTAAAACTTTGTTCAGTTTCATTTAGATCTAATGCACTTTTTAACTCATTAAACATTGTTTTGTAAGAAGGTGAAAAGATGGATAATAATGTATGGCCCCATGTCTTTTCTTTGGAGCTGACAAATTCAGTCACTAATTGAATGACATTTTTTTTTTGGCTAGTACATTCTTTTACCATATGATTGAGACTTAATTGGAGTCCTTGTACGTTTACGAGTGCTCTATCTATCGACCTGTCTATGGCAGTAATTTTTGCTGCTGCGGGTATGTCAGAAGGTAATGGGTTTTCCATGTAGCTAATGGTATTAGCCGCTTCATTCAGAAATAATCCAAAAGCTTTTTCTACATCAGTACAATCTAGGTGTTTTTTTAGTTTTTCAATTTTTTCATGAATTGCTTTCAGAGAGTTAACGATTTCCTTTTGTTTTTCCAAATTTTTTTTAAATTCTTCAATATCACTATTTATCTTCTCTAATGTATTTGTTGTTTTGTGTTCCATAACATCGAGATATTCTTTTTCTATTGATTCCATTTTTAGTTTTTTTAATCCGTCCAGGTTTTTTAAATCTTTTTCTATACTGTTAACGAGTTGAGATGGTTTTTCTTCATCCGGAATTAGTTTTTGCTGTTCGATTTGAGCGTGAATGGCTTGTAGAGGTTTTATGGCAGCATCACTTTTACTGGTGAGTACTTCTAAAGAAATCGTGTTGCTTGGAACTCCACCCAAAAAACGAAAAAGCCCCCAGCTCCCGGTCCGGAATGCAGAGACTGCTTGCTCTCTATACGATCCATGTTGGTATTTAAAGTATGCTATCCATCCGGGTTTCTCTTTTTCTGGTACATCAAGATCGACTAGAAGTTGATTGAATTGCTTTTGAGTCGAATATTCCTTCCAAAATAGTTTTATTTTCTCTTCTTCGCTTACTGAAGGACGTTTTAAAAGTTTTTGCAATGTATCTATTCGAGTAAAGTTTTCTTCTGAAGTATCCAGTTCTTGCTGTTTTTGCGCTTGTTGTGCTTTTAAATGCGTTAGTTGTTCTTTGAACTGCCGATATAAAACTTCTTCCTTTGGGAGTAGCTCTTGCAAGCCACCATTTACTTGAGCATCTTGCCTGCGCTCAAGTTCCAATTGTGTTTTTAATTCTTTAAATCTATCTGCGATCAATTCTTTTACTGTTCGCATAGCTTTTTTATATTCGTCTGGTACCGTTACCAGCTTTAAACTGGATATCTTTTCCTCAAGTGCCGAGGCCGCAGCATAAAGCGCTAATAAAACTTCATGCTTGGTTTGATCACCTTGTTTGACATCATATTTATTAATCCAACCTGTCATTCCTTCTAGAATGTTATTAATTGCCTCTTTATTAAATGTTACTCCTGTTAATCCTAGAGAACCAAAATTATTAACCCATCCATTGCTTAGGCCAGATAACAATTTATCTATAGATTCAACTTCAGCATGCTCCTTAGGTAGATCTTGTTTACGCTCTATTGCCAATGCTGCTAAAGCAAAAATTAAAGTCCAGGTACGCTTTCCACTACTCTGCTTCTCAATTTCTGCGGACAGACTCCCTGTTCCTTCTTTCATTTCTTTGGCAATATGAGCTAATGGTTGGTTAAGTTTCTTGTCTTCTTTGCATTGGGTAATAAATTGAGTAAGTACTCTTATGCCTTGTTTGTATTTGCCGATGTTGGGATCATCTTTAGATTTCCCATTATGAGTAGAAAGAGTAGTTACTGCTGTATTTAAAATAAGATCAGTAAGCATAGAAACAAGCCTATAAGATTACTGTGGTTACAATTATTATAGGCTATGTAATATTAAGAAAATATTAAATAGTAGAGTCCCGTAAAAAGCTTAGGGCTATGCCAAAATGCTTGTGGTAAGCGCGTTGAGTTGTTTTGTATCTGGATCATGGATACTCACTGCAGCTACTGCAGGTAAATTCAGGAAATGTTCTGCCTCTTCCCATTCAATTTCAGCGGGGAATAACTTTAGATGAGGAAGGCATTTATTTAAAAGGGTACAAAAAGCCAAATCCGCTGGGAAGGGGCGAACATGGGTGTATCCAAGACTCATCACCGCCATGGCTTCTGAAATGGTAGCCACACCGGGTAGGTAATTGAATGAATAAACGTTGGCGGTTTGGGCAATTGCGGGTAGATAACCAGGGCTAGTTGCAAAATGCACACCTGCCTGATAACAATTTTCAAGTTGTTGAGTATCAATCACACCGCCAGCAGCAATTTTAAGAGACGGGTAGAGGGCAATTGCTTGAGCTAATAATTTTTGATCGGTTGAATTAATTTCAACTAAGTCAAAACCAGCTTCTTTAATTTGTTGTAATCGTTCAAACAAAAAATTGTCTACATCCAGTGATATAATTACAGATTGATTGCCTAGTAACTTATCTAAGATCATAGTGAGTCCTACGGTGATGTATATTATTTTTTAGTAAACTTTGCTTCAAATGAGCATAAAGTTTAATGTTAGAAGAGTTAGATTGTATTGGCAAGTAGATTAATGATTCTTGGTTAAAGAAATTAAGGATATTAGTGAGTTGGAAGAAATGAATGTGTAACCCGAATATATTTTCAGGTTACATTTTTCCGAAGTATAAAACAATTAGGCAGCAGGGGCGGAGGGTGAGATGGTATCTGGCTCTTGAAATTGTTGCTCCAAGACCCCTTTTTCTGGAGTGACATTCTCCTTATAGGCTTCCTCAAATTCAGCCATATGCTTCAGGAACGTATTCATTGTGACTTCAGGCACGGGTGTTTGTTTTAACATTTCCTTTATATTATCCAGGGCAGATGGCTTATCTTTTGATTGGTTTTTTTTGGCTTCATCTGTTAAGAATTTATCGGCTTCCTCCTTCACTCGTGGATCTTGAATTTCATCGACAAATTTAAATAATTTACCCCAAGTTGTTTGGCTACCTGGCTTTTGTCCTTTACTGAGAGTTTGGACAAATGCAGCGTTAAAAATTTGTTGTGGCGTAATCTTTGGAGTTGAAGTGGCTTTAGACGATTGTGTCGCTGTCGGTGTTGGGGGCAATGAAATGTTACTCGGACTTGTGATGCTGGGGCGCGGTGATTTCAAAGCTAATGGGTCATTCGGTTGTTGTTGCAAAGTTTGCTGTACATTTGCTCGCGTGGATTGCATTAACCTCGTCTGGTTTTCTAGCATTGTTTTTTGTACTTTGTTTTGTGCAAGACTCACTGCATTGAGGTCTAATGCTTTATCATTCTCTGCAATACTTTTCGCGTTGAATTCTAATGCCTCTTTTTTGGTGTCTTTTACAACATCTCTTACGACTTGAATGTCTTTTTTCTCACGTTGGAACGCTTTTTGCGCTTCCTCTTTTTGGGTTGGGGTCATCTGATCAAAGGATTCCCCTTTTTTGATTAGAAAATAATTTCCATCCTTATCTTTGACAATTTCTTTATTTCTAGGAATAACAAAAGCAGCATCTTTCATGCTAGAGGGTTTTCCCTGAGCATCAACGAATTGTTTTCCGCCTTCTTTTTTAGTTGCTATTATATCATTTAAGTTGGCAATTTTTGATTCAATGGCATTAAGCTGATGTCCTTTTGCATAAATTTGCTCGTCGGTTAGCTTTAATTTGGGATCCATCATGTCATCTGCGATTTGATTGGCCTCTTTTTGGAGTTTTTCAATCTCAGCTCGAATTTCTGTTTCTGATTTTTCTTCGAACTTAGGAGCATCGTCTAGACTCTTCTCCATCGCATCATATTTACTTTCAATTAATTTGCGGTCTTGCTTTAACTGTTTTGAACGGTTCTCAAGTTTTTTTCGATCTTCTTCAAGTTGTTTTATCGTCTCATTATACCCTTTTATTGCTTCCTGAGTTGCTTTGTTTGGTTCAGGAGGGGCTGCTTTTTGTTGCGCTTTTTGCTCATCTTTCATTATTTTTTCTTGTTGCATTGCGATCAACTCATTTTGAGCTTTTTTAGCTTCTGCTTCATCCTCTTCCATGAGAAAATGAAAAAAGGCTCTTCGTTGTTCCGCCATCCTGATTTCTTCTTGGAGCTGTTGTTGCTGCCATTCTTCAATATCTCTCTGTAGTTCTTTTTCAGTAACAAGTCTCTCGGTTGTTGTTTCTCCGGCAGGGGTCAACAAGAAACGTCTTAGACTATCAGAGTCTTGTAGGCCGAAGAGACTTAGATTTATTGAAGAATTAGGATCATCTTCTATCTTCGCTTTATAAGCTGAAGCGAGTTTCTGATCTAGGGCTTGATATTCAACGGGTGTAAGCTCTTCTGACAGGGATTTCGCTATCGTCATATATATATCCTCTTACAGCATATTTTAATTATATAATATCGGTCAATAAAACACCAAAGGTTGGCTGTTTTTAAAATAGGTCTGTTACATACTATAGTTAATTGCCTCTTTTTGGGAAGAAGCTTTCGGGATACTTTGCGAATTTTTTACTGGAAATATAGAGGGATGATGAGGTATTGGGCTATGGCGGTCTTCTAACAGGTGTGCGTCACTACTGTTATCCAAAAGTGTACGTAACAAACAATGACTGCTTGAGTGCGGGATCAATTCATAACGCCGGGGATCACTTGAGTAATATTCTGCATCGTTTAAAGTCGTGTGCAATTTAAGATCTTCATCTGCAAATGCCCAATGGTATAAATGACCGCGTTGACTTTCTATAAAAGATAATAACGTTTGTTTCACAGCGCAGGCTTGGTTATCGATCCAGTTACAAGCGATAGCGGTTCCTTTTGCACTGGTTGCAAACAAGACACCCAAGGATTGATCCCATATTTTACCCAGCGTACATATGATACTGCCTAAAGCATAAGCAAGAATACGCGTTATAGGATTTAAAAGAGTAAGTCCTATACGTGCAGCAAGCGAGATGAAATCAAGAAGAGGCAAGATAAGGAGATTTTTGGCTAATTGTAACAGCGGTATGCATAGGGCACGAACACTATTAATGCAGAGATTGAAGAATTGATTATCAGAAAAATGCCCAAATGGCCAGGTAAAACCATAAAGCGGGGAAAACCTGAAATTGACTACAAAATTCTCGGAGGGTGGCCGTGTAGAAAAGAAAAGTAGTAATTCGCCTGTATCACTGATGTTACCCAGAATTGCAAGTGTTTTAGTGAATAGATTCGTAATCCCACGAAAGGGTACATGGATAAATAGGGCGCTTGCCTCAAGCAGCGGAATAGTAAGTAGCGCTAAAATAAAATCAGTGCTGGCTGCAAGAATTTGCTTGCTGAGATTTTTAAACAGCCTCCAACTTTTTACCAAACCTTTGAGAAAACCATCATAAAATCCATAATGGTAGCCTTCAAAAAAAGGAGCGATACCTAGTTTCCCTAAGTTTACAAAAAATTTGCATAGCCACTTACAAGTCCCTAAAAACCAATCATCACCAGGGTGCATAATTGTATCATAAATAGCAGCTCCGCCTTTTCCACCTAATGCAGCGTAATTGGTATAAGGAAATTCCCCCATTTCACGTCCTAGCGAGGGAATTACTTTTGTTAAACCATAACCTAAACTAAGTGCCAAAGAAGCGATAATGGCAATTTCCGCTGGATCTTCTTTGAGTACATTCACCGCCTCAACAAAAAATTTATCTAGGTTGCCCCCTGCCACAACGCTTTGCCAGTAGGTTATCGATGCTGAGATCGCTTCAGAAATTGTGCCATGACTCATCCAATGAGCTAATTTTTGTGTTGGTTCAATGCCTGAGATTAAGCCATGTAAGTGTAATTTGGTTAAAATCGATTTAAGGAGTTCGGGAGCAAGTACTGCGCCACCACCGTAAGCATACGCAGCCATAGCTAAAGTACCAATCAAGGGATTCTTTTCGCTGACGTCGATAAAAAAACTGGCGATATGGCGTATTACTTCTAATGCTCGATGAAAAGGATTGTCATAAGCATGGGGGCTTGGTGGATGATTGGAGCGTGCAATGATGTAGGGACTGTCGCTAATTCGTTCTTTAATGAATTCTTCTAAGGTTTGCCCTGTAGTTAAAAGCCCTTTATTTTCTAAAGCCAAGATCAAAGAGCTTCTTGCTTTAGCGCGTTTTTTTTGTTGTTTCTTCAGTTCAACGGGATCTTTGGGAGGGAGGTGTGTTTCATGGACATGATTGAAAAAATCGTCATGTAAGTCATGAATAATAAAACGATGCATGCTTTTATAGAATTTATGGAAAAATCGAGGTATTCGCGAAATAAACGCATTAAGTTTAAGACCAACACGTTCAGGCAAATAGAGATGGCGCTTGCTGACTTGTCCTAAAGTATATAAATCTTGTCCATCCGGTAATGGATAGAAAAGCCCCTCATGAATGAAATAACGTAATTGCACCAATTTGTTTTCTTGTCTTATCAGGGCGAGTTGTTCATTAGCAATAATTGCCCAGCTCCCATGGGGTAACTGGTTAAGTAATTTTTTTGCTTTTTTTGTGTTATGTACAAATATTGGTTCGCTAGAACTACCTATTAGTTGGTTAATTAAGATTTTTAAATCAGGATAACCTTTTTGTGGAAAACCTTGCAGCCTGTAGTAGGGGGTTATTTGGGTTATTGTAAGACCATCCAAGCGCTTTAATACTTCGGTTTTATGTTCAGGCTTAGCATTTATTGATAAATAATTGATCCAATCATGGCCATCTCGCCATAATTTACTAAAAAAAGCTGCAAGCTGTGCGAATCGATTTGCAGGGAGATTGCTCAAATTTGCGGCATGGGGTAACTTGTAATAGTCACAGATAACCCTTAGAGCATCATCCAAATCCTTGCTGTTATGTCCTATATGGAGTTCACTGTCCCAAACAAGGCACGGGTGTGTTGCTTCATGGTTTTTTAAGATATGGCTAAAGTCCATTTGGTCTTGTCGTGACACGGAATAAACACGGTTAAAAGAATAATTCTGCGCCGTTTTATGAGACTCATAAAAAATATCCCCTAGCGTACCTTCCGATACGAGGGGAGTTGTTGATATTAAGCGATTTTGATTTGAGCAATGTCCTATAATATCAATCACTTGTTTTTTTAGTGCCTGATGTCCCTTATGGTCCTGGCTGGTTAATTTACGCTCTTTTTTTAACAATTTTTTTAATGAATCAATGCATTCATTGGCAAGTTGCAGCTTTTGTTCTTGTGCCGGAGTTAGTGGCTGACTGTAACTGGCTGAACGTACTCGGTAGCGATGAACTTTGCTTATGATGTTAGCGACCAATGAAGAAGGGCGCTCTCCTGGAAGAAGTTGGATTAGATCTGCCTGTTGGGTGAATAACATAAGCTGCACTGTTTTTTTATCATGGTTGGCAATTAAGCGCAGTCTGTCACCTCCAGGGAGGAGGTATTCCATGTTATAATGCCCGTATAGTACGGCCCCTGCTTCATGGCTGAATGGACTTCCAGTCACAGTAGGTAGTGCGTGATGGCTAAACGGGGTAATGGTTAAGGGAACGATAATTTGTGTGTGCCCTTTTGTCGTTACAAAATCAGACATCGGAACCATCCTTTGTTCACATAGTGCACAGGATACTTGGTTTTTTGATGAAATATCAAGTAGGACTGGATACAAATCTGGAAATTTTATAGTGTCACTGATAAAATGTTTTAAAAATAAACAGGAATCTATTTTAATGACTAGTTATTGTGGTTATATTGCTTTAGTTGGTAGGCCTAATGTAGGTAAATCAACACTCCTTAATTGTATTTTGCAGCAAAAAGTCAGCATTACCTCGAGAAAGCCACAAACAACCCGGCACAGTATCTTGGGGATACGTACCGAGGGTGATTATCAATTTGTTTATGTCGATACACCTGGAATCCATCAGGGAAGTAAAAAAGCAATGAATCGCATGATGAATAAAACGGCAATTAGTGTATTGCGTGATGTTGATGTGATTGCTTTTTTAGTTGATGGAACTCATTGGCAAGAAGAAGATGAATACGTTTTAAGTTTGGTCAAACAGGCTAAAGTACCTTGTATTTTGGTGGTCAATAAAGTAGATAAAATTGATGATAAAACTCAGTTGTTACCATGGATAGAGGAAATGAGTCAACGACATGAGTTTGCAGCAATCATTCCTATATCTGCAAAAACAGGGGTACAAGTCGATGAGCTTCAAGATAAATTACAGAACTATCTGCCCGAGGGGCCTCATCTGTTTCCTGATGACCAATTGACTGATCGGCCTATCAAATTTTTATGTGCTGAATTATTGCGTGAAAAGATTTTCCGTTTTTGCGGACAAGAATTACCTTATTCTGTTACTGTAGACATTGAATCTTATAAAGATGAAGGTGCGCTTGTGCGTATTCATGCATTGATTCTTGTGGATAAAGACAATCATAAACGTATGATTATTGGTGATAAGGGACAAAAATTAAAGGAAATGGCTACCACTGCACGGATGGATATGGAAAAGCTATTAGGTAAAAAAGTATTCTTACAGTGCTGGTGCAAAGTAAAATCAGGCTGGTCGGATGACGAGCGTATATTAAAACAATTAGGCTATGAATAAGACGATAGAGGCTTGGGTTTTACATAAGAAATGGTCTGGAGATACGAGTGCTCAAGTGAGCTTTTTTACGCGCGAGTTAGGATTGATTCAGTGCCTTTATAAAGGGGGTCGCACACCTAAAAAACAAGCCCTTTTACAACCTTTTACGCCTTTATGGGTAAGTCTTTCGGAACGTCATGAGAGACATTATGCACAAACTGTTGAAAGTATTTCCCCAACACTTTACCTTACCGGCAGCTCGCTTTTTGCGGGCTTATATGTCAATGAAATTCTCTATTATGCACTAAGCCCTAACTATTCTGATGCAACCTTATTTGATGCCTATCTATTTACTATGAATGGCCTTGCGTCTACCAGGGAGCGATTGATGATTGAAGCCTTGTTAAGGCGTTTTGAGTGGACTTTACTTCATGCATGTGGTTATTCCTTTTCATTAACGCAAGAGGCAAGAACGGAAAATTTGATTGTTGAAGAGGTATGTTATCAATTTGTTGCGGGTGAAGGCTTCGTTGAAGACAGTAGGGGGATTCCAGGCGCGCATATTCTTGCATTGGCACAAGATAATTTAAATGAAGCTCCCTATCTCAAATCAGCAAAAATGATTATGCGACAAGCAATAGATCATCTTTTAGGTGGACGTGAGATTAAGACAAGGGCTTTGTATTTTGCAGAAGTAAAATAAATAAGTGTGAATAACAGTATGGTTCACGAAACGATCCAGAAAAAACGTATTTCTGTTCCAAGCTTAAATAAATGGGGTTCTTGCTCTAGGCCATGATGGACCTTATACTCTTTATTTTATTTAGTAAGGTGTTGAATGAATAAGCCAATATTATTAGGTGTCAATATTGATCATATAGCTACTGTACGTCAAGCACGCGGAACACGCTACCCTGATCCGGTTCAAGCTGCTATGGATGCAGAAGAAGCTGGTGCTGATGGCATTACTTTACATATGAGAGAGGATTTACGCCATATCCAGGCTCGCGATGTACGTTTGATTAAGCAAGTATTACAAACGCGAATGAATCTTGAATTGGCAGTAACTGACGCGATGCTCGATTTTGCAGAGGAAATTGCACCTGAACATACCTGTTTGGTTCCAGAAAAGCGAGAAGAGATAACCACAGAAGGTGGTTTAGATGTACTCACACATCGAAAATCGGTAGAAGATGCAGTAAGACGTTTGCAGGCTATAGGAAGTGAAGTTTCATTATTCATCGATCCAGAACGTGATCAAATTACGGCAGCAGCAGATGTTGGCGCCCCTGTGATTGAATTGCATACAGGTTGTTATGCTGATGCCGTTCATGTTGAGCAGCAACAGCGAGAATTAGAACGGATAAGACACGCTGCGGAATATGCGGCGAGCTTAAATTTGATTGTTAATGCAGGCCATGGTCTTAATTATTATAATGTGCAACCTATAGCGGCTATAAACGAATTACACGAACTTAACATTGGCCATGCGATTATTGCCCGAGCTTTATTTTGTGGTATGAAAGAGGCAGTGAGACACATGCGTCAACTCATGCAGGAAGCAAGATTTTATGTCAGCATCTGACGTTATTGTTATTCGGATTACTGGGGATTCAGGTGATGTTGTCTAATTAGTGGGAGAGCACTCACTATTAGTGCCGCATTGACTGGTCGTGATGTGCGGACTTTACCTGATTTTCCTGCCTAAATTCGAGCCCCGCAGGCACTGTGGCTGGGGTTTTTGGTTTTCAACTGAATGGCAGAGCATGCTATTTTTACCGCGGGTGAGTCGCTTGATGTAGTGGTTGCTCAAAATCTCGCTGCATTAAAAAATTCTTCGCAACATTTGAATCAAGGTGATTTGCTGATTAGCAATTAGCACAGCTATCAGGTCATTTGTTCCAAGTGTTAGTGCTCGCAAGATGAATGCCTTAGCTTAGCAATAAACGCTCTTCATTTTGGTTTTGGTCTTTTGGATAGTTCAAACTCTGAGCATAAGGCAATAAAATAAACTCCATGCGTCTTGCTAAAGAACCTTTAGGATTTTTCAAGGGGATTTCAGCCAAACGAACTGATAACTCCTCCATAGAGGAAATTTCTCCCTTATCGAGTGCTTTAACAATTTCATTAACATCAAACACATGATGTCTATTCCAATGAGCATGAATGACTCTACTTATCCAAGAATTACTTTTTGTATAATCATCTAAAATTGCTCTTGCTTGTTTCAATTTATCGCTTATTTCATGTGTGATTTCGGTATAAGAAGCAGGAAAGCTTGCTATTTTGGGTAATGAAATAAAGCGTTCATATTCCTTTAAAATAGTCTTTCTTTCATTCTCACAATGCACAAGCTTTTGATATATACTCTGGAATTTTTGCGGATAGTAGTCAAATGCTGTTTCACAATCTTCTTTTTTTAACTCGGGATTAAGTTCCATCATTTCTTGAACGCTTAATTTTTTTTCATTTTCCAGCGCTCTTTTTATATCTTGGACTAGGTGCTGTATACAAAGGCTATAGAAACCTGGATCTTGCGCAGTAGTTATTTCAGCCTTTATTGTTTCGGGAAAATAGCGGAAAATTTCCGATCTAATATTAGCCTCAGACTTATCTCCTAAGTTTGCCAAAGCCTTTAATATTTGAAGATGTTTTGAGAAAGATTTTTCAGGCAATGTAGCTTCTGATGGGAGTGATATTGATACTTCCTTTTCTTTTAAAAGTTGAATGTAATCATTTGTTAATTTTCCCAAGCCAACAATTGATTGTTCTGTAATTAGTTTATTTAATACTTGAACAACTTCTTGGTAATCATTAAAGTTCTTGTCTGAATTCTCAGCATTTTTTCCTGCTGAGTGGATTAGTTCTTGAAGTTCCTTGTCTGTTTCTGATTTTTTTAATTGATAATGCTGAAGGTGGTAAATTAATCGCTGTGCTGATTTAACAACGCCTAGAGGATGAATACCATACTCCTGTAAATCTTCTAAGTTAATAGAAACACCTTCTAAAGGATCTTGATATTGCTCTGGATTATAATCGTCATGCTGATGCAAAATCCCATGTCGTTTTTTATACGGCTTATTTGAACTGTAGGTAAATGGAGTTATAAATTCTTGTTCGCAAGGAACCTCCTTTTCGCCTCTGGAAGGGCTGCTGTATGCTAACTCTACCCCCTCATCTTGCAAGGCTTTCCATATACTTAACATTAATTTCTTTAAATAAATGGGATTAGGATAAGCTTGTCCCTCATAATATTTAGGTTTTTCTTTGGATAACAAATATTCCATATAAACACAAATTTCTTTTCCTCTTTGGTCTCTATCTCCTCCATTAAACGTAGGATCCCATGTACTTAAATTATTATTATCATCGGGTAAAAACACTTTAAATTCTGGATGAAACCGGGTTTGAAATTGCTCTATGGTGGCGAGCGCTTTTACAGCTTTTAATGCATTTTTTCGAGTGGGTTTAATACTTATTCTAAATTGCCAAGAAGGAAGTGAATTCGTTTGATCTACGATTGTGTCTGCAATCCCCCCTGGAACAGCAAACCAGGTTGATTGAATTTTGGGAGCTTGCTCTTCAACCATTTTTTGAGTAATAGCCATTTTTTCTACAAAAATGTTAAAATTGATAAATTATAATTAATTTTGCGTTATCATTCAATTAATGATCAATATGATTTATTTTTGGTTGCTGTAGTGGGTTTTTAGTTATGCTATGCAATGTACCTATATCAGCGACATGTAGTGTTCTAAGATTGTATATCTCAGCTAATTTCGAAAGTCTTTTATAATTGCCAAAAAAAATCCCGGCAAAAAACTAACCGGGATTCAGGTAGAGGAGAATGGATAACTAGTCGCGGCCTGAAAACGCACCTAATATGTTAAGCAAGCTGACGAACAAGTTATAAATCGATACAAAAAGGCCTACTGTAGCTGAAATGTAATTGGTTTCACCTTCATGAATAATTGCACTGGTTTGCATGAGAATTAATCCTGAAGAAATAAGTACGAAAGCAGCTGAAATGGCTAATTGTAAGGCAGGGATGTGAATAAAGATTCCTGCAATCATCGCCAATAGAACCACCATCATACCAACAAAAAGAAATCCGCCCAGGAAGCTAAAATCTTTTTTTGTTGTTAATGCATAACCCGATAATGCAAAGAAAATGATACCAGTACCGCCTAAGGCCGTTGCAATTAATTGTGGGCCATTACTGAAATGGCTAATATAGGCATTAAGTACTGGACCTAATGTATAGCCCAGGAACCCGGTAAAGGCAAAAACACTGACTAAACCCCATACACTGTTTCTTAAAGCTTGAGTCAAAAACATTAAACCATAAACACCAACTATCATGAGAAGAGGGTTCATTGGGCGTGCGCCGCTTGTAAGAGATAAAAATGCCATAAACGCACTGAACAAAAATGTCAGACCTAATAACAGGTAGGTATTACGCAGTACCTTATTACTCGAAAGCACTGACTCATTACGTCGTGTAAGGATGGTGACATCATTTCGATTCATTGTTTGGAGCTCCTCTATGTTTATATTTAGTCTAGCATATCTATGGGTTAGTTTCCTATATTTCAAGTTTTAAAACAAAGTATTTTTGTTTTGAGGTTCCATAGTACTATAGTAGTATTGTAAACCTGTTGCAGCGCTATTCCCCGTTATCCCTCCTTGCATTCGGGATGAGGCACAATTCGCTGTACCCAGGCTACTTTGGATACATGTTTCGACCGTTTTTAAGTCAAATTTTAGGATTTATTATGGCACGGGCAGCATTAGTACAAATGGTTTCCTCAGCACACGTTGCTGAGAATTTACAACAAGTGGAACAACTCATTAAGCAAGCCCGTGAGGAACAGGCAGAACTGGTGCTTTTACCTGAAAATTTTGCATTTATGGGGCTTCATGAAACCGATAAATTGCAGATTGGTGAAGTTTTTGGTGTAGGTCCAATACAAGAAAAAATCAGTCAACTGGCAAAAGAATACGGTTTGTGGATTATTGCTGGAACTATCCCTCTTAAAAGCATGGGTTCTAAAGTACGTGCCAGTTGTTTGGTTTATGACGCCCAAGGTAAGTGCGCTGCGCGTTACGATAAAATTCATCTATTCGATGTAAGTGTCTCGGCGGGAGAGGCATATAAAGAATCGATATCTATTGAGCGCGGGCATGATTTGGCTCTGGTAGATACCCCGATTGGAAAAATTGGATTGACGGTTTGTTATGATTTACGTTTTCCAGAACTTTACCAACTCCTGATGTTGAAAGGAGCCCAATTGTTTACCGTTCCTTCTGCATTTACAGCCGTAACAGGTCTTGCTCATTGGGAAGTATTGTTGCGAGCCCGAGCGATTGAAAATCTTTGTTATGTTTTAGCAGCCAATCAAGGGGGGCGGCATGAAAATGGGCGTACCACTTTTGGTCATAGTATGGTTGTGGATCCTTGGGGAAAAGTCCTGGCACAGAAAGAAATCGGTGTGGGTGTAGTGACGGCAGAGATCGATTTACAAAATCAGCAGGAATTACGTCGAAATTTCCCCTGTTTGGAACACCATGTATTAAACTTATAATAGAGTTTACTCTCAATGAATAACAGTTTTATTAAAAAGGTAATGATTAAATGACAGAAGCCCTGAATACAGCAAAAAAAATTTTACTAGCTCCTGCATCGTTAGATGAGACGGGTATAGAAAAATTATTTAGAACCATGATGAGCCATCATATTGATGATGCGGATCTCTATTTCCAAAGTTGCAGCTATGAATCCTGGTACTTAGAAGATTCTGTGGTCAAAAGTGGTAGTTTTTCTTTGGATAGAGGGGTAGGTATTCGAGCGGTTAGTGGTGATAAAACAGGTTTTGCCTATTGTGATGATATTTTATTTCCTTCCATGTTGCGTGCAGCTGATGCGGCTCGTTCTATTGCCCTCACTGGGTCCAAACCAGTTCAATCCGTTCAAGTTCAAAGTGCTGCAATAAGTCGCTATCAAGGATTAAATCCTATTGAGGGGATGAGCAAACAAGAGAAAATTGCCTTATTAGAGGCGATTGATAAAGAAGCTCGCCGTATTGATCCGCGTGTAATTCAGGTAAATGCTTCATTAAGTGGTTGCTACGAAGTCGTGATGGTAGCTGGAATGCATGGACAAATGATTGCAGATGTTAGACCTTTGGTCAGTATCAACGTGAGCGTTATTGTAGAAGACAAGCATGGAAAACGGGAGTCTGCTCGTTCTGGAGGCGGTGGTCGAGTGCCTTATTCCTACTTTCACGAAAAAGACAATGCTTTAAGTTATGCACGTGAAGCTGTTCGCGAAGCATTGATTAATTTAGAGGCACAACCTGCACCTGCAGGAACAATGCCTGTCGTTTTGGGACCAGGCTGGCCGGGAGTTTTATTGCATGAAGCAGTAGGGCATGGTTTGGAAGGTGATTTTAATCGCAAGGGATTATCTGCTTTCTCGGGGCGTATTGGCCAACAAGTGGCCGCACCTGGTGTTACGGTAGTTGATGACGGTACTTTGAAAGATAGACGCGGTTCCATCACTATTGATGATGAAGGAACTCCATCCCAATGCACTACATTGATTGATAATGGCGTTTTGGTGAATTACATGCAAGATAAGTTGAATGCCAAATTGATGGGCATGCAATCCACCGGCAATTGCCGACGTGAATCTTATGCGCATGTACCCATGCCCAGAATGACTAATACCTACATGTTGGCAGGCCAACATGATCCCGAAGAAATTATTCGTTCGGTACAGCGTGGCTTATATGCGGTGAATTTTGGAGGTGGACAAGTTGATATTACTTCAGGTCAATTTGTATTCTCTGCAAGCGAAGCTTATCTTATTGAGAATGGGAAGATTACTGCACCAGTCAAGGGAGCAACCTTAATTGGCAATGGACCTGACGTGATGAAAAAAATCAGTATGATTGGAAATGATCTGGGATTAGATCGTGGAATTGGCGTTTGCGGTAAAGAAGGACAATCCGTTCCTGTTGGTGTGGGTCAACCTACTCTAAAAATAGATGCTTTGACTGTGGGTGGGACTAGTTAAAATCGATAGTATGCAGGGCTTTTAACCTGATTTTAATTTTTTTACTCTTATGATCATTTTATTGAGAGCAGTTTGCTATTTAGTGTTCATAGTAGTAGCATCCGATGACAATATATTCCATGTCGCGAATATATAAAGTAAGTATCATGAAGGGGTCGTCTCGTGTCATTTAGACTACCTTTTCATGGCTTTTTTTAATTAAAAATTGAGCGTAACAAAAATAGTAGGAGACTGGGATAATATGGAATTAAAGGCTATTGCTATAGCAGCCCTTTGTGTTGGATTTAATGGATTAGCTGTTGCTGGTGCTATGGGGGGTGTTGTTTCTTCCCCGCCAAGATTTTATATAGGTGCTGAAGGTGGAGCCTCTATTTCTTTAAGCACGCATTTTGCCCCTAATTGGGGTGGAGAACCTCTTCGTATCGCCGCAACCAGTAACTCCGATTGGAATACCGATTTCGGGATTGGGGGTTTTGGAGGCGCATTCATTGGCTATCAATACAACCCAAACCTAGCTGTTCAGTTTACTTGGGATTACCGAAGTGGCTATGATTATTTTCTTCATGCCAGCTACGGAGTTGTGCCCACTGATCCGAATTTATACCTGGAAGATCAATTTAACGCGGATGACATCAACGTCCAAACGTTTCTCTTTGATCTTATCTTAAAGCCTAGCGTAAATTGGGGTGGCTTTGTACCTTATGTTAAAGGTGGAATTGGTTTGGCTTATAATCAAATAGGTACATTAAGAAATGTGCAGCATACGTTCTTTGGTAACCCAACAACATATGATATTCGTATCTCTGGTGATTCAGTGACTAGCTTTGCCTGGGATGCTGGTGTCGGTGCTGAGTACTTTTTTAATAATAAATTCAGCATCGGTCTTGGTTACCGCTTTGTTGATGCAGGGACCTTAAGCACTGATAATACATACCATGATGTTATTAAAGGTACTGCTGGCTTAATCACTTCTTTTGAAACAAAGCATGTTTTCTTAAATGAATTCGTTGCTTCGGTTGCCTATCATTTTGATTTCGCATAAATCCTATGGATTGAGTGAAATTAGCATACTTGCTAATCCTAGATAGAGTCATATAAAAGGACTTTATCTAGGCTCTTGAATTGTTCTTTTGTGTTATGGTTGCATCCTGCAGACAAGGCTTAAGCTATTTGGCGTCCTGACCTGATAATTTATTAAGTAGAGAACTAATCTCAAAAATTCGTGCTTCCGAGTCAGTACTGTCTAAATTAAATCGTAAGCGTTGAGGACCATCCATTTGATACCTTTTCGCATGAACTTGAATCAAATGAATCAAAACGCCAGGATCAATGGAGGGATTTTCAGAAAACTCCAGTTTTCCCTGTTGTGAGCCGGCACTTATTTTTTGAATTCCCATTTTTTCGGCTTTTAATTTTAAGTCCGTAATTAATAGTAAATGCTTGACTTGCTGAGGCAATAAACCGAATCGGTCAATCAATTCAACGTGTAAGTCATGCAACTGTTCTTTGGTCTTTGCATTGGCAATTCGTTTATACATAATCAGTCGATTGTGGATATCTGGAATGTAATCATCAGGAATAATCGCACTGATTCGTAAATCGATCTCGGGTCCTTGATGCATTGGAGCGGATAACTCAGGTGTTTTTCCAGCTTTTAAATCATGAACTGCTCTATCGAGCATTTCCATAAATAAATTAAATCCAATTGCTTGCATGTTGCCACTTTGCTCTTCACCTAAAAGTTCACCTGCCCCACGAATTTCGAGATCATGGGTTGCTAAAGTGAAGCCTGCACCCAAATCTTCCAAGGATACAATGGCTTCTAGACGTTTGACGGCATCAGAGGTCAATAATTTTTCATTCGGAGTAAGTAGGTATGCATAGGCTTGATGGTGCGAACGACCTACACGTCCACGTAATTGATGCAATTGAGCTAAACCAAATTTATCTGCGCGATCAATAATAATTGTATTGGCAGTAGGAATGTCGATACCGGTTTCAATGATGGTGGTACAGACCAATACATTAAAACGATGATGATAGAAATCCGACATGACTCGTTCTAACTCACGTTCACGTATTTGTCCATGAGCTGAGCGTATTTTTGCTTCGGGAACCAGAGTTTGTAAATCCTGGCATACTCGCTCAATAGTTTCTACATTATTATGAAGGAAAAAAACCTGACCCCCTCTAAGAATTTCCCTTAGGATCGCCTCACGGACGATAGTGTCCTTTTTTTCTTGCCAAAAAGTTTTAATTGCCAGACGTTTGGCTGGAGGTGTGGTCATTAGAGAAATGTCCCTTATTCCTGCCATTGCCATATTTAATGTTCTAGGAATAGGGGTCGCAGTCATGGATAGAATATCTACATAGGTACGTAGTGATTTGATGTGCTCTTTTTGTTTGACCCCAAAACGATGTTCTTCATCAATAATAAGCAATCCAAGATTTTTAAAAGCAATCTTGCTTTGGAATAATTTATGAGTCCCTATGACTATGTCAACCGTTCCCGATTTTAATGAGGCAAGCACTGCCTCAGTTTCTTTAGCTGAGCGAAACCGTGAAAGTAACTCAATATTAATGGGGAAGTCCGCAAATCGATCTCGGAAGGATTCAAAGTGTTGTCCGGCCAGCAAAGTAGTTGGGACAAGAATACAGACTTGTTTATTGTTTTGCACTGCAACAAAAGCGGCGCGCATGGCTACTTCAGTTTTACCAAAACCTACATCGCCACAAATTAAACGATCCATAGGTCTCGGGGATTCCATATCTTTTATGATTTGCTCGATTGCCTGTAATTGATCCGGTGTTTCTGTAAACGGAAATGCACTGGCAAATTTAACGTATTCATTATGATCGATTTGATATTGGTGTCCAGGTTGGGCTTCTCTTTTGGCGTAGAGATCAAGTAACTCGATGGCCACATCATGAATTTTTTCAGCGGCTTTTTTTCGTTCCTTTTGCCATTGATCCGAACCCAGTCTATGCAAGGGAGCATGTTCACTATCAACCCCAGTATATCGGCTAATCAAGTGAAGTGAGGTCACCGGAACATAAATCTTGTCTTCGCCTGCATAGGTAAGGACTAAAAATTCACTCGCAATCCCATTGGATTCTATATGCTGTAATCCTTGATAACGTCCTACACCAAATTGAAGATGAACAACAGGCGCACCAACACGTAGTTCAGCCATATCACGGATAATTAAGTCAGGATCAACAGCTTTTTGTGCACTGCGCCTTTGAGGTGTACTTTGCTCCCCAAACAATTGGGATTCAACAATAATAACGATATGACTTTGCTTTAATTCACATCCATAAATGAGGTCGCCGGTAGTGATGTTGATCGGAGCATTATCGTTAATGAAATCGTGCCAAGAAGATTGTACTTTAGGATTAATGTTGCTTGGTTTAAGCAAATCCAGTAACACTTCACGCCGTCCCGCACTCTCGACTACAATCAAATAACGACGTGTCGTGTCTGCACAATAGGTACGAAGCTGGTTTAATGGTTCTTGTGTTTTCCTATCTATGGGTAATTGTGGGCCCGGAATAATATCAAAATTAACCACAGCCCCTTTTTTATCCGAAGGATTTTGGAACAGACGCAATTGTTCGTAGGTATTGGCTTTAGTTAGTAATTCAGTTGGATTAATAAAGCAAGCAGGGGGCGATAAAATAGGTCTACTGACGTCATATCGTCTTTGCTCATAGCGTTCATTCAACTCTTGCCAAAATTGTTCTGCATTATTTTGAATTGTTTCAATCAAACAAATCTTGGCATTTTCTGGTAGATAGTCGAAAAAAGTAACCGTCTTTTCAAAGAATAAGGGGAGGTAATATTCAATTCCTGAAGGGAATTGTCCCTCAGTGATCGCTTCATAAATAGGGCATTGACTTGGATTACCTGGAAATAGTTCTCTAAATGCCCGTCGAAACAGGAGCTGGCTTTGTTCATTTAAAGGAAACTCGCGTGCAGGTAACACATTGATTTCTTTTATTTTTTCTATTGTACGCTGTGTTTCTGTGTCGAATTCTCGTAGACTTTCTATTTCATCGTCAAAAAGTTCAATACGAAAGGGTAAGCCGGAACCCATGGGATAAACATCAATAATGGATCCCCGTAGCGCAAACTCTCCGTGCTCAAGTACTTTATTCACACAATGATAACCGGCTTGTTGTAATTGATTACGAAAAGCGGTTAAGTCCAGTTTTTGTCCTTCTTTTAGCATTAAAGCATATTGATTTAAAAATTCGGGTGGACATAATCTGTGCATTAATGTGCTTGCTGAAGTGATGACAATTGCATCAGTCACTTGTTGAATACGGCTTAAGGTATACAACCGCTCCGAAATAATGTCCTGGTGGGGTGAAAATTGGTCATAAGGGAGCGTTTCCCAATCCGGAAAAAATAACAGTTCTTGAGGACTGTTTGGATTGAGAAAGAAATTCAACTCCGCTTGCAATTGATTTGCACTGAGATTATCTTGGGCAATCAATAACTTAATTCCGGAAGTTTGTTGACAATATTCAGCAAGTGCTAGTGCTAAGCTGCTTCCATGGAGCTGACCCCATACTTGTTTAGCCTGTGTCGATTTATAAAGTAAGGTATTTATGGGCATAGCTTAGACAGTCGGATTTAAAAACTTGCTATTATACCTGATGTATTGACTTGGTTCATCTTAAAATTGTGGATAAAAAGAAGATCCTGAAGTTGACGTCGTTAGGAGGTCAGTTACTATGTATGAAGTATGTATTGACGACTTTTAATTGTAAAGGAGCACTGAAATGGTTTTTGACCATCCTCCCATAAAAAAGAAAAGGAAGATAAAAAAAGTTCCTTTAACTGCTCCAATTGATAAAACCCCTCAAAATGAACAGCACATTCTTTGGGGTATTCCTGAACTAACGAATACAATTTTATTCTTTGCCCGAAGAAAACAAACCGAACCCATGGTTTCTTCAATCGCTTCAGTATCCAAACTCTTTTATTCACTAACTAATCCAATTCGTATCACAGAAAAATTATTACTGCATACAGTTCAGGGATGTGAAGAGAGGGTTAAAAAGCTCTGCGAACTGAGTCCATTTTCTCATATTCATTATCTCGCGAGACCTGCGTACGTAAAAGATAATTCTGGGCGTGAATTCTTTCATATTTCAGCATTTCAATATGCGCTATGGGCTATGGATATACACATGTTGAATCTGATGTTAGATTGTCTGCAAAATGCAGCTTATATCAAAGGAGGATATAAAATTGCTGAAGCACTACGTCTGCGATTATTAGAACAGTATGATGAAGTGATGCAAAGAGGCATTAATTACACCGTGGGCGATATTGAAATAAAAGGGGAACAACATTTTGATTTTCAACCGCTCATCAATGCGATTCATCAATTCAGTGCAGGATTTCGGCTCTGGAATTGGCAACAACGTGCAGAGCATTGGATAAATAGAGTTGGTAAGGAGCAACTGCGGATTCCGGCTCATGTAGCCCAAGAGTATTGCCGAACGGATCGCGCATTTTACCCTTGTCCAAAGTTTCATGAAGAGGAATTGCCGCGAGACTTGGAATTTTATAATTGGAGAAAACGCGTTACTGAATCCTGGTGGCCCACAGAGGGGGAGGCACCTATTGGTCGTGATTTTGCCATGTTACGTTCAACACATAGTAGAATTATGACTGTTGGAACTGGCTTACAGCATCATATCGGTTTGTCTAATGCAGGCATAAGTGCCAAACATGATGCACATGCTTTAACGGTCTTAAATCAAACACGAACGAAAGATGTTACCTGTTTACGAATGCGGCTTTCAACCCCATTAAAACTGGCAAAGTACACTCCGGAGATAATGGAATTTTATCTGTAGATACAGTGCAAGAAAGCGGGATGAGGATTTAGTCTTTAATGTGACTTTTTAGTAAATAACCAGTTATCCAATTTTTACTAATTCTTAATATTGAGATTTAAAACGTTCAATGCGTTCTTCTTCCTC
Organism: Legionella sheltonii; assembly: GCF_026191355.1. GTDB lineage: Bacteria > Pseudomonadota > Gammaproteobacteria > Legionellales > Legionellaceae > Legionella > Legionella sheltonii. The sequence goes on from NZ_JAPHOQ010000014.1 coordinate 91,426, forward strand.
TTTATCATCCAAACACTTATACTTTTCTCGCTGCTCTTGAACTAATATTTTCAGAACAGAAAATTTATTATCCAAGCGTCCGGGATTTCCATTTAATTGCTCAAGTTTTTCTGAATATCTCGTTATTATTGAATCGAGGCACTCAATAGATATTTTTATATCTGACAATGAAATGGAATCCTTAAATGTATCCAGCGTGTACACAAGTTCGTCATGAAATTCTTGTGCAATCGCAGATTTAGTTTTAGTCAATTTAATGCCAAAAAAATTAAATAATTTTGTTCGGTTGCTTTGAAGATATTCATCAATATATTCTAGGTTACTGGTCATAATCTTTTTCACACTATGTACAATATCGGTTGCGGATATTTCATAACCATATTGACCTTTTTGGTATTTGAGGCCAGATCCTTTATTGGGTTCATTTTCTAGATATACTTTTGTTTCCGTAATATCTACATCGCGATTGCTTAAATATTCTAAAAATCGTGCCACAGAATATAAAGAGGGTCGGTAATGTCCACTGTAGGTATTAATGCTGATTAATTTGCCATTTTTTATCTCCACTTCACCCGCAGCTAATACAGGAGCTCCTGCGTTCATCGAAGAGTGCAGTAATATTCTACCTTGCTCATCCAATAGCCCAGATTTATGCTCAAAGACAGAAAGCTCATAATTCGTATTTAAAGTGAATGCAATAAACCCGGGCTTTTGGTGGGCTATTGATTGAGAGGAATCAAAAATTTTACCCTCTTTATGAAATAGGCCATTATTGATTTCAATATTGAATTCCGCTCGTTGTTGTGGGGTCAAAAAAGTGGTACGTAATTTATCAAACCTTTTGTCTCTCTCATTAACATCGAGTAGTTCACCCGTGTTAAAAGCATTTTGAATATCTGCTTCTGAAGACTTTTGGGGCTCAGACGTGGGTTTTAGTACTCTATTAGGTTCTAATTTATATTTTCCTCTAGACAGGACGGGGATGTAGTAGGGATTTTCTTTTTTTCTCTTTTCCCTCTCCCGCATTAGATTATCTAAAAGCTCATTAAGTGCATTCTTTTTATTGGAAAGTTTTTTAATATCAAAAATATAAATCATAAAATGAAGAGCGTTAAGTCGATCTTCCTTGCTTAACGAACTGTTTCGATAATCAGACCATGCCTCATCCAGTCGTGTTGTTACTGTTCTGTCTTTGCTTGAAAAATAATTCTTGGGCATACAGGGTGCTTTATAAACTTCTTATGATAATTATAAGTTGATAATTATAAGTTATTTTTTTTGGCTGGGGGAGCAGGAGAGCAAAATATATTGGTTTTTTGATCAAGACTATTTCCATTTATATTTGATGCGAACATCGAGTAGTTCACCTTTTTCAAAAGTGTCTTGGATATCTGCTTTTGAAGACTTTTTAGCAGAAGACCTGGTTTTTAATACTCTTGAAAAATAATTTGGGGGCACTTTTAGAGAACTTAAAACGATCTTTATATTATTCTGGTTCAGGAGTTTATTAGAGAATCTATTGGGTTTTCTTTTGACCAGAATTATTTTAATGAATTGTTTGTTGCGGTACTACTCAGTGACACATCAGTCATTCTTGGTCCAGTCATTAATTTTTATATCAAAATGATGTAACAAAGCGACGACGTCAGGAAAAGAAAAACGGGCTTTTTTGATTTTATTTTCACTCGGGTCAATTGTGTAATTGATGGCGTTCGTGAAATCTGCAGCGCTTAGATTGGTATGAAGAAACAGGCTATTCAGCAAGTCGGTGTTCACAAAACTCGCATAACTTAAATTTGCCTCTCTAAAATCAATGTCATGGGCTTTACATTCTTCAATAATTAAATTTGAGAGCTCCAATCCATAAAAACTGGAGTGGCTTAAGTTGCTGTTATAAAAATAGAGGGGACTTGTCAGCTTGACCAAAGGCCAACATAATTCAGTCCAGTTTATTCCGATAAGTTTTGAATTTTTAAAGGCGACTTCAGAGAATTTGCAGCCTGGGAATTTTGCTAAAGAAAGATCGCAGGATTCAAAATCACATTCAGTGAATTTTGTATGGCTGAAAATAATGTCGACAAATTTGCATTGTTTAAATTGGCAATTTTCAAAGTCAAGGCGTTCAATTCGTTCTTTTTCAATGCTTAATTGTGTGAACGTTTGATTGATGTAGGTAGTTTGATTAAATGGGGTTGTCATTCAATTTTTCTCTTTGAACGTGTCGCCATCTGAGGGTAGCGCGGGAGCTCTGAGCATAACACTGTACAGCAACGAAAGATGTCACGCTATCCTATGACGGAGGTCCCGCTGTGCTTCACCCAGGCTACAAATTGTCCAGGATAAATCATTCATTAGGTCTCATCAGTTTCAATAAGTCCTAACTCATCTAACTCTATATCTACCGATTCAATTTTTTGGAAGCGTGAAGTAATTTTTTTAGCGGAAGTATTTACCTCACTGACGTCTTTATGGGCCTGGTCAATGTGTCTGGAAAGGTTGTCCATTCTTTTTTCAAAACGTTGAAAATCATCGGCCAGAGCCTGTAAGTGTTTTTGAATGATATGAACTTGTTTGCGTGTGGCATCGTCTTTAAGCACTGCCTTAGCAGTAGTCAGCACCGCCATTAATGTACTAGGGGAAACAAGCCATACTTTTAATCTTTGGGACAGCGAAATCAAATCTGGATAATTGGCATGAATTTCTGCAAAGATGGATTCCGCAGGAATAAACATCATGGCGCCATCAGTTGTTTCGCCAGGAACGATGTATTTTTCAGCAATGTCTTTAATATGTTTTTGAATGTCTTGACGAAATTGTTGTTGCAGTGATTTTTTTTCACTTGAAGCGGCATCCACATTGATAAGCCGCTGGTAGGTTTCTAGAGGAAACTTGGCATCAATCACTACATTGCCCGTAGGCTCAGGCAAGAATAATATGCAATCAGCGCGTTTTTGATTGTCCAGTGTATATTGCATTGCAAAATGATTTGGGGGAATCATATTACTAATTAAGGTTTCGAGCTGTACCTCACCAAAGGCGCCACGTGCTTTTTTATCAACCAACACATCTTGCAGGCTAACTACATGATTCGATAATTCAGTGATTTTCTTTTGAGCCTCATCAATGATGGTTAAGCGTTTTACCACATCGATAAATGTTGCAGAGGTTTTTTCAAAACCTTCAGTTAATTTATGATTCACTTGTTGCGTTAACCCATGCAGATGATTGCGAATCTCTTCAGTTAGCAACTGTAAATGAGATGTGAGAGCACTGGCATGTTGTTTAAAACTATGGTTGATTTGTTCGCGAACGTCAGTCATTTGTTTGGGGATGGTATCATGGATGATTTGTTGCGTTATTAATTGTCCTTGAGCTATTTTTTCATTTACATTCAAATGGAGTTGGTGCAATTGGGTAGTAAATGCTTCAAGAGCCTTTTCGTGTAACTGCTCATTTCGTTTTTTTTGCTGGTTTTGTTGTATCAAAAGCCAAATTAAAAATAGAAATTGGAGGGCTAAAACACAGGCCATGCCCTCAATTAAAGTGATTGAAGATAAAAATTGCATTCATTAGTCCAAAAGTTGACTGAGTTTAATCGGCGGATCATATTGATAAACCGTTTTTAATTGCCCGTAATCAATAAGACGCAAGTAACCTACTGAGAGCTGATCCTCTGCTAAATGAGCCAAATTGTCAAAACTAAATTTAATTGTTTGCTTTCCTGGAACAAGCCATTGTGCACTTTGGGCTGTTTCGACAGGAATATCCTCACCTTTAGAGTTTTTCTTATATAAAATACCTTGTAAGGCATACCGACTTGCGGTAGCTACATCTACTGTGGCTGCCAAGGTCAATGGTTTCGAAGATACTTTTTTGATGTTCACGAGGCTGGCAGAAGGGACTGAATAGGAAAAAGCGGCACGTCCACTGCGATAAGTAGGGGTATTGTCATCAAGTTCGCTCGATACCTCAACTTCTATGTACCAATTTCCTCCATGTGAGTTCTCATCAGAGGACAAAAGGGTACTGGTCTTAAATTGATTACGCTTTACCTCTTTAATTTCTAGAGGAATGCGCTGGTTATCAGGACCTATCAATGAGGCGTTGATATCATCCACTGGATAGGACGTAATATTATCTTTTAGGGTAATGAGTGCATTAAATTGATCTCCATATTGATATTGCAAAGCGGAAGGTTCGATATGCAAATAAATTAAGGAGTATTTTTCAAAAACATGAATTAAATAGTGATCTGCATCACTTGAAGGATCTAGGTGCTTACTTTTGATTATCAAATTACCAGTGCCTAATTCGGGTTTGAGTTGTAACATGGTCTGATGTGAACCTATTTTAAGTGATTCGTCGACTGCATCATCCTGGCTGTACAAAGACGAAGCATCTTTTAAGCTCATGAATTTACTGTTGGCACTTTTTATTTCTAATGCAGGAACGGATTTGTTTTTTTGTAAAGGGACAATACGCAGCACTGCTTCTGGTGCATGAATAGGTAGGGTAATGCCATGTTGTAATTGAGTAGCCGTTATTTTTTGCGTGTAACTGTAACTTTTTTGAATATTCTTTTCAGCTTTACTTAGAGAGTTTGCGGAGACATTCCAACGAGCCTGTAGTGGTTCATGAGATAAACTACTGCAAATATCACAATCATAAGATTTGATTGGATTTTGTGGTAGGGTAAATGCGCTGATTTGTGAGCAACAAAATAAAGACAATAAGGTAAGTGTGGTTCTCATTTCGCGACTCCTTTTAAATCTAAGTCAGAAATTAGTAGTGTATCTAAGCCAAAACATGAATGACGACTTTGATTATGACTCAGTGGAGTCTCATCTTGTGTTGCTTCCTTATCGTAAAACCAAACAGTACCTGCAGCGGATTGTGAACTGCAATTTAAAAAACCATCCGCACAGGAATCTAAATAAACTTTGGAAATCTTTAAACCGCTGTTGAGCAAATAACCGTTACAATAACTGGCTGAAGAAAAAGGTGAGGCAGATACGTCAGTCCCTACAACTGCATTAAACGATACGGGTAGGGAAGGTCGATTTTTAGTGCCCAACAAAAGCTCTTCATTATAGATACTCATGTCACCAACACGTTGTTGCTTGACCGCATCTCCCGTATAACCTAATAACCAGCTCAGACTGGCCTCAAAAATACCTCCATTGAGGAGTATGTCAGCCAGCGGGGTTCCTCCACTTGAAGGCGCTAGAGCGACAATTTTTTTGATTTTGTTTTTTAATCGCAGGTACCGACTGTCATAAGTTGGATTCGATAGGATCCAACGCATTACATTTCCACCATTGGAATGAGTGTAGAGAATTAAAGCATCAATTTTTTCATGATCTATAAAATCTAATAATTGATTCGCAGTACATCCTGCAGCATCTTCATCCCACATGTATTTACTGTAATCACAGTGGACAACATAGTAGTTTTTAGGATTAGGAAGTGCTTGAGCGATACTTTCGATGAAATCAGTTTTCCAGTAATCTCCATGCGCATCTTCTCGATGGTCATTTGTCCCATGCACAAATGCAATGCCCAAATTGATGGTTTTATTAGACTGAGGGAGAGCATAAATCCATGAAGACAATAAAAACAAAAACACAGTTATCAAGATACGTTTAAAATCCATTTTTATCACGCCCCGGTTCATGTTGAATCGACATGTATCTATAGCATATTTTTTAATGATAAACTAATGTTTTAGGATAATTGCTTCCCTGTAAAAGGGGATGAATATGTTATCGTAGCTTAGATGAAGGCGTTGCCACGAAAAATCTCGTTATCGAGCATCGCGAGGGATCTTTATAACTTGGCACCGCAGCATCCTTCGTGATCCTCGGCATGGCTGGGGCGCTGCTGCATCTGGGCTACTAGGCATCTTTAAAATGCAATGAGTCCTTTGGTTTGAGAATATACGGATGAAATGAATGAGTATTGATGAAATAAAAGGAACCATTGCTGGGCTAAAAGAAAAAATAAGGCAGTATGATTATCATTATTATGTTCTGGATGAACCTATAGTTCCTGATGCTGAATACGATCGATGTTTTCGCGCATTACAGGATTTAGAAACGAAGTATCCTGAATTATTGACGGCAGATTCACCAACCCAACGTGTTAGTGGTACTCCTGCAGATGCATTTATGCCAGTAACCCATAGACAACCGATGTTATCCTTATCGAACGTCTTTACTGAAGACGAATTAAAAGCATTTATTAAACGAGTTACCGACAAACTGGATGAACCGGTGCAACAATTGGTATTTACTTGTGAACCTAAGCTGGATGGACTTGCGGTTAATCTGACTTATGAGAATGGGTTGTTGATTTCTGCAGCAACTCGTGGTGACGGAACCACCGGTGAAAACATTACTGCCAATATTAAAACAATACCTGCGATTCCCTTAGTTTTAAGAGTAACCAAACCACCACGTTTTATCGAAATTCGTGGTGAAGTATATATGCCAAAAGAGGGATTTGAAGAGTACAATAAAAAAGCAAAGAATTTGGGCGAAAAAACTTTTGCCAATCCACGTAATGCTGCAGCAGGAAGCTTACGACAATTGAATCCTGCAGTGACTGCAAGTAGGCCATTGGCCATTTATTGCTATGGTGTAGGTGCTTGTGAAGGGTATTCTTTGCCAGATAGTCATTGGGGGCAATTGCAACTTCTTAAACAATTTGGTTTTAGAGTGTCTTCTGATATTAAGCGAGAAGAGGGCATGAAAGGCTGTTTGGATTATTACCAGGATATGTTAGCCAAACGGGATCAACTTCCTTTCGAGATCGATGGTGTTGTATATAAAGTCGATAGCATTCCTTTACAACAGCAACTTGGTTTTATTTCAAGAGCACCACGTTTTGCCTGCGCACATAAATTTCCTGCTACAGAAGAGATGACAGAACTTTTAGCAGTTGATTTTCAGGTAGGAAGAACAGGGGCTTTAACCCCGGTGGCACGCTTGGCACCAGTTAATGTTGCAGGAGTTACTGTAAGTAATGCAACGTTGCATAATATGGATGAAATTGCCAGAAAAGACATCCGTATAGGCGATAAAGTGATTATTCGACGTGCGGGTGATGTGATTCCGGAAGTAGTTTCGGTTGTTTTGGATCAACGACCCACGAATACTAAAGAAATTCATTTGCCTAAAAAATGCCCAGTTTGTGGTTCTGATGTAGTGCGTGAGGAAGGGGAGGCGGTAGCTCGTTGTGTAGGTGGTTTATTTTGCAAAGCACAACTAAAAAGAATGATGTGGCATTTTGCCTCACGTAAGGCGATGTATATCGAGGGATTGGGATCTGTGCTTATCGAACAGTTGGTTGATGAAGGATTTGTTCGTCATTTACCTGATCTTTATACACTGGATGTTTCTACTTTGGCAAATCTTCCCCGTATGGGAGAAAAATCAGCAAAAAATTTATTGCATGCTTTGGAACAAAGCAAAAATACTACATTTAGTCGTTTTCTTTATGCGCTTGGAATTCCCGAAATTGGTGAGTCCAGCGCCCGAACGTTGGCAGAGCATTTCGGTGATATCGAGGCCATTTACAAAGCAAGCGAAGAGGAGCTGATGAGCTTGCCGGACATGGGACCTGTAGGTGCTTTTAATGTCGATCATTTTTTTGCACAAGAGCATAATCGCAAAGTCATTGAACGATTAATTGCTTTGGGAATACATTGGCCAAAAGTTGAAAAAAAGAAAGTGAACAAGGAACACCCTTTATTTGCAAAAACAGTCGTTTTAACTGGGACTTTAAATACAATGGGCCGCGAAGAAGCCAAAGCAAAATTGCTGGCTGTAGGGGCTAAAGTTAGTGGCAGTGTCTCAGCAAAAACAGATTATGTGGTTGCTGGAAGTGAAGCAGGATCTAAATTGGATAAAGCAAATGATTTAGGTGTGCGAGTTTTGGATGAGGCACAGTTTCTTGAACTGATAGGCCGCTAGAAATTTATCTTGGGTTTTGATTAAGACAGGAATTGAGTGACAATAACCCTCAATCTTGCCCCTCTCCCTCAGGTGGGAGAAGGGCTATTGAGACGCGGAGTTTATGAAAAGTTAACTTTCTCCCCCATGGGGGGAGAAAGTGCCCGTTAGTCCGGATGAGGGAATGGTTTTGCTTCTCTAGAGGGTGGTTTTGAATAAGGATATTTTTTTGAATCGAACACAACGAATCGTTCTGATTATTCTTTTTTTTAAGAGTATTAGCTTCGCTCATGCTTGGCCTTGGGTATTAAATAATCCCTATCCTCAAGGTCAAGCAAATCAAAATATTTATTATTCATCATTTTCGGAACAACCTAAAACTCTGGACCCAGCACTTTCTTATTCATTAAACGAGTATCTGTTTATTGCTCAAATTTATGAACCTTTGTTGGGATATGATTACTTTCAACGGCCATATCAGTTAACTCCATTGATTGCTGCGCAAGTGCCTCAGCTCAGATATCTTGATGCTCAAGGAAATACAGTTCCTGAAAAGGGCCTCGAACCTCCGGCGTATACTGTTTATACCCTCACCATTAAAAAAGGAATTTATTATCAGCCCCATCCGGCATTCGCGAAAGATAAGAAAGGTGCATACCTTTATCATCATTTATCACCTGATTATTTAGAGGATGAAGGCATAAATCAATTATCAGATTTTAAACATTCAGGTACCCGGGAATTGATTGTTGACGATTACATTTATCAAATCAAACGTTTGGCAAATCCCGCTGTCAGCTCCTCAATTTATGGGTTAATGAGCGACTATATTGTAGGTTTTAAAGAATACGGCAAAACGCTTCCTGGGGGTAATCAATATATTGATTTACGGGAATATCCTTTGAAGGGGCTTAAAAAACTGGATGATTATTCCTTTGAGATTACTTTGAAAGGGGAATATACCCAATTTTTATTTTGGTTGGCTATGAGTTTTTTTGCGCCTGTTCCATGGGAAGTTGATCTTTTTTACGCGCAACCCGGAATGACGGATAAAAATATTACCTTGGGTTGGTATCCCGTTGGAACGGGGCCGTTTATGTTGGTTAAAAATAATCCGAATCGCAGAATGGTGCTGCAAAAAAATCCCAATTTTCGCGAGGATTATTATCCAAGTACCGGTTCGGATGAAGACAGGAAATTAGGGTATTTGGATAATGCAGGAAAACGGTTACCGTTAATTGAAAAAGCAATTTATACCTTGGAAAAAGAGTCCATTCCTCGTTGGAACAAATTTTTGCAAGGCTATTATGATAGCTCTGCGATTGGTAACGACAGTTTTGATCAAGCCATTCATATCAATCAATACGGTAAAGCAGAACTCACGCCAGAAATGCAAAAAAAACAAATCTACCTGACGCAAACCTTTCAACCGAGCACCTATTATATGGGTTTTAATATGCTTGATAGTGTTGTCGGAGGCTCGAGTGAACGTGCGCGCAAGTTGAGACAGGCCATTTCAATCGCGGTAAATTATGATGAGAATATAGCCATTTTTTATAATGGACGCGGTGTGGCCGCCCAAGGGCCAATCCCACCTGGCATTTTTGGTTATAGAGAAGGGAAAGAGGGAATCAATCCTTATGTGTATCAATGGAATGATGGTGAAGCAGTGCGACGGCCAATCAGTGATGCCAAAAAGCTTATGTCTGAAGCAGGATATCCTGATGGAGTTGATCCAGCCACAGGGAATCATTTGATTTTGCATTATGATGTGACGACAACCGGAGGTCCCGAAGACAAAGCCTTATTTGATTGGATGCGCAAACAATATGCTCAAATAGGAATAGATTTAAATGTACGGGCAACTTTATATAACCGTTTTCAAGAAAAAATGCGTACGGGAGATACGCAAATATTCAGTTGGGGGTGGGTAGCAGATTACCCAGATCCAGAAAATTTTTTATTTCAATTATATGGCGGTAATGGCAAAGTAAAGTTTGGTGGTGAAAATACTGCTAATTATCAAAATCCTGAATTTGATCGTCTTTTTAATTTGATGAAAAATAGAGAAAATGATCCCCAAAGGCAACAGATTATTGATACCATGGTTAATATTGTTCGGTATGATGCGCCCTGGATATGGGGAATACATCCAGAAGAATTTCTTTTATCACAGTCTTGGGTTTCACGGGTTAAACCGAACACAATGTCTTTTGCGACACTAAAATATACAGCAATTAATGTACCTGAACGAAATCAATTGAGGCAAGCCTGGAACCAACCAATTTTTTGGCCCTTAGGGTTGTTGTTTTTGCTTATTCTCATGCTGATTCTTCCGTTAATCATTGCTTATCACAAGAAAGAAAAAAAACCGGCAGAAAGGGCTTATATATCATGATGAAGTACTTGCTACGACGAATTATTTATTCAATTCCTATTCTTTTTGGAATCAATGTTCTTACCTTTATTTTGTTTTTTATGGTGAATACACCCGATGACATTGCGCGTATGCATCTGGGACAAAAACACGTTGAACAACAAGTGATTGATGATTGGAAAATGGCGCATGGCTATAATTTACCTTTATTTTATAATGAAGAAAAAAATGGAATACAGAAAATAAAATCAACTTTATTTTTCCAAAAGTCGATGAAACTTTTTACTTTTAATTTTGGTATTTCTGATTCAGGACGAGATATTAGCGAGGATATTACCTATAGGATGTGGCCTAGTCTTTCTATTGCATTACCTGTTTTACTTTTGGAAGTAATGAGCAACATCATTGTGGCTATGGCAATGGCATTTTTTCGTGCAAGTTATCTTGACTTATCCGGTGTGGTGATTTGTATTATTTTAATGTCAATCTCCAGTTTGTTTTATATTATTGGGGGACAATATATTTTCGGTAAATTATTACGTCTAGTCCCCATATCAGGTTATGACGGCGGTTTGGAAGCGGTGAAATTCGTTATATTGCCCATTACAGTGGCTGTGCTTAGCGGATTGGGAGCTGGTGCACGTTGGTATCGGACTTTATTTTTGGAAGAAATGCATAAAGATTATGTTAAAACGGCCAGGGCCAAAGGATTGTCGGAACAAAAGGTCATGTTTAAACATGTATTAAAAAATGCAATGCTTCCTATATTAACTGGAATTGTGGTTATTATTCCTTCTCTATTTATGGGCAGTTTAATCCTGGAGTCTTTTTTTGGTGTGCCAGGCTTAGGAAGTTATACAATTGATGCCATTCAGCAACAAGATTTTGCAATTGTGAGGGCAATGGTATTTTTGGGTTCAATTCTTTACATTGTCGGTTTAGTACTCACGGATTTATCTTACATGTTGGTCGATCCTAGGGTGAAATTGTCCTAAAAGAAACCTGGTGAAGCGAAGCGGTATTGCCATTAAGTCAATTACTGGGAGAGGGGCAGGGGCGAGGGTAATTATAATTAACCCTCATCCGTGCTAAAGGGCACTTTCTTTGGGGAGAAGGGACATCCTTAATTAATGGCAATCCCGCTGCACCCAGGCTAATTTTGTGTGAGTGATAAGATGAGAAGAAAAAATGACTTTTGAATTTCTATGGACTGATAAATGTTTTCTCACTTTATTAGCCTTAAGTGTGCTGGTTATTTTATGGAGCCTGCGTAAACAACATATCAGGCGCTCTTTTACCTTAATTTTACGTCGTCCAATTGCGGTAAGCGCGGGCATCATCCTGTTGTTTTTTATTACCATCGGCGTACTGGACTCCATTCATTTGACGGCAGTAAAAAAAGAGACAGAAACATCAACTACGGTGTTGGATAGAATCTTGGCTCCTATAGATGAAATCTCTGAAAAAACTTATTCGGCTCCTTTGGCTTTAAGGCAGTTTATCAGTGAAACGACCTTAGTGAATGGCGTAGTCAAACAAATATATCCAGTGCTTGTTTATCCGGGTAAACGAGTAAAAACTGAGGCAGAAAAGGGCGAGGTCATTAAGCGTTCGATTTGGAAAGCTTTAACATGGTGTCTATTCGCCGCTTTTTTTATAGGAATTTTTTCCATATCTATCCGGTATTTCAGACGATTAAAATCTTGTTTTGCTTTAAGTCCTACAAACCTGAGTACCTTAGTGACTTTGAGTCTACTTACATTTTTTATTGTGCTTGCTTATGAACTTTCAAGAACATTCCATGTATTGGGTACAGGCCAAATTGGACAAGATATTTTTTATTTTACTATTAAAAGCATACGAACTGGTTTAGTCATTGGTCTGTTAACTACTTTATTTATGTTGCCTTTGGCTTTATTTTTAGGGGTTGTTGCGGGATATTTCGGTGGGTTGGCAGATGATCTGATTCAGTATGCTTATACTACTTTAAGTTCTATTCCTGGAGTTTTATTGATCACTGCTTCAGTTTTATCCTTGCAAGTTTATATCACCAACCATCCAGAGCAGTTTACCACTTTGGCTCAAAGTGCGGATGCGCGTTTATTAGCACTTTGTTTTATTCTGGGAGTAACCAGTTGGACCAGTTTATGCCGACTATTACGTGCGGAGACTCTCAAATTACGGGAGGTAGATTATGTTCAGGCGGCACGTGCTTTGGGTTCCAATTGGTTCACTATTATTCGAAAGCATTTATTGCCTAATGTGATGCATATAGTGGTGATTACCCTTGTTTTGGATTTTAGTTTTTTGGTTATGGCTGAGGCATTGCTTTCTTATGTGGGAGTAGGCGTTTCACCCATGACAATTAGTTGGGGAAATATGATCAACAGCGCACGACTGGAGTTGGCACGTAATCCAGTAATTTGGTGGCCTATGTTGGCTGCTTTTGTTTTTATGTTTTTGTTGGTATTAGCAATCAACTTATTTGCTGATGCAGTCAGGGATGCGTTTGATCCTCACCAATCCGAGATTTGATATAGATAAAGAAGAAACGGAGCATTTCCTGTAAACGGAGAAGAGAGTGTAGTTGTGGCGTGAAGTGCTCATATTGGGTTTGCAAAAATCCTGATTTAGGTTAAAGTTCATCAATTAAGCTTAATGAGTTTCGTTCCTTATGCAACAACGTTTTGTTCATTTACGCGTTCATACAGAATTTTCTTTAGTTGATGGATTGGTACGGGTTAAGCCATTGATGAAGGCTTTACCGTCTCGAGGAATGTGCGCTGTTGCAGTAACTGATTATTGTAATTTATTTGCTGCAGTCAAGCACTACAAAAGTGCTGTTGATGCAGGAATCAAACCGATTATTGGCAGTGATTTACCTTGTCATGACCCCGAGCAACCAGAACGCGTAGCGTCTCTGGTTCTTTTATGTCTTAATTCAGAAGGGTATAAAAATTTAACTTGCCTTATTTCCAAAGCTTATCAAGAGGGTCAATACCAAGGGCAACCCAGGGTTCAAAATCAATGGATTAGGGAGTACTCAGCAGGACTTATTGCTTTATCCGGAGGAAGATTGGGGGATATAGGGCAAGCCTTATTGACGAATGATATTGCTTTAGCCAAAAGTAGAGCTTTATATTGGCAGAACCTTTTTCCCAATCGTTTTTATTTGGAAATTCAACGCACAGGCCGACCAGACGAAATTCGCTATAATGAACAATTAATTGCTTTAGCTGATGAACTGCAATTGCCTTTGGTAGCAACGAATGATGTGTGTTTTCTGGATCAAGATGATTTTGAGGCTCATGAAGCGCGTGTTTGTATTCATGAGGGATATACATTAGCTGATCCGAGAAGAGTACAAAAGTATAGTGCACAACAGTACTTACGATCAGCGGATGAAATGATTGCCTTATTTTCTGATTTACCTTCTGCAATAAAAAATACGGTCGAAATCAGTAAACGATGCACCGTAAAACTGGATCTAGGTAACAATTATCTCCCTAATTTCCCTATACCGGATGGATCTACAGTTGAGAACTATTTATCCCATTTATCACAAGTAGGTTTAGAAGAGCGCTTACTGCAAATATTTAAAAACAAATCTTCGCAAGAACTGCAGGCATGTCGAGAGGAATACGACAAACGTTTACAAGTTGAGCTGACTGTTATTAATAATATGGGATTTGCTGGCTACTTCCTCATTGTAGCCGACTTCATTCAATGGGCAAAAAAGAATGGAGTTCCTGTCGGACCTGGGCGCGGTTCGGGAGCTGGCTCACTGGTTGCTTATGCATTAAAAATTACCGACTTGGATCCCTTAGAGTATGAATTACTTTTTGAGCGTTTCCTGAACCCTGAACGGGTATCCATGCCTGACTTTGATATCGATTTTTGTATGGAAGGTCGTGATCGGGTCATTGATTATGTGGCAGAGAAGTACGGCAGACAAAGTGTTTCACAAATTATTACCTTTGGTACTATGGCTGCAAAAGCGGTCGTACGTGATGTAGGGCGTGTTTTAGGCCATCCTTATGGCTTTGTTGATAAATTAGCAAAATTAATTCCTTTTGAGATAGGCATCACATTAAACAAAGCTTTGGAGCAAGAAGAAGAACTTAAACGTCGTTACACAGAGGAAGAGGAAGTTAAAGAGCTTATTGATTTGGCATTAAAGCTTGAGGGGATAACGCGAAATGCAGGAAAACATGCTGGAGGAGTTGTTATTGCACCTTCCCAACTTACCGATTTTACTGCGATTTATTGTGAAGAGGGATCCACTCAAATTGTTAGTCAATTTGATAAAGATGATGTTGAGGCAGCTGGTTTAGTCAAGTTTGACTTCTTGGGTTTAAGAACTCTGACGATTATCGACTGGGCACTGGCGACTGTAAATAAAAAACAGGCACTTGAAGGATTGCCCCTTGTTGATATCAGTCAAATACCTACTGATGATGCGGCAACTTTTGATTTATTAAAGGCGTGTAAAACAACTGCGGTATTCCAGTTGGAATCGCGTGGTATGAAAGAATTGATTAATCGTCTGCAGCCGGATTGTTTTGAAGACATCATCGCGTTAGTGGCTTTATTTAGACCTGGGCCTTTGCAATCTGGAATGGTGGATGATTTTATCGATCGTAAACATGGACGGGCGGCCGTTGATTATCCTCATCCTGACTTGGAACCTATTTTAAAACCAACATACGGTGTTATCCTGTATCAAGAGCAAGTCATGCAAATTGCGCAGGTATTAGCGAATTATACTCTGGGTGCTGCAGATTTATTGCGTCGTGCTATGGGAAAGAAAAAGCCTGAAGAAATGGCGAAGCAGAGAGAGATTTTTACCGAGGGAGCGACTGCTAGAGGGGTTGATGAAAAGGTTGCAACCCATATTTTTGATTTGATGGAAAAATTTGCAGGCTATGGATTTAATAAGTCGCATTCCGCAGCTTATGCTCTGGTTGCATATCAAACAGCATGGCTTAAAGCACATTATCCAGCAGCATTTATGGCTGCAGTAATGTCTTCAGATATGGACAACACCGATAAAGTAGTCACTTTTATTGATGAATGTGCTCATATGAAATTAAACATTTTACCACCCTCCATTAATCATTCCATGTATCCTTTTACGGTCACTGATGATACCACCATCATTTATGGTCTTGGCGCTATAAAAGGAGTGGGGGAGTCTGCGATAGATTGCATCACCGAGGAGCGCGAAGCGGGTGGGGCTTATTCCGATTTATTTGGTTTTTGTCAACGCCTTGATCTGCGTAAGGTGAACCGGCGTGTATTAGAAGCCCTGATTAAAAGTGGAGCCTTTGATGATTGGGGTGTAGAACGGGCTATGTTGACCGCTTCTTTGGAAAAAGCATTAAAGGTCGCAGAAAAAGAACACCAAAATCAGTCCAGTGGCCAATTTGATTTGTTTTCCTTATTGGAGGACGAGAGCAATGAGCAAAAATATGTTCCCTGTAAACCTTGGTCTGAGGCGCAACGTCTTGAGGGTGAACGAGAAGTTTTGGGTTTTTATTTAACGGGACATCCCGCAGATCAATATCGACGTGAATTTGGTGATTTTATCGTTTCAATCAGTCAATTAAACCCATCCATGCATAAAAAAGCACTTATTTGCGCGCAAATAGTTGGAATTCGTAAAATTATAACGAAACGTGGCAAGAAACTTGTAATTCTTGGGATGGATGATTCTACGGCTCGACTTGACGTTGTTGTATTTGGAGAACTTTTTGATTCGGTTGGATCTACCTTGGCAACTGGAGATATGTTAGTTATTGAAGGTGAGGTAGCACATGATGATTATAATGGTGGTGTGAAAATGACTGCAAATAATCTTTATGATATTCCAACAGCACGCACCAAATTTGCTCGATGTCTTGAATTGCGTTTGCATCCTGAACATCAGGGGATTTTAGCTTCCATTCAGGCATTGTTAAAAGCGCATGTTGGACGTTGCACGGTTCAATTTTCATATAGCAATGAGTATGCTCGGGCCCAGTTAAGTTTGGCGCCACAATGGCAGGTAATTCCCAGTGATGAGTTACTTGGCCTTTTGACTAATCTTTTAGGTGATGAGCACGTCGTGATGCAGTATTAGGGGCTACTCACAATTTCTACTATCTTGGCCATTTTGGCTCAATCCAGCACATTGTAAGTAGCTCCGAGGCTTTTAATTCTCTAAAAGCTTATCCATTTTTGCTGCGCAAATGAAATCATTATGACTCAGACCGTTGAGGGCATGGGTCATAAAACGAACATGGCAATAATTATAACCCACTTCTAAATCAGGGTGATGATTTTCGGTATTCGCTATCCAGGCCAGCGCGTTGACAAAAGCCATTGTTTCGTAAAAATCTTTAAAAGATAAACTACGTTTGATGATGCGACTATCTGCACTCACTTCCCAATTTTTATTCAACTGTGGCATCAAATTTTTAATTTGTTCTGCATTTAATGCAGCTCCAATGCCTTCACATGATTCACAATGTTTGCTGCTTAAATCACTGGTCATTTTATTTCCTTACTTGTAGTAATTACTCAACGTATCAAGAAATCGATTATTCTGCTCTTTGGTTCCAACAGTTACACGCAGGTAATTGTTCATTTTATACGGATGCAGAGGCCTCAATATAATACCCCTATCTAATAGATAGTTATAGAGCAACATGCCGTCTTCTTTACAATCAAAGGTCAAAAAATTGCATGCAGAGGGTAGGTAATTGAGATCCAATTGATTCAGTCCCTGTTTTATTTGCATCATTCCTTCTTCATTGGTTTGTAAGCTTAATTGAAGAAACTGCTCATCATCTAGGGCTGCATAGGCGGTGGTCAATGCAACCTGATTGACTGTAAATGGCAGTTGTATGCGAAGCATGAGCTCAATTACTGAAGGATGGGCTATAGCATAACCTAAACGAACGCCGGCTAATCCGTATATTTTTGAAAAGGTTCGCGTAATCACCAGATTAGGGTGTTTGGCTAACCATTCGATACTGTTGCAATTGAATTGGGATGCAGCGTATTCATAATAAGCTTCATCGAGCACCAACAGTGTACTTTCAGGAATATTTTCTAACAAGCGTTTTACTCCTTTGGGATTGATTAATATGCCGGTAGGATTATTGGGATTTGCAAGAAAAATGATTCCTGTTCTTGAATTGCATGCTTGGATCAAGTTATCTATATTAACCGTCCAATCAGTATTTACCGCAATGCAATGGACAGGGATGTTCAATGTTTGTGCCTGAATTGCATAAGTGCTAAACGCATATTCATGGGTGATAATGTGTTTGTCATGATGTAGTGCAAAGCAGTTGAGGAGAAGAGTATATATGTAGTCCGAACCATTACTCACAAAAAGCTGGTTGATATTGATATTTAGTTTATTCGCCAATTTGGTCATTAACGGATGATTCATTGGTGAGGGGTAAGTTGCCAGGAGGTGGGCTGACATTTTTTGTAATGCAGCTTGGGCTAAAGGACTGCAACCCAGAGGATTTTCGTTACTGGCCATTTTAATAATGTGACTGTCGCTAATCCCTTTTTCACGTGCTAATTCTTCTATTGCTTTACCCGGTTTATACGGGATTAAAGATTGTATGCCGGGATGCGGTAATTGTTGAAAGTTAACTGCCATAAATTTTCCCTAATTATAAATTTTTTCATATTATCCAAGGTTTAGCATTCTGTCACGAGCTCATTGAAACAAAGAAATTTTTTTAGGGTTCTTTAAGGTTCAATCGTTTTACCGGGGATTAAATGAAGCCCCGGTACTGAGATTATTGATGAGAGGGATTCATTTGGGCGATTAAATCATCAAAGGCGCGATTGCGAGCCAAATCGGTTTCTTGTAAAGGTTGACGATCAATGGGGCATGAGTGATTTTGTCGAATCCAAAAGCGAATACCTTTTGTTGTTCCAGGTACATTATCATCGTTAAAGGTATGACCTTGGCGATCAATGACCGTGGGAGTCTTATTAACTCCTAAAGGTTCGAAAGTAATCGCATCAATGAGCTGATCCTGCCCAGGGCGTCCGGGCCCCCTTCCTTTCTGGTCTGGCGCTTCTCCTTTTAACGGGCCCAAAAGGAGCTGCCTCCATGAGGTGTGGCTGTAATACTCAACTTGCTCGTAAAATTCATCTGAGTGAATTGCAGTAGGAGGAACACAACATTCATGGTCGGGATTTTCAAGTGAAACAGGAACTTGTCCTGACTTCGCATAAACGAGTGCAACGCCGTTGAGTACAGCCGTGCGTCCTAGTTCGAGTAAATCGATGCATTTGCTTAGAAAATAAGTAGGCAGAGAGAGAGTCAGTCCAAGAGCCCAACCAGAAAGACCACCCAATGCACAGCCTAATACTGCCACAGGCCTGGACAAGGATAAAAAAGGCAAGAAAAATTCAAGAGCTTTTGCCATGATGAAGGGGATGGCGGTCAGTGCTATCCCCACAGTAGCAGTTCCTAAATTCCAGGCTTTTTGAAAATAACTTTGGGGAACTTCATAGACATTAAGTGATTCGAAAAAAGTTGTTTTGCCGATAAAAGCTGCGAAGTAATCCAGTGAGTTGGATATCTTTTTGTTATGGAAAATAAGTCCCCGAAATAATAAATCAGGAAAAAATAAAGCAGTACCAATAAGTGCACCAATTGGGGCGCCAATTGCAAATCCTAAAGCTTCCCCAATCCAGCCAAATACTCCACGCATTACTCCATGATGGCGTGTGCCGTCAGCATAATCGATGTATGCACTATTTTCATTCCAGTATGAGGTATAATCAGGGACCCAGAAAATGGCTAAGATAAGGTCAAGAATGATGCCGGGAATACTCGTAATTTCTCTTAATACCAGGCGGGTCAATACATGACCTACGGTCATGCCTTTAGCGAAATAAGCATACATTGTTTTTCATCCTCTAAATTCTTAATGTTTGGGAATGGTGCTCCTCGATTCCGCCGCCATTTTAAGCTCATGAAAGCCAAATAACAATCCAATAGGGTTAAATTAATTCACTTTGTGCAAATATGTTTTTTTCTGAGGTTAATGCAGCTCTTGCATTTTTATTTTCACAGCGCTAACCTTGGGCCGGCAAACCAACCACAGGAAAATGGAATATGAATTGGCAAAAGGGATTTTCCCTTACTGAAGTATTGGTCTCTTTATTGCTCGTAACCACATTGGCTTTAACTTTGTTGCAGCAGCGAGGGCAGAGCATACAACTATTGAATCAGTTGGTCTTACGAGTGCAAGCCTCCCAGTTTCTTGATCAAATCGAAGAAACTCTGGTGGCCCAAGTTCCCAAATTACCCTCCGCTCCTACACCTTATCATTTGGAAATACAACATAAAAATCAACACGTACTGATTCAACTTGACTGGTTTCAACAATTAGGAGTTCTAACCCGTAAACGCAGTTCCACCGGCAACCTAAAATGAGAAAATATGCGGGAATCAGTTTAACTGAGGTTATGATCAGTCTTTTTCTGACAAGCCTGATTGTTACTATGTTATTCCAACTTTATTTAGGGAGCAAACGCCAATACATTGAAATTGAAAAGGTTTTGACCACGCGTTTTGATTTACAATGGGTGAGTGATCTACTGAGTGATAGTATTCGGCGTGCAGGTTTTACTCCTTGTTTGGGCATTGATCGCCTGCAAGTTATTGATCGCAGAACTCATCAAAAAAAGATTCAGGCACTTCACATTAGCAATCGACCTGTTCAATTCATACAAGTAAATCGTATGAATGAATATTTTTCTAAAATAATCAAAATTCAAGGTGCAACAAGAATATTGGTGCAGAATCCAGTACGTTTTCATAAAAATCGACCGGTACTGATTGCAGATTGTGAGCATGCTGAGGTCCAACAATTATTTGATATAGAGCAACAGACCGATAGTTCACTCATTACTTTGAACAAACCTTTATTTTTTTCCTACAATGGTTCGGTATATATAGGTGAGTTTCTTGAGGAGAAATGGTTCATCAAGAAAAATGCAAAAGGCACGGATGCTTTGCATTATCAATTGGTTCAGACCGAGGAAGTAACCCCTTTGATTCATTTTCTGCATGTCCAAAATCGGCGTGTCAAAGAGAAACAGTTTCTGAAAATAATCATGGGCTTGGATGAAAACAAAACACATGAGCTCAGAGTGGCGGTGCGTGGTTCATGAGTCAAGATAAGGGATTTATTTTATTAGTGACCATGCTGATTATGGGGGTGATTGGCTTACTTATATTGACTTCAATGCAGCATACTTTACTTTATTATAAGGCAATAAATAAACATGAAGTGGTGCATCAGAATTTTTATCAATTAGAGGATGTGGCCTTGCAATTGCTTCATCAACATACTGATTTGCCCCGGGATTGTGTGATACATACAGATTCCGCAAATCAGGTCACGCATCATCTTCTTCATAACAAAGGGTGCTCTTTGATAATTGGTGAGACACAGTACAAATATTATATTGAGGACTTAGGCGAGTTCCCTTGTTTAAGAGCGTATTATCGAGGACGAAATACTGCGACCCATCATCAACGAGTTACTATCGTACCCGTTGAAAATGGGACCCCTGGATCTTTATTGCAAATACGATTTATCAGTGGGGGTAGAGTAGTGCCCTGTCTGGCAAAGGAACATTCAATTTCTTTAGGGGTGAGTAGTTGGCGGTACTTGCCTTCTCTATAAGACAAATTCTTGTGTATTTTTTCTACACATTATGCACGGCATGTCGGATAACATAGGTAGGTTGGGCTGCTAAGCCTGAGGATACCTCAGGCCTAACAGCCCAACCTTGTACACGCACATTTCGGGTGCGCTCGCTTAAATGAGCGAAGGATTACTAATATTTTCTTGAGCTATCTAAACCCTGGTTGTATTGTAGTGGTTAGGATAAATAGAGAGGTTTTTAGGTGCGTTTACAAAAGATTCTTGAATTTAAGTATTGGCCGCAAATTGCTGTTCTTGGGCTCTTGTTCGCGGGATATGTTGCTTATCGTTATTTTGCTTATTATGACACACGTTCGAATGATGCCTATGTGTCCGCAAATATGGTCAACATAGCCTCCTTAGTTTCTGGACCGGTTACCCATATTTATGTTAAAGAAAACCAAAAAGTTAAAAAAGGCGACAAGCTTATTGACATTGATCCTCTTCCCTATACTTATGCCGTTCAACAAGCTAAGGCTAAATTAAATATTGCCAAATTGAATTATGAAAATGAAAAAGCGAATGTGATTAAGGCAGAACAACGATTAAAAGCAACTCAAATTCAATTGAATTTAAGTCAGGATCATTATGAACGCTATTCAAAATTGCAATCGAAAGGGGATATGGCCAAGATCACTTTAATTAATCTGGCGGATAAAATGAAAGAACAAGTCGCAGCAATTAAGGAGGCAGAAGAGCAACTTAGAATTGCCCAAACTAATTTAGATGATAATGAAATTTTAGCAGCACAGGCAGAATTGGCTCAGGCAAATTATCTTCTTGATCATACTACCCTTGTAGCACCTGATGATGGGTACATTACTAATTTTAATCTGCGTGTAGGTCAATACGTTGAAGTCGGAGAGGGATTATTTGCTTTTATAGAAACCAAACAATGGTGGGTAGTTACCCGCTATAGGGAAACAGCAATTCGACTGATTCAACCTGGTGACAAGGCAAAAATTATGATTGACATGTATCCGGGGAAAGTATTTCATGGGCATGTAGACAGTATTGGTTGGGGAATCAATCGGGTACAAAGTGGCAATGTTGCTCCTTCAACCCTAGTTTATTTAGAAGCAACTGAAGACTGGATTCGCATTGCACAACGTTTTCCGGTGCGCATTTATATTGATGATTTAACCGATGAATATCCTATGCGAATTGGAGCCAATGCGACTACTATTACCTACAGGTGATATGTGTTTTTCTGGCCTCAAACTGTTGAAAACAGAGCTGCCATAAGAACAGCACTTGCCGCGCTAGCGGCTGTATTGCTTTCATTTAAATTTCATCTTGAAACACCTTTTTGGTCAGGAATGAGCGTTGTTGTGGTTTCCAATTTATATACTGGGAACATCATTGATAAAGCCATGTTGCGTATTATTGGTACTGTTGCCGGAGCGTTTTTGGGCTTTTATGTCGCAGGACTCGTTGCCAACAGTTTTTTACTCTATTTTCTTTCTTGCTTTTCAATCGTGTGCATCGGTACCTATTATTACAGTTTTAGTATCAATGGTTATGCTTATTTATTAGGTGCACTTTGTGCGTTCCTTATTATTTCTCAAGTCGCTATAAATCCACAACACGCTTTTTTCGTAGCAATTTGGAGGCCGGTTGAGATTGGAATTGGTGTCTTAGTATCGGCAATCAGTGCCTATTTTATTTTTCCAAATCATTTAAAAGACAATATCACCACACAACTTCATGATATTTTTACCGATTTTTCGACGGGTATAGGTCAATTACTCAATATGTTGCGTGAGGGTAACCCGGATTTTGATGTGTTGGCGCAAAACAATTTAAAGATAAAAAAGAAACTCCGTAAAGCAGTAGAGCTCATCGGCGCAATGAACCACGAATTAGGGGTCACTAAAGCAAGAACTGACCTGGTTCGTGCTTTATTGGATATTTTTTATGATCTGTCTCGACAGTTACAATATTTGATTTTAATTTCTCCCCAGCATAGTGATTTAACAATTGTGCACTCATTGTCGATAGAGCCTGTTCTGAATGCAATTCAATCGGATCTGGCTCAGTTGCAAATGGCTTTTTCGAATCAAGAGATGCTTGTGGATTTAAAAACAGAGGCGGCAATTGCGGAATTGGAAAGGCATGTGAAACAGATTCAAACAAGTGACGAGGGAACTTTTTTTTATTTGAATCCCAAAGCGAATACTGAGCTGGAAGCACAAGAGCATGCTTTTAAGAGTAATTTTGTCTATGCGTTTATCCATTTCCTGCATCAGGTGAAGCAAAGCCTTCTTTTGATGCATTCCTTATTAAGCCACATTCCTCTTGAGATGACTGCAAAATTTCAAGTCTTAAAAACCCAAGAGCGAATCCGTACTGATAGGGATGTGATTAAGCGCTGCATTAAAGCTGGGTTTTCAGTTATTCTTGCTTTAGGTTTTTGGATGGTAACTAATTGGCCTGGTGGTTTAAATGGAATTATCAGCAGTCTGGTGATTTCGATTCGTAAAAATCTTTTTGAAATGAAAAATGTCAGTATTCATCGTTTACTCGGCTGTATTTTGGGCGGGGGCATTGCTTTATTCTCCTTATTTCTCATCAAGATGAATCTTTATGATTTTATTTTAATATTTTTTCTTTCAGTTTGGGGTTTTTCCTATTTTATGTTCAAGCTGCCTAAATATTCTTATATTGGGTTACAGGCAAATATCGCTTTAATTATTTCTCTTGCTCAAGAAGGAGGGCCCCCTGTTTATTTAGGACCTCCATTGCAACGTTTGGGCGGAATTGTGATTGGAATTGTAGCCAGTTTTATTGTGGCAAATCTTATATGGCGTTCTGACGTATGGACTATGTTGAATCGTTATCTGAACAAACTGTACCTTTATATGGGGCAAAATTTAAAGCAAATACTCCTAGCTCCAGAGAATCAAAAAAAACTGCATGATTTAGCCAATTTGTTTTGGACCACCCGAGGATTGATTGAATCACTTGCTGATGAACCCTTAAGCGCAAAAAAACAAAGTATGCTGGTGGAGTTGAGGAAGCGTTTTGATTCTTTGGTCATGATACAGGCAACAACGAGTCATATTTTAGGAGCGGTTAATCGAGAAAAAGTTGAGGAAACAGCCCAATTACTAGGATGCGACTTATTCTTATATGAAAAAGGGGTATGGACTGCTTTTACCCAGCATGATGTTGCATCCGGATTGAAAATTAGTGCTCAGTTAAACGAGTTACTCTCTGAAATCGATAAGAAAAAGACGTTTTCCAAAGTTTCAGATAGTGATGTAAGGGGATTTTTAGCTTATATCAATGCCTTAAACCAATTGGTTTTAAGAATTCACTAGGAACTGAAGTCATCACGGGAGCAGAAAGGGTGCTTCCATTATCTTACCGTGCTCCAAGATGGAGATCTTGCTCGATGCGCGGGATAATGTGGAACTCTAGTTTAATTGTGCACCGATCCTAATATTTTTTAAGTTGAGAATTTATTCAATTTTTTTGTTTGTGGGTTTCAGAGAAATTTATTAGAATCATCCAGTTATAAAAAATATTTTTTACTTACTACGTGTTTTATATAAGAGCCATATGTATAAAACTTGTCATTAATCGTTGCAAAATATTCCATAACGTGTAAAAATTGTCCGCCTATGAAAACGAAAATTCTCTCTATTACAACTTTTTTAGCCTTAATTGCCTTGAGTTTTTCAGCGTGGTGGTTTTGGCCGATGAAAAAACCATCCACTCTGTTTAGACAGGCTAATTTTGATCGATTACCCGGTTGGAAATCTGCAGATTTAAAAAAATCTTTACAGACTTTTCAGACTTCATGTCGTGCTTTTATTAAGCAAAATCCAGAGCAGATTGTGGGAACGGAGCATATTAACTTGCAGGTAAAGGATTGGCAGCCAGCCTGTAACGCTGCTTTAAAAATTTCTCCTACAGCTGAAAAAGAAGTGAAACAGTTTTTTGAAACGTGGTTTACTCCAGTGGAGTTTACCGATACGGGCGAAAAACCTGGTTTATTTACCGGTTATTATGTCCCTGCAATTAAAGGCAGTTTTACTAAATCCAAAAAATTTCACGTTCCTCTTTATGAAACACCAGATGATTTGGTGACGTCTGATTTAGGACTTTTCTTTAATGACTTAAAAAATCGCAGTATTGTAGGTCGTTTAGAGGGTAAAAAACTGGTTCCTTATTATACTCGTGCACAAATTAATCGTGGGGCACTTAAAGGCAAAGCACGTGTTTTAGTATGGATTAATAGCCCCATCGATCGTTTGTTTTTGGAAATTCAAGGTTCGGGAGTCATTGAGCTTGAGAATGGTCAGAATCTTTATGTTGGTTATGACGCACAGAATGGAGCACCTTACACTGCTATTGCTGGAGTTTTGATCAAAAAAGGAGTTATGACTAAAGACAATGCATCCATGCAAGCAATAAAACGTTATTTGGAAGCTCATCCCAAACAGATGGATAAAGTGATCAATAAAAATAAATCGTTTGTTTTCTTCCGTAAAATGACGGAGGGTGTCGCTTTAGGGTCACAAGGTGTGGCTTTAACTCCTGGTTATTCTCTTGCTATTGATAAGCAATGGATACCCATGGGCGCTCCTCTTTGGTTAACGACTACGCGTCCAGACAGCACCAATCCTGATGAAAATAAACCATTGCAACGCTTAATGATTGCTCAAGATACGGGCGGAGCGATACGTGGCAAAGTTCGTGGGGATGTTTTTTGGGGCGGCGGTGAAAAAGCGACGCTGATTGCTGGCCATATGAAGAATCATGGTCATTATTGGATTCTTTTACCTAAAAATGCAGTATCTCGATTAGAGAAGAACAAATTAATTTCTGGGTAAATTTTGCCTTCATCCCTCTCCCGTCAACGGGAAAGGGGTTTTTCTCCTTGTCCGTCATCCCCAGCCATAGCGAGTGATTTTCCTGTCTTAATGCGGTGCTATAGCAAGGAGATCCCTCGCTATGCTCGTGACTTGCGCTGGGCGTATGAGGGGAGTCCTAGCTTTGATGACCAGAAGTCTTTTTCCCAGCTTCTTTAAATGGTGGTATAACGCTATTTAATGCCTCTTTATTGTTATTCAATGATTGAGCTGTATTGTCCTTTAAGGCATCAGCTAAACTAATGAATTTGTATCCATGCTTTTTATAGAGTGCAATGATGTCTTCTAGACATAAACTGTTGAGAAGATTGGCATGGATTAATAAAATTTGTTTGACATTTTTTCCTTTAGAATTTTTCTCAGCTCTTAAAGTTTGTTGCCAGATGTAAGCCAAATAACGTTTTTTGAATGCAGGAAGATTTTCGGCTCTTTTTCTATAAGGTATTCTGTAAAAACGTGCATTAAACTCATAGTCCTTACTATCTATCGTTACTGGAGCAATCGTATATTGATGTGCAGCCAAGTAGTCGTTCACTTTTTGTTTTTTTTGACCAGTACCTTCTGCCAAATAAGGATAACGAAAATATTTAGGCTCTGTAAGTACAGGTGCTAAGACGGTATCGGCGCGATCGATATCGGCTATGTATTTATCAGCACTCATATTATTTAAGCTTTTATGAGTATAAGTGTGGTTCCCTAAAGCGAATCCTTGATTGCGAAATGTTTCCAGTAAATCCCATTCATTTTTTGCCACTGCTCCGCCAATAGCAAAACCTGTTGCTGGAACTTGATTATCAACAAGTGCTTTGACGATTGCCATAAATCGATTTTGGGTTCTTTTCAGACTTGCTGGGGTGCTGGTGCCTGATCCAACAAAGGGTAAATCATCAATTGTAATTGCAATTTCTTTTTCTTCCGCAAAACATGGAGAATTAAGTATGCAAAACAAAAGCGTTACACCGGTCCATCGAAGTAACATGATATCCCCTAAGTTATTATTGTTATTTAAAAATAACTATAGTAGACAATTTTCAAAAAAGTCTAATTTTTTTATAATTTCTTCTTTATTAAGAAGAATATTTGGTGATATTATGAAAGGTTTTCAAATTTAAAACTACTAATTTTGATGTAGGTTGAGCCTTGTCCTAACATTCTTTCGGCAAATACACTATAGAATTTTTGTTGGTCGAGGCCCAACCAATATTCGGCTCATTGTACTAATTTTTGCTTTGCTTTATGCAAGCCCTCAAAGATAGGCTCAGAAATATGATTAGGGAATTCAGCGGGTAATTTTTTTGAGACTTCTTGAATAACAGAATCTGTTTTTTCCAGCATGTCATTGAGAATCATTTCAGCGCGGTCCGAAGAGTAATTGGCATCTTTTGACGTGTCTAAAAAATGTCGACGTTGTAAGGTATGCCAATGGTAATGATTGTTTTTTCCTTTTAAAGCCATAGCCATTTTAATTTTCTGGGATTGCAGTTGATTTTTCTTGATCAAGGGATATGCGGAGATAATGTCATATAATGGTGAGAGCCTGTATTTTCCTTCAGCCTCAATAAAAAGACTGAAATTTTTAGCATGCCCATCAATTGCGGCAAGTAACCAGAAAAAAACCTGAGTTCGATAAAACATATCCCGATCGGCAATTGAGTTTGCTGACCCAAGTAATAAGTTCATAATTTCTTTTATACCTGGGCCTCCATCCGATTGATACTTAATGTTGTACGAAACGCCCAGTGCCTGGCACATATCTTCTTGAGGCAATCTCATAATCCAGCTTTTATCGCGAGACAGTCTGCGATCAAATCGTGTTACAGATAAAACCTTTACGTCTTCAAAATGAAGAATGTTGCAATCGGCTACTGGCAGTCCATAGCTTTTCGCAAGAAGGGAACATAGCCACTCATTTTCGCAACTGTCACTTAAATCCATTTGCTGATGAGCAATAACACCAATGGGTAATTTAAAGATATGGGTGGTTGGTGTTTCTTGAAGTGGTTCACACCATTGGTTTTCATGATATAAAAAAGCTGTTTTTTCTTGCGCTCCTGCAATAGAAATTCGGAAGTCTTTATCCTCTTGGCTCATGCCTAAGGGGTTTATTTGATAATTTCGTAAAATGGAGGCAATTTTTTGCTCTGTTAAAGGTTTAAATTTAATTTTTTTCTCAAACACAACTAATGGAGCCGTTACAAGTTGAATGGCTCCTACGCAATCTCTACCAATACCTGCGAGTAGATCAAAGGGCTGGCTGGTTGCTATTTGAAAGCGTGCTTGAATGCGCGCGCGAATTTGCTGATTATCTGGAAGCAAGTTATCAAAAAAATTATATACTACATCGCCAGAATAAGTGGGATTAATAAGTGGTAAAGAGAGCGAAATAGGGCGAGATCCTGCCTGATTTAACCAATCGTGGTGGTATGTAAATCTCAATCCTCCCTGAGGTGTTTTCTCAAGCATCCCCACTAAAATGCCATTCATTAAGACATAAAGAGTTTGATTCTTTTTTACCATTCATCATTCCATGGATTGGTTGTTGTTTGTTCACTTTTTGTTGATGCGTTGAAATCTAGACTAAGTGCAGATAATATTCGAAATAAAGTACTTAATCTCATATTTTCGGGATTATTTTCAATGGCAGAAACGGTTTTTTGCTTTAAGCCTACTAAATCAGCAACTTCAGCTTGGCTTAGCTTTAGTTTTTTTCGTTGATTTTTTATCAACAGTGCTAATTCCTGTGGTGAGTGGATCAGCATGAATGCTCCAGTTTGATACCTTTTAAGGGATATGATTAATTGTATACCCTAATAGGGATAACTGCAATTTTATCCTCTTTGGGGTATAAATGTTATTTTATACCCCAAAGAGGATAAAGTGGAACATTTGGGAGTTTCAGCTATTCTCTGGACTATCCGGTGAGCGCATAAAGTTTTTGTCAAAAAGTTAATGGTCTCGAAGAATCTTCAGAATATTCTTCATCAGCAGAGTATTCTGAAGTTGAAGTATTTTCATAACTCCAATTGTTCCAAGTGTCGCCAATAGAAAAGAAATCGAGAAGCTCTGCATATCTTTGTTGCAATAGAGAATACTCTTCATCAAAATATTTTTGCCTTGATGCGGCATCAGCACCATCCATATTTTGAAGTAAATCATCACCGAATTCTTCCAAACAATTATGTAAGCTGCGAGTTACGAGACTATAATCATCAATGCTAAAGTGATCATAATTGACTAAAATATATTGCATCAAGAATTGGGTTTTCAATTGCAATATAGCCATTTTCAACTGACTTATCGCATTAAATAAATCATCCTGACTCTTAAAGAATAGATAAGTAAAATTAGAAAGAATGTGATTAATTTTAATTTTTATTTCATCCATTTTTTTTAATAGCTCAATATCCGTCGTGTTATTGAGTAGTTCAGTATAAGAGGATTCAATATGAGCGATATCATTTTCAAACTCGTTACGAAGTGATTCATGAATTTGTGTCATTTTCTTATTGGATGGATTGATAAAAAAGCGTTTTGAATAAGCCATAGAGGTTCCAAAGTATAAAAGATACAAATTATACATTAAGTGATTATTTTACGCATTTTTCAGTATTAGTGTTTGAATAAGAGGCATTACATTGCTAAAATGCCATCCCTTCATTTGACTGAACATGTATTTAGAACGAAGTGCGTTATTTAATTGTAATTTTAATCTTATTCAATTCCATAGGCCATGCCAATATTGGCGAGCAGATTTTAAAAGAATATCAGTCTAAATTTTATACCTTACCCGTTACTCATCAAGAGCACTTTGCTATGAGAATGTATACTTTAACGGGGAATGAGGAATATATAAATCCTATTATTAACTATCTGTATTTGCTTGGGGGTAGATATAGATATCTTTATAAAAATCTACAAAATGACGTGGTGATTGAGATTGAAAACAAAAGGTTATTATCCATTACTGATGGAGATACTGAAAAAACTAAAAAAAGAATCAAAGAAAGTTTGAAGTACCCTAGAATTGCTTACTACCTCAGTTTACTCATTTTAACTAATAAAATATATTTTTATCATATGGAGGAGACTCCATTATTTCCTGACACGCGCAAAATTATTAATTTTTTAAAAACCAAAAGCAGTGATTTTGAAAAATATATTCTTGATGAGGAAAACATTAAAATATATGGGGCGCAGCTTATAAATTATGTTTATTATCTATACGATTTGGGAATTATTGATTTAAGAAAACCGTATACTCAAAAATTTAAGAACATATTTCCTGACAGTCAGGATGCCCAATTAACTGATTTGGATTATTCCGCAAAAATTTACGGTATGACCCATTTTATTTTAAGTGAAAGCCGTTATTATCAAAAACAACTTGATCCAAATCGATTTAATTGGATAACGCAATATTTTAAAACTCATATCGATGAAATTATATCGCGCACAGAATACGATGTGATTGTTGAGGTGGGGATTTGTCTTATGCTCATCAAGAGTAACGATTTAAAAACAATTAATAAAATCAAATCTCATTTAAAAGCCATTTACAATAAGAATTATCACATCCTTCCTAATAAGGAAAACTCATTTGACTTTATTAAAGGAGAGCATCGCAATATTTTAACAATCATGCTTTTTAGCTGGCCAAAGAAATTAACTGAAGTTCCAAAATCATTGTTTCAAATCATGTTGGAGAAAAACTTTATTATCAGTGAATATGACTCAAAGATAATTTTTGGGTTTCGCGTTCCGTATTAGTAGATCTTAATGATCAATATTGAGTGAATAGGGAATGTAGTGATATCGCTAATTTGGGTAGCCCGTATTAGCGAAGCGTAATACGGGATGTAGCTTTAATCCCGGATTACGACGGAGTCTAATCCGGGTTATACAATGGTTCCTAACTTGGGTAGTTAGGATTGCCTGTCACACCGCCTGGACAAAATGTAATTTGATAGCTTGTTTGTTTGCCTGACTCATTACATGTAAAAGAAGATGATGCATCATCATGATTATAAGAATAGGCCGTTGGGCATGCACTTTTAAACCAGGAAATACGCGGATAGACAGCTGCCTCCCAATCCGTATTATCAGCGAGACATTGTGAAACCTGCGCAGTAACACCAGGACTCCAATTATGGCAACCACATACCAGGTAAGTAAACGCATAACCTGACTGTAGTGCTCCTGTAGAGGTTGGAGTGCATCCCCACATGTCTGTAAAGGTTGCTGGCAAACCTGTTACTGGACTAGTGCCATAACCAGGAGAGGGTTGTGAGGGCAAGGTAGAGCCTAATCCAAAACCTGTATAAAGATTTATCACTCCCCACTGACCTGGTGATGAATACCCGGTATAGGTGAGTACATTGGTATAGCCTAAGAAAGGAGAACACAAACGGTTCCACTGGCCTGTTCCAGAGTCAAATCCCATCCCACAATACTCATTGGCACTGCAATCGGAAGAACTGGTACACCCCGTCGCGGCTCCTCCTTCAACTGCGGTGTAATTGGGTGGGACATCTACTCCCCCTGTATTAGGTGGCGAAAATTTCCAAGGACAAGCACCTAAACCTGTTGCTTGAGGCTGAATTAATGCGCCAGCTGATTGCCCGCAATTAAATGGGTAAGGAGCATTGTTTGGAGGTGGTGGACCGGTTACAACCGGGGCTAAAGATCGCACCTCAGCCGGGACATTAAATCCATTGACCATTGATACATCATACACCCCATCAGTTCCAACGGCACTCGCTGGTTGCATGAACAATTCCATTTTAGTTAATGGTGGAAAATTCATGGGTTGAGTGTTGGGAGCACACCTCATTGGATCGGCGGCGCTAGCAGCAGGGCAAGTTCCTGTGGCACAAACTCCTGTAGTCACATCACAACCTGTCCTTACATAGAGTGCACCATTTACATATTCATTAACCGATAGAATGATTGTCGAAGGCGCTGTATTAGGGACCTGTTGATTGAGTTGATAACTACCGCCTGGTGGTGTTGGATCTGGAGAGGTTGCAGATGCACCTCCACCATTCTCAAACTCATACCATACTGGAAAAGGGCACTGATTCACAAAGGTTACTGTATGTACTGTTGTTGGATTGGGAATGGCCACAACCGCTTCGCTCGTCGTTGCAGTTTCCGTACCACCACTATATGAGACCGATGCAATGACATCAAGTTTGCTCGTTGTGGTTGTAGGCACAACCGACACATAAATAGCGCAACTATTATTTGATGGAGAAGTACCAAGAGTCGCTCCAATACATGTATTTGTTCCATTAGTCAGTGTTGCACTTCCACCAGTGAATGAAGTAGTCACATTACTCAAGACTTCAGGCTGTGGACACTGATTCGTAAAGACGTATTTTACTACGTTGTCTGAATATGTGTAAGTTTGAGTAGGTAATGGCAGCACGGTTGAACTGGTAATCTGATGACAACCTGCACCATTCTGAACTACCGTTGAGGTCGACAGAGGTACAGAAACACTTGCACCACCGTTTAGATAAGTGTATGTGACATTCAGTGTTGCAGGTCCAACTGCTGTAGGTGTGAACGTGCCTGCCACCGTACACTGACCACCGCTGCCATTAATGGGTTGGTTGGAACACGTATTTGTTGTAGCGGTAAAGCCCTGTACAGTAACTGCTGTTGCCGTAATTGGGGTAGGGCCCTGATTAACGTAAGTAAACGAAACCGGGTAGGGAGTAGTGACACCCGTATAGGTAATTGCAGGCAATGGCTGTGATATAGAGCCTATGATAGGGCCTGTATTTACCCCTCCTGCTGTAGTAGCAAGTTTGGGCAGTGGCACGACGTTATTGTGATAACTCATCGTTAGTTGCATGGTGGCTGCGCCGGCTTTATTTGGTGTATACCGAACCGCTACAGCACAGCTGCTATTTGGTTTTCCCTTACCGGCAAGTGGCGTCGATGGATTACATCCGTTCGACAACGTAAATTGGCTGCCTGTATGAGCCATGGTAACTGTCAAAGGTACGGGATGCTTGAGATTGTTGGTAAAGGTATAAACTACAGTATAACTATTCCCTACAGTCGTTTGCGCAGGTATCCCACTGGATGGGTTTAGAGTCCATCCAACAGGGTCTACTCCTGAGATTGCCTGAAAGGATAAGCACATGCCAGTAATTAAATAAAGTAATATGGGTGTTTTTTTCATTCCATCTCCAAATGGTTCTTTAAAAGGGGGTATCCGTCCCGGTCTTTAAATTATTTAAAACCTGCAGGATTCGTTGGTATTGAATTATCAAATAGATAAGAAACACCGATTAATCCGATGTTGGTTTTAAACGTACCTAAATCAAGCTGTGCATTGTTCCAGTCCGGCCCTTGGCCAAAACCTGAAGACACATTACCAAATGATTGATAACTGTAGCCGGCGGACAGTAATAAATTCTGGGTTAATAAATAATCCAGGCCTGCGCCAAGGTTGTAGGTGAAGTGATTCGTTCTTTTTGATGCATAATCAGGACTGTATCTTGGAGTCACGTCAGGAAGTGCTGATTCATTATAGTTATGACTTCGATTGAATGACACACCGAGTCCGAGATCGACGTAAGGCATAAAACGACCGATTCGTACTAAATCAAGTTTTGAATACACTGAAATGACATCTGCTTCTATACCCCAACTATAAGAATAGTTCGTAAATTCTGGGTCTGAATATTGCGTTACCATTCCATGAATATTTTTTGTAAAAACATGCTCATATCGCAAGGCCAATGCATAGGATGGAATCCATTGCTCACTGCGATTCCATCGATGTCCTGCTTGAACATCGAGCATAACTGGTTGATGTCGATCCAAAGAATATTGATCACGATCTTCAGGCGGAGGAAAGTTTGAACCATTAGCAACAGTCATTTCATCGTGACCCATGATCGTTTGCATAAAACCCACATCCATACCCACATACCAATGATGCATAGTAGGGGAAACTCCTGATGGTATGGAAACAGCGGAAGTCGGTGATGCGTTCGTTGTATGCATTGGCTCAACTTTTGATGGTTTTAAAATTCTATGCGTTGTTTTTGGTAAATGAGTTGCGTACTGTTTCTTGAGCGCATGATGTATTGTTGACCCAGAGGACAATGAGTGACACATTGAATGTACTTCTGCAATAGACGATAACGGCCCGATTCTAACTGCATAATATCCTTTGGAAGCATGGATCTGAACCGAATGGTGAGTGTGTTTAGTCAGTTTGTTCTTAAGCTGTTGTGCTAAATGCTTTGAGTGGAATGAGCTGACTTGTACAAAAAAAGGGCCGGATTGACGTGTATTAAAATGACTGCAATTTTCCAAGCCATAAATCACATGAGCATTTACAGATATTGGCATTCCTACTAACGCTGATGCGATTAAAAAAGCACTCCATTTCAAATTCAATGAATTCATTTAAATCATCCCTAATTATTTAAAATTTTAACCAAACCAATTACTTACCAAGAACACAAATAGCGTGATCTATTGAAAAAGTTTGGACTATCCCTGTTTATTGGACTTTTATTGCTTGTACTGTTTGATAAAGGCTATTTGGGCTGAGACGCGAGACCTATTTTACCTGCAAAAGTTAAGCATTCCGACGTAATGTGATTGGAAAGAGTATCGCGATTAAAATAAATAGACAAGCATTATCAAAACGATTTTTTCAGTCTGGATTATCTGACCATTTTTGTGTCGGATAGATGGAGCGTGTCATAATTTTCTTTTGTGGATTCTAATAACGCTTGTTCTTCTGAACTCCAAAATTTCCAAGTGTTTTTATTTTTATAGGATAGATAAATCCCTAATCCAAACAGTAACGTTGTTAGAGCATAACCTACAGCTTTTAATATTCTGATCGCTTTATGATCATTATCGGCAGTAAATTTTTCAATAAACGCTTTATTTTCAATTAATTCTGTAAACCGATTAAGCCTAGTAAATACGTTTACGGTTGGATCGTTTAAAGCGTCTCGAGCATCCTGTGCACAATTGAATTTATCAACCAGTAATTGCAACTCAGATATAGCTTTATCGCCACGATTTTCTATGGTTATTTTTGTGTTTTTTTTGTGGCCATCTTCATAATAGCTGACAGTATGGCCGCCATCATGATGATGAAGAAAAACTCCAGTGGGTAAATCAATAGAGTCTATGGCCTTGAGTTTTTCTGCTTGATACATTTCAAAGTCATGATCGAGTGGTTTAGTGAATTCTTCTAATTTGTTTAAAAGGAGTGCTCTTTTTGCCTGTATCGCTGGAGATTGCATGCTATACCAGTTATCAAAAAACTCGCTATCCATATGACTTTTTATCGCATGAACCAGATTAGGGTTAGATTTTAGAACTTTAAATAGTGGAGCAAGGTTCCCATCGAGCAGACAATTTTTCTTGCTAAAATCTCCTGTTTTTCGCACAGATGCTCCAAGTATGGCGATTCTGTACTCTTTGACCAAATCAATACCACCGAAAGCGACAGGGGTGCTGGTTTTTAATGCCTGATGCATTTGATCTGATAACTTTTGCAAGCCAACTGGTTTTTCGTCCCATTCGGAAAAATTATTACCTAAAAAAGGTGCTGCAAAAAAATCAGCGTGGGTATACATAAAGTATAAGACTTTCATTAATTTGGAATTTTGATCATGACTCATTTTAATTCCACGCGAAAACAGATCATTATGATAATGATAGCAAAATAAAATTAATATAATATTAATCAAAATGAATTTTCTTTAGCCGAAATCAAGGATTCCAACAATTGTTCATCAAGCTAAAAGGGCTCAATTGAGCTACTGCATCTTGTATTGGATTCAGCTATATTTATAGATGAGGGTTGAAAAGGTATTTCAAAATGAAACTGAGTAAAAAGCTGTGTTTTCTGTTAGCCTATTTGTTGGTGATATTGCCTTTTATTGGTTTTTATTTCGGTAATTTTTATACTTTTCTTCCATTTTTTGTATTATTCACCTTGATTCCTTTGATGGATGTTTGGTTAGTTGATTCAAGTAATCCAGACAGTACTCAAGAGCAGATGTTACTCAAGGATCAATATTTCAAACTCATTACCTGGGTATATGTACCGGTGCAATATAGTTTTCTGATTTTGGCGATTTATTTGGTCGTGCATTTTCCTTTAACTGTAACCGAATTTATTGGATTCAGTTTATCGATTGGGCTGTTAACAGGTGGCATTGGAATTACTCTTGCCCATGAGCTAATGCATAAAAACTCCACAACGGATCAACTTCTAAGTAAAGTTTTATTAGTCAGTGTATGTTACGGTCATTTTTTTATTGAACATGTCCGTGGGCATCATGTTCATGTGGCTACGCCTAAAGATCCTGCGACATCTCGGCTAGGGGAGAGTTTGTATCACTTTTTACCAAGAACAATTATTGGTTCCTTTCGTTCGGCGCTCAACATAGAAGGCAAGCGTTTAAATCGTTTAGGATACTCATGGTATCATTGGAACAATCAATTCTGGTGGATTATTAGCGCCCCAGTTCTTTTGGCAACAGCCCTTTTTTATTATGGTGGGTGGCGAGCTCTTTTATTCTTTATCCTGCAGTCGTTGACTGCCATTTTATTGTTGGAAATCATTAACTACATTGAACATTATGGCTTAGAACGCAAGAGACTCGCTAATGGATCCTATGAGAAAGTTTCAGCACAGCATTCATGGAATGCGAGTCATTGGCTAAGTAATATGCTCCTTTTCCATCTGCAAAGACATTCTGATCATCATATTCATGGAGCACGCCCTTATCAGTTATTAAGACATATTGACTCAAGCCCACAACTTCCCTCTGGTTATTTGGGAATGTTAATTTTGGCTCTGTTCCCCCCATTATGGCGGGGGGTAATGGATAAAAGAGTACTGATTAGTCGCTCGAAAAAGCCATGAGGTCCATTTTGTATTTTCTGATGGAATACGTTCTATATAAAAAATAACATTTTTGATGTTTTCTCAAAAAAAATCTGTTAAAATTTTCCGCAATTCGTAATTACTCAGCCCAACACTGTCACATTAAGGGCGAGTGGAGGACTGGTAAGTTTAATTAATCTCAAAACAAGAAGCAGGTAAAAATATTGCCTGATGGGATGTATTTGAGTGCAATTAAGCGATATCAGCCTAAAAAATGCGGCGCATCACTGCCTGTCAAAGAACTTAGGTTTCTTCCATTGCTTAGTTTCAACCTATCAGCTTATTTCTAGCCTTCAATTCTTAAGTGGGTTAATCAGTGTATTAACCGCAACAATCAATTTTTAATAGGTATATAAAGAAATGACAATTCGTGTTTTATCTTTCGATTTTGATGGGTGTTTATTTAATACAGCATACAGCAATGCTCCTTATACAAATTTTGATAAACATCTTACTGATGCAGTACTTATCCATAATAAGGAGTTCTTAGAGCAGTTAAAGGTTGAAAACGAGAGATTTTCGCAAGTGATTGCCATGATTGGTTCGAATCGTCAATCTTTTGAATACGATACCGGAAACATGGGCGGTATTCATACGTTTAAAGGCTCTTGCTGTTCTGCCATTCAAACTGTTTGTAACTACTTGGATGTAGACTTTAATCCCTTGTTGCTCGCAGATTTATATAACTCTCTTGAGCCGGGTACCTCGTATCAGCATATTATGGAAGAGATAAAGGCAGGTACGTGGATTAATATGGAGGAAACTCTCGAACATCAAAATTGCCCAATGGATGAATCTAAAGTGGCACTTATTTTTGCGCAAATGCAAGAAGCTGCCTCCAAAAATCCTGATGAACAAATAATCTTCGATTTTTATGATGATCGTGATGATATATTGGCAAGGTTACAGGAGTTTTATTCATCACACCCACACATGATCCCTAAAAATGTACTCTTACGTCTTAATCACTATGATGGGGCAGAGCCCGTTTTGGAAGCTGAGTTAGTAGGAGACGGAGTTTTTTTCAATGATTATCCTGAAATTGTGGTTAATATGTTGGATAATCTTTGGGAACACAATGATATTGCGATGGAGATAAAGTCAAACCGTCATAAACCCGAAATGCTACAGCCTGTTATGCAGAGTGAACAGTTTGATTCTTCAGATGCAGTTGAAGAAGGTGAAAAAGAATCCGATTCCGAACAGCAAAATCAATCTGTCGACCTTGTTGGTGCTGCGCAAGTAGATGAGCAAACTGAGAAGGAAGCTGTTGAGATCTCTGTTGTTGCAGTTGCTATCGAAGAAAAAGCAATGATAGAGCAAGCTGGTGCTGTACAAGTAGAAGAGCAGAGTGAGAAGGAAGCTGTTGAGATTACTGTTGTTGCGCCTGCTATCGAAGAAAAAGTAGTGATAGAGCAAGCTGGTGGTGTACAAGTAGAAGAGCAGAGTGAGAAGGAAGCTGTTGAGATCACTGTTGCTGCGCCGGCTGCTGCAGGAAAAGCACCTGGTGCACCTGTTGCCTCAGCTGCTTCTAATCTCGGACGCAATCGCCATAGTTTTCACAATCAAGCGGCGCGTTCCACTACTCATCGTGGTCCTGCTCCAATTCCCGCAAAATACTTCGAAGATAGTTGCGGCTTTAGCAGTGGAAATAGCAGCTGCATTCTTTCCTAAGCTTTAAACAAAAACAGCTGTCTTGAATTATGAATTCAAGACAGTAATTCGTAGGTCGGGCCCTGGCCCGACACAATCAATATTATTCTCAATATCGATTTGTAAATTTGTAAGACTATCCCAATCGCAAACTATAATTTCTTTTTTAAACTATCTGAGATACTGGAATAAAAGAGTACGGAAACATCTCTCGAAAAACCTACGAGGCGCATCTTGCATTGCTTTGATACGGACTGCTCTAAAATTTAACCTTCTTTAATTCTTTCTTAAGAAAAACCTGTTAATATTTCCCGCAATTCGTAATTACTCAGCCCAACACTGTCACATTAAGGGCGAGTGGAGGACTGGTAAGTTTAATTAATCTCAAAACAAGAAGCAGGTAAAAATATTGCCTGATGGGATGTATTTGAGTGCAATTAAGCGATATCAGCCTAAAAAATGCGGCGCATCACTGCCTGTCAAAGAACTTAGGTTTCTTCCATTGCTTAGTTTCAACCTATCAGCTTATTTCTAGCCTTCAATTCTTAAGTGGGTTAATCAGTGTATTAACCGCAACAATCAATTTTTAATAGGTATATAAAGAAATGACAATTCGTGTTTTATCTTTCGATTTTGATGGGTGTTTATTTAATACAGCATACAGCAATGCTCCTTATACAAATTTTGATAAACATCTTACTGACGCAGTACTTATCCATAATGAGAAGTTCTTAGAGCAGTTAAGGCATGAAAACGAGAGATTTTCGCAAGTGATTGCCATGATTGGTTCGAATCGTCAATCTTTTGCTATTGATATATTAAACAGGGGATTTCTTCAAAGCTTTAAAGGCTCGTGCTGTTCAGCAATTCAAACTGTTTGTAACTATTTGCATGTAGACTTTAATCCCTTGCTGCTCGCTGACTTATATAACTCTCTTGAACCGGGTACTGCTTATCAGCTTATTATGGATGAGATAAAAAGTGGTAAATGGATTGATGGTGGAGCCCTGGAGCATAAAGAATGCCCTGTGGATCAATTTAAAGTCCCACTTATTTTTGCGCAAATGCAAGAAGCTGCTGCCAAAAATCCTGATGAACAAATAATCTTTGATTTTTATGATGATCGTCATGATATATTGGCAAGTTTACAGGAGTTTTATTCTTCACATCCACACACGATCCCTAAAAATGTACTCTTACGTCTTAATCACTATGATGGGGCAGAGCCCACTTTGAAAGAAGTGTTAG
Source organism: Legionella sheltonii (assembly GCF_026191355.1). Taxonomy (GTDB): domain Bacteria; phylum Pseudomonadota; class Gammaproteobacteria; order Legionellales; family Legionellaceae; genus Legionella; species Legionella sheltonii. The sequence goes on from NZ_JAPHOQ010000014.1 coordinate 131,214, forward strand.
TAGGGGAAGGAACCGTTTTAAATAATTATCCTGAAATTGTGGTTAATATGCTGGATAATCTTTGGAAACACAATGATATTGCGATGGAGATAAAGTCAAACCGTAATAAACCCGAAATGCTTCAGCCTGTTATGCAGAGTGCACAGTTTGATTCTTCAGATGCAGTTGAAGAGGGTGAACTAGAATCCGATTGTGGACAAAATCAATCTGTCGACCTTGTTGGTGCAGCACAAGTAGAAGAGCAGAGTGAGAAGGAAGCTGTTGAGATCACTGCTGCGCCTGCCGCTGCAGGAAAAGCACCTGGTGCAACTGTTGCCTCAGCCGCTTCTAATCTTGGACGCAATCGCCATAGTTTTCACAATCAAGCGGCGCGTTCCACTACTCATGGTGGTCCTGCTCCAATTCCCGCAGAATACTTTGAAGATAGTTGCGGCTTTAATAGTTGAAATAGCAGCTGCATTTTTTCCTAAATTTTAAGCAAATACAAGCTGTTTTGAATTCATAGTTCAAGACAGCTGCTACGTCTGTATTAGAATACGATATCCAGCTCAGACTCATTTACACTTTATTTATGCATCGATGTAATTTCTTCTTTGGGGGTAACGTCGCCGCTACTCGCAGTATTCAGTTGAGTGCCATTTATCGGTTTTGATACTGGTCTCCAGAAGAAAGAAAACCAACCCCCACTCGTCTCTGTAGTTGTTTTTTCTGCTTCTTTATTTTTTTCTTTGAGGCGATCCACTATACCAAAATGTTCAATCGCATGCTTTTCTGCTAATTTCATGAATTCTGTATCGGCAATCGGGGGAAGCGCATTGGTTCTGTCTTTATAAAATCGTTCAGCCGCTGTTGCGATTAAGCCATTAGCTTGTTTCAGCAAGTGCAATTCATCGACTTCAATTTTTTCACTAGGAACTATGCTACGTAATGCAGCCAAGTCATAGATAAAGATTCGAATTTGTTGATAAAGCTTTGCAAAATCTTCAATAGTATTAGCAAACTGTTCTTCATAGCTTTTACTAAGTTGCTCAGCGCTGTATTTTTCTAGGCCTTTTCCAGCCAATTTTTTATGGATATGAGTTATTTTGATTGTTGATGGGTAATTAGGTAATTTTTTATATTCTTCGGAATTTATAATTTCATCCAGAATCACTGACGGGCTATTTTCAAGCTGATTTAATTGCATTAATAATTCGCTAAAAAACTGTGCTAAGCGATTATCTAGAGACTCTTGCAGGTATTTAAAATCCTTTTTAATGCCTTGGGCTCGAACCACCAAGGTATGATTTATGCTAGTGAAACTTAAAAGCAGAAGTTCTGCTACATACTGACTAATCGTCACATTATCTGATGTAGCGAGTTCTTTAAACTTTGTTAAGATATCAATGATAGCTTGATAAAGAGCTTCTTTTTCCTTTTCTTTTTCAAGAGGTGACCAATCATCCGTTAAATATTGTTGGCTAACCTGGCGAATCACTATACCAAATGTTTCTAATACATTCTTGCGATTCACTTCTGAATCCAAGATGGAAGATTCTTTATTGGCAATTTTTTTAATATTTTCTTCTAAAACCAAGCTTGCAGTATTAATCATATCCGCAAGATTTTTTCTTTGGGTGCCAAGTCCAAAAATTTGAAAAAAATGAGCTTGCATTAATAAAGCATGCTCTTCATTGACATAACCAGAGTAGGTCGTAAAAACATCATTAAAGAGGCCGTAGATATGTCCTTTATGCAAAATTTTGCGCTGCTTTGTGAGGCCCATATAGGAGTAATTGGTTGAGTTATATGCATCATAACCAATTTGATTTTTGGCAATCATGGCATAAAGTATTCGCAAAATAGTAGGGAAATCGAGTGAATCGACAGGAATTGATTTTGTTTCGGTATCGTCTCCCAAATATTTGCGACCTAAAGCGGAATATTGACGAAAAATTTGGGTGCCATCGTTAAATCCGACATGATGCCCGCTTAAAAAATGAATTATTTTGTATATTAGTAATTTTTGGACATGAGTGGTTTTATATCCATTAGGGCAGACGATTATCCCTTGCTGGGAAGCATTATTTCCGGTTGAGCCTGTTCCGTGATGGCCGGGCATGGAGTAGCGAACATAATTTTGTGTTTCTTTAGAAACTACTTCAGGACAAATTGGGGTAAAGCCCCAATCCGATCGTTCGTTGGCATAAAAAATTAATTCAGCATTTTTTATAATTTTGGGTAATATAAAAAATCGTTCGTCATACCAGGTAATTGGAAAACAATCTCCGGGTACAGGGTCGATACCAAAAAAATTTATTGATGCATTAGGCAGATAGGTTTTAAGCTGATTAAACCATTGCTCTTTCTCTTCTTTGGGGATCAGATTAATTTGGGATTTTAGAGGTTCTATAATATCTGGTGTATTATTTGTCGGCGTACCTTTTTGTCTTTTGATTTGTTGCTCAGTTAAATACTTCAATACCTCTTCAAAAGTACCGCAGGTGGAAATAATTGATTGGATAGCTTCTAATTCATGGGCGATTAAAATCGATTCAACAGCACCTCTGCTGTGAGAAATAATATTGATTCGTGTTTGCCCGCGGGCTATGGCTTTTAATATTGACGCCAGGCCTAGGCCAATTTTTTCTCCTACATTAGAACCATCCGTTTTAGGTCCATTAATTACGGTAATTTCATCAGCCTGAAAAGGGTAAGGATTTTTTAAGTCTACTTTTGTAGTTTGAGCAGGGGCACTGGTTTTAATTAAAGAAGAGATTATGCTTAATGTTTCTCCCTTAGGATAATCTTTTACTTTGGCACCCTTAGTATATGGGGCAGGTTTGGGGACTTGTTTTAATTCAGGGGTAAAGTCAGTGAGCGTCCCTAGCATCGTGAGGGTGAATGGTTGTTTTTCGATTTTACTGTCCATAGTATCTGCCTCATATTATGACACAATGATCAATTATAAATTCTTTTGAATATAATTCATTGATTCTTTTATCATTAAGAAACAATCAAACTGTCGAGGTACAGCCACCTAACCTGTAATAATGGGTTGATGGTATTTTTTATAGTTTCATTTTTAGCAAATAATAGCAATAAAAATTGTCTGATTGTATTAAAAAGAAGATAATGCTACATCTTATAACTAGGGGGCATATTATGCTTTTGTTCTTTTCAAGTAGTTCTCTTCCAGAGATTCGTAAAAAAGCTAAGGATTTTATTGAGGCGAAGGGGGCGGGAACGATGTCCTTTGGTCGTATCAAGGTCGAACGTGAAGAAGAGATGCTTGCTTTATTAAAACAGATTGTTACTCAACGAAAAGAGCCAACGGAGTTAATTTTTTTTATAGACGAGGTTAGTTCTAATTTCTTAGAAAAAGTGCTTCAACTAATTGAAGGAAATCCTTATTTTCGCAAGCTTGCCCTGGATTCATATGCTTCCTTTGATTTAGCTAAGATTTCAATCATTACTGATGCATTAGCTCGAGAAACGTGTTCTTTAAAAGAATTGGCTTGGAAGCTGCCAAAACACAATATTCATTTACAACCTTTGGCGGAAGCTCTGAGACAAAATAGCTCCCTTTTGCAATTGGAATTCGAGGGGAATACAAAGTCTTTACCATTAAGACACTTAGAGAGTGTTTTCCAGGCTTTGCTGGGTTCCGATGAGAGGGCAGAAGTACAAGGGAATAAGAATATTAAGAGAGTCCATTTAAAACACGTTTCTGTCTCAAGGGAAGATAAAAAAGCAGTAGAGTTACTTAATTTGGTTTTAAAAACTAATCCAAATATTCAAGAACTTCGTTTTTCTTCAGTTGATACAATACCTGAAGAATTATTGGATAACCTTAAGGATGCTGAAAACTTAACTTCATTAACTCTTTGTTCAGAGTCCACTGAACAATTAAATTTAAAAATGTTGAGCGTATTAGAAAGAGGCTTGCCTCCTGGCTTGGAAGTACTTGAACTCTCTACGCAATATACAGGACCCACCGAATATCAAGATCCTGAAGAGAAATATCAAAATTTCATAAAGCACCAGCATGCCCATATAAAACGGCTAAATTTCCCATTTTTCCTAAATACAGAATCTCCCCAAAGAAAACCTTCCGAAGCGAACCAGGATAAAAGTAGATTGGCAGAGGAATATTTAGAACAGTTCATTGAGTTTCTAAAAAAATGTAAACATAAAAATTTTAATTTAAAACTTAATGCAAGTCTCCTCCAGTTAATACCTTATCCTAAGAAAAAGGAATATATGCATAAAATAAAGGCATTACTCGCAGAAAAAGATGTTTATTTAGATTCCTGTTTGCCTCACACAGGTATATACAAAAAACAAAGACAACACGCAGTGTTTTTTACTGTTTTGGCACATGCTAAGAGAAATCAGGACTTTGATGATTTAGAATCGGCTTTTCTTGAAAATAGCGATCCTTCGGAATTAGAGTTTGTTGTCGAAGAGGATACTGATGAAGTTGAATCTTCAATAAGTTCTTGTCGCGCATTTTAGGTAAATTGCAAATGATCATGCAATGTGCAGAAACTATTTTCGCTCAGTTAATATTTCATTAATTTTTATCACTTACAATGCCCAATTAATGAACGACTGCACTGTGCATCCATGAAAATTTACAGTAAAAGAGATCAAGGGTTTCAAGAGGTTTATACTCCTGGGGATTCTCTCCCGCAGTACATTGAAGAGCCTGAGAAGAAACCCTTTATTATCTTAACATTGCCTCGTGACTCTCTGAATGATTATTATCTAGATGATTATTTCCCCCTGTTTAAAAAGCTTGGATATAGAGAGGGAATTGGACATTCACGAATTTTAACGGTTACGAGCAAAAGAAAAGTTGAGATTGTTATCAATGCAATTCTTACAAGCCCTGATTACAATCATGCTCAAAATGAAGTTTTGATTGAAAGATTAAGGTCAATACAGCATGAGCTGTCTAAAATTGAAAAATCTTTAAAATTGCCTCCTAGAAGCAAAGATTTTGCAAAATATCATCCGGTAAATGTCGACGTTACCAGAGAACGAAATGCGCCAAAACCCTCTCATAGCGTGAAGAAAGTACGAAAGGAGAGTAAAGAAACTGTAGAAATTTTTAAAATCGAAGAGTCTGGAAGAAGAATTACTGAAATTGAGGCTTTTAATGCTGTAGGTTATCGGCTTCTGTTAAATGACCGCACACCTAAAGTGAGCAGTGTGCATGATGCGGAAGGGTATCGAATTGGGGTGCTCTCTCGAGAGATAGAAAATTATCGATCTTTGCATGATTACTATCTAAAAGAGGAGCAAACGACGGGTCAAATGCGTTCGCCAAAGCAGAAGGACCTCGTAAAATCCGGTATTGGTAGAATATTAGCTGCTGCCTATTGTGAGGAAGAGAATGATCTGCATGGTGGCAATATTGGCTATGATCCCATTCAACTTATATCCAGGAAAGTGGATCATGATCAAGCAAACTGGACATTCACATCAAAATATCACAATAAAAATCCTAATAAGCCACTCTATAAGTCTGGTGAAAGAGCATACGGTATAAAACCTAAAGATGCTTTTCCGATAACTCAAAGAGATATTACTAATTTTCCGCATTTAACGGATGCTAAACCTCGAGCTTTTCCCGATAAGTCGGATATGGAGCTTTTAGAGTTAGTAGGAATTGAGAATGATCCTGATTTTATTAAAGATGCATTTTCAGTTTTTCTTAAAAGCGCTTTATTCGATGAGCAAATTTATGGACCTATCGCTAATGCAACGATTGGGAATCTTAAATTACGAGAAGAATTAGTAGCTCATAAAACCAGACGTAGTAAATTACTCAGAGAGGAACTGTTAAAGAATGATAAGTTTTTAAATTTTCTTATTAATCATCCGAGTTTAAAATCACAGATCATTGATGAATTTAAAGAATATAACAATGATTATAAAGAAAACAGTCCATTGTGTCTTAATCTTGAATATTTAGAAAAGAAATTTGATGTTTTTGTTGAGCAAGCTCGTGATAAAATAAAAGAGTGGGAAGACGAAGCAGTTAGACTTTTTGAGACTCACTATAAACCTGATCTTGATAATAATTCATATCAATATAAAAATAAAACAACAATTGACTCAGCCCAACGAAAAAAAATAACAATAGAACACATCAAAACAAAGCTTGATGTGAACGAAAATCAAGCGGAATTATATTTCAATAAAGCCAGGGATACGTGGTT
>NZ_JAPHOQ010000015.1 GCF_026191355.1 Legionella sheltonii
TTTAGCAAATAGGAGCCTGATGCTAAATTTGGCGATCTGTTATCCGTTCACAATAGATGAGATAAAATTGAACGCTTCGCCTCGATTTAACCATTTTATTTAAGGAAAAATGTATGGCTAAAATTTTATGTGTTCTCTATGAGGATCCGATTAATGGATATCCCAAATATTATGCACGAGACACACTTCCAAAAATAGAACACTATCCTGATGGACAAAGTGTCCCTACCCCGAAGCATTATGATTTTAAACCAGGAACTTTACTGGGATCTGTTTCTGGTGCATTGGGTTTACGCCAATTTCTTGAAGCACAGGGACACCAATTCGTAGTGACTTCAGATAAGGAAGGCCCTAATTCAGTTTTTGAGAGAGAACTACCCGACGCTGATGTGGTGATTTCCCAACCTTTTTGGCCGGCTTATTTAACTGCTGAACGAATTGCTAAAGCAAAAAAACTACAATTAGTCATTACTGCAGGTATCGGTTCGGACCATGTAGACTTGCAAGCTGCTCAGGAAAATAACGTTACTGTAGCTGAAGTCACTTATTCAAACAGTATCAGTGTTGCCGAACATGTGGTGATGATGATTCTTTCTTTAGTACGTAATTATCTTCCTTCCCATCAGTGGGTTGTTCAAAAAGGCTGGAATATTGCTGATTGCGTTGTGCGTTCCTATGATTTGGAAGGAATGACTGTAGGTTCCGTAGCATGCGGACGTATAGGTTTGGCAGTCATGAAACGTTTAAAACCCTTTGATGTTAAGTTGCATTATACAGATCGTCATCGTTTACCCGAAAAAACTGAAAAGGAATTAGGTCTTGTATTCCATCATGATGTAGAGTCTTTAGTAAAAGCATGTGATGTAATTACTATAAATTGCCCTCTGACGCCTGAGACAGAAAATTTGTTTGATGAGCGATTGATTAATAAAATGAAGCGCGGCTCGTACTTAATTAATACTGCTCGAGGAAAAATATGCAATCGTGAGGCTATTGTGCAGGCTTGTGAAAATGGACAACTTGCAGGCTATGCGGGTGATGTATGGTTCCCACAACCTGCCCCTAAAGATCACCCCTGGCGCTCAATGCCTTATCAGGGCATGACTCCACACATTTCGGGAACTTCCTTGTCTGCTCAAGCGCGTTATGCTGCAGGTACTCGGGAGATTTTAGAGTGTTGGTTAGAAGGACGTCCTATCCGTGATGTTTATCTTATTGTAGATAAAGGCAGACTAGCCGGTACGGGAGCATACTCCTACACTATGGGAAATGTGACGGCCGGTGCTGAAGAAGCATAGATGATTTGATGTGACAATATGTACCGCGCTTCATGCGCGGTGCCTGCTTATTTTGCTTAACAAAGAATATTGATTAAAAACTTATATAGCAGGAGCCCAACTCCGATCATTCTCCTCTTGTTCTTCCAATCTGAGCTCACTATTGTATCCAAGTATGTGTCGTATGAACGTAATAAGTTTCATAAGAATATTTTGCTGATTTGCTTCAAGACGCTCAAAAGCATGGGTTACATTTGGCATGTCTGACAATTTTGAAAGTTCAAAAGAAGTGATCGCTACAACATCGCGAGATATATTTATTTTAATACAGGCCTCAACCGCATTCACGGTTTCTCCTGTTGGGTCATCCGGAGCTAGAGTTTGCCAAATGCTTTTAAATATAAAATCAACACTATTGTTATTAACAACTTCTAATTCTATTTTATACTCGGGCAAGTCTGGACACATCCAAACAGGATAGTCAGCTTCCGAATTGAGTAATGACTCAACTATTTTATTCATTGCAAAATGAATCCCTACTCGGCTTTGCAATGTCATATGTAAAATTTTATTTTGAAATGCTGCATCTGCAATGCCTCTATCATTTAAACAACCTCGAAAACTATCTAAAGTTATTTTAGTATTTCTGCCTCTCAATTCTGGAAAAGCGGCATAGCTTGTATTTCGGCAAATTTCTTTCTCATCTCCAGCATTAAAAGTTAAATCATTTTTCTTAGTTTCACGAATAATTGAATTTGCCCTTTGAATTTGAGTAAAGAGCCCTAAACCATTTGTAGCATACTTTAAATTTAATGTAGTCATTTTGTTCTCAATAAAAGCAAACAATATATTACATATTGAATTAAATTTATTCAAGTGATGTTGGGGGAGCTCGGTTTTTTATACTTGTTGCCAGGATTATAACCTGATTTTATTAACATTTTATTATAAGTGGTGATCCCCCCACATCCGTCATGTTCTATGCTTGATTGAAATTAATTAATAGAAGAGATGAATAATCTAGGTCTGGTAATCTGGAACAAAATTCAGGAAAAATAAGAGCTATTCCGAATTGGTTTATTAACTCCTGCTCTCACAGAATGGCTTATCCACAAGTCCATAGGCCAGTAGAGCCTTCATCGTCTCGGATAGGCCTGTGGACCCTGTGGGTAAGCCATGACACACCGAACTATGTTTTAGAAACCGTACTAGGGTGTCCGAAATACACTTGAGCTGGTGTTAAATATCCAAAAGACTGATGGAGTCTTCGGTTGTTATAATATTCAAAATACTCAGCTAATTCCAGCTCTATCTCTTCGATTGTTTCGAAATCATACCGATAGAGTTTTTCTTGCTTAACACTGCGCCATAAACGTTCTATGAAAATATTATCGAGGTATCGGCCGCGCCCATCCATACTGATAGAGATTTTGTGGGCCTTCAAGGTATTGATCCAATCATTAGACGTGAACTGAGCACCCTGATCGGTATTAAAAATATCACACCGCCCCTGTAATAACGCGTTTTTTAGCGCCTCTACACAAAATTCTGCTTCTAATGTTGGGGACACCGCCCATTGAAGCACATACCGACTATACCAGTCCATGATGGCAACCAAGTAAACATGGCCTCCCTTCATACGCACGTAGGTAATATCAGCAGCCCAGACCTGATTAGGCTTAGTGATATCGATGTCACGTAATAGATAGGGGTACACGGTGTGCTCTTTATTGGGAACGCTTGTATTTGGCTTTGGGTAGACGGTTTCTAATCCCATAGCCTCCATGAGTCTCTTGATGCGTCGTTTACCAACAGGATAGCCAACTTCAAGGGACAACCATTGTGCGCGCTTCACTTTACCTTCACATGGATACTGGAGATAATGCTCGTCTAACAGCGCCATGAGCCGCTCGTCCTCTGCTGATATAGGAGACGCTTTGTAATAATAACTGGAAATACTCAATCCGAGTAGCATGCATTGTTCTCGGATTGATATTTCAGCGTTGCTATCAATCAGCTTACGCTTTTCATCCAAGCTCAGTGGCAGTCTTTTTTTTTAACCATGATAATTGGGCTTGAAGTCGACCAATTTCCTCATACAAAGCACCAACAAGCTCGGCTTGCTCTTTTTTATCCTTATCATGAGAATTGGAAAAAGCATCTGAAATAGCCTGCAATGCTGTTTGCTTCCATGCTTTAATTTGGGTAGGATGCACACCGTATTCGCTGGTCAGTTGAGCCTGAGTCAATTTTCCTTCAATTGCCGCAACTGCTATCTTTGATTTTTTTGATGCCGTGTAATAGTTTCTTTTTTTGCTCATTCTATTCTCCTCTGTTACTTAGAAGAATAGCTCTTAAAAATTACCTTTTTTCGTCCAAAAAACCGCGCCTATATCAAAATTCTCGGAACAAAATAATGAATTTATTCTGTTAACTTGTAAACTATTATCACTAAAAAAATCTTTAAACTAATGCAGAATTAATTGTTTTTGTTCAGTAGAGATATTTCATAAAGATAAATAGCTCGTAGCATCATTTAAAATGCTACGAGCTATTTCAAGTAAATTAGATATTAAGTAACTCCATTTTTTCTAAGCGCAATAATACCTAATTGGATTTGTAATTATGTTCGTTCACTCGGTCAAGTTGTTCTTCGTTTCGTATTGTTAATCCTGGATATTCCTTTTTGAGCACCGCAATTGCGTCTTTTGCAAATTCCGAATTAATCGTTACCTTAAGCCTATCTGAATGGAAACCAGAACTTTGATATAGGCGCGGTTTTTTGGACGAAAAAAGGTAATTTTTAAGAGCTATTCTTCTAAGTAACAGAGGAGAATAGAATGAGCAAAAAAAGAAACTATTACACGGCATCAAAAAAATCAAAGATAGCAGTTGCGGCAATTGAAGGAAAATTGACTCAGGCTCAACTGACCAGCGAATACGGTGTGCATCCTACCCAAATTAAAGCATGGAAGCAAACAGCATTGCAGGCTATTTCAGATGCTTTTTCCAATTCTCATGATAAGGATAAAAAAGAGCAAGCCGAGCTTGTTGGTGCTTTGTATGAGGAAATTGGTCGACTTCAAGCCCAATTATCATGGTTAAAAAAAAAGACTGCCACTGAGCTTGGATGAAAAGCGTAAGCTGATTGATAGCAACGCTGAAATATCAATCCGAGAACAATGCATGCTACTCGGATTGAGTATTTCCAGTTATTATTACAAAGCGTCTCCTATATCAGCAGAGGACGAGCGGCTCATGGCGCTGTTAGACGAGCATTATCTCCAGTATCCATGTGAAGGTAAAGTGAAGCGCGCACAATGGTTGTCCCTTGAAGTTGGCTATCCTGTTGGTAAACGACGCATCAAGAGACTCATGGAGGCTATGGGATTAGAAACCGTCTACCCAAAGCCAAATACAAGCGTTCCCAATAAAGAGCACACCGTGTACCCCTATCTATTACGTGACATCGATATCACTAAGCCTAATCAGGTCTGGGCTGCTGATATTACCTACGTGCGTATGAAGGGAGGCCATGTTTACTTGGTTGCCATCATGGACTGGTATAGTCGGTATGTGCTTCAATGGGCGGTGTCCCCAACATTAGAAGCAGAATTTTGTGTAGAGGCGCTAAAAAACGCGTTATTACAGGGGCGGTGTGATATTTTTAATACCGATCAGGGTGCTCAGTTCACGTCTAATGATTGGATCAATACCTTGAAGGCCCACAAAATCTCTATCAGTATGGATGGGCGCGGCCGATACCTCGATAATATTTTCATAGAACGTTTATGGCGCAGTGTTAAGCAAGAAAAACTCTATCGGTATGATTTCGAAACAATCGAAGAGATAGAGCTGGAATTAGCTGAGTATTTTGAATATTATAACAACCGAAGACTCCATCAGTCTTTTGGATATTTAACACCAGCTCAAGTGTATTTCGGACACCCTAGTACGGTTTCTAAAACATAGTTCGGTGTGTCATGGCTTACCCACAGGGTCCACAGGCCTATCCGAGACGATGAAGGCTCTACTGGCCTATGGACTTGTGGATAAGCCATTCTGTGAGAGCAGGAGTTAATAAACCAATTCGGAATAGCTCTTATTTTTCCTGAATTTTGTTCCAGATTACCAGACCTAGATTATGGCTTATAAAATAGCTTTATATTCGAAGGTATAAGCAAGGGGTAGACTATCTTTTATTTTCATAACAAGTCTATTTACCCCTCGTTATCTGTAGTCTTGGTGAGGAGTAACTCCGGCATATAAAGCAACTAATCTTAATTAAAATCAAGAAACAATGGAGCATGATCAGAAACTTCATCATTCATGACAATGAACTGATTCACTACAATGTCTGGTGAGGTCAGAATGTAGTCCGCATATTTCTCAGCTTTTTTATAATAACGAGTTCTTGTCGATTTAATATTATTCATCGTAATCAAGTTGCTCATTCCCTGCTCAATTATGTGCATGCTTTCTGTGTCTGGTCTTAAGTTAAAATCGCCACATAAAATTTTAGGCGTATTGATGGTATCCATAAAATGACGGATGCGGTATGACTGATTGATTCGCTCAGGAGTATCCTTTTTTCCTTGCCCATTCCAGAGACCATGTACATTAAGAATGGAATAAATTTTTTTATTGATTTCGCATTCAACCCATTGCAAGTTTCTAGGATGGTTTAATCCTATTCCTGGATAATGTTGTTTTTGATGAATATTGATATCTCCTTCTCCTAAAATATCAATATTATTTTTTAATAACATCGCAACGCCATATACATTTTCTACAGCAGGCTTAAAAATAGCAAAATGATTAGGAAGAAGTCGTTGTAGATCGGCAAAAATATTTAAACTAAGTTCTCTATCTTCCTCAGTTATTTTTCGGTGAGCGTTGTAATACACTTCTTGTAGGCAAAATACATCAACATCACGATGTTCATTGATAAATTTTAAAAGGGGGTTTCTTATGTGTCCTCCCCATAAATTTAAAGTAATTAATTTCATTGAGCATTGAGTCCCTTGCATTCGTTATACTCTATATATTTTACCACAGCGATTGAGACTTGTTTGGACTTTTCATTAACTCGTATGCGACGGTAAAATATTTATTGTTCCCTTTTAGATTCCTGAAGATATCTATAATGTAAATCGTGTACTCTTCTAGTTAACTCTTCGAAACCTACATTATTAATAATAATATCATCTGCATTTTCCAAACGTTTATCCGAATCGGGTTGAGTTGATAAAATAGCCTGAGCTTGTTCTTTACTGGATTGATCTCGTCGCATTAGCCGTGATATTTGTGTTTCTTTGGGCGCACATACAAGCAACGTTCGCTTAATATAAGGATAAGTTTGTTTTGTGATAAGCAGGGGAATTTCTATGACACAATAAGGTGTGGTGCATTCATCAACCCGCTTTTTAATTTCTTGTCGTATAAGAGGATGTAATAGTTGTTCAAGCCAATACCGCTCTTTATGGTTAGAAAAAATGATTTCTCTTAATTTACTACGATCCAATTCGCCATCTTCTTTAAGAATACTACAACCATAATGCTCAAGAATTTTTGTGTATGCGTCTTTGTTCTTTTGGGTTAGTTCCCTCGAAATTTTATCAGCATAAATTACTTCCATACCGAATTTCGAAAAAAGTTCAGCAACAGTAGTTTTCCCGCTCGCTATATCACCTGTTATTCCAACACAATAAACCATATTTTATATCTCATTGTGATTAATACATGTTACTACATTCATATAACAAGTATAAGGTACTGGACTTCTATGTTTGCAGAATGCTAGAGCAGCCAATGCAGCATCTTCGCGATTTGGATAAAGATTACTTCGCCATGATAATGCTTCCCGGTCAAAAGCGGTACATCGCCACATGGGCATGACATTGATACCGTTAATGAATCGTATACAGCTCATCTTAGTTGTTTTACAGGTTGCTGGCGCTTTGCTGTTTTTTTTACATTCAGCATAAGAAAGATTTAAAGCAATTTTTTGATAAGGACTTTGTGAAGACCATTTGGCATGAGTCGCATCATGAGCGAAACATTGCCAATAATTACCTTCTGCATCTAATGGTTCAGCAAAACTTGATACTGAGATTCCTAAAAGCAGCAAAAAATACCATCCTATGTTCTTATTCATTTTTCTCCCCCTGAAGCAGTTCAATTAATTGTTCCACATGCAAGGCCTTTGAAAAAAACCAACCTTGAAGGAATCGAACGTCGTTTTGTAATAAATAGTCGTGTTGCTCTTTGGTTTCTACACCTTCTGCAATAATAATTAAATTAATTTTTTTTGCTAAATGAATTATTGCATCGTTTAATGTTTCTGCGATGGCCTTAGTACCAATAGCATGTATAAATAATTTGTCGATTTTAAGATAATTAAAAGGATAATATTGTAGATAGCTGATGCTTGAATGTCCTGTTCCATAATCGTCTATAGCCAATGAATAACCGGTTTTTCTAAGCTCATGCATCCTGTTGATGTAAATTTTATTATTCATATCAAGTAAATAACGCTCTGTTATTTCCAATAATATTTGTTTGGGTGAAATAGAATAGTGCTGTACAAGTTTATAAAACTTGGGAAAAAAATGACTATCAGTAAAATGTAGGGCACAAATATTAAAAGATAAATAGAACGTAGGCTGATTTTTTAAGATATTTTTAGCTTCTTTAAATGCTATTTCAATAATTTGTAATGTTATCGGGACAATTAACCCTGTATGTTCAGCTTCTTCTATGAACAGATCAGGCATTATAATTTCATCATAATTATCCTGCCATCTTAATAGGACTTCAGCTCCTGAATAGGTTCCGCATTCTGCATCAAATAATGGTTGGTAAACAGGGTAAAATTGTCTGCCGCGAAGCGCTTGTTTTATTGCTCCATGCAAAGAATAATGTTGAGTAAAAATATTCTTAATCACAAAGTATAAAAAAATTGAAAATACCAAAACATCGAGAGCGAGCAAGATTTGATTAAACCATAGACTATTCATCATTACTTGCTTGGGTTCAGATACTATGAGTAAAACTCCATTAAGACTTGATAATTTGGCTGTGGCAAATACTCTTTCTGATGCGAAAGATGAGTCATATGATAAATGACTGATCCACGATTCGTTGTTTACTTTTCCTACTTGAATCAGTTCTTTTTTCGTATTGACATCATAGAGAGTGACTGTGCGTGAAACACTATCTGGCGTTTTCAATATATTTTCCAGCATCGAGGACATAATAACTACCTCTACCTGATATTCACCAATTTTTTTTTGTATTGCATAAATTGGATGATTAAACATAGGTGTCGTTAATGGCCCAATAATCATCTGATGTAGATTACGACTTAGGAGAAAGGTCTGATTGTAAGGTAAGGTGGAGCATATAATTTGATATTTTAGATTCCGTATGGCTAATCCAGAGATTTGTGGATGATTGATAACGATGTGTTGTAAATAAGGAATAAAATCGGCAGAACACAATAGCTTATTCTTTTGATCAGATGGAATTTGATATGCGCTTTGAAATATATCATTTATAAAGTGATCGACCTTTTGTGAAAGTTTATTGCTTTCTTCTGTAACTAAGGTAAGAGAATTGGTGACGTTATTATGCCAATTGACATATGAAAAGACTGCGAGCAAAACAATGGTGAAAAATATCCAGAATAATTTGAATCGTTTGTAGACAAAAAATGTCAGGTTTCTGCATACTTTTCGCATAATTATGGTGTTACATAGGCTCCCTTTATAGAGTGTAGTGTGATTTCTGCTAATTTCCCAATTACTTCATGACTTGTATTTAATGGAGGTAGCCAGTAAAGCGTGTTGCCAATTGGTCTTATTAATGCACCATGATTTAATGCCTGTTGGTAAACTTTATTCCCTATACGATCATGTCCTATCTCTTCAAGATCCGCTGCGACAACTGCCCCAACTCCTCGTATATTGCTTAATCTGCCTGAAATTTGTGCTATTTCAGTCAAAGTAGTAAACATGTATTCCCCAAGGTTTTGCGCATGCATCAGTATTTTTTCTTCATGCATTACCCGAATGGTTGCCAATGCTGCGCTTACAGCGAGTGCGTTGCCGCTATAGGTGTGTGAATGAAGAAAAGATTTACCACTGGCATAATCAGAGTAAAAAAGCTCAAAAATAGAGCTGTCAATCATGATGCAACTTAAAGGAATGGATCCCGAAGTTAATCCCTTGGATAGACAAATCAGATCCGGTTCTACACCTGCATGGTTTGAGGCCAGCCATTCGCCTGTACGGCCCATCCCTGTCATTATTTCATCAGCAATAAGATAAATATCTTTGCTTTTAGCCCAGGATGAGAGTTTTTTAAGAAAGTCAGGGCTATAACACAACATTCCTCCTGCGCCTTGAATCAACGGTTCAACAATAATGGCGCAGACTTTGTCGCTAACCGCTTCTAATTCCTTTTCTACGGCAGGCCAATACGAATCACAATTATTCCATAAAAGATCTTCTTTGCCAGAAATATAAGGAATATTTTGAATAAAATGACACGTTAGACCAAATGAAGTATAGGGTGATTTATAAATCCCTAAATCACTAATACTCATTGCACCTAATGTTTCTCCATGATATCCATTTTTAAGAGCGATAAATTGATTCTTCTCTGTAAACCCCTTAATTTGACTTGCATGAATTGCCAATTTCATTGCTATCTCAACTGCACTAGAGCCATCACTGGCAAAGAAAACATGTTGTTTTTTTGTGATTTTTGCAAGCTCTTCCGCCAACTCAACAAGTTGGGGATGTGTTGTATTTGCTGCAATAACATGTTCAAAATGATTTAGCTGGTCTGTTATTGCTGCCATTACAGCGGGATGGCCGTGTCCTAATGATTTACACCACCAGCTGGAAATGGCATCAATCAAAGGCCCTTTATTGGTGTAAAGATAACTGCCTTGCGCTTTCTCAATAAGCAGTGGAGGGCAGGTTTCAAAATCCTTCATTTGGGTGCAAGGATGCCAAAAATGTTTCAAATCTCTACTAATTAATTGATGAACGTTAACCATTTTTAAAATTTTGGTTGACAAGATTAGGCGGCACTTTATCATGTTCGCTATGTAAATAAAATGAGAAATATGGATGTAGCTGGATTTTGCTTCACTTTGCCTAAAATAGAGGAGCATCATTTTTATCCGGATTATTATTTGGTGCTGTGTCCGTCATTCCAAGTGCAGCGTGGGAGCTCTACGTAGTAGCACAATGTTGCGATACGAAATCACAGGCTAAGATGCGGATGACCGGATTTATCTGTGCTCCATCAAGGCTACATTGTTTTAATTTCCTTAATAGGAGGAACTGTTGTGACCCAAACTAAGAAGCACTGGTCTATTTCTGAAATTACAGCGCTTTATGAGCAACCATTTAATGACTTGTTGCACCAGGCGCATGAAGTACATAGAGAATATCATCAACCTAATTCATTACAATTTGCTACCCTGCTCAGTATTAAAACAGGTGCTTGTCCAGAGGATTGTGGTTATTGTTCACAAAGCGGGCATCATAAGACTCATGTAGAAAAAGAAAATTTAATGTCAGTTGCTGAAGTATTAAAAGCTGCTCAGGAAGCCAAAGAGGGCGGTGCCAAACGTTTTTGCATGGGAGCTGCTTGGCGTTGTCCACCTGATAAGGCGATGAATGAATTACAAGAAATGATTAGAGGGGTGAAGTCTTTAGGTTTGGAAACATGCATGACTTTAGGAATGTTAAATCAAGAAGAGGCCGCTTGTCTAAAAGAAGCCGGGTTGGACTATTACAATCATAATATAGACACATCACCTTCTTATTATGAGAAAGTAGTAACGACCCGCAAATTCAGCGAACGATTGGATACATTGAATAATGTGCGAGAAGCCGGAATCAATGTATGTTGTGGTGGTATTTTAGGTTTAGGAGAGACACGCGAAGATCGCATTGAATTTTTATTAACTCTAGCTAACATGGAAACACCTCCTGAAAGTGTTCCTATAAACCGTTTAATTCCAGTAGAAGGTACGCCTCTTGCGAAAGCTCAGCCAGTCGAAGGGATTGAGTTAGCACGTACGATTGCAACTGCGCGAATACTAATGCCTAAAAGCGTCATTCGTTTAACGGCTGGAAGAACTGAAATGAGTGATGAATTACAAGCACTTTGTTTCTTTGCTGGAGCGAACTCTGTATTTATTGGTGATAAATTATTAACAGAAGAAAATCCTCAACGACTAAAAGATAAAGCCCTTTTTAGCAAGCTAGGTTTAACTGAGATGGTTTAAATGCCTATAAGTCACAAGATTAAGGATTATACGAATCAGCTAGCTCAAGAAGGCCTATTAAGGAATAGGATAATAAGCGCTGATGATTCGTCATTAATTCATTTTGACAGTAATGATTATTTGTCGCTATCTAGGGATCAACGTATTGCGGAAGGATACCAGCGAGGCTATGCTCTGTATCCTTGTGGAAGTGGTGCCTCAATGTTGTTAAGTGGTTATCACCCCAATCATCGGGCAGTAGAAGAGGCATTCGCTAACTTATTGGCTGTGGATGATTGTATTTTATTTTCTTCAGGATATGCAGCAAATCTTGCCGTTACTGCCTTACTTGGTCAATTAAAGGTCCATTGTTTTATAGATAAAGAAATACATGCATCCATTTACGATGGTTTAGCTCTATCACAAGTAAACTATACACGCTATCTGCACAATAATTTAATTGACTTAGACCGTAAATTAATAACTTATGCCAATAGCTCCGCATTAATTACGGAGGGAGTTTTTAGCATGAGTGGCCAAATGGCTCCTTTGGCAAAAATGTCCTCTCTGTGTAGCAGGAACCAAAGTGCACTCTTAGTTGATGAGGCTCATTCTTTTGGACTCTTAGGCGCTCAGGGAAGGGGGGCTGTAGCTTATCATGGTTTAACTCAAAACGAAGTTCCGTTAAGGATTATTCCTCTAGGAAAAGCGTATGCCGCTCAGGGTGCACTGGTTGCTGGTAAAGCAGAGTGGATCTATGCTTTATTACAAGCCGGTCGCTCAGTTATCTATTCAACCGCAATAAGCCCAGCTTTAAGTTATGGCTTGTTGCATGCTTTGGAATGTGTAGTTAATGCGGAAGATAGAAGGTCGAAATTAACACAACTCATTGCTTTATTTCGATCTTATATTAAACAATCTCCTCTAAAGTGGTCTGATTCTATTTCTCCAATTCAACAACTTCAATTAGGCTGTCCCCATTTAGCATTATATTATGCTCGTGAATTGAAGAAAAATGGAATTAGCTGTTGTGCAATAAGAAGGCCTACAGTCAGTACAAAAGCATCCGGTTTGCGTGTCATTTTGAATTACAATCATACTCCAGAACAGATCCAGGAGTTATTTAATCAATTAAGTGTCATTTATGCATATAAAAATCAATAGTTATGGAAAAGGATTCCCTATTGTGTTTCTACATGGATGGGGATTTGACAGTCGAGTTTGGTTGCCACTAGTGCTTAAACTGTCCATGGATTATCAGCTTATACTAATTGACTTGCCAGGATTTGGTCATAGTCCAATCATGGACTGGGATGCATTTAAAAAGTTTTTACTGAGACAATTACCCCAACAATTTGCATTAGTAGGTTGGTCTATGGGTGGGTTATATGCCATGCGTTTGGCAGTTGAAGCACCTGAACGAGTAAGGTCTCTTATTAACGTGACTTCATCACCCCGATTTTTACATGCGGATCTATGGTCAGGTGTTTCTCAGGATGTTTTTAAAAAATTTTACGAAAAATTATTAGAGGAGCCACAGAGTACCTTAAACGAATTTATGGAACTCAATGGATTAACTACTAATGATAGGTTGAACCATCTACCTGATAGACTCCCATCTCCAGAAGGGTTGAAATTGGGGCTTGAAATTCTAGAAAATTGGGATTTACGAGAGGAGCTGAAACAGTTTACTAAACCGACATGTTTTATGTTTGGTCGCCTTGATCCCATTGTTTCAATTAAAACAATGAGTTCCATGCAACTGAATTATCCCAAATTTCATTATATTCTATTCAAACGAGCGGCACACATGCCTTTTTTATCTCATATGGATTTATTTATCGAAGAAATCCGAGGATTTATTCAATGAAGCGATTTTTTATTACAGGTACTGATACAGATTGCGGTAAAACCTATGTAACAGCGAGTCTGTTACACTATTTTCCATCGGCAGCAGCAATTAAACCGGTAGCAAGTGGATGCATGGAAATAGAAAATAAACTGGTGAACAGTGATGCGTTGCATTTACAAAAAAACAGCAAGACAAGAATCCCTATGGATGTAATAAATCCCTGGCGATTTAAAGCGCCTGTTTCCCCTCATATTGCGGCACAGAATGAAGGAGTATGTTTAAGCGTCACTGAAATAGCTGACTATTGCCTTAATTTGCAGCTGGAGGGTATTGAAACATTATTCATTGAGGGTGCGGGTGGATTAATGGTGCCGCTAAATGACAATGAAACATGGATTGATTTTTTACAGATTACTAAGATCCCTGTTATTTTAGTAGTTGGCATGAAATTAGGATGTATTAATCATGCGTTGTTAACAGAAGCTGTGTTGCATGCAAATAACATTGAATGCACGGGCTGGATTGCAAATTGCTTTGACCCAAACATGCAAGCTTTATCAGCTAATATTGACACATTAAAGCAAAAACTGACTGCCCCTCTTTTGGCAGAACTATCATTTGCTGGCGACATTACAATGATTGAATTTTAATAGCTCAGATTAATACCTGGTTTACCTAGGATGTCGTTTTTTTCCCTTTTACTTGTTGTTTCAATGACACTATTGTATGTTAATTAAGACATTCATTAATGAAAGGGATAACTATGTTAATACGGGATAAATTAGTGCAATCAGTGATGACTGCTTTTTTTGTTTTAGTTGCGACAGGAAGTTCGGCAGCTGACAACAATGATACAAATTCTACAACTGAAAAATGTTATGGAATTGCTAAAAAGGGGATGAATGACTGTGCCACTGCAACCGCTTCATGTGCTTCCTCCGCGACCAAAGATAAACAAAAAGACGCTTTTATTTTGCTACCCAAAGGACTCTGTGAGCGGATAGTTGGTGGTAGTCTTAAGCCTGAGTAAAAATTTAAAATAAATTATTTAAAATTCTCATTAAAAAAAGGAAGTTAACAATGAAAAAAATTTTAGGAGGCTTGTCCTCATTATTGTTTATGACATTCACTTTTTCTACGTCGCCAATTCATGCAGCACCAGAAACCTATACACTGGATAAAAACCATACTTTTGTGTTGTGGAGCATCGATCACTTAGGCTTTTCAACCCAATATGGTAAATGGTATGGAACAGGTCAACTGATTCTTGATAAAGACAATCCAAGTCAAAGTAAAGTCAACGTTAAGATTGATGTTGCGGATATGGTTACCGGTATTCCAGAGTTGGATAAACATCTAAAAAGTAAGTTATTTTTTGATACGGAACATTTTCCTACTGCAACTTTTGTCAGTAATAAGGTAACTCCCAAAGGTGATAATAAAGCAACTGTTGATGGTACCTTAACTTTGCGTGGTGTGAGTAAACCTGTGGTATTGGATGTTACCTTAAATAAAGAGGGAATGAATCCAATTAGTAACAAGATGTCAGTTGGCTTTACAGCTACTACCACTATAAATCGTTCTGATTTTGGGATAAATGCTTTCCTGCCTTCTGTAGGTGATAAAGTAACCCTTTCAATTGGGGCAGAAGCATATCAGGATAAGAAATAGGGACTTCTTATGCAAATCAAAAATAGTGCAACTCACTTTGGTATTGTTACTATAGTATTTCATTGGGTTATTGCTTTGTTAATTATTGGGTTGTTAGTACTGGGGTTGTACATGGTCTCTTTACCATGGAATCCCCAAAGATTGAAATTCTATGGATGGCATAAAGAGTATGGTTTGTTGGTCCTTTTTTTGGCTGTTTTTAGAATTATTTGGCGTCTGAGCAATGAACAACCAGAGCTTGCTTTGCCTTTGCTGGAAAAAATTGCTGCTCGCAGCATGCATTGGGCTTTTTACTTGTTTATGTTTGCCATGCCAATTACTGGTTGGTTAATTACTTCAGCTGCTGGATTACCAGCATCATTCTTTGGATTGTTTACTTTACCTAATCTTATAGCTCCTGATGACAGTAAAAGAATATTATTTGAATGGATCCATGAATGGTTGGGGTACGCGCTCATTGCAGCAATTTTTATGCATAGTGCAGCTGCTCTAAAACATCATTTTATTAATAAGGATGATATATTACGGAGAATGTTCCCATGAAAATGATAAAGTTTATTTTCGTTTTATTTTTTTTGAATAGTGCTTATGCAAATGCCTTACCTGAATGGTCACTTGTTCCTGGTGAAAGCAGTATAAGTTTTACAGCAACACAAAATAATGCACCCGTTACTGGTTCATTTAAAGAGTTTACTGCAACAATAAATGCTGATCCTGCACATTATCAAGACAGTAATGTCGATGTGGTAGTGAATACTAACTCACTCACAATGTCCTACGCCGAAATAACTTCAATATTACTCAGTGCTGATTGGTTTAATTCCAAAGAATTTCCCAAAGCTGAATTTAAATCAACCAAGTTTACTAAAAAGGATGATAAAAATTATGAAGCTGCGGGAACATTAACTATAAAAAATAAATCACTGCCCGTAGTACTTACTTTTACAGCAGTTGAATCACCTAAAGATCATTTGGTTGTTGAGGGACATACCACAGTGAAGCGATTAGACTTTGGTATAGGTCAGGGTGATTGGTCAAGTACTAGTGAAATAAAAAATGAAGTGACCATAAACTTTAAAGCAGTTGCTGTACTTAAAAAATAACTGCATTACAGTAAATTGAATCATAAAGTTACAGTCTGGACAGTGTTCCAGACTTAATTTAATAAAGAAACTAGGGGTGATTAACCCTGCGCAAGTCTTCTGGGAGATCTTCATCATAACTCGGTGCTCAACGATGGAGATCTCTCGCTATGCTCGTGATTGACGAATAGACTAAGCATTAGAGAGTGTTCATCCAACTGTGTCACCTCAGTCATTATCTAAGTCCCAGGGTTAGTCTGTCTTCGAAATAGATTTGTAACTGGGACACGATAAGCGCCCAATTGGAGAGTGTTCATCCAACTGTGTCACCTCAGTCATTATCTAAGTCCCAGGGTTAGTCTGTCTTCGAAATAGATTTGTAACTGGGACACGATAAGCGCCCAATTGTGCATGGGCTGATTCCATTTTTCCAGTACTTTCTGGCAAGCACAATAAATAAGCTTAATAAGGGCGTTTTCACTGGTGAAAGCGCCTTTATTTTTAGTGTACTTGCGAATTTGCCGATGAAAGCCTTCAACAATATTGGTAGTGTAAATGATGCGTCTTAGCTCTTCTGGGTATTTGAAGTATTGTGATAGAGCTTCCCAGTTGTTATTCCAGGATTTCATCACCGCCGGGTATTTTTTGCCCCGGCTTCTTTCCAACTCCAATAGATGATGCAAAGCCATATCTTTTGCTTGCCTTATAAACCAGCTTTAAATCGGCCATAAAGGCTTTCTGGTCCTTGCTAACCAGCATACTTTAATGAGTTGCGAATTTGATGAACGACACAGCTCGATCCTCGGTGTTGTGAAAACTTCAGCAATGCTAATCAGGAAATCCCTAAGTCCATCGATGCTTGCTATAAGGAT
This sequence comes from Legionella sheltonii, assembly GCF_026191355.1. Lineage (GTDB taxonomy): Bacteria > Pseudomonadota > Gammaproteobacteria > Legionellales > Legionellaceae > Legionella > Legionella sheltonii. The sequence continues at coordinate 17,043 of NZ_JAPHOQ010000015.1, forward strand.
ATCCTCTACACCACGAGCTTTAAGGTCATTTAATACACTAAGCCAAAAACGAGCTCCCTCTGCCTCAGATAAATAGAGCCCTAGAATATCTTTTTTACCTTCTGAATTTACAGCAAGGACGGTGTAAAATGCTCTACTTATGACCTTACCTTCAACACGTACTTTAAAGTGCATGGCATCAAGAAAATGATTGGTATATGAGACTTGTGTTTAATACGCCCTGCAATCAGGGGAATAGTTTGTCAGTAATCAGGCTGATTTTAGCACTCGAGACTTCTAGTCCATACATCTCAGATAAATGCTCGCTTATCGCCTGTAACTCATGCCTATCGCATAGAGGGCTAGGACTTTATTATTGTTATTCACAGTACTGCTTGACGTTTTTTACAAGCTCGGGTTCAGCTGCCATCCCTATCTCGAGGTGTTTCTAAATCAAAAACTCCAGTTGTTGATTTAATTGTTTTAGTCGTTTTGCCGTTGCGACGGTTTGAAATACCTGTCTCATGACAATCAGTCATATGAGAATCCATTTCACCTTCTAATGCCGCCTCTAATAGCTCTTTTATTAAGGGGGTCAGTATGCCGTCTTTTCCAGTGAGAGATTGGCCAGACTTTAACTGGGTCAAAGCCTCTAATTTGAACTCATTGAAATCAAAATTCGATAAATCTATTTTCTTTTTATTCATATCTACCTCTTTTAAGTGTTAAATTATAAACAAATTAAAAGAGATGACACAGTTATTTAAACACTACCCCCAATTGTGCATGGGCTGATTCCATTTTTCCAGTACTTTCTGGCAAGCACAATAAATAAGCTTAATAAGGGCGTTTTCACTGGTGAAAGCGCCTTTATTTTTAGTGTACTTGCGAATTTGCCGATGAAAGCCTTCAACAATATTGGTAGTGTAAATGATGCGTCTTAGCTCTTCTGGGTATTTGAAGTATTGTGATAGAGCTTCCCAGTTGTTATTCCAGGATTTCATCACCGCCGGGTATTTTTTGCCCCATTTCTCTTCCAACTCAAGTAGATGATGCAAAGCCATATCTTTGCTTGAAGCCTTATAAACCAGCTTTAAATCGGCCATAAAGGCTTTCTGGTCCTTACTAACCACATACTTTAATGAGTTGCGAATTTGATGAACGACACAAAGCTGGATCTCGGTGTTAGGAAAAACTTCAGCAATGGCATCAGGAAATCCCTTAAGTCCATCGATGCTTGCTATAAGGATATCCTCTACACCACGAGCTTTAAGGTCATTTAATACACTAAGCCAAAAACGAGCTCCCTCTGCCTCAGATAAATAGAGCCCTAGAATATCTTTTTTACCTTCTGAATTTACAGCAAGGACGGTGTAAAATGCTCTACTTATGACCTTACCTTTGACCTATCCCCTAAATTAGTACCACTTCTTTGATGAGATTCATTATCCTATGCCACCTTTCTTGCGTATTCAACAGGAGGCATATAATTTAGAGAGCTATGAGGTCGAACATTATTGTAGTGTTTACGCCATTGTTCAATCTCAAATCGTGCTTCCTCCATTGTTCGAAACCAGTGCTGATTAAGGCATTCATTTCTGAATTTCCCGTTTAAGCTCTCAACAAACGCATTTTGAGTTGGTTTTCCTGGTTGAATAAACCCTAAAGTGACATTCGTTTCTTTGCTCCAGAAAAACATCGCTTTACTAGTAAATTCTGTACCATTATCACAAATCACTTTAACAGGCTTATTTCTTTGCTCAATAAGTTGGTCTAAAAAGCGAGCCACTTGTTTGCCATCGGATGAGGTAGATATTAGTTGGCTAACCATTTCACGAGAATAATCATCCACTACATTCAATATTCGAAATCGTCTCCCATTGCCAAGTTGATCCGATAAAATCCATCGACCAACGCTGGTTTGGTGCAGAAGCGAACGTATTGGTTGGCGAGGACGAGTCAGTTTTTCCTTTTCTTTGTTCGAACTTGAAGTCCCTCCTGTGTATAAGAATTGACAGCATGCTTCTTATTTTGAACCAAGCCTTCAGTTTTGTTAGTCCATGAAGAATTAAAACAATCATAAAGCGATATTGTGCGGCTAAAACCTTGAGTCGTGTTCTGGCCTTCTCATCCGTACGTGGTTTACATTGATAACGAAATGCTGTGCGGCTTAATCCTGCCAGCTTGCAAGCTACTCGCTCACTCAACTTAAAGAAACATATTAGGTGCTCGATGATCGACTTTCTTGCTGCTGGCTTCACCACTTTTTTGATAATACATCCTTCATTGCCTCTAGCTCCAGGAGCTTATCTGCCAACAGTTTTTTAAGATTAACATTCTCTGATTCAAGCTCACGAAGACGCTTGGCCTCATTCACTTCAAGGCCAGCATACTTACTTCGCCAATTGTAAAATGTGCCTGACGAAATTCCATAGTCTCGACATATCTCTTCGACCTTTATACCTGCTTCATGCGATTTGATTGCTTTTATAATTTGTTCTTCTGTGTAACGCTTTTTCACTTTGAGATCTCCTTTTGGTTTAGTTTATCGGAAATCTCATCTATGTCATGGCATTATTTTTGGGGGATAGGTCACCTTCAACACGTACTTTAAAGTGCATGGCATCAAGAAAAACGATTGGGTATACAGATTCTAGGGAGCGATTACGCCACTCGGTAATCAGGGGTAATAGTTTGTCAGTAATCAGGCTGATTTTAGCACTCGAGACTTCTAGTCCATACATCTCAGATAAATGCTCGCTTATCGCCTCGTAACTCATGCCTATCGCATAGAGGGCTAGGACTTTATTATCCAGGGATCGCTTAGTACCGTTTGACGTTTTTTTACAAGCTCGGGTTCAAAGCTGCCATCCCTATCTCGAGGTGTTTCTAAATCAAAAACTCCAGTTGTTGATTTAATTGTTTAGTCGTTTTGCCGTTGCGACGGTTTGAAATACCTGTCTCATGACAATCAGTCATATGAGAATCCATTTCACCTTCTAATGCCGCCTCTAATAGCTCTTTTATTAAGGGGGTCAGTATGCCGTCTTTTCCAGTGAGAGATTGGCCAGACTTTAACTGGGTCAAAGCCTCTAATTTGAACTCATTGAAATCAAAATTCGATAAATCTATTTTCTTTTTATTCATATCTACCTCTTTTAAGTGTTAAATTATAAACAAATTAAAAGAGATGACACAGTTATTTAAACACTACCAAGCATTACGCTTTAAATACCATTTTTTCTTTAATTCAAGAAATTTAGCTTTTTGTTTTTCATTTAAGAGCGAAAACATCTGATGTTGCATCATTATTCTACTTTTTAACATAGAGCCTCTGATTTTACTTATTTTCTCTATTAAAGAATCAAGTTTTGCTTCATCAATTTTATTTGATTGAATCATAGAGTTAATTTGACTGCGTAGTAATCTCAGTTGACCGTAGTTTTCTTTGAATGCAGCTCTAGCTTTTTCTTTATATGCTTTAATTTTAGCTTTTTGATCAGCAGTGAGGTTCAGTTCTTGGGCTAATCCATCCAATCGGTGATGCGAATTACAGTGTTTGGATCCACCAATACACGCAAAACTTGGTTGACCAAATGTTAGTACAAATACGACGGTTGATAACCAGAGAATTTTTTTACTCATTATCCATTCCTCATAATAATTATACCAACTTTCCTGTTTTATCTTATGTCAATAGGATGACCTTATTGGAGTATAGACTATAGAGTGAATAAATACAGTATGTTAGCGTTAATTTAAATAGGAGAATCTGCATCTATTTTTGCCAGGTAATCAGGTTATGCATGTATTGGCTAATCCCCCTAATTTTCTTCCTTAAATGGGGTGTTGGACATGATTGGGGCGATTGAGAAGAAGGATGAGCTAATTTTATTTTTCTATCTTTTGCAAGACTAAAAATTAGTGCTTCATGACAAAGCGTTTTAAGCTCTTTGATTAATCTCTGCGTGCAGTCATCGTGTTTATGATTTTGAATATTCAGTAAAATATTATTAAATTTAAGGATATTAAATTCATTTTCGTGAGTAAAACAATTCAAAATAAGCTCAAGGTCTTCTTTTTTGGAATGATTCTTATCTCTGAAAAATGATCGATAAGGGATTTGAGGTATTTTTTGAATATTTTCTTCCACTTCTCTTTTAACCTTTAAAAAAGTAGCCGGTAAGCTTAAAGCAAGTTCCTTTTGTCGGGCAGCAAGTAATTTCGAGCGTGAACTTTGTAATTTTTTTCCAGAATCTAACCAGGAAGAATCATTTAATTCGCCCTCATCAACACCAAGAAACTTGAGCATCCCCAAAACATTTTCATGCAAAGGAATAGAATTTTGTGAGCAAAAGGCTTTTTGCAAGCCATAATGATTAAACGAGTGGGGTTGGATTTCTTTGCTGAATTTATTAGCATCAACCACATAGCCATGAAATAGAGCATTCGATATCTGTATGGGCCCCGTAGTACATACGACAATGGATTTAAGATAAAGATCCCGTTCTTTTTTCATTAAATAAGTTAAAAACTTATCATCATTTGTTTCTAAAATTCGTTTAATTAAGGAATATTCTTTACTAAAAAATAGGTATTTTATTAAATTCAGTTGAACCTGCAGGTCTTTTCTCAATCTTTTTATCACTTCTTCGTGAGTTTCTTGGGGATATATTTTATTAAAATCTAAAAATTTATTTTTATCGGCCATCACTTCATTAATGTATTTTCTGATTTTTAATGAAGAAGTAGATGTATCGGGTGGACTAATATGTTTAGATTTTGCTATATAGAGTGATTCAGAGCGATTTTTCATGAATTTTAAGAGATAACGATTTATAAAGCTGTCTTCGTTTAATTCAGCTTCTGTGCGCTCGATGAAGTCAGTATCATAATGAGATAGACGGGCAATAAGCCCACGTTGTACACGATCAATATCTTTTTGTGCTGCTATGGAGTCTACTATAGCGACAAAATCATTATTTGCGAGAATAAATTCTTTTCTCCCCATTCTTAAACTGCCAATATTGAGTAATATTGGCATTTCAGTTGGAATAAGTTGAGGAAGATGAGTTGTATCAATTGGAAAATCAAAATCGGTATAAGTTCCTTTTTTAAATATTGGGGAAAGCCATCTTAAAATATCACTGGCAACAGCTAAATTGCCCCCCATTTTTAAATTATAAATTTCGTCTTTATAAAATTGGTACAATTTTTTTTCGTTATCTGTTAGAAGAGAGGAGTGAATTGAGTTTGCATCAATGAAATTAATACGATGTTCTCTACAAAATTCGTGTAGCGCATTAACTGATGTCTGAGTGAGTAAGCTGGATTCGTATACCAAGTGAATAGTATCGTTGATATTTTTTTCACGCATTTCAATAAGACGAATTTGATTCTCCAAATTCATAAACGCGTTTGGATTATTGCTTAACCAGATTTTTACATGTAATTTTGGGTTATATTGATACATTTTTATTCTTTATTTTTTGAGTTCAATAAATTACCGCATATAAAAAGCCAGTTCTTTTATATTTCATTACAACGAAAACAGAGCCATTAATAAAAAGCTTAGCACAAGTTAAAAAAAAAGATTTGTCACTAAATTCGATTGATGAATTTCATCTAATATGGTATAAATGTCGCGCTTTAAATACACACACGGTTCGGCACATACGATAGGGTCCCAAAAAGGGTTTCGTATGGGAAACGTGGAGGAATAACCCTGGAGATAAAAAATGAATGTAAGTATGCGTGAATTACTCGAAGCAGGTGCTCATTTTGGACACAGAACTCGTTTTTGGAATCCTGAAATGGGTGAGTATATATTTGGATCTCGTAACAAAATCCATATTATCAACCTTGAAAAGACCATGGTGATGCTTAACGACGTAGTAAACTATGTCGGCAGATTGGCATCTAACAAAGCAAAAATTCTGTTTGTAGGTACTAAAAGAGCAGCGCAAGAAAGTATTCGCGAACATGCGAAACGTTGTGGCATGCCTTATGTTGATCACCGTTGGCTGGGCGGTATGTTAACCAACTATAAAACAGTACGTCAGTCTATTTTTCGCCTGAAAGAATTAAAAGAAATGAAAGAAAAGGGATTATTCAATGGAATGATTAAGAAAGAAGCATTAATGCTGACTCGTGAACTTGAAAAATTAGAGAGAGGCTTGGGCGGTATTGAGAACATGGGCGGTTTGCCTGATGCTTTATTTGTTGTTGATGTTGGTTTCGAACATATTGCCGTTGAAGAAGCTCACCGTTTAAGAATCCCCGTTATTGGTATTGTTGATACAAACAATAGCCCAAGAAATATTGATTATATTATTCCTGGTAATGATGATTCTATGAGAGCAGTTGATATCTACGTTCGTTGTGTTGCTGATGCAATTTTAGATGCTAAAGGCAGTAATACAGTAGGAGTAGGTTCTTCTGATGCTGAATTTGTTGAAGTAGTTGAACAAACCAGTGATGCAGAAAAAGCTGGGGAATAATTAAAATTTAAAATATAGGGGGCCGGGTGTCAGAACACCTCAATTTGCCCCCTTTTTGCTATACGGAGAAATGAAAATGTCAATTAGTGCGAGTTTAGTCATGCAGTTACGTGAACGTACCGGTGCTGGCATGATGGAATGTAAAAAATTTCTAATAGCAACCAATGGTGATATTGAGGCTGCAATTATTGAAATGCGTAAAGCAGGTCAAGCAAAAGCAGATAAAAAAGCAGACCGTGTTGCCGCTGAAGGTGTAGTAGTTATTGCACGCTCCGCAGATGGACGTAGTGCAGTAATGCTTGAAATTAATAGTGAAACCGATTTTGTTGCTCGTGATGAGAACTTTACTAACTTTGCTAGCAAGGTCGCTGAAACGGCATTAAATAGCTCTGCTACTAAAGTTGCCGAATTGTCTGCAATTACTCTTTCATCTGGAAATACCGTAGAACAAGCTCGTCAAGAATTAGTAGCGAAAATTGGCGAAAACATTAAATTAAGACGTCTAGAGCGCATGTCTTGTGACACTGGGGTAATTGGTTATTACTTACATGGCTCAAGAATTGGTGTTATCGCAGCTCTGAAAACAGGTGATGAAGAACTTGCCAAAGACATTGCGATGCATATTGCTGCCAGCAAGCCAATTGTTGTAAGTCGAGATCAAGTTTCTGCTGAAGCTATTGAAAATGAGCGTGAAATTTTTACAGCTCAAGCAAAAGAAAGTGGCAAACCACAAGAAATTATTGATAAAATGATTGAGGGTCGAATCAATAAATTTATTGATGAAGTCAGTTTATTAGGCCAGCCTTTTGTTAAAAACCCTGACATTAAAGTTGGACAACTTTTAAAAGAAAAAAATACTGAAGTACTTTCCTTTATACGCTATGAAGTTGGTGAAGGTATAGAGAAAAAAGAAGACAACTTTGTTGAAGAAGTGATGGCTCAGGTTCGTACATGATGAATGAAAGTCACCCAACATTAAAATATAAACGTATTTTACTAAAATACAGTGGCGAAGCCCTTATGGGCAAGTCACAATTCGGTATTGATCCCTCGGTTTTGGATACTTTAGCCAGGGATATTGCCGAATTAATTAAGATGGGCGTTGAAGTTGGTCTTGTATTAGGTGGTGGTAATTTATTTCGTGGTAAGGCACTTTCTCAAGCTGGGGTTGGACGTGTAACTGGTGACCATATGGGAATGCTGGCTACAGTAATGAATGCTTTAGCGGTGAGAGATGCTTTAGAACGAATTGATATGCCAGCGCGTATTATGTCAGCTATTCCCATGCTGGGAGTCGTTGACCCTTATCATCGCCGTAAGGCAATTACACATTTGCGCACCGGACACGTTGTTATTTTCGCAGCAGGAACAGGAAATCCTTTTTTCACTACGGATACAGCTGCTTGCTTAAGAGCCATTGAGATTGGCGCTGATGTGGTATTAAAAGCAACAAAAGTCGATGGTGTTTACTCAGAAGATCCCTTTAAAAACCCTAATGCCAAACGATATGATTATTTGACCTATATCGAAGTATTAACGCAAGGCTTAGAAGTAATGGACTCTACTGCAATTTGTCTTTGTCAAGATCAAGGCATGCCATTGCAGGTTTTCGATATGACTGCACCTAATGCATTGAAAAGAATTGTATCTGGAGAACGCGTAGGAACTATAGTCGGAGCTAATCATGATTAATGAGATTAAGCAAGATTCAGAAAAGCGAATGAAAAAAACTATTGAAGTATTGCACACAGACCTAACAAAAATTCGCACAGGAAGGGCGAATGTTGGTTTACTTGATCATGTGCAAGTTGACTATTATGGAACGATGACTCCATTGAGTCAAGTAGCTAATATTACCGCTAGTGATTCTCGTACAATATTAGTTACCCCATGGGAAAAATCCATGGTATCAGCTGTAGAAAAGGCAATTTTAACCTCAGATTTAGGTTTGAATCCGGCTACAGCAGGTTCTGCGATTCGTGTCCCTATGCCACCTTTGACTGAAGAACGAAGAAAAGAGTTAATCAAGGTTGTTCGTAATGAAGGCGAGCAAGGAAAGGTTTCCATTCGTAATATCAGAAGAGATGCAAATAATCAATTAAAAGAATTAGTTAAGGATAAGGCTATTTCTGAAGATGATGAGCGTCGAGCAACTGAAGTCATTCAAAAACTAACCGACAAATATATTCTAGAAGTAGATGCATTATTGGCTGAAAAAGAAAAAGATTTAATGGAAATTTAAATCAAGAGACAACTTGAGGTGAATAACCTCAAGTTGTAATAATTCTTTTTTATTGCAATTCTTACTCAAAAAACTACAAATTACTTTATTTAATTTGTTAATTTAGTCATGATAAAGAATTTCCATTAAGTTTTTTCTTTATTAATAGAAAAAAACTTAATAAATTTCTCTTAAATGCTTCTGAAAATAATTTTTGGAGGTTCCTTATGAAGTATAAAGTTGTTATTTTTGGCAAAAGTGGTAAAACTAAACTAGCTCATAAAGTTGCTCAAACAAAAATTGATTTTGCAGAAGAGACTTCTCCTACCTTAAGTGCTGAATTTTTCTCTCGGCAAATGGATTCTAATAATGTTGTAGACTTATGGGATATATCTGGAGAAGCGCGATTTAAACAATTTAATCCCTATTATTATAAAGGGGCTGATGTAGGTTTATTTTGTGTTGATCTAACAGAAGAAATTCACGAGCAAGAACTTATTAAAAGTATCCAAGAATTTCGAAAATTTGCTCCCCTTGCTCCAATTATTTGTGTTGGCACAAAATCAGACTCTCCTAAAGCAAATCATGACGCATTAAAAAAAATTAAATCAAAAGAATTATTTGCCAATTTCATTACTACTTCAGCAAAAGATGGAGAGAATATCGAGGAGCTTTTTAATCTGATCCGCTCTCATTGTGAAGCAAAACTCCTACTCTCGTGGGATGAGGCTGTTATAAAACTAAAAGAGGATATAAAAAATCTGCCAAAAAGAAAAAAAGGCTTGATGGATATTGAACTGAATGAACTGTCAAAAATTGTATTGGACTCAAAAAGTACCCCAAAGAATAAAGCTAAGGCCATTGAAAGTTTTATAAAGAATAGTGAAATCATTTTAGAGGGTGAGAATCCTAATATCCTTAAAGCAGCACTTTCAGTCGCTGCAGCAGCCATTGTATTGATTGCAACCGCACTAATTGGCTTTACAATTGGTGTTGCGTGTAGTTGGTGGACTGGTCCAGGAGCTTTTTTTGCCGGAATATTAAGTGGTTATACTGCTGCGGTAACTGTAGCTTCTTCAAGTCTAGCGTCAGGGGTTATTGCAGGAGGTCTTACTGCATATGGTTTATTTAAGACTTCTAAAGAAAAGGCGGCACTTGATAATTGTAAGCGCGCCAGCAACTACATAATTTAATAATTATCTCCGTTTCGTCATACTCTGCAACATCAATTTAGAGAGGAGAGTACGATGAATATATCCCCACAAATTATATCCCCCCAAGAAACAGATGGCACGAAAGAACAGAGATGGATGGAGCATGTAACGCATCAAAAAGAAAGTGGTTTGTCGCGAGTAACGTACTGTCGAAAGCATCAATTAAACTACCATCAATTTGGCTATTGGGAGCGAAAGTATCGGGAAGAAATAGCTTCATCCAAATTAGTACCGATTCAATTAAATAAGCTGACACAAAGAGCTCCAGAGACAGTATGCACCTTGGTATTGAACAATGGGCATGAGCTAAAAATTCACGACCAGACTTTATTGCCAATGTTGTTGTCCTTGTGGGGTTAGCCATGTTTTTATCATTTAATGCAAGCATATGGCTCTATCCAAAGCCTATTGATTTTAGGCGACAAATTGATGGACTGGTGATGTTGATTTCCGACCATCTTCAGTTGAACCCCACATCAGGGCAAATTTTTCTTTTCAGAAACCGCCAAGCCAATAAAATAAAAATGCTGTGGTGGGAGCGAAATGGGTTTTGGCTCTGTTATAAGCGATTGGAGCAAGGAAAACTAAAATTTCCCAAACACGATGACGCGGTCATGAGCCTTACCAATGACCAATTAAGCTGGCTGCTCTCAGGATTGGATTTTGCAAAACACACATTGTTGCCGGAAGTATTGGCTACGAATTTCTATTAGAAATAATTTACAAAAAACGATTAATTTGTTTTTAAAATCAACGTAATGTGATATAATTGACTCAGCAAACAGGTGCCATTTCAACATGATGTACGAAGAAAAAATAGAGCAATTAAGTAACGAAATACTCGCATTAAAAGCAGAGCTTGCTCTATCTCAAGCACGCAATGAACACTACGCGGAAGCCTATGATTCTTTAAAAGCACAAATCATGGAGCTACGCCGTCACCGTTTTGGCAAGCGCTCTGAGCGTTATATTGACCCTGAAAATCCTCAGCTGTCTTTGTTTGAAAATAATCAGAGCATTTTTTCTCAGGCTGAAGCAAGCGGTGAGCAGACCGAAGAAATGACACCAGTGGCTGCCCATACAAGAAAGAAGAATAAAAAAGCGCAGAAAGAACTACCCCGTCGCATTGAAATTATTCCGGTATCTGATGAAGACAAGCAATGTGCCTGTGGTGCATGCAAAACAGTGATTCGTTATGAAACCAAAGAGCTACTGCATTACCAACCTTGCGTCATCGAAATTGTGGAGCAACGACGTGAAGTAGTTGCTTGCACTAAAGGATGCGAGAATCAAATCGTAACCGCAGCAGCGCCCAAACAAATTCTCCCCAAAATTAAAGCAACAGAAGAGTTTTTATCATTCCTGGTGGTCAGCAAGCTGGATGACAGGCAACCACTGTACCATCTGGAGCGACAACTCAGCGAACGACATGGTATTGATTGCTCACGCCAAACCATGGCGCGCTGGCTCATTGAGTTAATGACACCACTGCGTCCCATTTATAATCTGTTGAAAGACAGTGTGATTGAGTATGATGTGGCCAGTTGTGATGCAACGACCTTGCAGGTCTTGCATGAGCCTGGAAGAAAAGCAGAAACCAAATCCTATGTGTATTGCATTCGGGGTGGACCACCGGATAAATCCGTTATTCTTTATGACTACAACGATGTGGAGCACAAACAATTTATTTACGATTGGTTTGTCGGATTCAATGGCTATTTACATGTCGATGGTGACAATTTTTTTGAACTTGTGGGTAGCAGCAATGCGCACATTGTCAATTGCAACGCGCATGCGCGCAGAAAATTTGAACCTATTGCCCAATCTAATAAAGGCAAAGGCATTGCCAAAGAAGCCATGCGCTTTTTTAAAGAGCTTTATAAAATAGAGCGTGAGGCTAAAAATAATCAACTGAATCCAGACCAACGTCACCAGTTGCGTCAGGAAAAATCCAAACCACTCATGGAAGCCTTTAATACATGGGTTGATAAGGTCTATCCTACAACTTTGCCCCAATCACCGCTTGGGAAAGCACTCAATTACTGTGTTAAATATAGAGATGGACTGATGCGCTTTTTAGATGATGGGCGTCTGGAAATCGATAACAATCTTACTGAACAAGAAATCAAACCCTTGGTCATTGCTCGAAAGAACTTCTTGTTTTGCGCCTCTGTTGAAGGTGCTGAGGCCTTGTGTTTACACTTCAGTATCATCAGAACGGCTAAATTACACAATCTCGACCCTTATCATTACTATGTCATGTTGTTAAAGAACGCTCCTCTTTGCAACAGTGTTGATGATTATGAAAAACTGTTGCCTTGGAATATTGGCTTAGATTATACCCCTAAGTTGTAAATTGTAAGCCTGTGGTTCTTGGAGCGCTTACCTTACTGCATATGGTTTATTTAAGACTTCTAAAGAAAAGGCGGCACTTGATAATTTTACTGCTGAAGTATCCTCTTGGAATACAGCTGTTATTTTATAGTCAGAAACGTTAACTTTGGCAGTATTCTGTTGGTAAAGACTCACTAATAATCTATTACTTATCATGTCGCGGGATTATTTCTTGTAGTCATTACTGCGAGTGCTAGGTATACATAGTACTATTCACACGATTATATGGAAGTGGTGGAAATTCAAAATTTTTCTTGGTAATGAGATTGATGCAACATTCAACAACAGATTTATCGTAGCGTATTCCAGAACCTTCGCATAATTCATTTAGGGTCGCTTCTACTGAGTTTTTAGGGCGGTATGGGCGATGAGAACTCATGGCTTCGAACACATCTGCAACCGACACAATTTTTGTTTCAAAACGAATTTCATCAGCCTTTAATGCATCCGGATATCCAGAGCCATCTAAACGTTCATGATGGTGCAAAATAATATCAGTAATTGTTTCTCCAAATGCGACTCTATCTACAATCTGATAACCTACTTCGGGATGTATTTTGATGAAACGATATTCTAATTCGGTAAGTTTTGCAGGTGAAACTAGAATTTCCATGGGGACTCGAGTTTTACCTATATCATGGATTAAGGCGCCCAAATAGATTTCATGTATTTTTTTAGAGCTTAAGCCTAAACCCTTGGCTATTTCTTCAGAAAGCTTAGCTACTCGAAATTGATGACCTGCTGTATATGGATCGCGCTGCTCTGCAATTAATGCTAATGATTCAATTGCTTTCTCTAACATATCCTGGAGAGTGTGTTTTGCTTGCCATAGAGAATTAGTCTTATTTTTCACTAAAACAGACAAATGTTCTCTATGCATTATCAATTCCTCATTTTTCCTTTCAAGCATATGTTTTTGGAACAAATTCTCGAAAATAATAGAAGTAGAAATTGTAAAGCTATTAACGATGGGGTCAAATGAGTTAAAATGATTAAAATCACTAATTTTTACAACAATTAGTCCGTAAAAAAATTCTCTCGCAAATAAAGGATAAACTTGAATTTTTCTTTCTTCAAACGACTCACTAAGTTGATAAAAATCAGATATGCTAAACATCCCGTTTTTTAGATCGATTGTTCCAATAAATCTTGAGTGTAATTCTTTATCGCTTCGATCAATATTTTTGATAAGACACACTTCACACTCTTGTACACCGGGTATACTGCCAATAGTCTTCTCAAGGTAGGGTGTAAACTGTTCTGTACGTGTAAAAATAAAAAGTACACTATGGGCAGCATACAGTCTAAAGAGAATTTTTTCATTGTCTGAAAATTTATGATTGTTCATTTTTCCATATTACTTTTGTAATTATGTAAAAATTCATCCGGTTTTATATAAGCAGGGTTTTTGACAATTTGACCATGTACAAACATAAAAGGATGAACCTGCAAGACATCATAAATTAAGCCACCATCAAATTTACTGACATCATACTGACAAACTACTTTAACTGGATGTGTATCAATAACAGTATTTATTAAGGCTTCATAGACTATCAATTGATCTGAACCAGGAATATTTCTGCAAGCCCAGGACATTTCACCTGAAATACGAGAACCAGAAAAACCCGCTGCGATAGCATGCTCATAGTGAAGCTTAAGACAAGATAGCATTTGTTCAGGTATAAATTTCCCATCTGGGCAATAAGTTGAAACCGCAGGAGTAATTTCAACTTGCTTGCTTTTCGGTAACTCCACATCGAGCTCCGCTAACCAAACCCTTACTTCTTCTGGTGTCATTGTATCAACGAAATAACCTATTTGTTCATTATTGATCATTCCCGACTCTATATACTTGGATATAACTCTACGTCTTTCAGCTTCATCTCGATAAATAAGACAGGCATGAGCACCGTCTTTAAAGTGTTTGTATCCAAATCCTAATGAAATATCTTCATTATTATAATGACCTGTAGACATATTAATTTCCTTATTAGATCTCTGTTAAAGTATAGCTAATAAAGTGAGTTATATGGGATGAAAGAAGGTCATAGATAGTTTTTTTTAAAAAAAGCTGCTAATCGTTGCCAATTTGTTTGTATATAATCGCCAACATAACCCCATGATTCAACCCAAATAATGCGTTTAAAGGCACACGTTTGCTTTATTTTATTCATGAACGATTCTTTGCTTTCATTGGTAGCAAAAATTACCATATTCGAACTGTTACGTATTGGAATAACCAGGGTATGTTTAAATTGGATTCTAACTAATTGAAAAATAGGATCTTGCTCTTTTATATTGGCCAAGTTTATTGCCAATAAACCATCTTCGGTCATTATTTTTTTGCATGAGGCAAAAAAATGAGCATGAGCGCATTCAGGTGGAAAATGGTTGGCGTTATATAGATCAATGATGAGGTGATTGTATTTTTTTTTGCATTTTTGTATGTAATCCTTAGCATTGTCATGGACGACAGTTAACTTTTTTAAGTGGTCTATCATAAAAAAGCGTTTTGCTATGTTAATCACTTCTTCACTGTTATCTACAGCTACTAAGGTAACATCTTTCAACATCCACGCAACCCCAGCACCGCCTAATCCCAACATACAGGTAACTCCGGGATATTTTCGAGCCATTAATGTAAGTGCAGGAAGATAATACAAAACTGGCTCCTGCGGTTGATAACGATTAATTACTGTTTGGAGTGCTGTACTTCCTAATGTAAGCCAACGATAGCATAAATTTTGATATACTTTATAACCTGAAGGGGATGTATGAATGCATCTACCGAACTTCGTTTTCCACATTTAGCGTGTATTCTCTACTTGAAAAGGGTAAACAGAACCAAGTTTTAGAATTTGAGTTAATTCATCCAAGGCGCAAAAACATTCCTCAATAAGCAGAGGATCAGCTAAGTCTTTAGGAACTAACTCAGTACGATAATGCTTTAAAACCCACATTTCTAAAGTTGTTAATACTTTATCGTCGATTAATACACCTTGATGCATGGCTCCAAGTTCCTCTTCATTCAAGGGAACACGTAATCTTAAGCAAGCAGGACCACCTCCATTTTGCATACTTTGTTTCAAATCAAGAAAATGTACCGAATTAATGGGGTTCGATTCATCAGCAAGTATTCTCTCAATGCATGCGTTAGAACGAGGATTAGTTTGACATTCAGAGGGAGCAATAAGCATCATGGAGTTTGATTTTTTTAAACTAATAATTTGTGAGTTAAAAAGGTAGGTTGCAACTGCATCGACAACACTAAGTTCCTTTTGTGGAATTTCAATGATAATTAATGGAAAGTTAGCTTTTTCCCTTAATTCGTTCAGTATGGAATTTTGCTGATAAAACGCATGTTCATGGACTAGAAAAACTGATTCATTGACTACAGAAATAACGTCATTATGAAAAACACCTTGATCGATAGCAAGTGGATTTTGGCATGCGAACACAACTTGGTTTTCCGATAGCTGATGTTGACGTACAATCGCCTCAGATGCTTCTCGAGTTTGACGAGCTGGATATTTTATTGGACCAATATTTGATTGATTTTTCCCTAAAGTTTTTTTTCCATAAACAAAAAGATGAATTCCTGGTTGGTTGTAGTTTTGACAGAGACGACTGTGATTTGCTGCACCTTCGTCTCCAGTTATCGTTGACCGTGGAAGAATCGCATGATGATGAAAATAATTTGGGTTAAAAAAAATAAGCTCCAGTAATCTTTTTGAAAAATCTGCCTCATGATGGCGATGTAAATTGCTTATGAGATTTGCGGCGGTAAAATGAACTTTATGGTCACATGTATCTGTGCTTGGAGAAACGGTAGCTGCATTGGCTGCCCACATACTGGAAGCTGAGTAACATGCACTAAGAAGTTCTGGTGCCTTTTTATAAGCTTTATTAATTTGCTCTTTTGGCGTGCCGGAAAAACCTAATTGATGGAGTAGCTCTAGATTCGGACGCTGATGGGGTGGAAATAATCCTTGCTTTAGGCCCATTTTGTACAGTAAGCGCATCTTCTCTAAACCCTGCAGTGCGGCCGCTTGTGGATTGGAAATTGCCGCTGCATTATAAAAAGATGCAAGATTACCCGGTGCAATACCAGCATAATTGTGGGTAGGGCCAACAAGGCCATCCATGTTTAACTCATAAACATTCATTTTATATTCCATTTTAAATTGTAGCCCGGACTAGCGTATCGCAATTCGGCTACAATACACCCAACTCGCTAATACCTGGCACTATCTGTTCAGGCATCGTCAAAAAAGATTGTTCCATACTGGCTACTGGATAAGCGCAATAATCTGCAGCAAAGTAAGCACTTGGTCTGTGATTTCCACTTAATCCGACCCCACCAAAAGGAAGACTACTGGCTGCGCCTGTGGTGGGTCTATTCCAATTAATTAAACCAGCTCGGACATGTTGATAAAATTGCTGATAATTCTGCTCATTATTACTGAATAAACCTGCGACCAAACCATAACGAGTTTGATTCGCGAGAGAAATTGCGTGTTCAAAGTTTGTGTACCGATATATTTGCACTAAAGGCGCAAAAATTTCCTCATCGGGCGGATTTTCAAAATGTGTCATATCGATGATGCCTGGTGATAGTAAACCTGTATACTCAGCAAGTAATGTCATGGACAATAAAGAAATACCACCTGATTCAGTCAGTTTCTTTTGGCTATGAATGTGTTTAAGAGCTTGCACATAGCTAATAACTGGCCCCATAAATGGCTCTGGTTTTTGATCAAATGGTCCTACCTTGACTGATGAACACATCTTTATAAAACGTTGCAAAAACTCATCACCTTGAGCGGAATCAGGGATAATGACACGACGCGCACAAGTGCAACGTTGACCAGCAGTAATTATGGTAGAGAGTAATGTATGGTAAACAGCCGCATGAAGATCAGTAACTTCATCAATGACTAAAGGATTATTTCCACCCATTTCAAGAGCTAAAATTACTTCAGGCTTATCCGCGAATTGTTGGTGAATACGTAACCCAGTGGCATAGCTACCCGTGAAATACACACCTTGAATGTCTTGTGCAAGTAAAACTTTTGCACAGGTAGCATCACCCTGTAAACAATTGATTACTCCTGGAGGCAGTTCGCTCTCATGCCAACATTGCATGACAAACTCGGCCACTGCAGGCGTATGTTCACTTGGTTTATAAAGAATCGTATTTCCTGCTAGCAGAGCAGGGACTATATGTCCATTGCTCAAATGAGCTGGGAAATTAAATGCGCCAAGAACAACTACAATGCCGTGGGGTTTAAACCGAAGGCAGGCATTTGCTTCTGTTGTTTTGCTTATTTTTGTTCCTGTTCTTTCCTGATAGGCTTGGATGGATAAATTAATCTTTCCTATAACTGCATTGACTTCGGTCTGTGCTTCCCATAAAGGTTTTCCAGTTTCTAATGCAATGAGCTGCGCTAATTGATCACGATTTTTTTCAATTTGTTTCGCAAATTTCTGGATGTAATTGGCACGCGTTTCGAAATCGAGTGTAGACCAGGGGAAAAGGGCTTGATGAGCAGCATGATAGGCAGCGGAAATTTCTTGTTCAGTTGCATGTGTCCCTTGCCAAAATAATGTACCATAAGCAGGATTTAGTGATTCCAGCGTAGTTCCCTGTCCTTGAAGCCACTGACCACTAATATAGTGTCCTTTACCATTCAATATTGATGATTTAATCATTTAACACTCCATTATCAAATAATACCGGAGCCACACGCAGTTGATTTCCACATTTAACTTGAAGGAGGTTAGCTGTTTTTTTACTAATAATACACGTATTATTTTCTCTGTTGATTAGAGCGCTATTAATCGTTGCACGAAAATCCAATTGAGTATTTGCTAATAAATAGTTCGTGCTGCTCACTTCATCACTAATGTTTTTAATGGTGACAACTCGACTGAGTTCAATGGTTTTGATTTTGGATAATGGAACTTCGAGTGTTGGACCCCCATCGAAAATATCAATGTACTTGTTATAGCGAAAACCTTCTTTTAATAAAATGTTCATTGCCGCTTGTGTCGAGGGGTGGGCTTGACCTATGACTGCTTGAGCTTCTGTTGACAGTAATTTAACGTAGATAGGATTACGAGGCATTAAGTCTGCTATAAACTGTTTGTCAGTGGCCAGGGTGAGTCTATCTGCTTCAGCAAAAGACATGTGAAAAAAATGGCTTCCTACATTCTCCCAAAAAGGTGATATACCATTTGCATCTGAAATACCGCGCATTTCAGCGATTACAGTCGAAGCAAAACGTTCTGTATGTTGCGCGATAAACAGAAAACGGGCTTTGGAAAGTAATAAACCATTTTGATTTTTTCTATATTCTGGTTCTAAAAAAAGGGTACAGATTTCACTTCGTCCCTGATTATCATTTACTAGACTTAAAACCTCATAATCACTGCGTATATTTAATGAACGACAAATTCGAGTTCGCTTAGATATTTTGTAAGAATAAAAAGGAGCCTCATGTCCAGTACATGATTCTATTCCTGAAACACCTATTATTTTTTTATTTGTTGGATTTTCTAAAACAAATAAATAATATTCATTATTCGGCTTTACGATAATTTTTTTATAGGAGTCAGTAGACCAGCGAAGTCTTTTTCCTAAGATTTCTTTATCTTTGGAAAGCGTTGTTATTCCTACGCCACTTTCCTCAGCCAAATGATGAATAGCATCCAAATCTGTATCACGAGCACTACGAAATAGCATCATTTTTTAGATCCTCTAAACCACCTTGAGCTAGATCAAGCAAAAGTAGGGTGCTGAGTGCTGCGCGTTCGGATAAACTATCAAGCAATATATACTCTTCTGAACTGTGAATATTACCACCCCTAACCCCAAGTGTGTCTAGAACTGGTAAACCATGTTGAGCTAAATTATTTCCATCACAGCAGCCACCACTGTCTTTCCAATCTATAGATAGACCTAGCTTTTGTCCTAAATGTTGAATACGATGAAACAAGCGTTTTGTACCTGAGCATACACGTTTTACTGGTCTACCAAAAACACCATATACGTTTAAAGAATAACCTTGGCGTTTTAATCGACTAATAATTTCATCCAGCTCAGTACGCACCCAAAACTCATCTTCAGGTAGACTAATCCGAATGTCAAGTTGTGTTACCGCTCGGTCAGGAACCACATTGAGCGCTTCACCGCCTGCAATTGCTCCTACATTAATTGTTACTCCTTCACGCTTTCCATTAAGTGCATGCACAGCGCATATCGCCTCAGCTAAATAACAGATTGCGTTTCGACCCTCTGAGAAAGCACGTCCAGCATGCGCCGCTTTTCCAGTCGCAATAAGCGTCAATTTTCCACTTCCTTTGCGATTTTTTGCTAAGGTACCTGTTGGCGTCATAGTAGGCTCATAGACTAACGCTGATTGATAATTAGCTGCTAACTCATCAAAAAGCGCGCTGGATGCTGGTGAGCCAATCTCTTCATCAGTATTGATTAAAACATCCCAACCGAGTTCTGAGGCACACTCATCTTGTTCGAAGGCGGATAAAGCGTGCAACATCACAATGAGACCGCCTTTCATATCGGTAACACCAGGCCCATTAATACAATTATCATCAATATAAGTTAATTTCTGAAAAGGATTATCTCTGGCATAAACAGTATCCATGTGTCCACAGAGTAAAACTCGTCGTTTCAAATGAGGCCTTTTTCTAATAAACAATGCATCACCACAGTTTTGTATTACTGTATTACCAGATATATCCATAACTGAAAATGGGTGAAGTTTTTTGATTTGAATGGTATCTGCTATAGAACTATAGGTTGTTTGCAGTAGATTAGCCATTTCGGCTAACCCTTCTAAATTAGTTGTACCCGAGTTAATCTCACAAAACTGGTGAAGTTGCTTCACCATCGTTTCCTGATTATTTTTTATTATTTTTATCAGCTTATTGTATGATTTAATCACGGCTTTTAACTTAAAGTTAAAAATACAGAATAGCCGAAATTAGGGTGCTTCACAATGTTGGTATAACCAAATAAAAAAACAGATTAAATCCTCCAAGTAATCGAACTCGGAGGACATGAGAACTTGAATATTTCGTTTAAGGTACAGGATTCATGGGAGAATTTTGTTTGGCAGGTTGCGTTGAGTTGGTTAATGGCCATATTTGGGGTAAAGCCATAAGGCCTAATTTACTCAATAATCCCTCTGATTTTACTTGTTCTTCACCTTGAGTTGAATGTTGTTCTGGATGAATGCTCGCATCAACCCGTCGATCAAGTCCCTGTAAGCGTTGCAACTGCTTTTCTTGAAGCTCTAATAATTTATTAAAACGCTCAGTACTTGCTTTTAATTCCGATTTAACCATAGAAAGTTCAGATTCTGCTTTGCTCATTCGTTCGGCTACTTGATCAAAATTGGCGGCTTTATCCGTTAAAAAGTTATTGAGTTTTTCTTGAAAGGCTTGTCTTTGACTGGAGTCGCTGATGGCTGCAGAGGATAATACTTTCACCGTTCCTTCCAAAGAAGTGGCAATTTTTTTTGCTTTTTCCAGTTCAGCCCCCATAGATTGCCTCACATCTGATAATTCGGAAGTTTTCTGGGATAAGAGCAATAGACATTTTGAATGCTCATCTTGAGCTATTAAAAGCGCTTTTTGATTGGCTTGAAATTGTTCATTTTGTTTTTGAAGATCTTGTTTTAAGGCGGAGTTTGTTTCTTCAAGTTTTTCCTTTGTTTTACGGAGTAATTTTTCCGTTTCAACATAAACTTCTACTTGAGCACTCAAAGTCTCAACTTCCTCATTCAAACGTGTAATATTGTGGGCGAGTTTCTCATTCTCCGCCTTAAATTTATCAATTTCAGCGGCAAGTTTTTTACGGATGGAATCTAATGCGCCAATAGTTAATTCAAGAATTTCTGCAACTCCAAAAATTCCTTCTTTTAATTTTTGAGTAATATTTTTGGTATGGTAATGATGGTCATCGAGCACAATACCACTTGTGGTGTAAGCTAAAGCACTGACGCCACTGATTGTGACTAAAATACCGATATGGGCTGCCGCTCCAATAATTAGGGTTGGGCCTGATAGAGCGACACCACCGAGAATTCTTTGCCATAAAGGCAGCTCACCCCAAAAAGCAGCCGCTTGTGATATAAGACTTGGATTAGCTTGTAAGCTGTCAACTATTGCGCCTAGACTTTTTTTGACTTGGATTAGATGCTCTTGGGTTAAAGCAATGCTTTGTAAACTATCTAAATCAGCTGGAGGAGATTTTGGATCTAATAATATTTGTTTTGCTGCATCAGAAAAACTCATCTGGGCCAAAGCTTTTTCAATAATGACTTTATTCGCATTAGAAAGATTAGTATCTCTTTTAATATAGGTATCAAGTTCTTGTTCGTTAGTAGACATACACCACACTCCCTGTGTTTAAGAATCTCCCTGTAAATTCTATTTTTAACCACAAAAACCCAAATAAGCAAGTAAAAATTTGATATTTTGGAGTTATTTAAAACAATATAGAGTAGATGACTCAATTGTGCTGAATTGGGTAAAAATTAATACGATTTCTAGCATTCCCTATATTCAACTTGTTTGCTGTATAAAATGGTTTCTGAGGTGCAGTAGCCCTATTTGACTGAGTTTATCGAATGATGTGTTTTATTATTAGGTATTAATTGAAGAAACCAGCAAGAGCAGTTACGATTAGGGCATCGTGCGGTAATCACATTGATTATACAAAAAATCTTTAATATCTGTATGTATAAGCTCATTTAAGGAGGCAGAGTGGAAGTGTCATTAGAATTCTCTTCACCGAGCATGAAAGAGGAAAAGCAATTTTTACTAACTCATTGCCATTCTGATTGGAAGGACATTGTTGTTAAAGCACTAGAAGCTATGGACTCGAACTATTTGCATCAGTTAATACATGATGAAAAGTGGTTGCCAGGCAAGGAGCGGTTATTTGCGGCTTTTAGTTTGCCACTCGCTAAGACTCAATATATTTTATTAGGTGAATCTCCTTATCCACGCCAAGATTCGGCGAATGGATATGCTTTTTGGGATAATACGGTTGGGAGCTTATGGAGTATGAATGGGTTAAGTAAAGCAGTTAATCGAGCCACTTCTTTGCGTAACTTGATTAAAATGCTACTTGTTGCCCGCGGTGAATTAGATTCGAATACGTCACAAGCCAATATTGCACTATTGGATAAAAAATTTTTGGTACAAACAGCACAGCAATTATTTGAAGGAATGATGAAGAAGGGTATCTTGTTACTCAATGCTTCTTTAGTTTATAGCGAGGGTAAGGTTCCTTATCATGCACGTCAATGGAAACCTTTCATACAAAGCCTTTTTAGTCAATTGGCCTTAATTAAGCCCTCCATCCAACTGATTTTGTTAGGTAAAATTGCAGAAACTGCAGCCCAAAGTAAATTACCTATAGGACTTAGCGCAGAACATCCTTATAATGTAAGTTTTATTACCAATCAATCTGTTATTGATTTTTTTAAACCTCTGGATTTATTACAATATGAGTCATACTGAATCAACGGTTAATCCTAACGAAATTAATAAATTTGCCCAGCATGCCAATTTATGGTGGGATACTGAGGGACCTTTGAAAACCCTGCATGACATTAATCAAACGCGCCTTGATTTTATCAAGCAACATGTTCTTTTGAATGATTTAACTGTTTTGGATGTGGGGTGTGGTGGAGGTATTTTGTGTGAGGCTATGGCAAGCGCTGGGGCTCATGTGACGGGGATTGATGCCGCATCTGAGGCAATTGTGGTGGCTCAAGAACATGCAAAAAATAATCATCTGAAAATTAATTATCTATCTACTTCAATAGAAGAATATGACGAACAGCGTTTTGATGTGATTACCTGTATGGAAATGTTAGAGCACGTAGAAAACCCTGAATTGGTTTTTGAGCATTGTAAACGACTTCTTAAACCACAAGGTTTTTTATTTGTATCAACAATTAGTAGAACTATTAAGGCCTATGCTACTGCAATTATTGCCGCAGAATATATATTAAATCTCTTACCTAAACAAACACATGATTATAAAAAATTTATCAAGCCAAGTGAGTTACTTGCCATGGCTCGACCCTGGGGTTTTAACTTGATTGATCTCAAAGGAATGGATTACAACCCTTTTTTAAGGAAAGCTTCGTTAGGATCTGACATTAGAGTTAACTATTTGATGGCTTTACAATAAATGTCGCATCCTGCTCTGAAAAAGAAAGTGTAAGGCGAAAGCTCATGAAGTCGAGATTTAAACTCGACTTCATTGTTATGAAATAATTTTATGCTTCCGAATTTTTATTCTTACTGTAGCGCTCTAAATATCGTTGATGAGCATATTTAGCTTGTTCTTGGGTTACCACATCGACCTCATTACCGTAAATATCAATTCGTGCAGAGTTTTCTTTTTGACAATTTAGATAGGCTGGAGATGCACTATAGTAGCTTAAGGCTTCACGCAACGATTTTTTACTGAATGGCGGGGAATCAAGACGCTCATAGAAATCGATGATGTCATCAAATATCCCAATTTTTAGGGGTTTAATCTGATTTCCTTTTTTAAAAAAAGCATTTGGAAAGTGTTCAATAAGCCAATCTATAACGTGTAACTTATCTTTTTTAACTGAAGTTAGCGTTTGTTTGTCCATTGTATAGCTCTAAAACGTTATCAAGATGCAGAATAAACTACCACATCTTTTGACATAATCAAGCACTTGTATGCAAACATACGTATTAACCCTAGTTATTTTAAAGGGTAAGCACTTAATTCAAAGAGAGGATGAGGAACTGCCATACAGTCTTGGAGCACTACTGAAAAGCAAAAAGTTCAAAATATTTATGATTAACCTATTTTTTAGTCTTATAAAAAATTGAGAATTATTGGGCACATGCGTTCATGTAAATTCCGTAGGTATTTTGTTTGTAGTACATAATTTCCTATGTCGCAATCATTATTTTTTTTGTACGGTATAGTACAATGCCGCCCGCCATGCCTTATAGAGGCGCACTTTGACTTTTTTATCCAAAAGTAGGATTTATGACTGATCTAAATAAAACGATTAAGGGTTTGCTTGATGCAATCACCACCGATTTAGAAAATGATGACCTTGACAATACATCTGTGCTAAATAAAATCACTCAGCATATTGATGGGGCATTTGCTTCTATCGAAAAAGAAGAACAAAAAAAATTATATAAAAAACTGGCATTAATCTTTCATCCAGATAAGATGAAGCAAACTCAGCCAAAACTGTATGAAATTCTGGAGAAACGTAACCTATTAGAGACAGAGGCAAATCCAGACACACAGAAGCGCAATCTACATGATGAAATTTTTAAAATAATATCTGGTCGTAATGAGCCTGATGATTTATTTAATAGTCTCAAGTCTGATCCAGTAAAAGCTGGCAAAGCCTTCGTTGAGAAAATTTGGGCAAAATCATCTTACCATCTTCCACTATACAAACGTTATTATCAGCCATTTCGGTCTCTTACTAATATCATATCGTGGACAATTAACATTGCTTTGGTTCTCGCTGAAATTGCTGTCATACTCAGTTTCGTAACTTGTTTAATCTTGATGAGTTTAGTGAGGAACGGTAATGATTTTATACTCGATTTAATTACTGCTGGTCAGCTTAGCAAAACAATCGAGAAATATAAACTTGAGTCGATAAGTGATGACTCCCTAGGTATTTTGACTGAACTTCGATTGCAGTTCCTTTCTGTTGTAAACGGGATTACTGCCCCTTTACCCGAAGGACTTTTCAGCATGATTGGATCTATTTTTATTGCCCGTCCACTAACTATTTTATTGGCACCTATATTCTTGGCAGTAACTGCTGCAGTTGGGTTGGTAGAAGATTTGAATATATATTTTCTCCTTGCAGCCAGTTTCACTCTCGTGGGTATTAAATTAGCTACACTGGCTATTCTCAATGCACCTATCTATACATTAGATCTGGTAAGAATGGCGACGAGTAAATGGAACGCTTCCTCCACTAGCGAGAAACCTGCTCAGGAAAAAGAAGCTAATTCTAGCCCTCGCTTGCTAATAGAATACATGCCGCCATCTCCACAGCCATGTGTTGATCGCTCATCTGAACCTCCCTTGCCAGGTGGAAATAGCCTTTTTTCTTGCGCTACTTCTACGACCGATTTTGCTGATAAGGGTGATTTATATAGGTTTGATTTTAAGTAAATGGTTGTGTGATGGGCTATTGAGGTCCATCGCATTAAGCTTTTTGTGTCGTAAATATTTCTCCAGACGCAATAACGTCATTTGAGGCGTATTTTGCAACTTTTATTTTCAGATATCTCCTAGTAATAGATGAGCCCATTCATTAGTACCAACTTATTTCATTTGATGCATGTTTATGAACCTGAATTTGCTACTCACAAAATTAGACCACCGCTCTGCTTATAACATCCATACAGACTCATCCAGAATGAACACTTTGTGGTCCTACATTCGATCCCAGAGGATATGAACGCAGTTTTTTTGCTCGATTTCATGTAAGATATTTCTCAATTGGGCGGAGGATAATGGCTTTTTTGGGAGGCATTAATTCTGACCACTTTTTCTAAATTATTGTTTTTAAATTGAAATTTGAAAATTCATAGATTGGTTTTCTAGAAAGAAATCAAGAGACAGGGGGTAAAACACGCTTGAACTTCATAGTTTCTATTGCTACATTTTAATCATGACTTGTATGGATATGAGTCAGACAAATGGAATTGTAATCATACGGATATGGTTTATCATGGATGATAATAAGAACTGGAAGTTCTTATACGGATGACTGCGAAAGCCAGGGGGGACCCTGGCTTTTTTATTTTTATGCCACTAAATAACCTGATTTAGATAAAAATCTCTTATCAGGAAAATAAGCAAAAATTACAGAACCATTCTTAATGGTATTAATTACGGGTTTTGCTAAGGTTTGAGCAATTGCAGGGCACCCCCAAGATAATCCGGCTCGACCCGCACGTTTTATAAAATCAGGTTCAACATACCATGCACCATGTATTACTACACGTCGACTTAATGCATTATCGTTAAAGCCTTTATCTAGCCCTTGTAGATTGAGTGAATATCCTTTATGACCCATGTAGGTATCTTTAGTAATATACGTGCCCAAACTTGATTGTTTGCTTGAGGGAACATTCGAAAAATGATTTGCTTTATTCACACCTGAATTTTTCCCGTGTGCAACATAAGTATTATATAGGAGGCGCTCTCTGTTGAGATCAAATACCCACATACGTTGCTTGTTTGAGGGTAAAGAGTAATCAATCACTGTAAGCACAGGTTTTTTGACAGCTCCTTTTTTGCTCGCATTTCTATATGCAGTTAATGCAAGCTTTAATACGTTTCTATTTAGTTTCGGTGCCTTGCTACTCAAATGTTGCAATTTAGTATTGATATCTGTATCGGATCTTGCTGCAAATGAGGGTGCACTGGATGTTATATTGCTGGTTAAAATTAAGGTTGAGATTAGAGTCAATAGGGTATTCATACTTCTCCTTTCTTCTTGTAAATTGCCTTTATAGTTCTTCAGAAAAATGGTGATTATATTAACAATTCATGTAATTGTAAAATTTAAAGGTTTTTCTTTGCTCATTAAGAAAAAATATGAATCAATTCAGGGACTTACAAGAGCACTCAAAAAAGATATTGTACAAAACACATACATTTTGATTTGTATGAAGACTATCTGCAAATATAAATAATAATCAATTAGTTCAAAATTAATCCTATTACGTTAAATAAAATACAGATATTTTGCTAAAAACCAGGTATAATTACTGCGCTTACAGCGGATCTAGACTGTATTCTACAGCAAAATAATAGTGAGTCCATTCCAATTTATATGGCACTAAATTATACTTGGCTGATACTTTTTCTACTCTTTTTAACCCGGCATTGACTTAATGATCCTGAAGGGAGACTTGGGAAATAAAGAGGAGTTATCCATTTGATTTCGGAGAATGCTATGCTGGAAAAGCAGATCATACAATTACCTGAAGGAATACGAGCTGCTATTAATCATGCCTATCGTGTTGATGAGTTATCATTGATAACAGAACTTTGTGAGAAAGCAACCTTAGGGCCACAGCAATTAATTGATATTAAAAATAGTGCAACAAAACTTGTTGAGTCAGTGCGAACTGATAGAAAAAAAAGTACGGGGATTGATTCATTTCTAACTGAATATGCCTTATCCAGTGATGAAGGGATTGCCCTCATGTGTCTGGCTGAAGCATTACTACGTGTTCCTGACAGCGCTACAATTGATAATTTAATCAAAGATAAATTATCTGGTGGCGATTGGAAATCCCATATAGGTCAAAGTGATTCATTTTTTGTAAATGCCACAACATGGGCTCTGATGCTTACAGGGAAAATACTGACCCCAGAAAAGGCCCAAACGACATTATCTAAATCTTTGATGAAACTCGTTAATCGCAGTAGTGAGGCGGTAGTTAGAAAAGCCGTTGATAAAGCAATGAGAATTATGAGTAAACAATTTGTCATGGGACGAACCATAGATGAAGCATTAAACCGTGCTAAAAAGAAAGAAGCTCAAGGATATCGTTATTCTTATGACATGTTAGGTGAGGCAGCGCTTACTTCGATTGATGCATCACGTTATTTTGAAGCATATAAAGCAGCAATTGAAGCAATTGGTAGACAGGCTGATAAAAATTCAAATGTTTATAAACGGGCAGGGATCTCTATAAAACTTTCTGCATTACATCCACGTTATAATGAAAGCCAACATGAGCGAGTTATGGATGAGCTGCCACCTAAACTGTTGGCTCTTGCTCGTTTGGCAAAAGATTATGACATCGCGCTAACTGTAGATGCGGAAGAATCTGAGCGTTTGGAGTTATCACTTGATGTAATGGAGCGTGTTTTTAATGACTCCAGTTTAGATGGATGGAATGGCTTTGGATTGGCAGTCCAGTCTTATCAAAAACGAGCGTTTTATGTACTGGATTGGGTAGCCGCTCTAGCAAGAAGAAAACAACGTCGAATTATGGTGCGCTTGATTAAAGGCGCTTATTGGGATAGCGAAATTAAGAAAACACAAATGCAGGGCTTAAAAGAATACCCTGTTTTTACGCGTAAAGTGTTTACTGATGTTTCTTTTCAGGCTTGTGCGAAAAAAATATTAACCATGACGGATGCCATATATCCCCAGTTTGCGACACATAATGCTTATTCTGTAGCGATGATTTTAAATATTACTGGCGATTATCGAGATTTTGAGTTTCAGTGTTTACATGGAATGGGCAATGAACTGTATCAACAAATCGTGCCGGCTGAGTGTCATGGTATTCCTTGTCGAATTTATGCTCCTGTAGGTAGTCATGAGGATTTACTTCCTTATTTGGTGCGTAGATTATTAGAAAATGGAGCAAACTCTTCTTTCGTAAACCGAATCGTTGATGATAACGCGCCTATAAGTACCTTGGTTGAGGATCCTGTTGAAAAAGCCAAGTCATTATTGCACAAGATGAATCAAAATATTCCCTTGCCTGATGATGTGTTTCAACCCAATAGAAAAAACTCTAAAGGTTTTGATTTTACCGATCGAGCTGAGCGCGCCCTGTTGCAACAGAAGATGGCACAATTCAAGCTGCAGCAATGGACTTCAGAACCCATTATCGCAGGGAGCACCGCCCTAATAGGTGAAAAGCAACGAATTGAATCCCCTCAACAAATTGAAAACGTTGTTGGAACGGTCCAAAATGCATCTCTTGGGGATGTAGATCAGGCTTTAGCAAAAGCAGAGCAGACCTTTCCAGTTTGGTCCGCTATGCCCGTTAAAGAAAGAGCTGCATGTCTTAATCGTTTTGCTGATTTATTGCAGGAAAACCAGGCCGAATTGATGACTATAGCATGTCTGGAAGCGGGTAAAACAATGAGTGACTGTATTGCTGAAGTGCGGGAGGCCGTTGATTTTTGTCGCTACTATGCTACTCAAGCACAGCAAATTTTGGCAGCTCCTTTGCGTTTATCGGGTTACACAGGCGAATTAAACGAGTTGAGTTTGCATCCACGGGGCATAGTGCTTTGTATTAGCCCATGGAATTTCCCTTTAGCGATTTTTACTGGCCAGATTGCTGCTGCTTTAGTAACAGGAAACTGTGCTATTGCAAAACCTGCAGAACAAACTCCATTAATTGCTGCATATACCATTAAATTAATGCATCAAGCAGGAATTCCTATCGGCGCTGTACAATTACTTCCTGGCCCAGGCGAGACTATTGGCGCTGCATTGGTAGCTGATAAACGAATTAAAGCAGTGTTATTTACGGGTTCAACCGATACTGCCAATCTGATTAATCAAACCTTGTCGACACGAGGCGGAGAAATTATTCCATTGATTGCTGAAACCGGTGGTCAAAATGCAATGATCGTTGATTCGTCTGCTTTATTAGAGCAAGTTGTTGTCGATGCTATTAATTCAGCTTTTGGTAGCGCAGGTCAAAGATGTTCTGCATTGAGGGTGTTATTTGTTCAGGAGGAGGTTTACCCAAGAACTATAGCGCTTTTAAAAGGGGCCATGGCGGAGCTGGTCGTAGGAGATCCACGCTGGCTGGTTACTGATATAGGTCCTGTTATAGACAAAGCGGCATTGTCGACGTTAAAAAATCATGTGGAAAATATGAAAAAACGTTTTGAAATTATTTACCAATGCCCATTGGATGAATCCCTTGAATCAGGATATTTTATGCCACCAACCGCTATTGCAATTGATCATATCAATGCACTAGAAAAAGAAGTTTTCGGCCCAGTGTTGCATGTGATTCAATTTAAGCGTAAAGACCTTGATCAAGTTATCAAACAAATTAATGCAACCGGTTATGGTTTAACTCTGGGTATCCATAGCCGTATTAATGAGACCGTTGAATACATCAGACAGAACGTTCATGCAGGGAACTGTTATGTGAACCGTAATATGATAGGGGCAGTTGTCGGTTTACAGCCCTTTGGCGGTGAGGGACTTTCGGGAACAGGTCCGAAAGCAGGTGGACCTAACTATCTAGTCCGACTATGTCACGAACGAACTTATACTGTGGATACCACTGCAGCTGGAGGCAATGCAAGTTTGATGTCCTTGCCTGATTAATCGATATGCGAATAAAAGAGATACTTTAAAGACGAGTTTAATCACTCTTTTAAAGTATCTCTTTTATTTATAATGTAACATGAAGTTTCAACATGAGGATTAAGGGAGTAATTGATGAACAAGCTACTCCTTGTACCCCACTTTATTTTAATTTCTATCTTATTTATTTGGAATAATACCATCTTCGCAACGACGATTACATTTTCTCGTACACACCATTTTATGTCTTATAACGACGTGGGTGAGGGGATTTCTATTGATTTATTTTTTATCCCCTCGCCCCTTTGGGGAGAGGGTTAGGGTGAGGGGGATGTGAGAGGTTTATAAAATCAGTGTGTATACTCTAGTGTTTTTTAGCAAGGAACCAAGGAATTAATACGAACATAATTAACCCACCGATTAAAAAGCTTTCAAAAATAAATACATTACCAATAGGTATTTGAGCGGGAGGTACAAAACCGATAACAATTGCTGTAATGCAACAGAGAATTCCCATGATACATAATAACCACATGAATTTATTACCACCTGGCACGGTGTAACCACGATGTAGGTTTGGTTTACTGTATCTCAACTTAATGGCTGCAGCAAACATAAAGACATATACCAATAAGGCCATTTGCGCACAAAGATCACTTAACATCCAGTAAGCTGCATTAATTGAATCTAACAAAATAAAAGCCGTGCTTAAAATGGTAAAAATAATAGCCTGTGCAAAAAGAATAGTTGTTGGAGCGCCATATTTATTAGTATGGGCGAATTTAACAGGTAAAGAGCCGTCACGTGCTGAAACCATTAATCCTTTTGTAGGGCCAATAATCCATGCTGAAACCCCACTGAGACCACCTAAAATAATTAAAATAGCAATAATTGAAGTCATCCAGGGCATATGATACGAATTAAAAAAAACTGCATAAGCGTCAATAAGACCCGATACAACGCTTAAACTTTCATTAGGGACTACAACCATAATGGCTATGGAGCCTAGAGAAAGCGTAGAAATGACCAAAATAGTTGAATAAAAAAGGGCTTTTGGATAATCCCTTTGGGGATTTTTTACTTCTTCAGCATGAACTGCGGACATTTCCATCCCAAGAAGTCCAAATAAAACCACGGCAAATAATGATAAATTACCCAAAGAACTGAAGTCCGGTAACCATGTTTTTGGATAGCCAACAACCATAGGTTTTCCTTGAGCAGCCCAAAGTATTGCTAAAACGATAATAAAAAGCATGGGAAATATGGTGCCTATTGTGGCTCCAATTGTGCTCATGATACTTGACACTTTCATTCCAAAACAATTGAGTATCGTAAACAACCAAAACAGAGCAAGTACCGTACCTAACAAATAATACTTGTTATTTCCTAATTCAGGGGCAATTAAATAGGATAGGGTGGCCGCGATAAAGGCAAGTATCGTTGGATACCAAACCACATTATATATCCACTGAAGCCAAATAGTAATAAAGGCCGCTCGTTTCCCGAATGCTTCACGAACCCATACATAGATTCCACCTGTTTCTGGATAGGTAGTGGCTAATTCAGCAGCCACTAAAGAGACAGGAATGAAAAAAGCAAATGCGGCAACAACATAATAAGAGACTAATGTAAGGCCGAGTTTGGCACTAATAGGCAAAGTACGTAAGCTATCCACAGCAATGACGTTAATCATTACCAAAGAAAAAACGCTTAGAACCTTTTTAGGTTGATTCATGATTAATCCTTAACAAATGCGGTCTAACCAAACCGCGAATAACTTTGGATGCCAGTGCTATTGTCATTTATGAAATTTAAATAAAAAAATAGGATTGGATTTTAACTCAAACAAACGGTGAGTATATCGAAATAATTTGCTGATGCAGCAGTTGGGCCAAAGACCCAACTGAGAATATATCATGATCATATCAAGCACACAGATTTCTGAGAACGTATTGCAGAATACCACCATTTTTATAATATTCTAATTCGTCTGCAGTATCGATGCGGCATAATGCTTTAATTTGTTCGACTTGACCATTGGTTCGTTCAATGGTGACTGGAACCATGGAGCCAGGTTTTAAAGAATCAGATACATCAATACTAATACGCTCATCTCCCTTTAACTCCAATGTTTTACGTGTCATCCCATCACAAAACTGTAATGGTAAAACCCCCATGCCAATTAAATTCGAACGGTGAATACGTTCAAAACTTTCAGTAATTACTGCTTTGACGCCAAGTAAATTGGTTCCTTTTGCCGCCCAATCTCTTGAAGATCCTGTACCATATTCTTTACCTGCAATGACCACAAGATCATGATGATCGTTTTGATAAAGCATTGCTGCATCATAAATGGGCATTACCTCACCTGAAGGAATATAACGTGTGATACCGCCTTCTTGGCCTGGAGTCATTTCATTACGGATACGGATATTAGCAAAAGTACCGCGCATCATTACTTCATGGTTCCCGCGGCGAGAGCCATAAGAGTTAAATTCTTTTTCATCAACTCCTTTGGATTTTAAATAAAGTCCTGCAGGAGAGTTAGCCTTAATTGAACCAGCTGGAGAGATGTGATCCGTTGTAATCGAGTCACCAAATAAAGCAAGAATATACGCTTGTTTAATCGGCTTAATTGGTTCTGGCTTTATTTTTAAGTTATCAAAAAAGGGTGGATGCTGAATGTAGGTTGAATGAGCGTCCCATTCATAAGTTTTTCCACTGCTTGTTTTAATCGCTTGCCAGTGTTCATCACCAAGAAAGACTTCTGCATATTCTTTGCGGAACATTCCACCAGTTACTTTAGATACTTCAGCCGCAATTTCGGCATTAGAAGGCCAAATATCCTTCAAATACACATCATTGCCCTTATTGTCTTTACCTATAGGATCTTTGCTTAAATCAATGGTCGTGGTACCGCAAAGAGCATAAGCAACTACTAGCGGAGGTGACGCTAACCAGTTTGCTCTAACTTGAGGATGTACACGTCCTTCAAAATTACGGTTTCCTGATAAAACAGCGGAAACAACGAGATCATTATCACTAACACTGTGAGAAATTGCATCAGGAAGCGGGCCAGAATTACCAATACATGTAGTACAACCGTAACCTACCAAATTAAACCCTAATTGATCTAAATAAGATTGTAACCCGGCTTGTTTGAGATAATCTGTTACTACTTTTGAACCAGGTGCTAAAGAAGATTTTACCCAAGGCTTGCGTTGTAACCCCTTTTCAATTGCTTTTTTAGCCACTAATCCTGCAGCCATAAGGACGCTCGGATTCGATGTATTCGTGCAACTGGTTATCGCAGCAATAACTACATGACCGTGTTTCATTTTAAAATCATGATTTTTAACTGCAAAAGAAGAGTCTTTTTCTTGTTCTTTTCCAGCTTCTTTGAGAAACGTATTAAACTCAATAGGTAAAGTACTTAAAGTGACTTTATCTTGAGGGCGTTTAGGACCCGCTAATGAGGGGACGATGGTACTTAAATCAAGTTCTAAAGTGTCAGTGAATATAGGATCTTCGCTGTCTTTTTCATACCACATTCCTTGCGCTTTAGCATAAGCTTCAACCAAGGCAACGGTATGTTTGTCACGTCCAGTTAGCTCAAGATACCGTATTGTTTCTTTGTCGACTGGGAAAAATCCACATGTAGCTCCATATTCAGGTGCCATATTAGAGATTGTGGCGCGATCAGCAAGCGGTAAATCACTTAAACCGGGGCCATAAAATTCAACAAATTTACCTACAACGCCTTTTTTTCTAAGCATCTGGGTCACTGTAAGCACCAGGTCCGTTGCGGTAATGCCTTCTTTCATCTTGCCATGCAATTTGAAGCCAATCACTTCAGGAATCAACATGGAGACCGGCTGACCCAACATCGCTGCTTCTGCCTCAATACCACCAACTCCCCATCCCAGTACACCTAGACCATTAATCATCGTTGTATGAGAGTCTGTACCAACTAAAGTATCTGGATACGCATATAAAGTTCCGTTATCGCTACTGCTCCATACAGTTTTTCCCAAATACTCAAGATTTACTTGGTGACAAATACCTGTTCCAGGAGGCACGACTTGAAAATTATCAAAAGCTTTTTGACCCCAGCGTAAAAATTCATAGCGTTCGTTATTTCGCTTCATCTCAATTTCAGTATTCACTGTTAACGCATCGGTGCTTCCAAATTTGTCAACCATCACTGAGTGATCAATCACTAAATCAACAGGGGATAAAGGAGAGATTTTATCAGGGTTTCCACCCAGTTGCGCGATGGCATTGCGCATTGCTGCCAAATCAACTACCGCTGGAACTCCTGTGAAGTCCTGCATCAATACACGCGCGGGTCTAAAGGCAATTTCGTGTTGGGAAGTTTTATTTTCTAGCCAGTCTGCGATCGCTTTAATATCTTTAGTTGTTACTGTGTTATCGTCCTCAAAACGTAATAAATTTTCAAGAAGGACTTTAAGCGAGTAAGGAAGTCGACTTATTCCCTTGAAGTTTTTTTGTTCGACTTCTTTAAGGCTATAATAATGATATGTTTTTCCATCTACATGCAATTGAGATTTTGTTGATAAGCTGTCACGACCTACTTTCATTTAAGGAGCTCCTAAAATCAAAAACTGAATGATAGCTCAATTTTAAGAAAATTCCATGAGATCTGATGAAATTAGGCCTGAACTTTTTAGAACGCCATAGTGCTCAACTGAGGAGTATATTGTTGATCCTCATCAAACTTTGGATCAATTACTCGAGCTCCAGCTTCAAAAATTACTTTCTCTTCCTCTTTTTTGGTTGATGGGTCAAGAGAATTTGGATTTAATAAAGAAAATAATCCAGGAGCCAAAATACTAATACCAATAGGGAGCAAGATAGCTGTAAACAGGGGATTCACAAAAAGTGTTGCAATGGATGCCAAGATCAGCGCAGCACCTAAAATGGTCGCAGCAAGTGATATGTTGTGCCGAATAGGCTCTTGAGTTACCTCAGTAACACCTACGATGTAATAATTTTTAGAGTCAAAGTAAATTCTTAAATGATTAGGCGTTTCTTTTGGTTTGGAGAGACAATCGAGTAACGTTTTAGCAAACCGATGATATTGATCGATTATTCTTTGTTGTTCATAAGGATCAGAAGTTTCTCTGAGGGCCTTCTCAAAATCCACGATTCGATCCTCTAGCAGGATAAAAAAAGCCTCTTTATCTGTGTTTGCTTTGTTCTTCAATAAGTCTTTCGCCTGTTTGATTTCCAACATAACTAATTCATGCGTGTATTTTTTAGAAAAAAATGACTTAGAATACATGTTCATTGTCCTTTAAATATTAGTGAGCGTAGATTAGCATTATTGATTTGTTCCAAAATAGACCTTTTAGGTGAATTTACACTCAAGAAATATTTTTTTACAAAATTTTGATGATTACAATTTAAGTTATCAATTGGTACGAATATTGCTTTCCAATAATCAAAATTATGGAGAGCGTTAGAATGACCGACTTGAATAATGTACTATCCAATTTATCTGGTGTTGCTGACCTTTTCTCTAATAATGAGTCAAGTGAAACTGCGATAAATGGCGAAATATTGGCAGAATCAGTAGGAACATATCAAAATGATAATCAAAATCCTCTGTCAACCATCGATTTCAATGATTCGAATGCCTTTATTTTATTATTAACACATGTTGTAGAAAAAATATCTAATTATCAGGAAAATTCTTCAACTCCAGAAGAACTTCAGCTGCCTCCATCAGAAACAATTAATTCGGAATCAGACGATGTTTCCGAAGATAAAAATGTACAGGAAACAATAACTGAAATGGAAAATAATGTTGCTGTTTCTTGGATTAATTCTCACTATTATCGGCAGGAAATTGAAATAAATCAGAGCAATGCAGAACCGAAAGATAATCCATTGGATTTGTTAAATAGCGCATCACTCACAAAGCAAGATGATGAAAAAACCTTACCCAAGTTAGTACCAGTTATAGAAACTGAAACACTGCATGATGAAATCGGTTCTAAAAATAATGTTTTGTTCGAAGAGATAAAACAACAAGATAAACATGAAAGTGACATCCAGCAACAACGACCCATTTTGGTTGAAGTTAAGGATAATCTACTGAATGATACCGATCAGATTTTAAATGCTGACCGTGATCCATTTATTAAAAATACAATGTTAAAGTCTCAAGAACCTGTTGAAAACGGAGTAGATACTTCAAGTATTCCGCTATCTCATCTTAAAAATATAGAATTAATGAAATCAAATTTACCGTTAGAAGCTAAATTCACCTATTTAGAAAACCCAGTAGAACTTAAAAAAACGGAGGAATTCTTTTCATTTCAACCACTAATTAAAGAAAAGGAAGAAACACTACCTCTTCTTATACCGAAACTGACAAGTGAAAATGCTGTTGGGACGGAATACCAATCCATTGCTCATAACTTAACAAATGAAGTACATTTTGCTCTACCCAGGGAGATAGAAAACAGGGAAGCCCCTCTCGAGAAGACACCTCAATCATTAACGATACCCATGGAAATAGATAAACCCGAATGGTCAAAACAATTTTCCGAGCATATTATTTGGCTTGGTCAACAAGAAATTAAGAGTGCTGTAATTAAAATACATCCTGAGGATTTAGGTCCGCTAGAAATTAATATTAAGGTGATAAATGATACAGCTACGGTAAATATAATCACCCATAATGATCATATTCGAGACATTGTTGATCAATCATTGCCTAGATTACAGGCGATGATGGCTGAGCAAGGTTTAAATTTATCTGAGGTGCAAATTGATTCTGAAGCCAATCCACGTCAGTTTTCTCAGCAAAATAATAAAGACCAAGAGCAACTAAATCACCCATTTGAGGAGGAAGTTGGAGTAACCCCCTTAAGAAGTAAAGAAAGACTTAAGGGATTAGTCGATTATTTTGCCTAAGAATTCACGTGATCACGAGTGTAGCGAAGAGACCCACTATCGTAACATGGTGCTACTGCATGGAGATCCCTCGGGATGCCAGGAATGAGAACACTGCCACTGGATGATGGCGGACGCTAACTCTCGGGGCGATGTGCTCTGTGCACACCTTGTTTTTATAAAAACGTTTTATTATCGGCACATTCTTCTACAACGAATAACACGACCACTCCAGCGATCAATAAGACAACTTCTGCGACAGCCATGTCCTACATATCTCCAGGGGGTCCAGACCAGATTCCTATGATGACGATGATAATAATATGGAGGTGGTTCATAATAGCCGCCAGAATGATATCCAATAAAATAAGCAAGCTGCTGGCCGGGTAGTTGTGAAGGTGGCGAATCTGCTTTAACCAGGCTGCTGTAGAAAAAACCTATAAGGAGGGTAACGGAGAGTAGAATACGCGTAACCATTTTGTAACTTTGGATGCTAACCTTTTCCATCATGCAACCCCATCTTTTTGTTGTTACATTATGAATTATAGATTATAAATCATTTTCATGAGCAATTTTTGGATTTCATATATGAAGGAAAGAATCATTTTAATTACTGGTTGTTCCAGTGGTATAGGCTTTGATGCTGTTTTTGCTCTGAAAAAAAGAGGGCACAGAGTGATAGGCTCCTGCAGAAATAAAGATGATGTTCAAAAATTATTGGATATGGGAATAGAAGCGGTTGTTCTGGATGTTTCTGATTCATCTTCAATTCAAAGTGCGTTTACTGAAGTCCTTGCTATCACAAAAGGACGTTTAGATGTTTTAATCAACAATGCGGGTTATGGTCAAGCAGGGGCTTTAGAAGATATTTCACGCGATGTATTACGAGCACAATTTGAAACCAACGTTTTTGGCTTGGTCGAGCTCACAAATCTTGCCATTCCCGTGATGCGTCAGCAGGGGTATGGCCGCATTATTAATTTAAGTTCAATTTTAGGTATTATTAGTTTGCCCTTTCGTGGCGCGTATAATGCCTCAAAGTATGCCGTAGAGGGGATTAGTGATACGTTGAGGCTTGAATTGAAATCATCAGGTATTGATGTCATTACAATAGAGCCTGGTCCAATAGAAAGCCATTTTCGAGATAACAGTGTTGATAAATCATTAAGTCATATTAATGTGCACAATAGTTATTTCTCCAAACAATATGAAAAAATGCTGACAAGTTTTAAACAAAAAAAATCGGACTCTGTTTTTACTCGCAAACCCGATGCAGTAATTAGTAAATTTATTCATGCAATTGAATCTAAAAGACCTAGGATCAAGTATCCAGTTACATTTCCGGCTCATCTCATGATTTTTCTTAAATGGATTTTAAGTGCAAGAATGTTGGATAAATTCTTTTTAATGGTTTCGAAAAAAGAGCTATCTTGATTTAAGCATATTGAATGCGATAAAAATGCCTGAAAAAATAAACTTTTTTCAAAAAAAGGAAGAAAAACTCCAATTTCTTTGCTAATATCTAATTGGGTTAAAAATCATTAACTATCAAGGAAGTAAAATTATGAAAAAATCAACAATAGCTGTAGCTGCTCTATTAACTGTATTAGCAGCTCCTGTAGTTTCTGTTGCTTATGCAGATGACGCTTCTACAACTACTAGCACTTGCAAAGGCTGCAAAGGTTGCAAAGGTTGTGCAGGCTGCAAAGGTTGTAAAGGCTGCAAAGGTTGTAAAGGTTGCGGTGGTTGCTCTGGCGAGTAATCTGTAATCTTTATTCTCTAAAAGAGGTAGTTTTTACTACCTCTTCGTATTATTCCTTCATGAAGTAAGAAATATGATTACCCATTCAGATTTTACCTTACCCGAACTAAGTAAGTGGCATAAGAATATTTATTTGAATTACGCCAAACAAATTTTAGAATCACAACAAATGATGACGACAAATAAGGGTAAAAACATTCTTCATTACGCCCTAAATAAAAAACGTCGTTTCGAACGAATGAGTCATTACCCTAAGGGAGATCGCATCGATCATAAAACGGGGGCTCAATATTTTTATCACTGCCACAGAGAAAACTATGAAAGTACTGAGCACGGCCATTTTCATTGTTTTTTACGGTACAAACAGATTCCTAAAAGTATCAAACCAGCACCTTTAGCCGATTGGGACAGATATATTGATAATCCAATGACTCATTTAGTCGCTATTGGTATGAATCAATTAGGACAACCCATACGCTTATTCACTGTTAATCGCTGGGTAACCTCCGAAATTTGGTATCCTGCTGATCACAGTGCGCGTTTGCTTAAACGCTACAAAATGAGCTTACAGGATGATCCTTATTGGCAAGCACTGGACAACTGGGTTGAAGGGATACTTCATTTATTTAAGCCGCAGATTTTATGGTTACACCAGGAGCGCGATAAGAAAATACGGCAGCATCAAGAGACGAATACAGTTGAAAATCCTTATATGGATTACGAACTTGAGGAGCTTTCTGAAATTTCTATTGATTTAAAGCAACAAATTGAGTGGATTCTGCGTTAGCTTTTACAACTGGCTATCCCCTATGATACGTCCCCGGGGCTGCCCTGGGTAGATGACTATAAAGAATTTTTTTTGAAAATTAAATGTAAAATATTAGGGCGTGTTGACAATTCATCCCCACCGCCTACGTGCCGCGACGTGTTCGCGGCAACCAGCCGATCTTAATCAGTGGCAAATTTCTTCATAAAGATCATGCCATTCTGTATTTAGGTTCTCAATCAAATGTAACTTCCACTGCCTGGGCCAATTTTTGAATCGCTTTTCACGTCGAGCAGCTTCTATATAGGTTTCATGAACCTCATAATAAACCAATATATGTACATTGTACTTAGCTGTAAATCCCGGAATCAGGTTGTTTTTATGTTCCCAGACTCGTTTAATTAAATCTGATGTTGAACCAGCGTATAGTGTACCATTTCGCTTGCTTGCCATAATATAGACATAAAATGACTTCATTTTGCTTCCTTGTTTTGATCAGAGTGTTGGACTCAATGCGATGATATCACCTAAATTTCACGGATTACATTGGTAGCCAAATATAGGAACAAGCCATTGCGAGCATTGACGCATCATTTCTCTTCAATTTATCATATCTTGTGGCAACAGCTCGAAAATGTTTAAGTCGCGCAAATACGTTTTCAACTAGATGACGATATTTGTATAGACCCCAATCAATATCAGCATTCCCAGTTTTAGAGTTCGTCTTCCGAGGAATCATTGGAGTAGATGATTTTTGCCTAATCTGATCTCGAATTTCCTCGCTATCATATCCTTTAGCTTAGACCATAGCTCATCACTGAGCATCAGTCTAGCCATTGCAAACTCGTTTTATACTTGATATTGAAATCGATATATTATGAGTTTGCTCTTATTCATCAATCGATTAGAGCAATGAATTAAGTTCATCTTTAACTTGACCATTTCCTGGATGCCGCGAACACGTCGCGGCACGTAGCCGGTGGGGATAAATTGTCAACACGCCCTAATCTAATCACAGCTCGAATTTTGAATGCTTTTCCTCGATGTTCTCCATATCTTCAGTTATCGGTAAGCCACGCTCCTCTAAAAAATCTTTAGGACTACTACCGATATTTACCGTACAATTAGGATTATGATCAAAGGAAGTGAATTTGCCATTTTCATAGGTATACATACCGATAATATGTTCACCTGAAATACCGCCTGGAACCAAATATTCACTATCATTGATTGCATGTAGACTATTTGCATATAGGTCTTTTGATTTAATTGTTCGTTCAGGTTTATACATTACATAAATATAACGCTTTTCATTTGCTTTCACCTCTTCAGGAAATTTTAGTGCCCGTTCAATGTCGTCAGTGCTAGAAATAAAAATGGTTGGTGTTCGTTTATCAATATGTCCTTCGTAATCATCAGAATATTTAGTCCATGGCTTCATCCCAGAGTTAAATATATTGCTTGGTTTGGGCTTCATTGAACCTTCTTTAAAATTATTTAATGCTAAATCTTTGGAAGGATCACCAGAATGATGACGGCTATCCGCTCTAAATAAAAGCTTCTCACCTGGAGCTATTGATTTTTTATACTCTTTGTTCCCTTCCACACCCACAATTTGAGGCCTTTCTCCACTAGTTACTTGAAAACAACCAACGACTTCGCCAGGCTCAACCGCACGCGGTATCAAACTCAGATTGGGAACAGGGTTTCTCGAGAAATCATTTGTATTTATTATTGCTGAAGAAAAAACATCTACAACATAAACATATTTATGTTTCTGGGCTTTTTTTAAATCCAAGTGATTTTGAGAGATGAGATACATACTTGATTCTTTATCAACAGATCGTCCCAATACTCCATCAAAAAGTACTCGATCTAATCCATTTGATTTAAATCCTTGCCTAAACACTTGTGATGGAGGGATATCACTGTAAATATAGGTTATTGTTCTATCTTCGGCAGCATGGAGCTTTAATTGAGACTTTAGCAATCGCTCCTGTTGTTCTTCGTGTAATATGTCCGTCATTAAGCGTGGAGATTTGTAATGAACACTCTTTCTCTCCTGAATTATATCTAATAATTTATTTTTAACCTCATTGATTAAGATATTTTGCTCATTCTCAGGAAGGTTATCTAAATCTTTCAACTGAGCAATCGCTTCATAAAAATCTTGTGTTATAGGATCTCTTGAAAGGCTTTTGAACATTTTAAAAGTACTCAATTTTTCCTTAACACTATTTTCTTCGGCATTTAATGCATCATCTGCTTTTTTTCCTAAATTAATCAATAATCTTAATTGTTCTGAAAAGTCGCTTTTAAAAGGGCTACTTTGATGTTCTTCGAACAGTTCCCTCATAGAGAAAACGGTAGCAGGGAGATTTTGTGTCCTTGGAATAGTACCCTTCCAACTTGGAATAGTACCCTTCCAAAAAGAGGGAGCCGAATCGGATGCTATTAATAAATCAATAATCCTATATAGCCGCTGAAATTTATTTGAATCGATCATAGATCTGATGGAATTACATCACTGATAGTTTTAGTATAGGCCATGTTAATTCAATATTTGCTCTTAATGGTCACTATTACTACAATAAATTTCTTCAATGGGCTGTTGGATGAGGATATGTCCGAGGGTAATGCTTAACTTCTTGCACATTTAAACTAAAAACTCAAAATACGATACCTGTACTATAATTTACATGCGAAACGATAAATTATTGGAGTATTTGCATGTCACCCCACGCTAAAAACAGATCTCAAGATGAGATTGATTCCATTCATCAATATTACATGGAAATTATCAATTCAATGCCCCACATTGTGTACTGGATTGATACTGAATGTAATCTCAAAGGATGTAATAATAATTTCATCAAATTGCTTGGACTAAATACGCTCAAAGATCTGAAGGGTTCACCTTATCAGCAAATGGAGGAGTTTGCGCACTGGGATAAGCAACGGGTAGAAGAATTAAAACTAGAGGATATGAAGGTAATTTTTTCGGGTGTTCCACAACATCATGTCGAAGAAAAACCAATTGAAGACAATTCGGGTACAGCTTATTACTTTCAATTGTCGCGAATACCAATGCATGACCGCAATAAAAAAATAATTGGACTAATTGTTATTTTGAACGACGTTACTTTAAATAAAGAACTTAAAACCCATGTTAATGCACTACAGGAACATAATCAAAACGTTCATAGCTCCCTGAAAGAAGGTTACTTGCCTACTGTGCTTATGGTGGAAGATAATATCATTGCGCAAAATGTTGAAAAAGCACTCTTAACTGCATTACATTGTCACGTCGATATAGCAGATTCTGCAGATAGCGCTATAAAATTATTTCATCCAGGAAAATATGATCTCGTTTTAATGGATATTGGTCTTGAAGACTCCTCAGGATATGTGGTTGCAAAACAACTACGTCAAAAGGAAAAAAATACAAATCATCATGTTCCCATTATCGCTTTGACTGGTTTTGAAGCGGATGTGGTCAAATATGATTGCCAACATTATTTTATGGAGGGAGCAATTAGCAAGCCATTAACTTGTGAACAAGCAGAACAAATTATCAAACATTACGTGTATCATATGGATGTTCCTGTGCGCGGTTTGAAGACAACTTAGCATATTATTGC
The DNA here is from genome assembly GCF_026191355.1 of Legionella sheltonii. Taxonomy (GTDB): domain Bacteria; phylum Pseudomonadota; class Gammaproteobacteria; order Legionellales; family Legionellaceae; genus Legionella; species Legionella sheltonii. The sequence goes on from NZ_JAPHOQ010000015.1 coordinate 60,608, forward strand.
TATCATATTTCTTTTTTCAATGAAAATCTTTTATGATTAGTAATCCAATTGATAATCATCGTATCTTGTCTTTAGATGTATTCCGCGGTCTAACTATGGCGTTAATGGTATTAGTTAACAGCCTTGGAACCAGGGTTTCTTATCCCATATTAATGCATGCTGAGTGGAATGGTTGCAGTTTAGCTGATTTAGTATTTCCTGCTTTCTTGTTTATAGTCGGGATCACAACGGTTATCAGTCTAAAGAAAAACATTAATGAGGCAAGCAATGCCCAACTTTACCGAAGTATTTTAACGCGTACATTCCTTTTAATTTTTTTTGGATTATTTCTTAGTGTTTTTCCAAAAATTATTAATTTATCAACGATACGGTATTATGGAATTTTGCAACGTATTGCTTTATGTTACTTCATCTGTTCGGTTCTTTATCTTCGTACCTCCATCCGTACACAAATTATTATCTTTTTCGGGATTATTATCGGTTATTGGTTTTTCCTAACTCAAATTCCATTTCCTGGTTCTGGAACAGATCAATTAAGTATGGAAAACAACTGGGGCGCTTGTATCGATAGTCAAATATTTTCTCCTGCACATTTATTATTTAAGACTTTTGATCCAGAGGGTCTTTTAAGTACTATCCCATCAGTCGCTACAACACTTTCTGGCCTATTAACAGGACATTTTTTATTAACTCGTATCAGTAAACAAAAGAAAAGCGCAATATTAATCGCAGTGGGTTTGCTGTCACTGTTAATCGCCTGGATATGGAGTTATAGCTTTCCTATTAATAAAAATTTATGGACAAGCACTTTTATTTTATGGAGTAGTGGTTTTTCCCTTATCGTTTTTGGCTTATGTTTTTTTGTTATCGATGTATTGGGTTATACAAAATGGTCTATTCCATTTAAGATTTTTGGCATGAATGCACTCTTTATTTTTATTTTTCATGTTGTTTTACTGAAGATTCAATCCATGTTTGTTTTTCACTTACCCGATGGATCTCAAGACGTCTTAAGAGTAGTCATCGCGGAATATCTATTTGGAACTTTTAGTCAAGAAAATGCAGGGCTTTTTTATGCCATAGTGTTTCTTTTTTTAAATTTTCTTGTGGCTGCCTTTTTATATCGACGAAAAATATTTATAAAAATTTAGATAACTCAAAGGAATACCCAAAAATCTAAACCCATGTCATAGGGCTTACATATTGTTCATCCTTTCGGAGTTCGTTATAATTATAGGTTAGTTTGAACTATCTGAAGTTAGTGGAGTCGTTTTCGATGCCAATTTATGAATACCAATGTACCAGTTGTAATCATCACTTTGATTTAATGCAAAAAATTAGTGATGAGCCGGTCAAACAGTGTCCTGTATGTTATAAAGATACAGTGGTCAAACTGATCTCTGCCGCTGGCTTTCAACTTAAAGGTACTGGTTGGTATGCTACTGATTTTAAAAACAAAAATACTAAACCTGCAGAAGCTACTACTAAAAATGATAATTCCGGTACTGCAGATAAAGCAAATGATACTTCTTCCTCAAAAACTACTAAAGACGGTGACACTAAGTGAAACCATTGTCATTAAGAAGTTATTTACTCACTGGATTGGTGGTATGGTTACCGATACTCATCACGATAGGAGTTTTGCGTTTTATTATTGACTTACTTGATAATACCTTGGCTTTGATCCCTAAAGCGTATCAACCCGAACAATTAATTGGCCATTATATTCCAGGTTTAGGCGTTATTTTATCGCTTATTATTCTTCTTGTTACTGGAATAATTGCTACTAATTATTTCGGACAGCGATTAGTAGAGTGGGGGGAATCAATTCTTGTTAAAATTCCGCTAGTCCGCTCAATATACAAAACAGTAAAACAAGTCATTAATGCCGTATTATCAACAAATAGTGAGGCTTTTAGAAAAGTAGTTTTAATTGAGTATCCACGTAAAGGATTGTGGAGCATTGCTTTCCAAACCGGTGCAGCAAGTTCATCAATAAATAATAAAACAAAAGAAGAATTAGTCTCTATATTTATCCCTACTACACCTAACCCCACTTCAGGTTTTCTTATGATGCTTCCAAGAAGTGATGTTATTGAGTTAGATATGAGTATTGATGAGGCACTTAAATTTATAATTTCTTTAGGAGTGATGCCGCCAATGTCCGAGGCAGCATTAACAAACAATTTGTAAAAATTTAAATAGGCGGTTTTTTATATGCGTACACACTACTGTTTGGGCGTCGATGAGTCAAGTTTAGGTAAAGAAGTTATTGTCTGTGGTTGGGTTCATCATCGTCGAGATCATGGTGGTGTCATATTCCTTGATATACGTGATAGCTCAGGTATCTTGCAAGTAGTTTATGAACCAGAAAATAAAGAATGTTTCTCTGATGCAGAAAAATTACGCTCCGAATTTGTGGTGCGAATTACCGGAGTGGTGCGTAAAAGACCCGAAGGGATGATTAATCCAGCGATGGCTACAGGTACAGTCGAGGTAATTGGCAGCAAGCTTGAAATTCTTAACCAATCACCAACACCTCCATTTTTACCTGATGATTTTCAAGTTGTGAATGAAGATCTACGTTATAAATATCGTTACATTGATTTGCGCCGTCCATCAATGAAGCACAAACTCACATTAAGACATCAGTTAAACAGTTGCATTCGTACCTATCTTAATCAGCAGAATTTTCTTGATATTGAAACACCAATGCTAACCAAAGCAACCCCAGAGGGAGCACGCGACTATTTGGTACCATCCAGAGTTCATCCTGGGTCATTTTATGCGTTGCCTCAATCACCACAACTTTTTAAACAGTTACTTATGATTTCTGGGTTTGACAAGTACTATCAAATCGTTCGTTGTTTTCGTGATGAGGATTTACGAGCCGATAGACAACCTGAATTTACACAACTTGATATCGAGATGTCTTTTATTGATGAAGAAAGCATCATCAATCTCATCGAAGGTTTATTAAAAACGGTATTTAAACAAATTCTTGATGTGGATTTACCTGAAAAATTACGCAGAATGCCTTATGCTGAAGCAATGCGGCGCTTTGGTAGTGATAAACCGGATTTACGCAATCCTTTAGAACTCATTGATGTGGCTGACATAGTTAAAGACTGTGATTTTAAAGTATTTTCTATTGCTGCAAATGATTCTGAATCCAGAGTGATTGCATTACGACTCCCAGGCGGCTGTGATCTAAGCAGAAAGGATTTGGATGATTATGGCCGTTTTGTCGGTATTTATGGAGCTAAGGGGCTTGCTTACATTAAAGTAAATGATCTGGATGAAGGAATGACCGGTTTGCAATCTCCTATTTTAAAATTTCTCTCCGAAGATGCAGTACTCGCAATTCTGCGACGCACAGAAGCTAAAACTGGAGATGTTATTTTCTTTGGTGCGGATAGAAACCATATTGTTAATGAAGCGATGGGAGCACTAAGAATAAAATTAGGCCATGATAGAAAACTGCTTAAAGATGGGTGGGAATTATTATGGGTTGTTGATTGGCCAATGTTTGAAATGGATTATGACGCTAACAAACTCAATCCGATGCATCATCCATTTACTTCACCTAAAGATCTATCACCTGAGAACTTACGTGCTAATCCGACACGGACCTTAGCCAAGGCTTATGATATTGTAATTAATGGCTATGAAATCGGAGGGGGATCCATTCGTATTCATCAATCAGATTTACAAAAAGCAGTTTTTGAGTTGCTTGGAATTAATGAGCAAGAGGCTCAGGAAAAGTTTGGCTTTTTATTGGATGCTTTACAATATGGAGCACCACCGCATGGTGGTATCGCCCTGGGTATCGATCGCCTAGCGATGTTACTTACAGATTCAACATCAATTAGAGATGTTATTGCTTTTCCTAAAACTCAAACAGCATCGTGCCTTTTAACGAGCGCGCCATCTCCTACGGGTAACACGCAATTAACTGAATTAGGAATAAGACTTGCTCCAACGACACAGACTAAATAACAAGCTGGTTAGAAGTCTAGCTAGCCTCGCAAAAAAATTGATCATCCCTGCAAAGACAGGGATCTCTCATTCAATTGATATCAAAATTAATTTGGAGAAGGATCCCTGTATGTATAGCAAGAGTTCTTTATTAATAAAAATAAAATCACTCTCTGAAAGTCGAAGATATTTAAGTTTCTTATTTTTCTTTTTTTTCTGTTCTTCCTTGGCGCTAGCTGCTCCGGCCAAGAAACCGGCTACTTTTACTCAATATTTAACCCAAGAAAAAGCGCATTTAACAAAATCCATTCAGGAAACAAAGCAGCCCATCATGCTTCAAAGTGAGAAAGAGTTTAATGTCAAAATGAAGCAAGTATCCGCCATTCTCTCGATGAGCCGCGTTAAGATTGAAAGCTTGGAAAGTTTTCTCGACCATCAGTATAAAGAACAAAATAATTTAAATCAGCGTTTAAAGCATCTCCAGCAGATGCCAATATCGAAAGAAAATACAACGATTCCTGAGCGCGTAGAAAAAGTAGAAAACCTACTTAACATCAATAAACAAACCACTCAACTCATAATTGAAAATTTAAAGCTTGCCAAAGAATATCAATCATCATTGAATGAAGAGATAAAACACTTGGAGCTGTGGCATTCGAATTTTGTTCTTGAGCAAAAACTAGCGCAAATTAAGGCATTAAAAGAACAACTTAATAAGCGTTTGGCTGTACTTTATGAAACCAATACCAAAAATCAATCCGATAAAAATTCCAGGTCATCAAAACCACTTTCTGCGGCAGATTATGAAGCAATGTTATTAATGAACAATCAAAATATTGCAGCGATTCAAAATCATTTAAATGCTTTAAATATCCAGAAGACCGTAGTAAGAGCAGATATTATTTATCTTAAAAATCCAGATACAAAAAATTTACAATTAATCACTGATATTTATAAAGATGCTATAAATCAATATTCTAAAGTTGAAAAAACAATCCAACAAATAAGCAATTTTCTGAATAATGAAACGAAACTTATTGGTACCCTTAATTTAAAAAAATCGATACGATCGTTACAAGCTACCTTAGCTCTGCAACTTAAAGAGGCGAATGCCCAAAAACAACTGCTCATTAAGAATTTGTCTGATTATCAAGCCCAGCTTAAGAAATTAATGTCTGCTCGACAAACTCTTGCGGATTACAATATTAGCAGTTGGCCTATTATCCTTAATAAAATTGCAGCGATTCCCGGTTTATTTTATAAATACATCAACACATTGAGTTTAAAAGTATACGATAGCTATTTATGGTTAAGTCCTTTATCTATGGTGATCTTATGGGGTGGATTTGTCTTTATAGCCGGTTTTTTCTTCATGATAAGCCGTTTTTTAAGAACGCTTCGTAGAGATAAAGAGCGCTCCCGTCTAACCGGTTATCTATATGATGGTATTTTGGTTTTAGTGCAAAGAAACATACCTTATTTTTGTATCGTTTCTATGTTATGGGCATTGCTCTATGTAACCCATATTTCCTTTTCTAATTATCAGTTGTTGTTTAAATTAATTGCAGTATGGTTTACTTTTAAGATTTTAATCTTGATAGCGCGCTTAGTGTTACTAGAGCGAATTACTGACTCATCAGGTAAGGATGTCAAACTTTATTACCGTTTAAAATGGTTATTACTTTTTGGTGGATGGACTACAGCTTTAATGACCCTCGGTCATTCATTACCCTTATCGATACTGCTTCAAGACATATTTAACCGTTTATTTATGCTCTTTATTTTAACGGTGTCCTTGGTGATATGGAAAAGTAAGGACGTCATTCCGTATCTTCTTCGTCCATTATTAAAAAGTCAAAAAAGATACGTTAAAAATGCAATTTCTTTATTGGTGATCCTTGTACCCATAACATTATTTACTACTGCTGTAATCGGCTTATTAGGATTTATCAATTTAGCATGGAATATGAGTCAATATCAGGCCTATGCTTTACTTGTTCTCGTGGGTTACATCCTTTCAAGAGGCCTGTTATTCGATGCTTTGGAATTGTTTTCAGAATTAATGATTTCCTCGTTGCGTAATGGATGGTTATGGGTAGAGGTTTTTTTAAAACCCTTAGATAAAATTCTGCGGATTCTATTACTTGTTGCGAGCATGTTGGTTCTTTTTCAATTATTTGGCTGGCATTCTGATTCGTGGGTTATGATCAGCTTGGGTAAATTTGCGCAATATACCATTGTTAATATCCCAGGTATCCATATCACTATCACCAGTACAATAGGGTTTTTTATTCTACTTGCAGTATGTGTTTGGGCTGCCAAATGGACGCGTGAATTTTGTTATCGTTGGTTGTATAAAAATGCTAAAGATGCTGGGATAAGAAATAGTCTTTCGGTCTTTAGTCAATATGCAATAGTTCTTTTAGGTGGCTTTGTTTCTCTCCATGTGCTTGGATTTGATTTTAGCGGTATGTCAATGATTATCGGGGGACTTGCAGTTGGTATGGGATTTGGTTTACGTGATTTTGCCAGCAACGTTGTTGGTGGTCTCATGTTACTTGTTGAGCGGCCTGTACGAGAAGGGGATTTAGTTACAGTAGGAGAACATGAAGGACGTGTTTCTCATATTGGCATTCGGTCTATGAGAGTTTCTTCTTGGGACAATATGGAAGTATTGATTCCTAATGCAGAAACATTTAATAAGCCTTTTACTAACTGGACACATCAGGACGGTATTGTCAGAACAGTTATTCCTATAAAAGTCAGTCGTTCTGATGATCCCGTAATGATTCAGCAACTAATACAGGATATTTTGGCAACGACCCCAGAAATTGTTGGCGATCCACCGGCTCAAGTGTTTCTTAAAAAAATTGATGAAGCCTTGCTTGAGTTTGAGGTTCGGTATTTCATTAATGTGCAAATACATACTCGAATTGAAGTCCAATCTAAAGTATTGTTTGCCATAATGACACAGTTTAAAGCAGCAAATATTAAACCGCCTATAGAACCGATTTCCATTGAAATTAAAGAGGGACAAGGTGATCTCATCTCTAAAAAACAGAGCACCGAAAACTGAAGCGGAATTACTTGAACGCTGCTCCAGCATTGCTGGTCTTAGTTTTGCACAACTTGCTTTAAGTCTAGGCTTATCTATTCCAGCTAATCCAAATCAGCGAAAAGGGTGGGTCGGCCAGGCCATTGAGTTAGCTTTAGGCACTGATGCCCAAAATAAATCATTGCCTGACTTCAAACTTCTCGGCGTAGAACTTAAAACACTTCCTTTAAATCAATCTGGAAAACCCACCGAATCGACATTCATTACCTCTATTCCTCTGTTAACAATTCATAGACAAGAATGGAAGACCTCCCAATGCTACATTAAATTAAAACGAATTCTGTGGGTTCCCGTAGAAGGAGATACAGACATTCCATATCCACAAAGAAGGATTGGAGAAGGATTTATATGGTCACCAGATGGATTACAAGAGAGTATTTTAGAAGCAGATTGGAATTATTTGTCTTTACAAATCGGTACTGGGCATCTTGAAAGCGTCGATGCAAAAGAAGGGGAGTATTTGCAAGTACGGCCTAAAGCCGCAAATGGAAAATCTTTATGTTACGGTTATGATATTCAAGGCAATAAAATCAAAACCCTACCGCGCGGGTTTTATTTAAGAAGTAGTTTCACTACAAAAATTTTATCGTCAGTGTAGGTAAAGTATAGAGGAGCTGGCGTCATCCCAAGTTTGGCGAGGGATCTCTGATCGTAACACGAGTGCTATATCCAAGAGGTCCCTCGGTAAAATCGTAATAGTAAAAAATCCCTTATTGCTGCGTTTCACCCAGGATACAATTGACACCAGCTGCAAGTCTATTACTCAGACTTTGAATGTCCTAAGCTAAGTACTGATGGCAACATCCCTTTTATTTGCTCCACAGGTTGCTGTACTTTGGCAATTAAAAGTTCTCTAAAATGAGAGTCTGTTGCGAAGTAACGAACGGCACTCTCTACACCTTTATATATACCCACATCAAGTTCTCGGCGCTCTACACTGGCTTTTAAATCTTGAAGACGATTAAGATCAACATCGGTTTTAGGTGCAGAAAAGAGTGAATAAGCATGATAGAAACCACTCCAAATAGAAGTTTTAGTTTCTTCTGCCGAAGTTACTTTTTTCCATACGCACATAAATTCAGTAGGGCAGAGTGGGGCCATTAATTTAATCATACGTTGGACATCCGAGTTGGAGAGTATTTCGGTATTATCGGTTCCATCATATTCAGGTTGATTTTTCTTCAAGCACCAGTTGTAAATTAACTTCATTTCGTCGAGTTGATTATGGAAGTCAGCGAGGCTAAAATTTTGGAGAATATAACCAGCAGCGCCACAATACAGAAACATACTTAGGAAGTACTTCGCAAATTCGGGGATCGGTAGAAGAAACCCTGCAAGCCAAGAGCCACCCCAAGCGGTTAGTCCAGTACTCATTCCTTGGAAAAGATACATGAGATTGGCATTGTACTCGAAGTCATTTATGTATTTCTTTAATGCAGCTTGTTGTTTCTCATCATTGACATTAAATGGTGTGGAAGTTAGTGATCTTAGTGCTTCCGCACGGTCTTTTTTTGCTTTTTCAACAGCGCTCATTCCATCAACAGTAAGTTTGCCCACAATACTCTCTCCTTGAAAAAAATAACAATAAAAACCCTTTTCATCCTACCTGAAAAAACAGGAATTATGCTATCGTTTTTTTTACAAAAAGTATGTTTTAAGCAAAATAAGTATAATAAGTACTATCCTGTCTCATACAAATAATGGTTATGTAGCATATAAGACATAGAGACCTGGGATGGACCTTGGTCCAACAAAACTTCCTAATGCATTTGACTAATCAAATTAGAGCTAGGGTCCAACCCATATCAATTTCAGTTTTCAAAAAACACTAAATAGCCAGAAGTTGAAGCAAAAATAATTACGCAGTATATTGGATGATTACTCATAAAAATTAAGGACGATTATTATGAGCATTCCTTTAGAATTAATAAAAAAATATTTAATTCAGTATATACCGGAAAATAAATCCGATGGTGAAGTTATTTTATCGGTTGGTGAAAGTTTATTACTTGTTATGGATGCCTGTATTCAAGCAAAGGTTGATTTGGCGATCATCGATCAATTAAATCTGCTTTATATTGAAGGGATTAAGTCACAAGAGGAATTTGGTTTTATTAAAGAAATTCGGGGAATATTATTATCTAAAAAATATACGGTTAAATCCGATCCTATTACTATTAATGAAGATCCCACTCGACGCTATTTTGAAACACAACTTGCTTATTATCTTCTTCAAAATAATGCAGAAGATCTGAATCAAAGCGAATTAATTGAGTTTACTAAAAATTTAAAAAAGCGTTTATTTGCTTTACCTACCCCTGATAAGACTCATATTAAAAAAGCAGAAAAAATTCTTAAAGGAGAGATGGATTCAATACTTAATAAATATGAAACGGAATATGCACAAATAATCTGTATGTTAGCCAAAAATAATTTTTACGGTTTATCTAAAAAGGCCTGTGCAAATTTGTTGGAAATTGCGTGCAGTACGAGTTTGTCCACATTAAATACTCAGATTGATCAAACGATGCCGGTTGATTTTTGTAGTGATACTGTATTTACCATGGGTATGGATGGAAGAGGAAGAATAATTAAAAAGGATCATGATAAAGTACGAACGACTGCAAAAGGTTTAATGAAATCCACCTCACCACTTCCTCTGTATCATGATGTAGTCAATGCCGTAGATGCTCGCTATGATGAAAAAACAAAAGAACAAACTGTATCACCTTTTCAACGCTCCGCAGATCAAGCAAGTTTCATGATAGAAAGCCAATGGACACAGTTTTTATTTTCACGAATGACACAACCATATTCTAACGGTATTTCCAGCACTACATTGGCTCAAATTAGGAATATGATATTAGAGAAACGTTTAGGTCACATTTATCATAAGGGTTCATTTCAAAAATATATGACTGCATTTGCTGCTCTGATGGTATACAACAGTGGTGGCCATTCTTTTTTTGAGGTTTTTGAAGTATTTAAACTTCCATTGTGCCGTGAATTGATTGAAGATGAGCCTGGATTAGTAAAAGCTTTAGAAGAAGATAAGATGATGTACAAATGGCTTTGCCTGGACCAAAGTGATGCCTATGAAAAAGCATTGTATGCGACACGAAATTATTTGCATGTTATTTTATCTAAAAAAATCAGTAACGCTGAATTTAAAAAGAAACGTATACCCGTTTTAAGCGCCCCCCAAGAACAAATGACGCTGCATTCTGCAGTAGTGTATCTAGACTTGCATGATCTTGAACAATTGATTCATACTCTGGGCAGAGAAAATATAGATACTCCAAATTACAAAGATTGGACTGCGCTTATGGTCGCTTCTCAAATGGGTAAGACCGAACACGTAAAAATGCTTCTTACTGCCGGTGCGAATATCCAAAAACAAGTAGATGGACTTTCATCCCTAGAACTTGCTATCAAAAACAGCCATTTTAAAACCACAGAAGTTTTATTAAATGGAGGTGCTGTAGTAAAAAGAGCACAAAAAGCTAAAGGAGGTTTGAAAGCAAGGGTTCCCGCTTTATATCTTGCCTGCAGACAGGCTGATGTGAGTATTTTAAAGTTATTATTGGAACAAAAAGTACTCAACATTGATGATAAAAAAGAAGCCGTACTTTGTGCTTTGAAAATTGAGAATTTCGACGCATTAACAGTCATCATAAATCAAATCACCAAGGAAGAAAGACATAAATTTTTTAATGAAAAGTATAAATTCAAACTATTAAAAGAGGCGGTAAAATTAGGTAATACCCAATTAATTAAGGGGATACTGCAATTTGATATTTTTCCTTCTTTTGAACAAATAGACTGCCAATCTTTATTAAACGTGGCGGCAGAAAAGGGTTATTTACCTACTGTAGAATTGCTATTGAAGCTTTATTTTCAGCATTTAGATAAACAAAAAGGCAGTCAAGAAATGCTTTTCTCAATAAATCTTGATCCGATACTTTGTACGGCCTTAGAACATAGTCATTTTAAGTTAAGTACTTATTTAATGATGCGAGGAGCAAATATCGATTTGGTCTCATCGAAAATAGAGCATCTCGATGAATTTGCAAAATATATAAAAAATAGCGAACATCGTGATTTATTTTATATTCAAGAGTTGGCCTCAGATAGTGTTTCTATACACTTGAAAGAAGATTTATTCTTGTCTCGCTTAAAACAGGAACAGAACGAAGCAGCTTTTACAATGCCACCTAAAAGTCATATTGAGTCTTCTACTTCCAGTTATACGCTTAGTTTTTTTAGTGATAGGGAAAAATCACAAAAAAATCAAAATGATATTACTCTAAATTCGGTGATAACTATGTGAATCAAAAATGGCTTTATTTGACAAACGCGGCAATAATAACTAATCTTAATTGTGCAATGCAACATAAGGAGATGCTATGAAGAACCAATTTTTTGAGCAAAAGATTTTTAACAATATGGATAATCCAATGCAAAAACTAATGGAACTGAACGTTAAAATGATGCAGAACTTATCTTTAATTAAGCCAATGGATTTATTCAATATAAAAAGACCCGAAGAGTTTTTTAATAAAAATATGGAGCTATTTATCCAAAACAGTCAGATGACTATGAATTATATGAGAGAAACCTTCAATATCCTTGAGCGGCAATGGTTAAATATTTCTCGTGATATGGATCAACGTGCGAACGAGATGATGGACGAAACTTCATCGTTCATGACAAAAAGCACAAAAAAAGTTGCTACCGCAGCTAAAACTGCAGCAAAAAAAGCATCTTCCTCTGCAAAAAAAGCCGCATCTACTGTGAAAAAGGCATCTTCATCTGCCCCAAAAGCGGCAACATCGGCTGCGAAAAAAGTATCTTCACCAACCAAAAAAGCCGCGGCGCCTGCTGCGAAAAAAGTATCTTCATCTACAAAAATGGCAAATACGAAAAAGAACGTCAAGGTAACCGCTTCTCAAAGTAAAACAACTCCTGCCGTAAAAGCAAAACAAGAATCTAGAAAACCTGAATCCAAACCCACTATAATGCATTCTACTGCACCAATGAGTCATAATGCGCCCATCAATCAAAGTGCGGCAAAGCCTACGAGTATGACTGGCAGTAGTAACATGTCACAAGTAGGTGCTATGGCCGAAAAAAGTGGTGCTAAGGATATAAATATCCAAAATATAGGAAAGGGTAATCCTATGCCAAACCAATTTCCTAAAAGATAATTATCATAGCTTATGAGCCCTGCGCATCATCAGGGCTTTTATATCACTCATTACCTCTATTTCGTAAGTTAGAGAGTTATTACTCTCGAGTTTTCGACAACCGTGCGTGACTAAAGACAGGGTTATTGTTTAGCCTATAGCCTCGAAGATTTTAAAGTTTGTATCAATTTTTAGTTTGGAACATGGGGTGAAATATCAGCACCAAAAAGCTCATAGCATAAAGCATCTTAGTGGGGACGGCCCGGGGTTGGCTCAGGTTTATTTTGAACCAGTTGACCAATAATTTGCGGGGATCATCTGGACCATCCCGATATTTACCCTTGCTGGTGGAGCTTTTAGCCCTTTGCAGCTTGACGTAAATCAAGATCTGGGTTGTAGAGATTTTCTCAACTTTTCATTATCAAATGTACGGCCATTATTTAGTATATATTTCGTACAAAAATAATCAAATAAGTCGTTTTACTTACGAGTTTGGAAACTCTGAAACGCAAAGGCCTCGAACCTGTAAATTCGTTATAATCATTCGTTTTCATGAGAGACTGCAAATTGTTGGAGCAGAAGCAGATCAGATTCTGCCGGAAGCGTTTTATTAATCATCAATTATTAAGCTGTATATTTTTTTGCCTGGCACCTTTATTCGCTTAACTTGAAGGGCATTACTTGACTCAAATCAGGCAGCATGGAGTGTAATTTTTTTGCCACAGAATACAGCAATAAGTCATTTCCTTGAGCAGCCCCCATTTGTACTGATATCGGAAGCTGATTATGGAACATAACTGGCAGGGTCATCGCCGGTAAGCCCGCTTGGTTAAACAATGAGGTAAAAGGAGAAAATTCCACATTTTTTTGTAAATAATGCTCAAATTCATCATGAGTACTTAATTCTCCTATAAGTAATGGAAGCTTTGCTAAAGCAGGCGTTAGTACTAAATCATTTTGATTGAGTAACTGATGAAGGGGCTGAATGAGCTGGTATAAATGACTCTTGGCAATTAAATACTCACAAGCAGAAAGTTTCTTTCCTCGTTGATAAAATTCCCATGTGACAGGTTCAAGTTCATCACGCGTTGCTTTTTTCCTTGATTGAATTTCTTGGATTTTAATAACAGTAGATGTATTTGCGGCAATAAGGGTTATCACACAATCACCGATAGTTTGAAGATCTAATGCCAAACTTTTTCTTTGTATTGTATGACCTAAACTTTTTAACAATTCCTCAACTATGCGTACCGCTTCAAGGCATGGTTCTGCAACAGGTACTGGTGCAAAAACGCCATCTAAATATATTATGTTTAATTTTCTATTTGGAATAAGTGGATGGACTCGAGATTGATCCGCCAATTGCTTGAATAATGCCTCAGAATCTCGTAAAGAGCGAGTTAACACAAAATTTACTGCTAAGCCAGACCATAATTCATCGGTTAAAGGACCTGTTGGAGTTAAGCCCCTAGTTGGTTTAAAACCGAATAAGCCACAACATGCAGCAGGAATCCTAATGGAGCCACCTCCATCACTTGCTGTAGCGATGGGCGCAATACCTGCAGCAATTGCAGCAGCAGCCCCCCCAGAAGATCCTCCTGTAGTTCTATTAAGATCATAAGGATTGTGACATGGTCCTAATAATGCAGACTCAGTAACATAGGAAAGGCCTAACTCTGGTGTATTTGTTTTAGCAAAAGGAATGAAACCTAATGAAATCATCTTACTTACTAAATCACTGGTGATTTGAGGAATATTTTTAGCAAAAAAACGTGATCCTTCAGTACCTCGTATTCCCGCAATGGGTTGCCCCAAATCCTTTATTAATAGAGGAACACCATAATAGGGCTCATCACCATGAAGAGTGGTGAGACATTTTTTTGCAAAATCGGAACAGTCACTCACTACCGCATTGAGTGTTGTATTGACGTCATTTATCCGCGAAAGAGCACAATTCAACGCTTCATGGGGACTAATTTCGCGTGTTTTAATTCGTTTTGCCAGTTCGGTTGCATCACAACATAGATATTCTTTTAATAACATTTCTTGCCCGTTCGGATTAAGAATTCACGAATAATAATTATTGATTCTGCATTAAAACAGGATCTGTTGCGGCTCCTACTACCCTGGAAAAATGTCGTGATTTTAAATGCTTTGTCGATGTACGCTGTATTGCGTATTCTAAAATCACGACATTTTGGCTCAGTCTAGCGAATTGTCAAAACAGATCCCAGGATACTTCGTTTATTCTTCATGACAGCTTTTAAATTTCTCTTCCATTTTTTCTTCCACTTTTTTCATTCTATTTTGAAGTTCTGTTTTTTGTTGTGGGTTAAGTACTGCATAAATTTGATTCTTAGCTGTGATCTTAGCTTTCATCATGTCGCCGATCAGTTTTGTCTTTTTATCAATTAAACTGTCAACTGTTGATTGATCCATATTAGCCGATTCAGCTTGTTGATTGAGTTGGTCATGTAAGCCCTTCATTTGAGCTGCATCATTTTGTATTGTTGATTTTAGTTGCTCTAAAATAGGTTTTATCTTAGATTTTTGGCTGTCATCGAGTTTTAATGATTCAACCATATTTTTTAATCCTTCCCCGCAGCCCCAAGAATGGGCTAGTACTACTGGGCTAAGTGCTAACGTAAAAGTAAATGCAGCTGCTTGTATGATTTTCTTATACATGATAAGTCCCTTCCTTAGTTAAAATGATTAAAACCATAGGTAAGTATAGATGCTTTAAATGATTTTTGTGAAAAATAAATGAGATAAAAAAAAGCTTTTTGAGCTATGACGAATCCATGGTTCAAATTTTTTATTTTTTGTTTTGCAAATATATTTTACATTCTTCTACTGATAATGGATGGTAATAATAAAAGCCTTGGATTCCATCAATACCTTGTTCCCGTAGAAAGTGAAGTTGTGATTCATACTCAACGCCTTCAGCAACAACCTTTATATTTAACTTATGTGCGATTGTTGCAATTGCTTTAATAATCGTTTGATCTAAATAATCATTATCACAGTTATTAATAAACGCTTTATCGATTTTTATTTTTTTCACGGGTAAATGTTTTAAATAAGATAAACTGGAATAACCAGTACCAAAATCATCTATCACTAAACTAATATCCATTTCTTTTAATAAATTAATTTCTTTATATAACTTATCACTGTATTCAATGAACACAGATTCTGTGATTTCCAATTCAATAGAGGATGTATCAAGTTGATTTTCAGCCAAAGCATCAGCAATAATTTTACTGAGTGAATGTCGAATAAATTGAACGGTGGATATATTAATCGCAATAGGCCCAGAGAGTATTTTTTTATCTTGCCAGTTTTTCGCCTGACGGCATACATTTTTAATAATCCATTCACTCACTGGAATAATTAATGGGCTTTTTGATATAGGCGCGGTTTTTTGGACGAAAAAAGGTAATTTTTAAGAGCTATTCTTCTAAGTAACAGAGGAGAATAGAATGAGCAAAAAAAGAAACTATTACACGGCATCAAAAAAATCAAAGATAGCAGTTGCGGCAATTGAAGGAAAATTGACTCAGGCTCAACTGACCAGCGAATACGGTGTGCATCCTACCCAAATTAAAGCATGGAAGCAAACAGCATTGCAGGCTATTTCAGATGCTTTTTCCAATTCTCATGATAAGGATAAAAAAGAGCAAGCCGAGCTTGTTGGTGCTTTGTATGAGGAAATTGGTCGACTTCAAGCCCAATTATCATGGTTAAAAAAAAAGACTGCCACTGAGCTTGGATGAAAAGCGTAAGCTGATTGATAGCAACGCTGAAATATCAATCCGAGAACAATGCATGCTACTCGGATTGAGTATTTCCAGTTATTATTACAAAGCGTCTCCTATATCAGCAGAGGACGAGCGGCTCATGGCGCTGTTAGACGAGCATTATCTCCAGTATCCATGTGAAGGTAAAGTGAAGCGCGCACAATGGTTGTCCCTTGAAGTTGGCTATCCTGTTGGTAAACGACGCATCAAGAGACTCATGGAGGCTATGGGATTAGAAACCGTCTACCCAAAGCCAAATACAAGCGTTCCCAATAAAGAGCACACCGTGTACCCCTATCTATTACGTGACATCGATATCACTAAGCCTAATCAGGTCTGGGCTGCTGATATTACCTACGTGCGTATGAAGGGAGGCCATGTTTACTTGGTTGCCATCATGGACTGGTATAGTCGGTATGTGCTTCAATGGGCGGTGTCCCCAACATTAGAAGCAGAATTTTGTGTAGAGGCGCTAAAAAACGCGTTATTACAGGGGCGGTGTGATATTTTTAATACCGATCAGGGTGCTCAGTTCACGTCTAATGATTGGATCAATACCTTGAAGGCCCACAAAATCTCTATCAGTATGGATGGGCGCGGCCGATACCTCGATAATATTTTCATAGAACGTTTATGGCGCAGTGTTAAGCAAGAAAAACTCTATCGGTATGATTTCGAAACAATCGAAGAGATAGAGCTGGAATTAGCTGAGTATTTTGAATATTATAACAACCGAAGACTCCATCAGTCTTTTGGATATTTAACACCAGCTCAAGTGTATTTCGGACACCCTAGTACGGTTTCTAAAACATAGTTCGGTGTGTCATGGCTTACCCACAGGGTCCACAGGCCTATCCGAGACGATGAAGGCTCTACTGGCCTATGGACTTGTGGATAAGCCATTCTGTGAGAGCAGGAGTTAATAAACCAATTCGGAATAGCTCTTATTTTTCCTGAATTTTGTTCCAGATTACCAGACCTAGATTACTTGGCTCAAGAAAAAGAAAAAATGATAGAGCAAGAAAAGCAAAAATTATCCTCCATAATCAATCAAAATGCGCATGAAGCTTTATTAAACGCCAGCAGGTTTTCTACAAAATTTTTGCTGAATTTTGCTGATATTCATCTTGAAAAAAAATGTATTGATAAAACCCTTGCTGAGTTGTCTTCTTTATCAGATGAGAAAACAACCTTATTACAGCAGGGTTTAAATGAAAATAAAGAGATAATTATTGAGAGTGCATTTCCTTTAGAGGAAGAGCAGAAAAATACGGTAGCTCATACAATACACAATAAATTTGTTGTGCCTATAGTGTTAGTATTTAAACAAAATCCCGATCTGCTTGCAGGATTAAGCATTAAAATAGGACATTTTTTTTTACAAGCCAACTTGCGTGATGAATTAGCCTTTTTTGCGGAAACTGAAAATGAAAAAGGCTAAACAGGGAACACCTACCTTCAGGCACGCTCATCTTGGAGGTGAAGGAACGCCACACAATTTGAGAATGCAGCAGAAGAAGGTGGACTCATATGCTTTTAAGCTACGTATGCAAGAGTTTGGCTCCATTAGTTCTGTTGGTGATGGAATTATCTGGATACAAGGGTTACCTTCAGCTGCAATTGATGAAATTTTGATTGTCGAAGACGGAAGTAGGGCCATGGTTTTCCATCTAACGGAGCATCTGATTGGTGCTATTTTGTTGGAGCAATCGGATACAATTAAAGCATCGATGCGAGTTTTTCATTACAGTCGATCATTAAGTATTCCGGTTGGTGATTGTCTTTTAGGACGAGTTATTGATCCACTAGTGCAACCTCTTGATGGTTATGAAGTACCTCAGTGTCTTGAGTATGGTTTGCTTGATGTTCTTTCACCACCAATAACACATCGTGATTTTATTAATCAGCCTCTTTATACGGGTAACAAGATAATTGACAACCTCATTCCCATTGGCAAAGGACAGCGAGAATTAATTATTGGTGATAATGGCCTAGGTAAAAGTTCGTTAGCGATCGATATTGTTATTAATCAAAAAAATAAAAATGTACGTTGTATTTATGTCTTAATTGGACAAAAAAGATCAACTGTTCTTACCACCATTCAATTGCTAAAGGATGCACAAGCACTTGAATATACAACCGTTGTTGTTGCGGAGGCGTCTGCATTGCCTGGTTTGCATTATCTCGCGCCCTTTAGTGGTTGTGCTGTTGCCGAATATTGGATGAAGAATGGTTGTGATACATTAATTATTTATGATGATTTGAGTGCCCATGCGAATAGTTATCGAGAACTTTCTCTCTTGTTAAGACAACCCCCTGGGAGAGAGGCATTTCCAGCAGATATTTTTCACTTGCATGCACGACTACTTGAGCGTTCGAGCTGTCTCTCTCCCGAACTGGGTGGGGGCACCATGACCGCTTTTCCCATCATCGAAACCAAGGAAGGGGAGATTGCTACGTACATTCCAACCAATTTGATTTCAATTACTGATGGGCAATTATTTTTTAATGAACAGCTTTTTTCAGGTGGATTCTTACCGGCAATAGATATTACCCGCTCTGTCTCACGTATAGGGGGAAGTGCACAACATCCACAAATCAAACGGGAAGCGAGTAAAATCAAACTGGATTATATGCAATTTATTGATTTGGAGGTGTTTACTCGCTTTGGCTCGAAGCTCGATGAAAACATGGAACTTCAGGTCCAGCGTGGACGGATATTACGCGAAATTTTAAAACAAAATCAATTATCCCCACTCCCTATTGAGTTTCAGCTTGCTTGGCTTATTGGATATAACGAGGGTTTTTTTAATGAAATAAAACTTGATGAAATAGCAAAATATTTAAAAAGGATAGAACAACAGCTATCTCACTGTGATTTGACATTAGATACCCCTAGAGAGCAATGGAAAAATAAAGTGTTTAGCTGGTTGAACCAATCATGACAAAAAAAACACGTTTTAAAGCGCACCTGCAAACTCTAAACAAAATTGGTACCATGATGACTGCCATGAGAAATCTTTCATTCATTGAAATGAATAGGGTGACTAAATGTCTTGCGACTCAAGAAAGAATGAATGCAATGATTCAACAGATGGGGAGCGATTTTTTATCAAGTTATCCACAATTACTCACTCAGGTGGAAGTTGTTGAGTCCAATCTTTATATACTTATAGGGGCAGAACGAGGATTTTGTGGGGGGTTTAATGATAATCTTGTACGTTATTTGGAGACACATTTACTTCATCATTCGATAAATAATCCAAAAATTATTATAGTTGGACAAAAATTAGCGGCTAAAATGATAAATGACCAACGAGTAATCCAAGTCATAGCAGGTCCAAATACAGTAGATGAAATTTCAAATATTATTTTAAATGTAATTAATGCATTAACTTTGGTTTTTACTCAGCTCAAGATCAGTTCATGGAATATAGTTTTTAATAAGAAAATTAAAACTAGGGTAGAAGCTACCGTTAAACAACCTTTTATGGAGTTTAGAAATATAAAACAATCTGATTTTACCATTTCACCTCAGCTCAATTTATCTCACCAACAATTCATGATTGAGTTTATGAATCAGTACGTTTTCTTTATGTTGTATTCACTTTTTTATCAATCGTTTTTTGCTGAAAACTATAATCGTGCAAATCACTTAGATAGCGCTTTAGAACGGTTACGAAAAAAAGTGACTTGTCTTACGCATAGTATTAACTTATTACGACAAGAGGAAATTAATCTAGGTCTGGTAATCTGGAACAAAATTCAGGAAAAATAAGAGCTATTCCGAATTGGTTTATTAACTCCTGCTCTCACAGAATGGCTTATCCACAAGTCCATAGGCCAGTAGAGCCTTCATCGTCTCGGATAGGCCTGTGGACCCTGTGGGTAAGCGCGCCAGCAACTACATAATTTAATAATTATCTCCGTTTCGTCATACTCTGCAACATCAATTTAGAGAGGAGAGTACGATGAATATATCCCCACAAATTATATCCCCCCAAGAAACAGATGGCACGAAAGAACAGAGATGGATGGAGCATGTAACGCATCAAAAAGAAAGTGGTTTGTCGCGAGTAACGTACTGTCGAAAGCATCAATTAAACTACCATCAATTTGGCTATTGGGAGCGAAAGTATCGGGAAGAAATAGCTTCATCCAAATTAGTACCGATTCAATTAAATAAGCTGACACAAAGAGCTCCAGAGACAGTATGCACCTTGGTATTGAACAATGGGCATGAGCTAAAAATTCACGACCAGACTTTATTGCCAATGTTGTTGTCCTTGTGGGGTTAGCCATGTTTTTATCATTTAATGCAAGCATATGGCTCTATCCAAAGCCTATTGATTTTAGGCGACAAATTGATGGACTGGTGATGTTGATTTCCGACCATCTTCAGTTGAACCCCACATCAGGGCAAATTTTTCTTTTCAGAAACCGCCAAGCCAATAAAATAAAAATGCTGTGGTGGGAGCGAAATGGGTTTTGGCTCTGTTATAAGCGATTGGAGCAAGGAAAACTAAAATTTCCCAAACACGATGACGCGGTCATGAGCCTTACCAATGACCAATTAAGCTGGCTGCTCTCAGGATTGGATTTTGCAAAACACACATTGTTGCCGGAAGTATTGGCTACGAATTTCTATTAGAAATAATTTACAAAAAACGATTAATTTGTTTTTAAAATCAACGTAATGTGATATAATTGACTCAGCAAACAGGTGCCATTTCAACATGATGTACGAAGAAAAAATAGAGCAATTAAGTAACGAAATACTCGCATTAAAAGCAGAGCTTGCTCTATCTCAAGCACGCAATGAACACTACGCGGAAGCCTATGATTCTTTAAAAGCACAAATCATGGAGCTACGCCGTCACCGTTTTGGCAAGCGCTCTGAGCGTTATATTGACCCTGAAAATCCTCAGCTGTCTTTGTTTGAAAATAATCAGAGCATTTTTTCTCAGGCTGAAGCAAGCGGTGAGCAGACCGAAGAAATGACACCAGTGGCTGCCCATACAAGAAAGAAGAATAAAAAAGCGCAGAAAGAACTACCCCGTCGCATTGAAATTATTCCGGTATCTGATGAAGACAAGCAATGTGCCTGTGGTGCATGCAAAACAGTGATTCGTTATGAAACCAAAGAGCTACTGCATTACCAACCTTGCGTCATCGAAATTGTGGAGCAACGACGTGAAGTAGTTGCTTGCACTAAAGGATGCGAGAATCAAATCGTAACCGCAGCAGCGCCCAAACAAATTCTCCCCAAAATTAAAGCAACAGAAGAGTTTTTATCATTCCTGGTGGTCAGCAAGCTGGATGACAGGCAACCACTGTACCATCTGGAGCGACAACTCAGCGAACGACATGGTATTGATTGCTCACGCCAAACCATGGCGCGCTGGCTCATTGAGTTAATGACACCACTGCGTCCCATTTATAATCTGTTGAAAGACAGTGTGATTGAGTATGATGTGGCCAGTTGTGATGCAACGACCTTGCAGGTCTTGCATGAGCCTGGAAGAAAAGCAGAAACCAAATCCTATGTGTATTGCATTCGGGGTGGACCACCGGATAAATCCGTTATTCTTTATGACTACAACGATGTGGAGCACAAACAATTTATTTACGATTGGTTTGTCGGATTCAATGGCTATTTACATGTCGATGGTGACAATTTTTTTGAACTTGTGGGTAGCAGCAATGCGCACATTGTCAATTGCAACGCGCATGCGCGCAGAAAATTTGAACCTATTGCCCAATCTAATAAAGGCAAAGGCATTGCCAAAGAAGCCATGCGCTTTTTTAAAGAGCTTTATAAAATAGAGCGTGAGGCTAAAAATAATCAACTGAATCCAGACCAACGTCACCAGTTGCGTCAGGAAAAATCCAAACCACTCATGGAAGCCTTTAATACATGGGTTGATAAGGTCTATCCTACAACTTTGCCCCAATCACCGCTTGGGAAAGCACTCAATTACTGTGTTAAATATAGAGATGGACTGATGCGCTTTTTAGATGATGGGCGTCTGGAAATCGATAACAATCTTACTGAACAAGAAATCAAACCCTTGGTCATTGCTCGAAAGAACTTCTTGTTTTGCGCCTCTGTTGAAGGTGCTGAGGCCTTGTGTTTACACTTCAGTATCATCAGAACGGCTAAATTACACAATCTCGACCCTTATCATTACTATGTCATGTTGTTAAAGAACGCTCCTCTTTGCAACAGTGTTGATGATTATGAAAAACTGTTGCCTTGGAATATTGGCTTAGATTATACCCCTAAGTTGTAAATTGTAAGCCTGTGGTTCTTGGAGCGCTTACCCCTGTGGGTAAGCCATGACACACCGAACTATGTTTTAGAAACCGTACTAGGGTGTCCGAAATACACTTGAGCTGGTGTTAAATATCCAAAAGACTGATGGAGTCTTCGGTTGTTATAATATTCAAAATACTCAGCTAATTCCAGCTCTATCTCTTCGATTGTTTCGAAATCATACCGATAGAGTTTTTCTTGCTTAACACTGCGCCATAAACGTTCTATGAAAATATTATCGAGGTATCGGCCGCGCCCATCCATACTGATAGAGATTTTGTGGGCCTTCAAGGTATTGATCCAATCATTAGACGTGAACTGAGCACCCTGATCGGTATTAAAAATATCACACCGCCCCTGTAATAACGCGTTTTTTAGCGCCTCTACACAAAATTCTGCTTCTAATGTTGGGGACACCGCCCATTGAAGCACATACCGACTATACCAGTCCATGATGGCAACCAAGTAAACATGGCCTCCCTTCATACGCACGTAGGTAATATCAGCAGCCCAGACCTGATTAGGCTTAGTGATATCGATGTCACGTAATAGATAGGGGTACACGGTGTGCTCTTTATTGGGAACGCTTGTATTTGGCTTTGGGTAGACGGTTTCTAATCCCATAGCCTCCA
Organism: Legionella sheltonii; assembly: GCF_026191355.1. Taxonomy (GTDB): domain Bacteria; phylum Pseudomonadota; class Gammaproteobacteria; order Legionellales; family Legionellaceae; genus Legionella; species Legionella sheltonii. Next base: position 83,635 of record NZ_JAPHOQ010000015.1, read on the forward strand.
TGAGTCTCTTGATGCGTCGTTTACCAACAGGATAGCCAACTTCAAGGGACAACCATTGTGCGCGCTTCACTTTACCTTCACATGGATACTGGAGATAATGCTCGTCTAACAGCGCCATGAGCCGCTCGTCCTCTGCTGATATAGGAGACGCTTTGTAATAATAACTGGAAATACTCAATCCGAGTAGCATGCATTGTTCTCGGATTGATATTTCAGCGTTGCTATCAATCAGCTTACGCTTTTCATCCAAGCTCAGTGGCAGTCTTTTTTTTTAACCATGATAATTGGGCTTGAAGTCGACCAATTTCCTCATACAAAGCACCAACAAGCTCGGCTTGCTCTTTTTTATCCTTATCATGAGAATTGGAAAAAGCATCTGAAATAGCCTGCAATGCTGTTTGCTTCCATGCTTTAATTTGGGTAGGATGCACACCGTATTCGCTGGTCAGTTGAGCCTGAGTCAATTTTCCTTCAATTGCCGCAACTGCTATCTTTGATTTTTTTGATGCCGTGTAATAGTTTCTTTTTTTGCTCATTCTATTCTCCTCTGTTACTTAGAAGAATAGCTCTTAAAAATTACCTTTTTTCGTCCAAAAAACCGCGCCTATATCAAATTACTCAAGAAATTCAAAATATTATGCTAAGTACGCGAATTATTTTAGAAGAAATCCATAATGAAATAAGTAGTTGAATTGGAGAAACTACCTTCGCCTCCTGACTGGATATGCTAAAGCGTTATACTGGAAATGAGTTGAGTATTTACAACCATGCTTACAGTGAATAGTGTCTATGTTATATGGCAAATTTTGGTGTTTCAGATGATATTTCGGCTTCAGCATCTGATTTTATTTCATGATCATAAGTCTTTTGAATTAAGGCAGCCTCATTTTTCGCTTCACTTGTAGCAATCTCCAATTCTAGTGGTGACAATTGTAAATATTTTTGTGATCGGAGTAATGCTTGTGAAAAACTGGTTATTTGTCCATTACTGGCTTCTGATAATGTTTTTCCCTGATATGCATTGTTGAGCATTGAATTAGAGTATGACTCCAATCTTTTAGCAACACTTATTGCTTGAAATGATAGAAGACGTAAATTAAGCCCAACTAGGCTGGGTTGATTTTGGTATTTGAGTAATTCTTGGTAAGTATTTGCCAAGAGTAAATAACCCGGTGATAAATAGTATTTTGCAGCGACTTGAGCATAGAGTATGGCTTTTCTAGCAATTTCTTCATTGAATTCATCTTTTAATAAATCTAATCCACCCTGGCATAGGGCGTTTAAGGCAAAAAAACACCCATAGAGACCTGATGCTGTTAAATACTCTTCTGCATCTCTATAAAATTCATCTGTGCGTTCTTTATCTTTAAAAGTCTTCCTATAAATCTCATAGAGATATAGCCCTTTTAATAGATCAAAACATGAGGGTACGGTGCACATTGGTTGATATTCATGAACTGGCATACCATTTTGTTCCGCACTGTCTTTAGGGTTAACGCCACAAAGACGCCATAAATCTTCCCAGTGTGATTTTAATTCAGGTGATTTACAGATTTTATCAATTTCTGGATTCATCATTGCAAGCTTGAACAGTACGTCATGATCGAGATTTTTAATGACTCGATAAAAAAAACCGGCGTTCAGGTTATCTTTTAAGGTCAAAATTTTAATTTGTTGGTTTTTTTCTCGATCATTTAACTCAAGAAACTTAGCTAGTTTCATGCTTACTTCCAATTGAAATGAGTATATACTGATAGTAAGTTACTGATTCTTTTACAAATAAGAACATAAGAAGACACTTATGATCTAATTTCAGTAATTAATTGTACACCGTATTCTTCATTTTCCACAGTATCTTTGGTGGTTTTTGCAGCTGTAGCTGATGAAATAAAGATACTCGCGTCTTCTGTTTCTCGTTGAGTACCCATCCAAGATAAGAGTTGGGATTTGGATTTACCAGCGTCATGTATGCCTGCTTTAGCGGTACTGTCCATCTTCTTCAATATCAAGTGCGCATGTCCTTTAATTTCAATAATAGTGTCCAGTTTGTGTTTCTTCAAAAGTTCTAGAATCATTGAATGAGATGCGCCACTGGTACTCGATTTTCTTGCTTTTAATAAGTCATCTACAAAATTCGCAACAATGGTTTTTTCAATTCCGGCCTTTTCGAGATAGTTTATAATGAGTTGATGGCTATCAATATTCGCATTGATGCTTGTTGGATTAATGCCACTCCAAAAATTATAACACTTGATTTGTGCTCGGGTAGGAGGCATTGAGCCAGGACCTACGTCACCACCAATATTTTCTGAATGGAGCCATTTCCAGGTTGCATCCATATATTCCTTTTCTCGAACGGCCATTGCAGCTGCACCGAAGAAAATTACTTTTTTATCCGCTGAGCATACATTAAGTACCATGCCATTTTTGTCATAGTTAAGTGATAGATCAGTTTCAACTTCCCGGCAAATGTTTCTATTAACTTTGTCATCTTGTCCGACAGAGTATATCAATTGGTCACATTCAATTTCAAAAGTAGGTGCTTTGGAATTATTTGTTTTAAAAAATAATAATAGTTTGCCGCTAGGCTTTGGTTCGATTTTAATTAACTCAGCTTCCATCAATTCGCTACGTGATTTTGCAGTGTATAAGGCCGTAGTAGCAAGCTTACCGGTGCCTGCTTTCTCAAATTGTTTTGCTATCCAAACAACAGAGTTTTTTTGATTTTCTTTACAGAATGCCCGATCCTCAGTACGAATATCATGACCAAAAAATCCTTTTCTGTAACATGCAGCTGCGGTTCCACCACCTCCATAGATCACAATTTTTCTGGGTTCCTTTCCGTGTTCTTCTGTATCCGATAAAATGAATTGATTGCCATCTACGACGGGAGTAAATCCCTTACGAGGATCAATTTGGTTAAGGATATGGAATTCATTCTGTGTTAGTAACGTGCCTGAAAGTAAGTTTCGTGCAGGACCGAGGCCAGTACAAATATTTAATTCATTGGTATAGATATTTTTTATTCCATCAGGAGTTTTCACTACTAACCGATATTCCTGATCTGGAACTTTCCAATCCATATGATTAGTTCTTTTTTCAATCATTAATACGGTCGCACGCAACAATGGCGCCTCAGTCAAGGCAAGGGTTGCTTGATTCGCCTGATAGACGTGTCGACCATTGGCATGAGGATTTTTTCGATAATAATCTGATGGTAAATATATAGATGGATTTTCTTTGGCAGTTGTGCGCTCAAGTATACTGTGCGGTTGTGCAAGGGTATAATCATGTTTCCAACTTCCTGAATGTTCACCGAGCATGAGCACGGAAGGAAGTTCTCCATTTGCTAATTGGGCCTGGCAGGTTCCATGATGTGCTTTGAATTTTTCAAGCCAGAGTGTTGTTCCAGTATCACCTGAACCTATAATGACTTGCGGAACGATAGCGAATTCTTTATCTTTTAATACACGCAAGATGTCTTGATTGATTTTCTTTTTTTTCAGATGAAGTAATTCAAGTCGATCATAACCTTTTGTAACTTTAGTCAAATCATCTTCAACTGAGTCAGTGGTTGATTCCAAAGTGTTTTTTTTGTTTCTAGCCAAGATAAGCTTGGTCATAAGCTCTTCTTTTAATGTTATTTTAAATACATATATGTCACTGTAGGTTGCTATCGCTTTTTTTAATATTTGAAAACATTGCTGGGAAGTATATTTTTCTTTGAAAATTTGCGGATTTAAACGAATTTGTTCAATGAGTTTGTCAAAATTAGCTATTAAATCCTGGGTGGTAGAGATGCGATTATGATTTAACACTTTACAAATATAATTTATTTCATTTTGTCTTATATCTTGGGGAACAGCATCTTTACCCATTATTTACCTCATCATTATGGATGTTATTCGAACATATAGCTCGTAATTTTATCAAAAGAGTATTAAGGGAGTATTAATAGTACTTAGTGGATAAATATTGTTTCTTTGTGGGCGAGTTGAAGTGTATTCGCATTAATGAAACAGTGTCTTAAATTGTTGGCATTTAAAGTGCGGTTTGAATAATATAGCAGTAAAATTTTATGCAGATTTTACTGACTATGTCACGAACTGAGCGATTATTGGACTTAATTCAGATATTAAGACGTCACCGGTTTCCTGTAAGCGGCGTAACTCTAGCACAAGAGTTAGGGATTAGCCTTCGTACTTTATACAGAGATATTTCGATGCTGAAAGGACAAGGGGCTCCAATTGAAGGGGAGTCAGGCATAGGATATGTGCTACGTCCAGGATTTACACTGCCTCCGCTTATGTTTTCTGCAGATGAAATCGAGGCCCTCGTACTTGGTTCGCGTTGGGTAATTGACCGAGCAGATACACAGCTCAAATTTGCTGCGCAAAACGCTTTGGCGAAAATAGCTTCAGTACTTCCAAATGAATTACGTGAACACTTAGAACTTCCAGGTCTACTTATTGCCCCAGGATCGGTTGCTGCAAGCAAGGACTCTGATTTAATTTTAATCAGAAAAGCAATGCGATTGGAAAAGAAACTTCAATTAGGTTATCAGGATGTCAATGAAACAGCATCACAACGAACGATTTGGCCACTAGCATTAGGTTTTTTTGACCAAGTTCGTATTCTTATTGCCTGGTGCGAGCTAAGACAAGATTTCCGTCATTTTCGAACTGATCGTATTCTTGAAATAAGTCTAATGGACACAGGTTATCCTGAGCGTCGTCAAACGCTTTTAAAAAAATGGAAAAAGCTTACCCTGAAAATGACAAGCACAAGTATTTCGTGCCCTCCGTCATCCCAATGATGACGACGAAGGGTCGAAGACGCCAGTACATTACATCAGCTGAGTCTATCAACTCACTTTGATTCGTTGGCGCCATAAATTCGAGACCAACAGGTCTGGAGCAAAACGCAGTTTTTTAGTAACAATAAGGTTTGATTTTTATCAATTGATGCACTAATTGATTTATTTTTAAATGATACTATAAAGCAATTTATAATCATACGCTTAAGAGACTAGCTCATGCTTGAAGAATTTACACACAAACTGGATCAGACTGATATTCCAGCCTTTATATAAGGTACTGCATGGAAAGAAGAGAGTACCCAAGAATTAATTTTTCAGGCATTAAAAAGCGGATTTGTTGGAATTGATACCGCAAATCAACGAATGCACTATTTTGAAGAAGGTGTTGGGCATGGAATTCAACAATTTTTAAACGTAACGGGAAAAAGTCGTAGTGAATTATTTTTACAAACAAAATTCACACCTGCCCTTGGTCAGGATCATCGCAAACCCTATGATGAAACAGACTCACTTCAAAATCAGGTGCATCAATCTTTTTTAAGTTCTCTAAATCACTTACAAACAGATTACCTTGACTCCTATATTCTTCATGGACCTACCTTTCGTTCTGGACTCGTTCAAGATGATTTAGATATTTGGGCTGCAATGGAGGATTTATACAATCAAGGAAAAATTAGATTGCTTGGTATTTCCAATGTAACTCTAGAACAATTGGAAACCCTATATCGCATTGCCACTGTGAAACCCTCATTTGTACAGAATCGATGTTTTGCCAGCAATCAATGGGATTTATCGATTCGAGAATTTTGTAAAAAAAATGGATTAATCTATCAGGGATTTTCTTTGCTTACTGCAAACCAATCCGATTTGCTTACCGATCGGATGCATGCACTTGCGAAACAATACAAGAAGACAATACCACAAATTATATTCCGTTTTGCATTGCAAATAGGCATGCTGCCATTGACAGGCACAAGTAATCAACAACACATGATGGAGGATTTGGATTTAGATTCATTTGCGCTTACCGTAGATTGAGTGAAATTTATAGAGGAAATTAATAAAGGCTAAACCGGTTTTCTACTGACACAAACTGTCACTAAGGTAGATTATACTCATCGTTTATTTGAACGTCTGGCAAAAAATCATGAGTAAATGTTGGTTGACTGTTGCTTCGGCAGAGCATGTGCGTTTGGGCAAGCAAATGGGAATAATGCAGGTCTGCCATGGTAGGCTTGCTCCTTTAAAACGAATTCAACCCAATGACTTTGTCATTTATTATTCACCAACGCGTATTTATAAAGCAAAGGATAAGCTGCAATCATTAACCGCTATAGGGATTGTTAAGGCTGGTGAGCCCTATCAAGTAGAGATGGATGACGATTTTTATCCTTTTCGACGGGATGTAGAGTGGGCCAAGTCAGTTGAGACTCCTATCGCGCCTTTGCTTTTTGATCTTGATTTCACTAGAAACAATAAAAACTGGGGTTATTCATTGCGGTTTGGGCTAATTCCAATTAGTGACCACGATAAGTCAATTATTGCTACTGCCATGCAGGCTCAATGGCTATAATCCACTAAAAGAGAGAATGAGATGATTCACATTAAACCACAACAAATTAAAGTTGAAGCATTTACCGTGACGGGACTGAGTGTACGCACTAAAAATGCCGATGAATTTAATTCTGAAACAGCAAAGTTACCAGAACTTTGGCAAAGATTTTATGCCTCACCCATATCAATAAAATCGAGATCACCGATTTATGGAGTGTATTCTGCGTATGAGTCAGATCATCATGGATTTTATACCGTCACTGCTGGAGTCGCGATCCATGATCCAGAAATAAATGATTTTGATAAGCTCAACATCAAAAAAGGGAATTATCTTATTTTTAAAAACTCTGGTCCGATGCCCAACGCAATCATCGAAATCTGGCAAGCAATTTGGCACTATTTTGATACTCAATCTACCGTTGCTAGAGCGTATGAGACTGATTTTGAAGTGTATATGGAGCAAGAACAATGTGCGGTCTATATTGGTATTAAAGAATAGATTTAGAAAAAGTTATCGAGACGATAGAAGGCCCGCAATTAAATAAAAAACTTACTTTTCTGGAAATTGATTGTAGGTGTCTATAGTGAGGTAAGAAGAAAAAAGATTCTCCCGTCATCCCGAGCATAGCGAGGATCTCCATGGCTTGTAGAGATCCCTCGTATCAGATGCATCATTTCATGAGACCAATATTCCAAGAATAAGAGACTATGCGATGGATAAAATAAGGCCTCCATCCACGCGAATAGGAGCACCATTAGTTGCGGAAGACAGCGGGCTAGATAAAAATGCAACCATATTCGCAATTTCTTCAGTATGAGCCAATCGTTTGATTAATGAAGTGGGTCTTAAGTTTTCAAAAAGTTCCTCTTCGACTTGTTTTGCTGTTTTGTTTTGCTGTTTTCCAAGATCGGCCACAAACTGGCTAACACCTTCGCTGCTTGTAGGTCCAGGGAGAACTGAGTTGACCGTGACATGAGTTCCTTTTGTTAGTTCCGCGATACCTCTGGCAACTGCGAGTTGTGCTGTCTTGCTCATACCATAATGTATCATCTCTTTAGGTATTTGTAATGCAGATTCGCTGGAAATAAAAATGATTCTGCCCCAGTTTTGTTTCAGCATTGGGGTAAGGTAATTACGGCTTAAACGGACACCACTCATTACATTGACTTCAAACATCTGCAACCACTCGTCATCCGAGATATCAACGAAAGGTTTGGCATTATAAATACCCGCATTATTGATAAGAATATCTACTCTAGGAATTTGTTTAATCAATTCATCGGTATCTTTTTTTTGATTTAAATCAGCAGGGGCGGCGATCAAATTGGCTTCAGGATTGCTTGTTTTAATCTGTTGCATTGCCTGAATCACTCGGTCTTGGGTGCGACCATTAATGACCACTGTTGCACCTTCACGAGCCAATATTTGTGCAATTGAAAATCCTATTCCCGCTGTGGAGCCGGTTACTAAAGCCGTTTTACCTTTGAGTTGTAGATCCATTATTTTTTCCCTGAAATCAATTTGAAGAATATTACGAGTGACACATTAGTTTTAATGCTCAGCTTAACAAATTTTTCAATTCTTTTAATCTATTTTTTATAGCGACATATTTTAAGAGGAGTGAGGTTTAATAAAAAGGTATGGATTTATTTCACTTCAATGAAATGTATTATCTACAGGAGCTTCAGATGTATCTTGAGCAGGATCCTCCTTATCGGCCCTAATTTTAAACAAATGTCCTCTCATTTGCTCTTGCAATGTTTTTCGCGCACTATGTTCTTGACCCGCATTAAATGTAGCCCATCCGCGGGATGATAAGTCGGATTTAACATTTACTTTTCCACCAGAAATTTTGGATACTGCTAATAAGACAGCATCTATGATAGTACCCGCAAATATTTTCATTGCACCTCTTAAAATTTTTAAATCTGGGAAGTTAATCGAAAGTTCATCATGAAGTTTTTCATATTGTTTGCAACTATTGATTGACTGAGTTTCGGGACTAATTGCCATTGAAGTTGTCCTAAGGGTAGTTTCTAATAATAAACGTTTCCCACTACAATTTTTTTGTTTAGCTACTTCATCTAAAACGTCAACTCCTTTTGAGAGAGCATCTAATTTTTTTGATATGGTTTTGGTTTGCTCTTGTAGTTTGTTAAGTTTTGCTTGCAGTTCATCTAGTTCTGGTTCTTCTTGTTGCGCTTGTAGTTTTTTTTGAAGTTCGTCAATTTTGTTTTGAAGTTCTTCTAGTGTTGGTTTTTTCTGAGGTTCTTCTAGTGTTGGTTCTTTTTGTGGTTCTTCTAGTGATTCTTGTAGTTCTGTTTCTAGCTCTTGTAGTTTTGTGTGTAGCTCTTGTAAAAGCTTGTCCTGGTGATTCGATAATACGGATATACACTCACCTACGCGTTTTTCTAATAAAGCCTCGACACGTTCATGAGGGCAATTATAATCTCTCCATTCAATCAACCATGCTTGATCTTTGTTATCTATCAATTGATCATAATGTTTATTGACATAGGCATCAACAGCGTTCCAGATAAGGTCAATATGATGATTCATACCACGACCTTTAACCATTGTGGGTGCAGCATGTAAGGCTTGTTCAAACTCCTCCCTACTCATTGGGACTTTCACTATTCCGGCATTTGCTTCCTCTTCAGTTGTTTCTTCAAATGATTTCATTAAATTGAAATAAGCAGAAGCAACCCCACCGCGGTCAATTGCATCTTTACAGGTAAAGTTGATACTTTTAGGTTTTAAGGATTCAATAATGTGATTTGTCAGTTCATATTTTAAAAAATGAAACCATACCGCTTGTCGTTGAGCATCCGATAACACAGTTTCGTTAGAATATCCTAATGCTTTGAAGCTCCTGTCCAGTAATTTATTGATGATTTCGGTTTCAGTTTCAGGTGTATATTTTCCATCTTCATTACGAAATACTTTCTCACGAACCCGCTTACTAATATGAAAATCTTTAACTTTGGTTAGAGGAGGGGTGTGACCACCATTTTCTGTGATCCATTTTTTAACTCGGTAATCATCAAGTAATATAGGGCTCTCAAGTTTCCTTTCTTTGATTTTCTCAAATATAGAAAAATCCTTATCCTTAATGTTTACTGCTTCCTCTTCACCATTTAATTTGATATAGAATAGTTTTCTATCTTTACCGCTGTCGGTATATATATAGCTCCCTTTATATTTTGTAAGATCTCGAGGTAACTGGTCCATCAAATGAAGGTCACGACCCTCTCGTGCAATTCGTAAAAACTCTTCTTTCACATCGACAATATTATGTTTTGCGTGGGTACTTGCATAATGTTCGTGGCTCATTAGCCCCTTGTCGGCAGGAAGTGTGATGACAGCCACATTTTTATGGCCTGCTGGATTATTTATAGGATCGAACTCAAGCTTTTCTAACTGTTCGGTTAATGCGCTTTCCTTTGCTCTCTCATGTGCTATGCTTTCCTTTATTCCCGGGACAATATCACGACCCAGCACATTAAAATAAATATGGGTTATTCTATCTTCATCCTCATCAGCAGCTTCTTCCTTTTGTAATAAGGCTTGATCTACTTCAGCTTGGATTAGTGCGGGCTGGTCTAACTTAACTTGATCTTCCTGCTTTAATTTTTTTTCAGCGCGTTCTTTTTTGATTTGTTCTATCCTCGCTTGTTCTCTGTTTTCTTCTATGGCTAGGAATCGTTCGAATAAAGGGCTAACTCGGGCCTCGCCGTGGTGACGTTGCCCCTGTGTTCCAAAACGGTATTCAGTAAAACCTAAATTAGAGCGGTACCGTCTTATGGTTGCCAAACTGGTACCATGTTGTGGTTTATAAACATCAGCATAAAGTGCTGAGACTTTGCTTGTTGTTGATTCTTGCTCCGCTGGTGATTGGGTTTCACTGTTAATTGACTCCCCTTTATCGCTTACATGATGAGCAATGGATTTTTGAATGCCAGGTGAGTTTGGGGTATGGCCTAATGCAATGTGCTCAATTTCTTTATAAGTATCTTCTAAAATGTCATTATCATTAGCATAAAGAGAATAAATAAAGTCTTCTAAAACTTCGATTTCTTTTCCAAGACGTTCGACTTTTAGGTCAAGCTTTTGTTCAAGTGTTTTTTTACAGATGTTTGTAGTTATTAATTGAGTCACTTCATCGTTATTAAGATGTAGCAGTTTACTTTTTTGTTTATTAATCTCTTTTAAATTAAGGTCAAATTGCTCTAAATCGTTAATATTTATTATCTTACAAGTACCATCTGCTTCAATATGATACAATTTCTTGTTTTTATTGTTGTTTTTAGAGTCCTCGCAATATATATAGCTTCCTATATATGTTGTAAGATCCTCAGGTAATTCAGGTAACACATGGAGGTCAGCATTCTGATCCTGTAGGTTATCTGTTATCAAGGTGGTAACTTGATCCTCTTTAAGAAGAAATGGAGTAATTTGCTGTTCGTTAATCTTGGCTAGATTTTCGTTAAATTTTCTATCATTAATACTCAGTTCATTTCGAGTGCCATCTGGACTAATATAATAAAGTCTCTTTCCGTCGGCGTTATTGCAGTATATATAGCTTCCATTATATTTTGTAGCATCCTTAGGTAACTCAGACAGCAAATGGAGGGCAGTATGGGAATCTTTTATGTAATCTAAAACGCCTACCTGTTTGACAAAAAATCGTATAGATTGTTGTAGCTTATCATTTTCTTTTTTAGGTAGATTTTGATAGTTTTTAATTTGCTCGAGGGCATTACCTAGGGCTGATCGAGGGGCATCATAAATTGTCTTAATATGTTCATCAAGATAATCAAAAAATTTAGTGTACAAATCACCGTATGGGAAATTTGGATCATAGTCCTTTTTCTCTTTACCACGAAGCGATTTTAAATCTTTAGCCAGATCGGCGGGAAGCTTATCTAGTATCAAATCAGGAAACTTAACATTTCTTAAGTAATTAAAACAGTTTCTATTATGCAGCTGATCACTGGTAATTGACTTGTTTGTTTCTTCTTTAGAACCAGACATATATTAATCTCGAATAACTATTTGAACACCCTTGTGATATATATAGTTTAGTTGATTTTCCTTAAAAAAATATGAAGAAAGTGTGCTTTGGATGAAATTCTGTTGTTATTTGGGATAAGGATAAAAAAACGTTGCTTCATGTTTGTTATAAAACAGGTTAGTGGTAAAAGAATTGGGTATTTTTTGAAATAGTTTTATTGTAGATAACTCCACCTTACCTTGTAATTTAATCGTAAAAATCATTTGCTTCGCTTTTCCAGAATCTATCCATTTCATAATGAGTGCATAAGCACGATCAGGGTAACATGCAACATCTGATAAAACCCAATCATAGTTTTGCTCCAATTTGGCCGGGTCTATAGCAAAAGCACTTTGTTGTACGTAGTTTATGTTAGGTAACTTGGCTATTTGAGGATCTAATAAAGCCTTATCAACAGCAGTGACTGAGGCACCTAATGATTGCATGACATAAGTCCATCCTCCCGGAGAAGCGCCTAAATCCAGAACTTTATCTCCTGACTTTGGATATTTTTCAAGAAGAGTGAGTGCCTCCCAGAGTTTTAAATAGGCACGGTTTGGAGGATTGATTTTATCTTCAATAAAATAGCATGTTCCTTGAGGCCATTTTTTTTGACGTGTGGCGCTATAAATCAAAGTGTTTTTATCCAGCAAACTGAAAGCACCTATGGGTGGAATCTCAGATTCCAGGGGGAAATGCCGCATGAGCGGAGGAATGACACGTAATTGTTCTGCAATTAATCGAGAGCGTCTAATATGGGAAATGGGATGTAAGTACCAGAATTTTCCCGCTTGGCGTAGAATTTTTACCGCTTCAGAAATGGATTGGAATGTTACTACCTGAGGTTCTAACCAAATATCTTGTGCAAAACATACATCCAATTTTTTATGAGGTGAACAGACCAAATCTTCCGCAATATTTGAAACATCACCTAACTCTTCTGAAAGCAGTGAAAGAAAATCGGGTTTGGTGACATAAATTGCAGCAATTTTGTTTTCCATGAATTGAACCTAAAAATTGGATTAAAAAAAGCGGTATCTTACCATTATGACTTTATGGGAAACGAGTAGTATTTAGTTAAATACAATAATATACCACGTGATGAGACTTTGAATTTATTTGTACTATACTCGATGGAATGATGTTTTCAATACAAAAGGGAATTTAAAATGAAAAAGAGAACGGTTCTAATTACAGGTGCTCTTGCTGGAATTGGTAGAGCAACTGCTTTTGCTTTTGCGCAAGAAGGTGCAAATATCGTAATTTCTGGCCGTAAAAACGAAATAGGGGAGTCTTTAGCAAAAGAGCTACGCACTAGTGGAGTTGATGTTGTGTTCATTCGAGCTGACGTTCGTTATGAAGAAGAAGTAAAATCCCTTATAGACACTACAATCAAACGTTTTGGGGGGTTGGACGTTGCTGTGAATAATGCTGGCACAGAGGGACAACCGGTTTCGATTATTGATGAGACTTTGGAAAACTATCAGGCTACCTTTGACACAAACGTACTCGGTGTCTTTTTGTGCCTTAAATATGAGCTTAAAGTGATGATGGAACAAGGTTCTGGATGTATCATTAATCTTTCATCAATCGCCGGTCACACCGGAGTGCCAGGTGCATCGATTTATTGTGCAACAAAGCATGCAGTGGAAGGGTTTACAAAAGTCGCCGCACTTGAGGCCGCTGCAGCTAATGTTCGCGTCAACGCAGTTGCTCCTGGCCCGATTAGTACAGATATGTTTGAGCGCTTTACAGGCACTGAGGAAAATAAAGCAGCTTTTCTCGAGATGGTACCTTTAAAACGTGCAGGTCTTCCTGAGGAAGTCGCTCATACTATTGTTTTTTTGGCTTCGGATAAGGCATCTTATATTACAGGAAAAGTGCTCGGAATCGATGGTGGTATGGCCTGAGATTAGTACATGCAAGATAAGAATTTAAGATTTTTGATGGAAAAGACAGAATGTCTTTTCCATCAAAGTTAATTATTGTACGTAAACAGTGCTCGCTGCGGGACCATCGTTGCTTTTGGCTTCAACAAAGAGAACTCTTTTTCCGACTTCTAATTTACTGAAATCATAATCAATGACACTTTTACTGGTAAAGCGGAGTCTTCTTCCATCAATGGTTTCAATAAAACCGTAATCCGCAACAGGTGCGATTTCGCGAATTAGTCCTACTGGTGGTAGTTCATGGTATTTTACTTTTCCTCGCTGTTTGTGAACATATTTCTTAAGTTGTCGTGTCATGGCTAGAAAAGCATCTCTTATTGCGACATAGACGTCTTCATGTGCATGATTATCTGCAAGATCACGATTTACTACGAGTTCTGCGTTGGGGACCGAAAGATCGATACGTATATGATAAATTTTCCCTTTATTATGATGTCGATGCGTTTCAATCCCTACGTTACAACTCATAATCCGATCACAATACGTTCCTAATTTTTCAGCATGCTTACGAACATTACCCTCAATAGCTCGAGAGTGCCTTAGATTATTGAATACAATTTTTATAGGAAAATGTACTGAATTGTTCATTGCTTGCTCCTTATATCACAGACATCAATATCGTTTTTTAAAGCTATGTTCTTTGTCTCGCTTCTTTTTTTTGTTGAAGCTTAACTACATCAACTATATGGGTCATTGTTTCAGTCAGAATTTCAATAAGATCATCTAAGGTAATTATGCCTATAAGCGTTTTGTTTTCACTGATAACAGGTAAGCGACGAATTCTTTTGGAATGCATTATTTCTAGTGCATCAAAAAGACTATCGTTTTCAAAAACACAGCTAAAAGGCTCGGTGAGAATATCTCGGACTAATAGTGACTCTGGTTGAACTCCTACTGCCATAACTTCAATGACTAAATCACGATCGGTAACAATGCCTATGGGTATTTTTTGGTTATTATGTTCTTCAACTAAAACCAAATCTCCGACATGGTGGGTACGCATGAGCTCTGCAGCGTTTTTTACCGATTCATTGCTATTGATAACCACTACATCCCTGTTACAGTATTCGCCAACTCTCATAGAGGTCTCCTAAAATAATGCCTTTTTAGTTTTTACCTCGTAAATAAAGTACTTTTTAGAAAAAAAAACACTTCATCTTTACCCCATCGAACTATGAATTGACCGCAGGAAAACAAATATTAAATATTTATTAACTGTTTTTAGTATAGTATATAAAACCTGTATTCGGTTGAGTTGAACGAGTTAATCCTTTTATTTATGCTGAAATGGAGTTGGTATACTGCTGATTTTTGAGGAACTCAAAATAGAACAAACTTAGATTAATGAATAAAAACAATATCATTAAGGCCAAAGATAAAAATAGATGCATATTTGATGCAATCAAAATAAATAAGATTAAAATCGAACGCATTATCTCAGTAATTAAAATTTTTTGTTTTCCATTGGCGACCGCTCCAAGAATATAGAGGGTAAATAATATGAAAACTCCAAGAAGCCATGAATTCAATGAATTCAATGTAAATATTAATGAAAGATAGGCATATAAGACGATTGCAAGAGCGGTGTTGAATAACATGTAAAATTTAGGTGATTTGCTGTTTTTTTGCTGAACGATTCGTTTAGGGATGTTTATATTCTCTTGTTGTAAGCGATTTATTATCCACTCCGGAGGCATAAGAAAAGCACGGATGACATCCAGCTTATTTTTCAGGTTTTTTCCATAATACAATACATCCTTAATCACTTTAATATTTGCATAAAAAGGGTTCCATGAGTCTAATGGTTCAGTAACTCCGTACTCAGCAGGAATATTTTCTGGTTCGAAAGTTCCAAACAGTTTATCCCAGATAATTAAACTTCCCGCGTAGTTTTTGTCTATATATTGTGGGTTTTTACCATGATGTACTCTATGATGAGAAGGGGTATTGAAGAGGGTTTCAAACCATCCCATTTTGTTGATTGATTGCGTATGAATCCAAAACTGATAAATCGTATTGCAAGAAGAAACGATTAAGAACATCCAAGTCGGAAAACCAATAAAGGCCAAAGGTAGATAAAAAATCCAGGATGTAAGGGTTTGCCAATAGCCTTGCCTTAAGGCAACCGATAAATTAAAACGCTCACTTTGATGATGAACAGAGTGTCCTATCCAAAAGAAATTGCATCGGTGACTTGTCCGATGATACCAGTAGTAACAAAAGTCTACGCAAAGCCAAAGTATAATCCAAGAACCAATAAAGTGAGGGTTAATAGAAAAAAGAGCACTATGTTCGTAGATATAGTAATAACCGAAAATTATGAGTCCTCTTGCTGGCAGTGTAGCAATTTGCTCAAAGATGCCCGTACTGAAATTATTTATGGAGTCGTTGAATTGATACGTTTCTGATTTTAAGAAAAATTCGATACCGATTAAAATAAGAAATATTGGCGCAGCAAATACTATTAAATTAATATCCATATCCATCCCTTAGAATTATACGCCTACTTCCTCAGTCACAGATGATTTTAAAAATTGCTCATACTCTGTTTCGTATCCTATGCATGCAGGTAAATGCGCAACTGAACGGATGTTGTATTTAACGGGAGCCTCTAAAGACATGTTAACTAATGATTGATTATTAATAAAGCAATAATCAATCCCAAAATTTCGTGCTCCGTACCCATCGTTAACCATTGAGTCACCAACCATTAATATGGAGCGTTTGTTAATTGATAGTTTGTGCTTGTTCGCAATTTCTTGCAGGGCAATATTAAAGATTTCAACATTAGGTTTTGCAACACCAACCTCATCAGAGACAATATAACAGTCAAACCAGTTATTTAGTTGAAGGCGTTGCTGCTTTTTTCCCTGCTGTTCAACGTAACCATTGGTGATAATGCCTAAAATATGTCCTTTGTGATGTAAAAACTCAATGGCGGTTTTAACATTGGGTATCCAGTGAGCATGCACGCTAAGATTTAAATCATATTCTGCCGCTATTTCTTCTGCAGAAGCAGAACTTGGAATTTTTTGATTTAATTGTATAAACCGTAACAATCTTACTTCGCGTGGGGTGAGCGCATTGCTTTTGGCGCCAACTTGATTCCATAGATGGGTATTTATTTCTTTATAAAGACGCTCAAAAATTGGATATTCAACTGATGAGTAATATAGTTCATATATATTTTTTAAGCCCGCTCGTTGGGAGTATGCAAAATCGATAAGTGTGTCGTCTAAGTCAAATAAAATAACTTGATAGGGCATTTATGAATCCTGTTCTTCATCTTATTTAAAGGGTCATTCTGCATTAATGAACAGCTGTATTGGGTAGAATTTATTAAATGTTCAGACATACCTGGGAACTGATTGCCATCTTACATCCAAAGATGCAAATACCAGTTCACGATACTATGCCCCCAAAATAAAGAAATTAATCCACTGATACATAAAAAAGGACCAAAAGGAATCGTGGTATCTTTGGATTTATTTTGCAAATGCAAATACAATAAACCAATAATTGTACCACTTATTGAGGAAAGAAGAAGAATTAACGGCAAAAATACCCAACCAAACCAGGCTCCAAAGGCAGCAAACAATTTAAAATCGCCATTGCCCATGCCAATCTTACCAGTACATAAATAAAATATTTTTATAAATAACCATAGTCCTATATAACCTCCAGCTGCACTGAGTACTGCTTGAGGCAGGGGCGCAAATAGATTTTCCGTATTGGCAATAAGTCCTATCCATAACAGGCTCAAAGTTAGGCTGTCTGGTAAAATTTGATAATCTAAGTCAATGAAAAATAAGCAAATTAAAATCCAAATCGCAGCCAATACAAAAATGAGTTGTAACGTAAAGCCAAAATGCCAGCTCGCGTATAGGGAAAGAACCATTGTACCTAGTTCGATTAAAGGATAGCGAACAGAAATAGGATTTTTACACTGATAACAGCGCCCACGCAAAAATAAATAACTTAAAACAGGGATATTTTGCCAGGCCTTAACCATGGTTTTACATGAAGGGCAAAATGATCTTGGAAAAAATAAATTAATCGGTTTTTGTTCCTCTTCCTTGATACCCGCTAGCTCATTATATTGTTGCTTCCATTCTCTTTCCAACATAATAGGCAGGCGATAAATGATGACATTGAGTAAACTGCCCACAGCCAGGGAAAAAAGGGCAACTACGACATACATAAACCAAGTATGATTGATGATTAGGTCATATATCATTATTGATCCCACATAAAATATTGCAGCTTGGGTGATAGGCACACTGACATTAAGATAATCATTTACCTTTTCCCCATGGGGAAAAGGTGCTCGATAGGGCGGATAAGGGTATTAGTTTTAGTTCATGTGCCCTCATCACACCCCCCACGAATGGGAGAGGAGAGTTCTTTTTTACTTAATGGAAGTGAGTGACATTTATCCCCTAGACTACAAAGAAATATAATGAGCGTCTTATATTGCAGATCCCAGTTTGAAAATGGGTAAATACATTGCAACAACAAGTCCACCTACCAAAACACCTAAAACAACCATAATAACAGGTTCTAATAAACTACTCAGTGAATCGACAGCATTATCCACATCTTCTTCATAAAAATCAGCAACCTTACTTAACATTTTTTCTAAAGCACCTGACTCTTCTCCAATGGCTACCATCTGGATTACCATGTTGGGGAATAATTGAGTGTTTTCCATGGCTTTATTCATTTGTTGCCCCGTTGATACCTCTTCTCTAATTTGATCAGTGGCTTTGGCGAAAATAATATTTCCTGTCGCTCCTGCCACCGATTTAAGTGCCTCAACTAAAGGCAAACCTGCAGCAAAAGTAATCGATAGTGTTCTTGAAAATCGAGCGATTGCAGCTTTCTCAATAATAGGACCAATAACGGGTAACTTTAATAAAGTTCTATCCACATTTTGTGCAAATTGAGGGGAGTGCTTTTCTGCATAAATAAACGCGTAAATCCCCCCACCTAGTGCGCCAAAAATTAAATACCAAAAGGATTGAAAAAATTTGGACATGCTCACTACTGCTTGGGTCATAGCAGGTAGATCAGCACCAAAACCTTTAAATAATGATTCAAATTGAGGAACAACAAAAATAAGTAATCCCGTCGTAACAATCAGAGCGACAACCATAACAGCCATAGGATAAGTCAACGCTTTTTTAATTTTCTTCTTGATTGTTTCAATTTTTTCCTTATATGTGGCGACTTTATCGAGCATGATATCAAGAGAACCTGATTTTTCTCCGGCTTCCACCAAATTGCAAAATAATTCGTTAAAATGAGCCGGATGTTTCATCAATGCTTCTGAGAGGGTTAATCCTGTTTCAACATCGTGTTTAATATTTTCAATTAATTCCTTAAGCCGTTTATTTGACTGTCCTTTTGCAACAATATCAAAAGATTGCACTAAAGGAATCCCAGACTCTATCATTGTAGCCAGTTGGCGACTAAATACCGTAATATCACCCGACTTGATTTTTTTGCTTTTGAAATTGAAAAAAGGGGCGCGTTTTTTAGCAATTTTACTTACAATAATTCCTTGTCTGCGTAATTCTACTTTAGCTAAAGCAAGACTTCTGGCGTCGATATCGCCATTTATTTTTTGAGCCGCTTTATTAACGCCTGTGTAATGAAAAGTTAAAGTAGTATTGGCATTTTTTTTCATTTTTTGTGTAGTTAATCAACGGTTACCCGATTGACTTCCTCTATAGTTGTAATACCTTGTTTTATCTTCTCAAGCCCAGATTGATAAATAGTAATCATGCCTTCTTCCTGAGCAATCTTTAATATATCTAAGGAATTTCCTCCAGACATGATTACCTGGCCAAGTGTTCTGGTCATAGGCAATACTTCAAATAAACCTATTCTACCGCGGTATCCATTGGTACATTTAGGACATCCTCCAGCTTTATATAATTTAATTCCATCTAAATCTGCTTCAGTAAAACCTAATTCCAGCAAGCCTGGCTTATTGAAGTCATCTCTCAATACTTTACAATGCTCACATAATTTTCGAGCTAAACGTTGTGCAATAATAAGTGTTACTGAACTGGCAACATTAAAAGTTGCAATCCCCATATTCACCAAACGGTTCAGTGTTTCAGCTGCACTGTTTGTATGCAATGTTGAGAGTACTAAGTGTCCTGTTTGTGCTGCTTTAACTGCTATTTCCGCGGTTTCCAAATCACGTATCTCACCAACCATGATGATGTCAGGGTCTTGACGTAAAAACGATCGTAACGCATTGGAAAAGGTTAAACCTGCTTTGGGATTAATATTAACCTGATTGATCCCTGGCACTTTAATTTCAACTGGGTCTTCAGCTGTAGAGATATTAACTTCTTTAGTATTAAGTATATTCAATGCGGTATACAAGGTTACCGTTTTACCACTACCGGTGGGACCTGTCACTAGAATCATACCTTGAGGACGTTCAATAGAGCGGACAAAATGTTCTTTTTGGTTCGGGCTAAAACCTAAAGCCTCAATACCAAGTTTTGCTGAGCCAGGATCTAAGATCCGCATAACCACTTTTTCACCTGAAGTAGTAGGGCAGGTGCTTACGCGAAAATCGATGGATCGAGTTTTGGATATTTTCATTTTAAAGCCCCCATCCTGAGGGATTCGCCTTTCTGAAATATCTAAGTTGGACATGATTTTTATGCGAGCCGTAATTCGCGTAGCCAAACTTCCTGGCGGTGTGGCAATTTCGTGTAAAATACCATCTTGTCGATAGCGTATGCGATACTCTTTCTCGTAGGGTTCAAAATGTATGTCGGATGCTCCTTGTTTAATGGCATCAAGAAGTATTTTATTGACGAATTTTACAATGGGAGCATCTTCGGTGAGTGACGTTGCTATATTTGTTTCGTGCTCTTCTTCCTCATTAATGATAAGCCCATCAAATTCATCACTTTCCCCCCCAACAAACTCGGATAAACCCTGAGTTTCTTGTAATGTGAGTAAGTGATCAATTAGCGCGCTCAGCTTATCAGCCTCTACGACAATTGCATGAGTATTAAGCCCAGTATGGAATTGAATTTCTTTTAAAGATGCTTGGATACTTGGATCCTCTGTTGCCAGGTATAAATTATTGCCTCGGTAAAATAAGGGAACCATTGAATGTCGACGAATTAATTTCTCATTAACCAGATTCACGGGGATAGAATCGACTTCAATGCAGTCAAGATCTAGAATGGGAACGCCAAAATTTCGCGACGCTGCAAGTGCAATTTGTGTGGCTGATAAAATGTTATTTTTTACAAGATATTGAACCAAAGAGATTTTTTCTGCAGCTGCTTGTTTGCAGAATTCGACAGCTTGAGCTCTATCTAACAACTTTTCAAGAACAAATAGCTGTCCTATTCCATGTAATTTTAATTCATCCGTTCCTAACATAGGTTTCTATCAGCTCATAATAATATTAACTATAGTTAATCCATTTAATAAAATCACGTGTTTCAGTCAACATTGCTGTTTACGTTGTGCAGGTTGGACGAAAACAATGCCAAAACAATCATACCTTTTATTTAAATAGCATCTCTGGACAATTCGACTATCCAGGCCATTTTGACTCAGTCTTATGAGCTGTCAACAACCTCAACGGAAGATATTTAAGTTCAAAAAAAGAAAATGGATTGTATGTATAAGAAACTCGTTGTATTGTAGTTTAATTCAGGATTCACTATTTTAAAAGGCATTATTTTGTTGATTGAACGACAATTAAAACAATATCGCGCCCTGAATAAATGGTTCCAATCACCCCTGGGCCTTTTTGCAGCCCATGAGTTTTTAGTTAATCTTGAATCTGAAAGTGATTATTCACATGGCGATACATTACTGCAATTAGGAAATTGCGGCGATAACATTTGGCTAAAAAAATTCAATTACACTCATAAATGGATTGCTTCTCCTTTTTTATTGGCTAATAAAGTGCAAATTAAATGTGCTTTAAATCAACTTCCACTCGACCGTAATAGTGTGGATTGTATTATTGCCCCACTTACCCTGGAACCTTTTAGTAACAGCTTGAGTCTAATCGATGAAATCGATCGCGTTCTTAATCCCATGGGCTTTGTTGTTTTATTAAGTATTAACCCTTGGAGCCTTTGGGGTGGGGCAATAAAAACTGGATTATTACATTGTTATAGCGATCAAAAAGTTAAAATGAGAACCCCATTCAACATAAATCGAATTTTTTTACAAAGAGGGTATAGACAGTATTCTTTAAGTAATTTTTGTTATATCCCGCCAGTCAATAACTCATCACTAATTAAAAAATTTACTTTTCTGGATGAAATAGGCAAGATGCTTTGGCCTTTCCCTTCAGGATTTTATTGTTATATTGCTCAAAAATATCAGGCTATACAACCTAATTTGCAATATAAACCAGTTGAAGAGCCGATAAAAGATTATCAGGCTCCATTGCAGCCTGTTATTTTTTCTTCCCAAGTATCTCGTTTGCGTCGATCAGATAAAATCAAATGATGTATGAATAGCTCATATGGGATATCAAAAACTTGAGAGAACGATCAAGTGTTAAGCCCAGGTATAAAATATTCTCAATTTGGACACCCCTTGATCCAGAGTGGTCATTTATATGGAATGTTATTTCTGATCCTTGGGTTTGGGTGTTATATTAAACGGATTTGGGCTTTTCATCTCTCCTAAAGTAGGAGATTCTGTTTCTATGGAGTCAGTCGATTGACTTCTTTGAGTGGCTGTTGCGTCGAAGGTTTTTAAACTATCCATTAGTTCTTTTTGACCTGAACTGCCAAAAGGTACTTGACTGATACCTTCTTTTATTGCGCTGCCTATTTCTTTTTGACTTCCCTGATAGAGTTCACCATTTCCAGAAGAATACACATAATCATCTTTAGGGACAAAAGCAATGTCTCTTATAAATGCAGCACTCAATGGGTTCATACCACCACAACAAAATTGCTGACAATTTTTTGCCTCATCATCATAGAATTTTTTTTTCTGTTTCTCATCGCGAAAAGAAAGAATTGGAGGGAACTCCATCAGTAGCGCATTTCGCTGCTGCTTGATATGCTCATCCCTTTCCTCATCAAGAACATTGGATCGATAATGATCGATTAAAGGAGATTGCTGTTTGCCGGGAACTAGATTTTGAAAAAAAATCATTTCATTAAATTGGATAGGTTGTTCCTGCTTGTTTCGTGTCATAGTATATTATCCCCAATAAACTCTTAATAATTTAAAGGTTAGCATTTATCGGATGAAATGCGAGTTCAGACGCTAATTAACTCATGTTAATTTAATTTGAACAGTGTCCCCTTATTTTTGTATACTTCGCTTTGTCATAAGAACAGGTTAATTTTATGAATAAAAAAACAATATTCAGAATCACTTTTGCTAATCAAGAGGCAATTTATGAAATTTATGCTCGCTCTGTTAAAGAAAGTGACATGTTTGGGTTTCTCGAGGTTGAAGAACTGGTGTTTGGTGAACAAACTGCATTGGTTGTTGACCCTTCTGAAGAACGATTAAAAATTGAATTTAACGGTGTAAAGAGAACATTTATTCCCATGCACTCAATTTATCGTATTGATGAAGTGACAAAACAAGGAACAGCTAAAGTTAAAGATAATCCAGGTTATGGAAGTAAAGTTAGCCCTTTTCCTGGCACAGGAAAAATAAAAGATTAAATGAACGTTCCCTTATATCCCACTCTTTGTCCCAAGGATTCAAATAATGACTATTCCAGATAAAATTAAAAAAGTGTATGAGAAGTCAACTTGCTTGTTTACTACAAATGAAGTTGAAGCCGCTCTTGATCGTATGGCGATAAATATACATAAAGAATTGCAAGAGCAAAATCCAGTCCTTCTTTGTGTTATGGTAGGTGGTTTAGTTCTTTTAGGCAATTTATTGCCACGTTTGGACTTTCCGCTAGAAGTAGACTATGTCCATGCAACCCGTTATCAGGGCGAGACAACGGGAGGCGATATCGTGTGGAAAGCGAAACCTTCGGCTAATTTAAAGGGAAGAACTGTTCTTGTGGTTGATGATATTCTTGACGGTGGCATCACATTAGCTGCAATTATTGATGAAGTAAAAAAACTGGGCGCGGAAAAAGTATACAGCGCGGTTTTGGTTGATAAATATAGGAAGCGCGTTGTAAATGGTCTTCAAAAGGCTGATTTTGTAGGTTTACAAGTAGAAGATCACTATATTTTTGGTTATGGAATGGATTATAACGAATACTTGCGGAACGCACCGGGTATATTTGTTGTGCACCCAGAACATGAATAGCTAAAACTGCAAAAGAACTAAATAATCGAGCTCGGATAGAGCTCGATTTTCTCATACTGAACTCTTAATTTTCTTTAAGATAACAAAGTTATAAATATCAACTATACTCATCTATATGAAATGTATGGGCATGTGACATGTGATGAAGACTCTATTCACAGAACACCCGTATTCTGTTAACAAAATTTATATTCAACTTATATTCTTTGCAGAAAAAGCAGGCTGCAAATCAATGCTCAGATGTTGTGCTGTTTTTTTCCATAAGCTTTCTTCTTTTATTTTAAATAGGCCCGCTTCCTTATTTTTAAAGGGAGATCATTATGGGGCAATTTAAGTTAGCTAGAGTCCAGACTACCAAAGATGCTAAGGATTTTATTCGAGTTAATGTGAAAATAAACAAAAATAATGCTGATTACATCCGCCCCTTGAATAAAGACATCGATGATGTATTTGATCCACAACGGAACAATACATTTCGACATGGGTGGATTCAACGTTGGATTTTACGTGATACACGGGGTGAGCTAGTTGGTCGAATTGCCGCTTTTATTAATTTGCAATATCAAGTTATTGCGGGTAATTATTTAGTGGGGGGAATAGGCTTTTTTGACTGCATTTACGATCATCAAGCTGCGAAAATTCTTTTTGATGCGGCAAAAGACTGGCTTCAATTCCAGGGGATTGAAGCCATGGATGGGCCGATTAATTTCGGAGAACAAGACAGATGGTGGGGATTACTGGTTGAAGGTTTTCAGAACCCACCCTACCTTATGAATTATAATCTACCTTATTATCAAGAATTGTTTGAAGCATACGGATTTCAAGAGTTTTATCATCAATTAGGTTATAGCATCGCTTTAGATACATCCTTAGAACCAATCTGGCATAAAATTAATTCTGAATATGAAAATAATCCTGACTTTTCGATTCAACAGATTGATACAAATAACTTCAAAAAATGTTCCTATGATTTTACAAAGATGCTTTATGTAGATAAACTGGATTTAGGGCTTAATGGACCAGTTGAGTCTGATCTTGTAATTGATATGCTAAGAAAAATGTTGCTATTTGGGAATAATCCACTGGTTTTATTAGCTCAATATCAACAGCGTCCAATAGCTGCATTGTTTTCTATTCCAGATTTAAATCAATTAATTAAATATTTAAATGGGAAGTTTGGTATTGTACAAATTGTGAAACTGTTTTGTTTGAAACATTTTAAACCCTGTAACAAAATAATGGGTTTAATTTATGCCATCATCCCAGAGTTTCAAAAAACAGGAATTACTGTTTACTTAACTATCGAATTATTAAAGAAAATAAATAAATCTCCAAAATTCAGGTACACGGAGTATGAGATGAAATGGATTGGTGAAGTGAATCATAAAATGCATCAACAAATGGAAAATATTGGTTTAATGCATAAAAATAGAGTGCTTACAACATACAGATATTTATTCGATAAAAGCAAAACGCTTAAATCTTCTCCACTAATCATTTAATTGAGATTCAAGCAAGCAAAGGAGCTAAAAAGATGCGATCTGCTGTGGTTACTGGTGTTTCATCTGGAATTGGATTTGCTATTGCTCAAGAGTTAGTTACTCATAATATTCGCGTTTTTGGAAGTGTTCGTAATGAAGAGGATGCATTAAGAATAACAAAAGAGCTGGGTACTCTTTTTGTTCCTCTTCTGTTTGATATAACTGATGAAATAGCAGTTAAAAAAGCAGCACAAGAAGTTCGTACACAATTACAGGGAAAAAAACTTTGGGGATTAATTAATAATGCAGGCGTTGCTGTTGTTGGCCCATTGACCGAATTGCCCCTTGATGCGTTTCGCCGTCAATTTGAAGTAAATGTTATTGGGCAAATTAGGGTAACCCAAGAGTTCATCTCTTTGCTTGGATCCGATAAAACACTGGAAGGATCCCCGGGGAAAATCATCAACATAGGATCTATATCCGGAACAATTTGTAGGCCTTTTTTTGGTCCCTATTCTATTTCAAAATATGGAGTGGAAGCATTTTCAGATACTTTGCGCATTGAATTGATGATTTATGGTATTGATGTAGTTCTTATTAGACCTGGAATGGTTGATACTCCCATTTGGCATAAAAATGAAGATCAAGTCAGTGAGGATACGCTGAGGCAGTCTATTTATGCGAAGTCTCTTCTAAAATTTAAAAGCTATATTTATCATAAAGTAGAGCTCTCTGCTTTACCAGCTAAAAAAGTAGGCGAGCTTGTAAATAAAATTTTATCTAACCCACATCCTAAAACGAGTTATGTTTTGGTTCCTAATCTCTTCGCAGATTGGATATTGCCCATGTTATTACCTAAACGTTTTATGAATAAAAAAGTTGCAGAAGCACTTGGTTTTTTAAAAGACAATGGAATTAAATGATACATTGCCCCTGTGTATGCTTAAGTTCAGAAAACTTAAGCAGTTCATCTCATTGACGAAAATGCAAGTTCTGACTCAGGACTTTCAGATTTTCTTTTGATATCATTGCTCATTTAATAACCTTGGTAACAAACTATATGAAACTTGCTTTTTTTATTAGTAGTGCTGGAGATACTGACTTAGCATTAAATACGATCAGAGTCCTAGAGTCTCACGGTAAGCATGAGGTTTTACTGATTTCATTAACTAAAACCGCACAGGATCGAGTCGCTGTTTTTAAATCAAATTTAGTAACCACTAAAATATCATTACCCGAATTAATTACAACTGAAAATAACTCTTTTGCAGTGAGTACCTGCAATGAAGAGCAACTTAATAGGGTAATAAAATACTTGGAAATGGAGAAGGTTGAGCAAGTATATTGTGGTGTTCCCTCGGTGAGCAATAAAGTTCCTTTTCAAATCGCATCGGCATTAGAGGATGTGCCTGTACTTATGGCTTATGAGTTTATGTTTAAGCCAGATAACCATGACTTATGGGATTTTTTACCTATTCTAAAAAACAAGCCAAATGTGCAATGGGCTTTGCCATTGGAGCAGGCTGTAGCAGACTTTCAAATTAATGACAAAAGTAAAATACATATTGTTGGCCATCTGAGTATTGACAATGCCCTTGCCATAAAACCCGCAGTGAATGATACAGATCTTGAACAGAGATTAGATGCAGAACGAGATCGAATTCTGAAGACACGGAAAACTTTGCAAATCACTGAAGGAAATTCATTTGCTTTTGTAAGTAGTACTACTCAGCCCTTGGTAATTGATAGTACTTTTTTAAACAGTTTACTTGATGTACTTCCCAAGCATCCCAATATTGAAGTTCGTCTTGGTCTACACCCTGGTATTGAAAATCTTGATGCTTATTTAACAGAAATAATTGAGGTTTATAAAAAACATCAAGATGCATGTAAGAATCAATTTAAAATTATTTTAACGAGTAGTTTATTTGAAAAACTTAAAAAACCTGAGTTGACTGTAACTAATCCTGAGTTTGAGCATGTTTTTATACGGGCCAATGTCACTGGTAATGAAGCTGCCGCAGCTGCTGAGTATGTAGCCCAGGCTGTTCCAGGTGCATTATTAAATCAGGGGGTATTAGAAGGAAAACCAGCTTATACTCATTTTGGGAAACCTTATCTTCCAGAAAAATATTTTTCTAGCAGTATATCGGCTTTTTTTACTGCAAAACGGCAACAAGAGCGAAGTAAAGATGAATTGGGGATAGATAAGAAAACTGCCCCTGAGTGTTGTGCTGAAGTTTTTTTAAAATTATAAAATCTTAATTATAAGTTCCCTTTCCCCAAAGTAGGCAAGAGACCGGAGTGAGGATGACGCAATCTCTCCCTCACCCGCCCCTGCGGGCACTATCTCCCCATAGGGAGAAGGGTACATTTTTACCTTAATGAGGTGGAAAAATTCGATAGAGCCGCTGATTAAGAGATCCCCTATCCTACAGGTGGGAGAGGGGCAGGGGTGAGGGTGATGCAATTATCCCCTTATCCGCCTTGCGAATATTTTTCGCCATACAGCGAATTCAATGTAGAAATGGATTAGCACTTTGTCTTAATTATCGTATGAACAAGTTTTTTCTTCTTCTTTATGCAAAGCACCTGAATTTGCTGAGGTGCAAGGACAAAAAAACATATGTTCTATGGGAATAGGTGGATCAGCCTTCCGCTTGTCTAACCCCTTTTTTGCCATGTTTCTCACATCATCAGTTGTCGCATGAATACTCATGAATTCTAATTGACTTAACATCATTTGCTGTCTTTTCTTATCGTACTTCTCCCAGCCATTGAATTCTTCAGCCACCCGGGCAGCTAATGTTGGATTAATTTTTTCCAATTTTAGGATGACGTCAACGATTAATTGATAGCCTTTTCCTGAAGCAGCATGAAAACCATAAGGATTTTTAATGAATGTGCCAAGTAAAGCATATACTTTATTAGGATTAGATAAATCAAAAGCGGGATGTTGCATTAACTGTTCCACAAGTTTTACAACATGCTCTGAGTGTGCTGCTGTCTGCACGTTAAACCAATAATTAACAGCTCCGGCATCCCCTTGCCAGTAATCATAAAAACGTTGTAAGAGGTTGCCCGATTGGCTGCAATTATTGTTGATAAGCAAAATAAGCGCAGAGAGGCAGTCGGTCATGTTTTTACCTAAGGAACTATTGAATTGTTCTATTAAAGAACTCTCTGTTTTTTCAGGTTGTACAGAAATTAAATAAGTATGACAAACCTGCCTTAATCGTCTTATGCCAGCAGACACGATATCAAATGATTTAAAAGGTGAGTTGTTGGATGCAGGTAATTTATCTAGATTTTTTTGCATTAACAAAATATCGTTCTTTAATTCTTTTGCAAGCTGGACTTGAATAAGTCGACGTGCTTCTGCAATTTTTTCAAAATCCTGGTCTTGCAGGTTGGAAAATAAAATTTCTTCTGTAGGTATGGATATTAGTTCGGCAAAAATCCAATGATTTAATGAACTAGATGCCTCGAGGATTAATTTTCGATAGGTGTTAAAAAAATCAGGGGTGAGTTTAAGCGAATTACCCAAGCAATATTCCTTAACCATCTTGGTGATCAATTTATTTGCTGCCTCACAACGATTATATAAATTGCTGTCATGTTGCATTAATTGAAGAAGCTGTTCTGAATTATATTCAAATTCAAGTTGAACAGGAGCCGAAAAGCTGCGTAATAATGATGGAGTAGGGCGTAAATCAACATGATTGAAGTGAAATTCCATTTCAGGCTTATCAATTATTATGGTTGTATCACCATGAATTTCTTTTCCATCTTTATCGAGTAATCCGACAACAACAGGTATCGGTCTACCTTTCCCATCCTTGGTTTTAAATTTTAATGTATAACATTTTGTATTTTCATCATACTCATCAGTAACCATTAATTGAGGAATACCGGATTCAGTAAACCAGGACAAGAAAGAGCCCATATTTTTACCCGTTGATTCACTCAATGAGTCCAATACATCTTCCAAAGTTACGGCACCACCATCATTAGTTTTTAAAAATTGGGTCATTCCTTCATAAAAACTTTTTTCACCAAGAAATAGCATCATCATGCGAAAAATATCAGCACTTTTTTCATAAGCAGCGGCGGTATATAGACTTCTAACATTGGTGTATGTATTTTGCCTTGGAGCACGCTCATCAAAATTTTTTCCGTCTAACATCCGAATTAAGTCGGTTCCAAACAAGCGTTCCCGAAACATTGCTGCTCGAAACGTAGTTAAACCTTCTTTAAATGGCAAATTAAACCACTCGCGGATGGTTACTCGATCACCTGTCCAATAATGAAAATATTCATGAGCAACAACCTCTAAGACACGGAGAAAATCAGCATCAGTTCGAGTTTCGGGTGTGGCAAATAAATTTGCAGTATTGAATAAGTTTAAGCCAGTCGGTTCTGAAGCACCTGAAGCATATTTATCGACGCCAGCTACCATATGTTGTGGTAATTCACATTCCAGATTAAAGACTTCTTCTTCCCAACGCATTGCTTCTTTTAAAACTTCTTTAGCGAAATCACATTTTGCGGTAGCTGCAGGGGGTACATAAAATTCAATTGGTAATTCACGCTCAGATCGGGTTTTGAAATAAGCTACTGATTTTTTTAGTTTTCCAGCAACCAAGGCAAAAAGATAGCTCGGTTTGGGAACTTTATCCAGCCAGGTTACGCTGTGTAACCCATTATCGAGATTGTTTTGTCCAATGAGTGATCCATTGGAAAGTAATACGGGATAGTCTTCCTTTTTAGCTATAATTGTTGTTTTGTAGGTGGCTAAATTATCAGGCCGATCATGACAATAAAGAACACGACGTAGTCCTTCGGTTTCAGCTTTAACCAGAATTGTTCCCTCTGTTTCATATAAGCCAAAAAGATCCGTATTCTCCCCTAAACGAGTCACTGTTTCGAGTGTAAACGCGCGACCTTGGGGGATGTTTTTGATAATTATAGAGTCTTTTGTTATTTCATAGTCGTCTTGAGACAGTTTTTTACCATCGAGTAAAATAGATTCTAAGAGCATATTTTCTCCATCCAACTCAAGATCAACCGAGTGAGATGAGGATTTGGGATTGGGCTCAATAGTTAATAATGCTTTGGATTGAATTGGACTTTTAGAGAGATCAATCTCCAAATCTACGTGTTTAACGAGATATTCAAGAACCTCATAATCACTTAACCTAAATATCCCAGAATGATTTTTCATGAAAACTCCCTAATTCATGGTATAAGGAGCAACAATATAAGATCAAAATGTTTATTTCAACAGAAATGATTTTTAAGTAGAAAAACTCGTTTCATGTAGCGCTTCTTTTTGAAATTCTTCTGTGCTCTCTTCATTAACTTGCATGTAAACAGCTACATGCTGTTTGGATTGGGTAAATGGATTATGCTCAGCATCCCAAGGAAGAAAAGCCTTCATATCATTGAAATAGCAAAGTTTGGCTTCAGCAATTTTTATTGGAAGTATCGTTTTTTCGAGAATTTGATTGAGTTCTCTAGTTATCTCCGCTTTAAGTTGTTCCGAAATCTCTATAGAAATCTTATTAGATCGTGAATAAGCCAATGTAATATGAAAGATCTTAGGAATTGTTTCTTCAATACTCAACGCTTTTGCTATTTCTTCAATTTGTATGACATGCTCTCTGGGTAAATTTACAGCAAGTGAAATTGTCCGACCAATGTTGACTTCCATCTTTTCAATGGAAGGGGTAATAGGAGTTTTTTGAAGAGCTTGTTTTATTTTTTTGTAGTGAGACAAGTTATTAGTAATAAATTGCTCCCATATGCCGCCTACTTGTTGTTCCGTCTCTAAACTCATTGTGGTCATATGATAACTATTGGCAGGTAGGGGAGAAAAATGCTGCATAATCAAAGGATTGTTTTTTAAGGCTTTATGGATAGTTTCACAAAATTCTTTATGTTCAGGATAGCAGGCGGATACCACTGTAACCCCTGGAAATAGTGCATACTCACCATGTGCGTCAACTTTACTTAATCGTCTATGCTCCTGTTTGTTTTGCATTGTGAACATTTTTAACAGCCCAAATTAAGGTTAAATGGATAGTACCATGAATTATGTCCAATGCAAAAAATGTAGTTCATATTTAATCTATAATGATTATATAGAGAACTAGTACAGCGCATCTAATATGATATTAGATAATAGAAACAGAGAGTTACTATGGCATCGAAATTGAAAGAAATAGAAACTACCCAAGAGTTTGAGAATAAACGCCTTGATGCACTTCAGTCATTAAAAATTATGGATACGGGTCCAGAAGAAAGTTATGACCGATTGGTGCGTCTTGCAATTGATTTATTTAATATACCCATTTGTTATATCGCATTTCTTGATGAAAAAAGGCAATGGTTTAAATCACAACATGGTTTAAAGGTAAAACAAACCCCCAAAAACATTTCTTTTTGTAATGTAACAATAAAAAAACATGAACCATTAATTATTAGCGATGCATTAAATGATGAACGATTTGCCAATAGTCCTTTGGTACAAGAGGCGCCTCATATTCGTTTTTATGCGGGCGTTCCTCTGACCGATCCAGAGGGTTATAATGTGGGTACATTTTGTTTGGCTGATACTTCTCCAAAACAATTGGACTCAAAACAATTAGAGCTTTTATTAAATTTAGCTCATATAGCCAAAGATCAGTTAAGCCTCCGTAAGACAAACTTTTTATTACAAAAAATAAAAAGCCAACTTGAAGTACGAAATAAATTAATTCGTAAAGTATTTAGTTTTTATATGTCAGATGATGTAGTAAATACCATTCTTAAATCCCCTCATCATCAAAAATTGGGAGGATATGAAAATAAAATAACAATTATGTTTAGCGATTTAAGAAATTTTACTCCTTTATCTGAAGCAATTCCTGGTGAAACGCTGGTTTCTCTTTTAAATAACTATTTCAGTAAAATGGTTCCGGTCATAGAAAAATATCAAGGCATTGTTGATGCGTTTATTGGTGATGCCATTATGGTCATTTTTGGCGCACCATATTCTTCAGAGAATGATTCCCTTCGTGCGATAGCCTGTGCCTTAGAAATGCAACAGGTCCTAAAAAAATTGAATCACGCTAATAAAAAGAAAAATCTGCCGCAGTTAGAAATGGGGATAGGGATTAATACTGGGGTTGCCGTTGTGGGGAATGTGGGTTCCAAAAAACGAATGCAATACAGTGCGATAGGTTCATCCGTTAATTTATCATCACGAATTCAAGATCTCAGTCTTGGCGGCCAAATATTAATTTCTGAATCTACTTATAAGGAAGTTGTAAATGACATCGAAATTAATGGACATCTGCGAGTCAAAGTTAAAGGAATCCAGTCACCAATTACTATTTACGATGTATCAAACTTAAAATCGCTGGAAAAGAAACTTAAATAATTGCTGAAAGTTATCCCGAACACAATGAAGTATTTTCTGGGTGCAACATCGATCGCCTTTGAGAATACCTCATTCAAAAGATCCCTTTTTCGTAAGTTTGATCCTCACGTAGTTTTCAGATTATGTACAGAAAACTACGTGCGCATTATTATATTGAGGGGCCCTGGTTGTTTTCTGCTGATTCGCTTATTTCACTTGATAAACCATTTGGAGTAATTCCCCATGGTTTTGCAGTAGAGCGTCTGACAGGTAACCCACCTTTATTTAAAATATCACTAACCAATGTAGTACAATTATAGACTTGGTTATCATTTTGTTTTTGCGTTATTTTTCTGCGATACAGTTCAACATCAATTGGATCTTGATTGACAAACGCAGAACTGTCTTTAAAAAATCCAACAAGATTAACATTAGGTAGTAGTTGATAGCCTACCTTTCCAGTTTTTACTTTGTCTTGAGTTTTCTTAATATGTTCACTCATTACAGAAGTATTTAAATTTTCGAAATGATAAACATGATCTGGGGCTAATGGTTTTGTATCTTCAATTGGTTTTACCTGTATCGGTCTATCTGTATCGAGGCTTGTATTATTCGATGTCCCTAAGGTTTCCATATCATCTGACAAATTGGTCGCGATGTGTGCTGGTAAAGGGATTACAGATGTGAATCCTGTAGATGGGATACTATCAGGATGAATACTTGCATATTCCCCAGGATCTTCATCTTTCATTTTTGGCTTTGAACCGCCAACTTGTATTGCAGCATGGCCAACCTTGCTAGCTGTCATATTCCAAATAAAAACCCATGTATCTCGAGTAGGTTCAGTTGGTTTTTTTTCTTCTAGTGGAGTAGTCGGGTTTAAGTTTGCAGAATTACTTTCCATATCTTTTTTCAAATTTGAATTAGGGAGGGAAGTATTTGCACTATCATTTTTTTTAGATCTGAGAAATGAAAACATAACAATCCTTTTATTAGAGAAATTACCTATTTGGCATTGAGATTATAAGCAGGTATTAAATTTTAAATCAAGTGGCTATTTAATGTGCACCATATTTAATCTTTATTAAATATGGTGCATAGGTTTGATATTATAACTTAAATTTACCGCAATGTTCTTTCATAAATGCTTCTTTATCTACTTTAGAAAAACCATGTTTTTCTAACGCTGGAGTAAATAAGGTTGGTATTGTAGGATTTTCAAAATCATAACCTGCACTTTTGAGTACATGGGTTACCGAACTGGCGCAATTATCTACTTTAATTTTCGGAACTTCTGGATGATTGTCATCATACACATGGAAACCACATATATCTTCAGAGGGATAACAACCCGTTTCTTTCTTAGATTTTTCTATTACTTTTTGTGAGCCTGCAGCTCCGTGAAGTAGATGCTTGAATCCATTCACTAGTGGATTGGCTTCACCAAAAACAGAGTATGTTGAATGACCTTTGGTTACGTCTTTGGTGAATTCATTTTGGCCCTTTTTAGCACCTTTAAATTGTTCTTTAGTCACTGAAGTAGTCAAAATGTGAGTTGCTTCTTCTACATCTTGCTTATGATCTGGGGCGAGTTGTCCTGACACAGGGATCGAGCCAAAGGTCATTCCATTAATAATACTTCCGAAGAAACCAGGATAAAAACTTGTGGTACGAATTTCTGTTTTACCTTCTTTTTTCTTGATAAGCAGTGCAGTTACGTGTCCTGGGCCATTTTCTTGATTAGTATCTTTGACACAGACAGCAACATGATATTCTGCTTTAGGTTGCTCCGGTTTAACTTGTGGTGTTGTAGTAGTTTGTTGTTGTGTTTCTTTTTTAGAGAACATTTAAATAACCTCATATTGTCTAACATACGAGGCATCCATACCAAATATTAAAATCACTTTTATTCTGTATTATACGTATCAATTATTAACAAAATATTAATTAATAGAATAAATTATGAGCAAAAGTTGAATTAAAACAATCCATCCATTTTGGTCAGCTCAGTACTACCTAAGCAATTAGAATGAGGAGCAATTAATGTACTCTAATAAGGAAATCACCAAAGCAAGTGATGAGGCAACAGAGGAGGCATGTGTGCTTAATTTGGCAGCACGAGCGCCTCTTGCATCAATAGAAAAATTTATCGGATTACTCAAGCGCTTCTGGCAGAATGGGGAGTGTACTCACCTAATGTGTTTTGCTTTTCGCCAGCATTTTGTTGGTGAATGCAATTGCTAAGGCTGAAACAAGTAGCGTTAAATGAATGATGACTTGCCACATTACAGAGAAGTTGCTGAGTTTATTGGGATCAATAAATGTTCTCAATAGATGAATCGATGATATGCCAATTAATGAAAGAGCAAGTTTTACTTTCATTGCTCCTGCATCAAGATGATCAAGCCATTCAGGTTGGTCGGGATGTGAGTCAAGGGCAAGAGGCGAAACAAAGGTTTCATATCCTCCCAAAACAACCATAATAAGAAGATTGGCGATCATCACTACATCAATTAAGTCCAACACACCAAGCATAATGAGGGTATCATCAATGTTATTGAGATGGGTTATTAATTCAAATAATTCATGGACAAAACGATATACATAAACAGCCAGTATTAGAATAAGACCTAAATATAAAGGAAGTTGTAACCATCTTCCCATAAAGATAAACTTACTTATGCCTTTTTTTAGAGTATTCATAAAACTTACACCATTTTTTATTAAAAACTTTTTTTTACAACACGCTCGTCATCCCGAGTGAAATGAGAGCCCCCCATGAAATAGCACGACGTCATAGTTGAAGCTCCCACGTTATCACTCAGGATGACGACAAAAATCCCCAATTTACGTAGCGTTAATCCAGGCTACAATTCAATAATACAAAGGTTAAGGTGCCTCAGTCACCGTAATTACTGAAGAAACACCTTGTGCTTTTGTATTTGGATTGTACATTGCTTCCGCATAAGCAGGGGGAACAATGTATTTGCCTATATTCACTGCTTTTATTTTATAAACAATTTCCTTTGCAACAGACTCAACTCCACCAAAGAAATTCACTCTATCTTCACGCACATCAACAAAATCCATTGTCGTATTTTTTACAGAGTCGGTTACGACTTCAAAACCGCCTGGCAACAGATCTTCAATCACAATATTAGACAAATAATCATTACCTAATGCACGAATTTGGATATGTACTTCAATTTCGCTTCCCAGGGTAGTTGTGCTGATTGCATTTCCTTTTGCATCTCTATATTCTCGGAAAATTTCCAGGCCTTGTTTTAAAGGCGTTTTTGGAATGTCTCGATTAAAACCTGATTGCATTAGTTGATAGAAAAATGTTTTCTTATCCGGGTTGTTTAAACGTATCTTTAGGACATCAGGATCAATATCCGTTTTTTGATAGTTTGCATTAGTCGCTGGAGCAATAACTTCTTTATTATTTGCCATGATCTTGGTCATCGATAAGGCTGATACTGATTCATTAGGAAGATTGGGATGATAGGCACCTAAGGCCAGACTGGTAAATCCAGATAAAACAGTATTGATCTCATCATTATTGACTGCTTGAATTAAGCGATTGAGTAGCTCATCACCTACCTGTGGCAAAAGATTAGGGAAGTGCTTCGCTATAAGATATAAATATTGAGCATCGGCAATGGCACTACTATAAAAATCTGTAACATAAGCCTGATTATTTTGTGGCTTATACAGACCAATTAATTGATTTGCCTCATCATGACTTTGTAGGAGTTGATACGATGCAGCAATATATGCTGAGGTAATATCACTCTTCCATGCATTCGTTTTATCCTTTTCTAGATACAACTGCAGATTTGCAAGATAATTGGTGGAAACGATTTCATTGCGGGTTAAAATATAAATAGCGTATGCCTGAATTCTCGCTGTATCCAGATCAGAGACATTTTGACTTGACAGGGTCTTAAGATAGTTAATTCCATTAAAGAACAGTTCATTTGGAATATTAAACCCTTGCGATCTTGCTTCAGTTAAGAAATGCATCGCATAAACTGTAGCAAAATCATTACCTTGGTTATCGCCAAGCCCTGGCCAATAACTAAAGCCGCCATTAGACATCTGGCGCTGGCTTAGCATTTGAATTGCAGCGTTTACTTTTTCATTCACTTGCTTTGTTTCTTCACCAAAACCAGATTGGTTGTTCATTACCAATAAGGGGAGGGCTTTACTGGTTAATTGCTCAGTACAACCATAAGGATAATTATCCAAATAACGTTGTAAACCAAATACCAAAATCATCGGGCTAGTAGAGACAGTAGCACTCACTTTACGATATTCTGGATAAAGCGTTTGCATAATATCCAGAGTTTTTTGTGCGTCTTCTGATTTCCCACTATTGATGTAGGTGCTAAGCGGCGTAGCTGGTCTGATACTTAGTGTAGCACCCATTGTACTTGATTTATCCCCCATACTGGCTTTGAAGGTTAATTTAGCCGCTCCTAAAAGAGATTTAGCCTTTAATTTATAATGAACCGTCTGTTCGTGACCTTCAGCAATTTCTAATGTTTGTGTAGGGGAGCCGACGATTTCAATTTCAGGTGAAGCGGACAAATCAACATTGATCAGTGCATGTTCCCCAGAGTCTTTAATATTATTTGCAATCGATGTAGATATTTCAAACTCATCTCCTGGGGCAACAAAAGTCGGAACATTAGGGTTAATAATAAAATCCCCACGAATTTCGGCAGAAGTCTCTTTTGAACCAACAGAATCAGATGATACTGCTACTGCCATGACTCGTAATGTTCCATTAAAATAATCGGGAACTTGATAGACCAGTTGATGATTATTTGAATCGGTATCAACAATGCCTGACCAATAAGCGACAGGCAATTCGGTTTTCCGCTTGAACGGATTAAGGCGGCTTGCCATTCCTTCTTCACCATTATCACCACCAACGGCAGAAAGCTCACGATCTTGAATAAATTTTGGCATGATTTGATCCACAGTTTGCTGGGTCAATACTTCAAGAGCATGCTTTTGGAAGAAGAATGATAAAGGATCTGGGGTTGTATAGCGCGCGACTTGCAGAATGCCTTCATCGATTGCAAAGACAATTATCTTTCCAGGTTTATCTGTATGATAATCTATAGTGAAAGGTTGGCCTGGACGTGCAACTGATGCAGTTTGCAGATTAATCTTTATGTTGTGATTCTCATGGTTCACAGTGAAAGGGACCACATTATAGCTGAGCGGGCTTATGAATATTTCTGGTGAGCTCCAATCACGTATAAAAGCAACATTGATGTAGCCATCTCCTTGAAAATCAGCAGGTATGTGGATGGTTTGAACGGAGTTAGTAGTATCTGTTTTGAACCATTGTGCTGCATAAACTTTATCGCGCTCTATGGTTATTAAACCGGAGCCTGTATAGGGTGCGGTAATTTGGATTTCAATATCCTCATTCGCTTGATATTCCGTTTTATTCAGTTTAATCGATAATTCAGCATTCTTGGCTAAGGGCTGTTGACTTGCGCCCACTATACTGAATTTTAACTGATTAAGTACGGTATTATCTTTACCAAGAATACTTAAAGAATAATCACCAATTTGTTGCGTTGGTAAAGTGTAATCAGTACCTTGTTCCGAAATATTAAAAGGTGTGGTGCTAACTATTGTGGATTGAATGACGGACTGATATTGGTAGGTTCCATCCGCTTTTTTAACCAGAGTTGTAACAGGGTGTAACGAAACCAGTTGTATCTTTAAATCACTGACTTCTTGCTTGTTCAATCCAGGATTAATCGCAATATAATTAACACTTCGGGCACTGTTTTGCTTAATAAAGGATAAATCACCATCCGGCTTATATCCTATAAAGTAGGGCAGTGGACTAATTAGAGTTTTACTTTGGCTTGTTACACTACGGCCACCTTCAGACTCAAAACCTTCAGCAAAAAATGTTAATTGATATGTCGCTTTTTCGAAACGATCAAGATTTAAATCAAATTCTGCTTCGCCTTTATCATTTGTTTTTGCATCATTCAAAGTTTCAGTGAAAACCTTAGGCGGTTTTTTTGGATCCAGCAAAGGATCAACAAAGACATAGTCCGGATATTTATCGAATTGCACCTTTTGGGGTACTAATAAAATCTTAGCACTAACTTTTCGATCAGCGGCAGGAGCGCCATATAAGTTCCAAAGATTCACCTCACCCTTCAATCCAGCAGGAGTGCTCCATCCAGTAGAAGGTTTTGGAGACAAGCTGGTAGTGATTCTCATTCTATCGGGTAAAAACTCAGAAACGCGAATGGTTGTAGATCCAAGTAGATTTTGGGGATATCCATCTTTGACTAAGTACAGATTGACCATGTACTGACCTGTAGGGGAACTGTTATTTGTGGCAAAATCCAATTCCATGTAGCCTAGATCATTAAGAGTAATTTTTTCATCTTTGATTGTTGTGCCCCTTGAATCAACCACAGTGGCTTGCAAAGGTAAGCCACCTGGCTGGGGTTGGGCATAGGCTTGTTTGACAATCATGCCGATATGGACTGTATCTCCTGGTCTGTAAATTCCTCTATCGGAGAAAAGATAAGCACTTAAACTGTGTAATTCTTGATTGTTAGTGTAAAGCCCTCCAATATCAAACTTAGAGAAATTTAATTGTCTATTCGCATTATTGAATGGAATAAATGACACATCATTATTCAATTGTGCCAGATATACAATAGGTTCTCTATCATCAACAAAGTCTTTTAACGGTGGGAAGGTAACGCGTCCTTGAGCATCACTAACACGCGATAAAATGGGCAAGCCATTTTTTCCCAAAACAGTGACTGTTGCATTGGCAACAGGAGTTCCCTGGGTTATGGAGTTAACAAATAAATCGTGACTACCGTCTTGATTGTCTTTTACCAATAAAGCCAAATCGGTGATTAATATCATACGGCTTGCTTTTACATCCAAAGCCGATTTATTGTGGACATCCCAGCCAGTAGCTTGTAATAAAAATAACCCTTGTGGTCCCAGGGTATTAGTATTCATTGTCAAATATTTGCTAAAGTCAAGGGCAGTATACTGTTGCTTGGCTAAATCAGAAATATCGAATTCTTGGATTTCTGAAGAGATTTGACTAATATTCTGTTGATTAAAAGTAGGATTGATAAAATAGGGATTATTAAAATCACCCTGAGTTTGGGTTACCAGTTGATTGATGTTCTCCGGCAAAACACGGGCAAAATCAAATTTGACTGCTGGTACGCCTCGAACGAGTACTGAAAGTTTTTTCTCTCCACTTAAAGCCAGCAGTGATCCTTTATGTAAGAAGCTGATCTCTTTAGGGATTGCAGGAACAGGAATCACCGCTGCATATTCATTGCCTAAAGTAAAATCGCCAAAACTGTGCATTCCTTTATCAATTTTAATGTATATATATCGAGGGGCCTCGGTTTTAAATTTAAAACTGTGTAAGTTGGAATAGTTTTGCTCTGTAGGAATCGCTTCTTTTGCCAAGGGTGTTGAAAGCGAAAGAACCGCTTGTGTCACTTCACCTGGATTTTGCCATTGATAACTCTCTTTGGCAGCTTCAGCAGTGGTTGCCGGGCGATCTTTAGGCAGCAAATAAATATGCACTGACTTATTAAACTCACTCTCATTTACCCCTAACGAAGTTTCTACAGTAAGGACTTGTTCGGGCCTGTCTTTATCATTGCGGACAATGGACGCTGAGGCAGAAAGAACTTTAAGGAAATCTTTAGCGCTAGGAATCAGTAAATTTTGTGATTGTTCTTGCAGTAAATGACCGGAATTAGTCGATGAGGTAACGCTTTGGCCTAGTGTTAAACGTAAAAAACGGGCTATTTCATTTATCTTTATCGTTTCTGAATGCAGGTATGCTACCCGTTTATTTTTATCGTAAGTAAAGGTAAAGGGGAGATTTTCACCAGTAGACCCTGATTTTGTTTGATACACTAAAGAGGTATGTTGTTCTAAAGTTTGGGGATTAACTGGAAAATTGAACTCTATTGTTGCTACAGCATTTCTTACCTCGGCATGAACTGGATCTTGATAGAGCTTAAACTCAGTTATCTTGGCATTAAAAGGATGAGTAGAAAAAGTAAACTTACGACTTTCCATATTGGCATTAGGAGCAAAAGCACTCTCAGCAAAAAGAATTGTATATTTTTTTCCTGCAGGCCAATCCTCTGAAGGAGTAAAAACTAATTGACTGTCTGTATTCCATGTCCATGTCCCAGGAATTTTTGGTGTTATAACTATGCCTTCGCTTACTGTTTTTCCAATCAGATTAAGAGGGGCAACTGATTGATTAATAAATCCGTTATTTTTTATACCAAAATCAATAATCAAATTGTTAGGAACTAATTGTTCTTCAGTATTTGGTGTTATCTCCGGGACTGTGATTTGCGCCGTGGTATAAATTGGTTTTGGTAAGTTTTTATACCAGTATAAGGAGTATCCGGCTGAAATTAAAATAAGAATTATCAATAAGCTGCTTCCCCAAAACTTTTGAGGAGATGATTTTGATTTATTACACAAGTAATTCACCCAAGGGGGGCTTCGCCAATTTAATTTGCCAAAAACAGATGAAAACGCATTTAGTAATATAGATAGCGGATTTTTATTCATCATTTATCCCAAGAGGTGGAAAGGGGTGAAAAATTTTTGCATATATTTTATTCTATTTAGTGCATAATAGCGACTATGAACAAAATATTTAAATGTCTAAGCATAATCCTTATTACGCTCCTTGTCAGCGCCTATCTGATATTATTTTTTTTACCTAAACCCATCCTACTGGAGGGAACAAGTTTTTCCAAAGCAGTTTATGACGAACACAATAAATTATTAAGGTTAACATTGAGTCAGGATGAGAAATACCGACTGTTTACACCTTTGTCAGGTATATCAAAGCAGCTTATTGAAGCAACCTTATTGCAAGAAGACCAATATTTTTATTGGCATTATGGAGTCAATCCTTGGGCAACAATGAAAGCCATATGGCAAACGTATGGTGCCCAATCACGAAGGGTAGGTGCCTCAACGATTACCATGCAAGTGGCGCGAATGCGTTATGGTATGAATTCAAAAAAAATCTCAGGAAAGTTATTACAAATCATCCGTGCGATACAAATTGAAATGCATTATAGCAAAGAGCAAATTCTGGAAGCTTATTTAAATTTGGCACCCTATGGTGGCAATGTTGAAGGAGTAGGTGCTGCAAGTTTGGTTTATTTTGGTACACCAGCACATAAAATTACTTTGCCGCAATCCTTGACCCTAAGCATCATTCCTCAAAATCCAGGTAAAAGGACAC
Organism: Legionella sheltonii; assembly: GCF_026191355.1. GTDB lineage: Bacteria > Pseudomonadota > Gammaproteobacteria > Legionellales > Legionellaceae > Legionella > Legionella sheltonii. The sequence continues at coordinate 125,515 of NZ_JAPHOQ010000015.1, forward strand.
CAAACAATAAAGAGTTAAAACAAATTCGGGAGCACTTGTTGGGCCGCTGGTTAAACAAACATCCAGAAGATCTTAACAAAAAAGCAATGTTTGCATTGCCTTTAGTGATGCAAAACACTCATATGCTTCCTTTTAATGCACCACATTTTGTAAATAAAATTTTATCTGAAGCATCAAAAAAACAGCAAAGCATTGATACAACCTTGGATTATCGTACGCAAATGATTATTGAACGCATTACGCATCATTATCTTGCGAGAAAGAAGGGAATCGGAGTAAATAACGCAGCTGTTTTACTTTTAGATACTCGCGATATGGGTATAAAGGGAATGTTGGGATCTGCTGATTTTTTCAATACCAGTATCAGCGGACAAATTAATGGTACAGAGGTCAAGCGATCACCTGGGTCCACCTTAAAGCCATTTATCTATGGATTAGCTTTGGATCAGGGCTTAATTCATCCAGATACTGTTTTAAAAGATGTGCCCCACAGCTTTAATGGCTATAACCCAGAAAACTTTGATTACGATTTTATAGGTCCTATTAAAGCTAAAGATGCTTTAGTTTTGAGCCGTAATATCCCAGCAATTTATCTCGCTAGTCAGTTAACTAACCCAACATTACATCAATTATTAGAAAAAGCTCAAATTAGTCAATTACGATCAGAGTCATACTATGGCTTGTCATTGAGTTTGGGCGGGGCTGAATTAACAATGAGTGAACTCGTCAGCTTATATGCCATGCTGGTAAATGATGGAATTTGGTTACCCATTCAAGCCTTTAAAAATGAAGTAAACCCAAAAGGAACACGTCTGCTTAGCCCAGAAGCAAGTTATCTCGTACTGGATATGTTAAAAAATACTCCTCGCTTAGATGATAGCTCTAAAAGCTGGACACGCTTACAGGTTGCATGGAAAACTGGAACTTCTTCAGGCTATCGTGATGCATGGGCTGTAGGAGTATTTGGCCCATACGTATTAGCGGTATGGGTAGGAAATTTTGATAATAAGGCCAATCCTGCATTTATAGGCAAAGACATTGCAGCTCCTTTATTTTTTGAGTTGATTGACGCATTAAATCATGAGCGAGGGCCAATAAATGCTTTGGAAAAACATCCAGAGCAAATGAATTTGAGAAAAGTAGAAGTATGTAAATCCTCTGGGATGCTGCCGACACGTTATTGTAAAGATACTGAATGGAGCTGGTTTATTCCTGGAAAATCTCCAATCAAAACAGATACAATTTATCGTGAGGTTGCTATAAATAGTAAAACAGGTTTACGGACCTGCCATATGGATGAGTATACTCGTTTTGAGATTTATGAGTTTTGGCCTTCTGATTTGTTGAGTATATTTAAAAAGGCGGGGATACAAAGACATATTCCACCCTTTTTTGAGCCTGATTGTACCTTGTCTGGAAATTCGGGTATCGATCCACACATTACTTCGCCACAAAACGGGATTAGTTATATTATTCGCGCGAACTCTCCTCAAAATAATACCATACCCCTCACTGCCGTGACCGATGCTGGTATTGCTTATGTATACTGGTTTATTAACGAAACGTTTATTGCCAAAACTAAAGCAGGAGAATCTTATTTATGGAAAGCAAAGCCGGGAAAATTTGTAGTTAGGGTAGTAGATGATCATGGTCAATCTGATGCTCGTGATATTCATGTACAATTGGAAAGTTAATCCCAATTAAGCGATAAAGCTCAACAATCAACGAGTTATTTATAATTAAGAAAATGATTTATAGATTCTTAACAAATAAGGCACTTATGAGGCAAAAGGAACACCATTTCCTTGTTCAACACCAACAATGACACATAATTTTTTTCCCACTTTTTTATCTCCTATAAAATAGGGCGTGTTGCCAATTTATCCCCACCGGCTACGTGCCGCGACGTGTTCGCGGCATCCAGGAAATGGTCAAGTTAAAGATGAACTTAATTCATTGCTCTAATCGATTGATGAATAAGAGCAAACTCATAATATATCGATTTCAATATCAAGTATAAAACGAGTTTGCAATGGCTAGACTGATGCTCCGTGATGAGCTATGGTCTAAGCTAAAGGAGATAATGCTACAACAAAAATTCATAGGGCAGTTGATGCTTGCGGCCTTCCGATTGAATTTCAATTGACTGGCGGAGAGGTACATGATGCTAAAGCAGCTTCAGGTCTCATTGAAACACTCCCTAAAGCTGATTACACCATTGCAGACAAAGGATATGATAGCGAGGAAATTCGAGATCAGATTAGGCAAAAATCATCTACTCCAATAATTCCTCGGAAGACGAACTCTAAAACTGGGAATGCTGATATTGATTGGGGTCTATACAAATATCGTCATCTAGTTGAAAACGTATTTGCGCGACTTAAACATTTTCGAGCTGTTGCCACAAGATATGATAAATTGAAGAGAAATGATGCGTCAATGCTCGCAATGGCTTGTTCCTATATTTGGCTACCAATGTAATCCGTGAAATTTAGGTGATATCATCGCATTGAGTCCAACACTCTGAGCAAAACAAAGGAAGCCAAATGAAGTCGTCATTTTATTATATTATGGCAAGCAAGCGAAATGGTACACTATACGCTGGTTCAACATCCGATTTAATTAAACGAGTATGGGAACATAAAAACAACCTGATTCCGGGATTTACAGCTAAGTACAATGTACATATATTGGTTTATTATGAGGTTCATGAAACCTATATAGAAGCTGCTCGACGTGAAAAGCGATTCAAAAATTGGCCCAGGCAGTGGAAGTTACATTTGATTGAGAACCTAAATACAGAATGGCATGATCTTTATGAAGAAATTTGCCACTGATTAAGATCGGCTGGTTGCCGCGAACACGTCGCGGCACGTAGGCGGTGGGGATGAATTGTCAACACGCCCTAATATCCATATGGTATTTGATTGGCCAATAGGATATAGAAGGATGCATAATGAATTTGTAATAGAACAAAAGCATTTACTTTTGTGAACAATGCGTACATTATTGATTCTATTTTCTCATTCTAAAAATGAAACCATTTTTTAAACCTGCTAAACCTGCTAAACCTGCTAAACGTCTTATTTCTTTTAAAGAGTATATGGAAGATACCTTAGTCACAGCAAAGCGAATTACTGAAATTTCGCCTGGCCTGCAACGATATAGCGGTGCTCAATTTGAAATAGCGCTTATATCTTTTGCTGATCTTGAGACGCTAAAAAAAGAGATGGATGTTGACCTTGAGGTCGAATTTCCCGAATTATTAGAGCTGGATTGGCAAGCGGGTTTTGATTGGCTTGATCTCGCTGTGCACTATGGAGATGAGGACGCAATAAAATATTTTAAGGATAATATGCAAAAAGAGGTTTTTGCCATGAATTATCATCTATACAAAACCGAATGTCGTCCTGATACTGTATTACAACGCCATGAACATGTCAGTAAACCAGAACAGATGAAGTTTTAGTTTACGTATTATTTTGGGTATAATGAATTACCCTATTCTTGTTCATTTTTTTTCGATGTAGTATTGCTGATTTCTTCATCCTCTACGTCCCGAGGAAAAAACTCGAGACGTTATTGCCTTAATGCTCTGTATTAGGAAGCAATCTTTAAAGGGATTGCTTTCAAAGACACAATCATGCATTTTTTTATTTAGTAGGTAGTACTGCTGTTATCGGTACCGTTATTAGTATCACTACCATTATCTGTACCAGTGCTGGTTCCAGTATTAGTTCCGGTGTTGGTTCCATTATCTGTACCTGTACCCGTATTCGTTCCGGAATTCATTCCAGAATTAGTCCCAGTATTGGTTCCTCCAGTACCAGTAGTACTTGTTCCTCCACTACCTGGTGATGAAACAATGGTATTTATTATCCCTGAAGCGTAAGTTGAAGAAAAAGTCGCCGTTATTAATAGAACAGAAAGTATTTTTTTCATGATTTTCTCCTGAAAAAGTTAAAAATCACTAAAACAACAACATGATTCACATCAAAACGAACAGCATTTTTAATAACTCTATTCTCACCTTATTTTACTGCTATTACTTAGGAATATAATCTAGGTCTGGTAATCTGGAACAAAATTCAGGAAAAATAAGAGCTATTCCGAATTGGTTTATTAACTCCTGCTCTCACAGAATGGCTTATCCACAAGTCCATAGGCCAGTAGAGCCTTCATCGTCTCGGATAGGCCTGTGGACCCTGTGGGTAAGCCATGACACACCGAACTATGTTTTAGAAACCGTACTAGGGTGTCCGAAATACACTTGAGCTGGTGTTAAATATCCAAAAGACTGATGGAGTCTTCGGTTGTTATAATATTCAAAATACTCAGCTAATTCCAGCTCTATCTCTTCGATTGTTTCAATCATACCGATAGAGTTTTTCTTGCTTAACACTGCGCCATAAACGTTCTATGAAAATATTATCGAGGTATCGGCCGCGCCCATCCATACTGATAGAGATTTTGTGGGCCTTCAAGGTATTGATCCAATCATTAGACGTGAACTGAGCACCCTGATCGGTATTAAAAATATCACACCGCCCCTGTAATAACGCGTTTTTTAGCGCCTCTACACAAAATTCTGCTTCTAATGTTGGGGACACCGCCCATTGAAGCACATACCGACTATACCAGTCCATGATGGCAACCAAGTAAACATGGCCTCCCTTCATACGCACGTAGGTAATATCAGCAGCCCAGACCTGATTAGGCTTAGTGATATCGATGTCACGTAATAGATAGGGGTACACGGTGTGCTCTTTATTGGGAACGCTTGTATTTGGCTTTGGGTAGACGGTTTCTAATCCCATAGCCTCCATGAGTCTCTTGATGCGTCGTTTACCAACAGGATAGCCAACTTCAAGGGACAACCATTGTGCGCGCTTCACTTTACCTTCACATGGATACTGGAGATAATGCTCGTCTAACAGCGCCATGAGCCGCTCGTCCTCTGCTGATATAGGAGACGCTTTGTAATAATAACTGGAAATACTCAATCCGAGTAGCATGCATTGTTCTCGGATTGATATTTCAACGTTGCTATCAATCAGCTTACGCTTTTCATCCAAGCTCAGTGGCAGTCTTTTTTTAACCATGATAATTGGGCTTGAGTCGACAATTTCCTCATACAAAGCACCAACAAGCTCGGCTTGCTCTTTTTTTATCCTTATCATGAGAATTGGAAAAAGCATCTGAAATAGCCTGCAATGCTGTTTGCTTCCATGCTTTAATTTGGGTAGGATGCACACCGTATTCGCTGGTCAGTTGAGCCTGAGTCAATTTTCCTTCAATTGCCGCAACTGCTATCTTTGATTTTTTTGATGCCGTGTAATAGTTTCTTTTTTTGCTCATTCTATTCTCCTCTGTTACTTAGAAGAATAGCTCTTAAAAATTACCTTTTTTCGTCCAAAAAACCGCGCCTATATCAATAGACAAAAATCCAATTTAATCAAGATTAAATCACAGCTTTCTTTATTAACTCTTTGAATTGTTTGCAGATATTTTTTTATGTGATTTTTCAGAATAATTTACAGTTTTTGATAGCGCCCAGTATTAAAAACCAAGTAAGTCTCACCATGATAAGAAAGTAACGTATCAAAAGGAAAAAGATGTTTAATCTCTGTGGTATTAAGATCATTTCCAAGCCATTCAATAGATTGAACTTCTGTAAAATCAAAACCAACGTGCAAATTTTTAAATCTCATGGTGAATGCCTGTTTCATTGAGGTGGGAAGCTTCTGAATTAGTTGAAGTACCTCAGTAATCGTGAATTTATTGTGTCTAAAAACCAATTTTATATGAGCAATTGAGTCTGTCTTGTTAGGAATAAAAACGGCTACACTTTCTTGTTTGAGTTGTTTTGCTAAACTTGTGGCTACTAGTAATGTTTTTTTTCGAGATAATTTTTGTAAAGGTGAAACAAAAAAAATCTCTGAGTTCTCCGCTGTAAATAGTTTATTTTCCTGCCCAGTATACGCTCCAAGAGCATTTTTAAATTCTCCTAACTCCATATGTTGTCTTTGCAGTATACGAGTGGCAGCTTTTTTGAGCTGGTGTTGCTCTTTACCGATTAAATACTGGAATGCTTTTTCCATGTCCAGGATTTGAGTATTGTTTGAGTAGAAAAATTGTATAGTATTTGTTTTTGTATAACCTGAGATGCTCAATAGGAAAAAGCTGGTTAATACAAAAAGACTCCATAGTTTTTTAGTTTTAGAAAAGGGGACTTTTCGAATAAATAAATTAGTCATGTTTAACTTTGAGTATCATCGATTCTAGAGTTAATCCAGGTCCAAAAGCACAACTAAAAATATGTTTCGTATCATCTTGTGTGCCTAATTTATCCCATATTTTTTTTAATACAAATAATATGGTTACAGAGGACATATTCCCATAATTTCTTAAAACATCATAAGAATATTGATTGTCATCTGCCGTAATCTTTAATGCCTTCTCGCATGCTTGTAGAATTTTAATTCCACCTGGGTGAATTGCGTAAAAATCTATATCATTAAACGAATAATTTAATTGTCTTAGCAATTTTTCAGCAAACATAAAAATACCCGATTGAATTGCTTCAGGCACATAAGCGCTCAGTATAATGTCAAATCCGTAATTGGTAATGGTCCATGCCATATCCTGGCTGGTTTGAGGTACTAAATCACAATAGAATGACTCCAGAGCAAAACGTTTTTGACTCGCGTTTTCCCCCTGAATCAACGCTGTTGCAGCTCCATCAGCAAAAATAGCATTTGAGACAATGCTTTCTATGTTAAAAGCATTCTGAAAATGTATCGTACAAAGCTCAACACAAACCAGAAGCACATTGCTGCTCGGTTCTGTTTGACAAAATGCATTGGCTACCTTTAAACCATTAAAGGCACCATAACAGCCCATAAAATTAATCGCAGTGCGCTTAACGGAAGGGGATAAATTAAGCTTTTGGACAATTTCTATATCAATCCCCGGGGCATACATACCAGTACAGCTCACTGTAATTAAATGAGTAATTTTTCTTCGGTCAAAATCAATGCTATTTAAACAATTTTCAATGGATACCATGGCTAAATTGAGGGCGTTTTCTTTATATATAGCCATTCTCTGTGACGTTGACGGAAAACTTTCTTGAGGTGTATTAGGAAAAAATTCAAATTGCCCTGGTTGTTTACAATAATCAGTTAACACACTATAACGAGTCTCAATTCCTGAGGATTTATAGATTTTTTTTAAAATTTTTGTTTGTGATCCATCAAGATGAAATCCTACAGAAATAAGATCGGCAATCTCATCTTGTGTTCGCATAAACGGAGGGGTTGCTATACCAATCGCAGTGATATTTGATTGCATTGTGTCCCCTTGTGAATTTTTGTCCCTATAGACTCGCTGTTGTTGTCTTACGAGCATTGATACATTAAATCATTATTGTAATATTGAAGTATACAATGCAAAATGAAAATTTCTCATTATTTATAATGATCATGCCCAAATTCAAAACACGATCAAAGGAAAAGGAAATCATTGATCTCGGTCCAGATTTCTATACATCACAAGAGTACGAATACTCTTTAAAAAAACTATTTAAAATCAATAGAATTATGGGTATTTTTAAAAATACGGTTAATTTAATTCAACAGTTTCCTGAGAACTCCATGCTGGCCGATGTTGGCTGTGGCGGAGGATTATTCTTGCTTCATCTGAGTAAATATTACCCTCGAATGAAAATGCTTGGATTAGACATTTCAACTGAGGCTATTCAACTTGCAGAAAAAGAGTTGTCTGAATGGCAACAAAAAAATGCAAGCATTGCAGTTGAGTTTAAAATACAACCCCAGCAAGAACTTCACATAACAGCAAATAGTGTAGATATCATTTTAATTAATTTAGTTTGTCATCATCTGGATGATGACGAGTTAGTTGCTTTTTTAATAAAAGCCAATGATACAGCTCGTAAAGCTGTAGTTATTAATGACTTGCATCGTAATTTTGTTGCGTATTGGCTTTATAAAATAATTAGTCCTATATTGTTTAATAACCGGCTGATTACTCATGATGGCCTGCTTTCGATTCAAAAAAGTTTTACCAGAAAAGAATTAGAGTTTTTATTACACAAGGCATGTATCAAAAATTATCAAATCAAATGGCACTTCCCATTTTGGTGGAGTATTCTTATTTTGAAATAGGGTCTTTTGGTTAAGAAAATAAAATAGACTTTAGTATTAGGGATAAAAGCCTATGACTTTGGATGCATTGATTATTGGCGGAGGACCAGCTGGTGCAACCACCGCATTACTCCTTGCCGATGCGGGTTGGACGGTTGGCTTGGTCGAAAAGAAAAAATTTCCTCGTAGAAAAGTCTGTGGTGAATTTATATCGGCTACCAGTTTATCTCTTTTTCAGAAACTTGGATTGGAAGAGTTCTATTTAGCACATGGAGGGCCAGAAATTAAACAAGTAGGTTTGTATGCTGATGAGGTTATATTGACAGCAAATATGCCATATTCTACATCTTCAAAAGGTCTTTGGGGCAGGGCATTAGCGCGAGAGTATCTTGATACAGAACTCATAGAAAAAGCCAAATTAAAAGGAGTGCAAGTTTGGCAACCTTGTGAAGTAACTAATGTACATCGTCGTCAAAAAGATGGTTTATTTATCAGTTCTGTAAAAGAAAATAATAAAATAGGTGAGATAATTGCTCCACTCATTGTTATTGCTAATGGTTCGTGGGAGAAAAGAATTGCGCAATCAGAAACCAAAATCCATCAATCTTCTGATCTGTTTGCATTTAAAGCGCACTTTAAAAATGCCAATTTGCCTACAAATCTGATGCCCTTACTTGCTTTTCCTGGGGGTTATGGAGGAATGGTTCATAGTAGTATGCAGAAAGCAACTCTTTCTTGTTGTATTCGTCGTCATGTTTTGGATGATTTACGCTTAGAAAATCCAGGTATCCAAGCAGGGGAAACCGTTTTTAACTATCTATTGACGCAGTGTCGGGGAGTTAAGCAGGCTCTTGGCTGTGCCGAACGCGAAGGAAGCTGGCTGGCAGCTGGACCAATTAGGCCTGGCATTCGTTCTTGTTATCGGGATGGTATCTTTTTTGTAGGTAATATTGCCGGGGAAGCCCATCCCATTGTTGCTGAAGGAATCAGTATGGCCATGCAATCGGCTTGGTTACTGTCAAACAGTTTAATCCAATTTAAATCGAATCTTAAAGGCATTAATGATTTGGATGAAATTGGTATTCATTATACGAAACACTGGCGTAAACATTTTAGTACCCGCATTTATTCTTCTTCATTTTTTGCACAACTTGCAATGATGAACTCTTGGCCACGATCTTGGGTGTTACATATGATTAAAAAATTTCCTGCTATTTTAACTTTAGGTGCGCGATTTAGCGGTAAAGTGCAAAACGTTGTTCCGAGTAGTAAAGAATAAAACAGCAGTATAAGAGTTATTTTTTTTCAAAAATAGCAATCGCATCTTGTTCTTAAGTATTATCTGTTTATACACTAGTAAGTAAAGATGAAATTGATTAATTAAAAATGAGTCATCACGATATAAATGTTGAAACGTTGATTATAGTGGCTATTTGGAATCAACCCGCTATTTTTCAGGGATGTTT
>NZ_JAPHOQ010000016.1 GCF_026191355.1 Legionella sheltonii
CCTTGCCGGTCCCAAATTGGTTTCAAAAGACTCATGATAAAATTTATAAAGGTGGATCTATTGGTCAAACAATTAAAAACGATGGATTTTCATTGACCAAAGAAGATATCTATTTTGGTCTTACAAAATTGCCAGAATTTGCAAAAGAAAAAATGCAAACAGATCAAAAATCAGTTGCTGTTTATATATACCGATCGATTGTAAAAAATCAGGAAAACTCTGAATCTGTAGATTACTGCACGATCACTGAGATTTATAGTCCTTTATATCTAACTCTTGGGGACCTACAGCTGTTATCTCCAGAAGGAACTCAAAAACACCAAGTTATAACGGAATCAGCGCAGAAATATCTAGACGATTTAAGTTCTCTAGATCAACTGCTTATGCCAGAAAAGCATGGAGTAAAAGCATTTAATGAAGGTAATTATGAAAAAGCGGCTGCTATTCTTATATCTACACCTCAAATATTATTTGGAAATTCAAATTCTACTGCTCAAGGAATTGAAAATAATCCATCACAAGATACAAGTTTTCAATTTCATTGAAAATTACCTATGAGTAAAAATAAGAATTAAGTGTCACAGGGGTAAGACTCTACAGCCAGGAAAAAAAAGTTTAAGAATCTTTGCAAATTTGTTTTTCTATCTCTTTCACATGCTTGCTCCCATTGAGTATCGCTTTTCCTAACCAGAAAAAGCATACTTCATGCGTCATTTTTTCTGCATTTTTTTCTAAAATCCAAGATTCAACTTCCTGCAAAATATCACTATTTATATTTTTTTTGTCCCATTGTAGAAAAAAAGCAATGAGCCATTTCATCTCAATACTGCCTTGAGAAGGCAGTAGAATAGATGTTGTTTTAACCTCTTTTTCAAAAGGTATATTTAGGTCATGCAGTGCTGACTCTATATCATCTGCAGTATAAAATTGCTCATTGTGGTTGCCTATATAATCCTTGAAACGTGATTGAATTTCATAAATTCCAAGGCGTCCTCTTAAGACAATTAACCCTGACTCTCCAGCATCTGCTATTTTTTTAACGATATATGGTAAATCCAAAGACCAATAAAGGCATTGGGAGGCGATAACCCAATTGAAATACTCATTGCGGGGGTTTTTTAAAAAATAGCTTTCAGCAGTTCCAACAAAGGTGTTTGTTTGAACGGAAATGCTAAACTGGTTTTTGGAGTATTCTAATAAAGCATCTGCGCTTGGTTCTACTCCTGTTATGCTGACTTTCGCTGGCATTTTACTGGCATAAGCATCAATTATTCTTTTAATTAATTTGCCATCATGACAACCTAAATCCAAAATATTGAGCTCAGATGAGGAGGGAGAAAAGCGAGTACTTATTAAGTCAATAAGTATCGATTTTTCACTTGCATTAGCAAAATAGGTTTTGAAAAACTCATTGTTATCATACATAGACATTTTTTTAATCCTTATCTGTTTAGGTCAATATAAACATGGTTTGGCGGCTGTAACCAATTGCTCTTTGGATAATTCACTCCCAAGGTTTCAATGAATTGAAAAGATAGCGCTTTGCGCGAATAGCTTGAATTATTTATTGGGCTACAATGAACAAAATTGCCATGAAATAATAATGCGTCCCCAGCTTTAACCTCCAAAGGCGTATAACAATAATTCTCGCTAACAAAATCAGGAATATGGACATCATTGAGTGCCTCAAATTGTCTGGTTTTAAGTTGGTGATTTACCCGTGAAACCCATTTCAAGGGCCAACGATTACTGCCCATAACCCCATACATGCACCCATTTTCTATAGATGCATCTTCTAAAGCTAACCATAAAACAACTACCGAAGTTGGTTCAGTATAGGCAAAAGCTGATTCTTGATGTGGCCTGACTTCACTGCCTAAACCATGAGGGTGCTTAGGAATATAAACACTTAAATGACAAATTGGTTTTCTAAATCCTATACCTTTAAAAATCGATTTAAGCATGGAGTTTTTATAAACCGTGTTTTGCATCATTGAATATTTTTCTATGAGATGCATACCATGCCCAATTCTATTAACGACTCTTACATCATCTATCACTTCATAAAATACATGTGCTTTGTGACTGGATGATTGAAAATATGGTTTAGTGACATATTCTTTTGGTTCTGATTCTGGTTTCAACGGATTTTTAGAATAAAAGCAAACGATTTCATTATTCCAATTTTGCGCGATATCCAATTCCGCATCTTTTTGGATTTTTTCAATTTCATTCAATAACTCAGGTAGTTCCACCTGATTAAGGTACTTTTTAAGAACAATAATGCCATTTTGGTGATAACTGTTAATTGCGTGATTTAAATTGGATTGAAGATCAAAAAGAGTATATTCTTTTAATGCATTTGAATTGCTACTTGTTTTCATCGTTACCCCCTATTTGCAAGAGTAACAAATGGACGTATAACTTTTATGTCTAAATCAGGGTGTTTTTCCCGCTTTATGGTGTGATTCAACGGGATAATCGCAATCTCCGTGGATGCACTAGCTTCCGCACCAATGAGATGACCGCCAAAAATTTGGAAATTATTATCAGCAATAGCTGCATGAATGTGTACAAACAAATCCTCATTAGCCAAGGTTAGATTGCCCGTCAAGGAAGCAATTTCATAGGTTCCCTGAAACAATCTCTTGGTATGTTGTTGCGTATTGCGATGATAATAACCCAAAGTGATATTGGATATCGCACCAATAGCTGTAAAAATTGCGGATTTTAAATTAATAGAATGTGAATAATTGATGATGCTTTGAAATAAGTTTTCGCCTTCTTTTAAGCTTAATATAAAAGGCGAGTTTTCGAATTGAGACACGATGATGCTCCTATTGAGTTAACAATAAAGAGCCATCACCAAAAATCTAAGTGACGTGTTCGATCAGGACGGCTTAAAGAGTACCGAACACTAATGATTTTCTTAAGCCAGATTTAATCAACTCTAATTTCTTATGTCAAGAGCTAATTAAGCTTAAAGCAAGGCCTTTGCATGAAATACTTTCTTGATATTCTCAAAAAGTTGTGAGATGCCAGAAATCCTGCTCACTAACTTCAAGTTACTATTTGTTCAAAATTGGGTTTCTTGTGCTCTACTTCGCACCTTGTTGGTATAACTGATTGATTTACAAGGATTGTCCTTATTGAGACATAGGTAACAAAATATTCCGGAGACATAGGTAACATTTTTTTCTTTTAATGAAGCTCACAGCAAGAGCTGGCGTGCAAAAATTTTTGCCTTGGACGCATAACTTAATCATACTTGCGCAATGTAAAAGTAGAGAGGAGATTAGACGATGAAAACGAAAAAAAACTATAATAACAATTGGCTACCCCTAAATGGGTTTGGGGCACTGCGCCTCATGGCATCTGAACTTAATAGTTAATCGCTAATTGACAATAGGATTTGAAGGTTAGAGGCTTATTTTAATACGATATTTAAGATCCTCAGTTGGGAGCTCTGTAGTGTAAGCGAAACTTTCTTACAATGTAATGTTCTTTTATAGTTCACAGTATGGAAGTGAGTCAGATTGTATAATCTTTGCATCTTATTTGAGCATTATACTCTAATTGGAGAAGCTTATTTCTGGGAGATAGCTTTGAAATGTGAAGGCAATTGTCTAGTTGAGGTACTTAATTCCGATCTTACCAATGGAGCATTTGAAGTTCCTCAAGGGGGGGCGTCGATTGGTAATTGGGGCTTTTAAGGACGATGGCCAAGCTTCTTTTAATTGGTTAATGTTATATTACTTGGGTCAAGCGCAGCTTAATCCCGGATCGGTGTTTGGTAGTTCATCAGATTGTAGGAGACATTCAAATGAAAATAGTTAAAGCAGCACAATATACCGAAATAGAATTACTCAACCTTTTTAAAGAAATCCATGATGATGCTCTCAGTATGAATAAAGAAAATTTTATAAGAAAATATGAATCTTTTGAAATTCCTGAGCAATTAATCTCATTTCAATTTGAAAGTAAAAATCGAGAAACAATACTCCATATACTGATGAACGAAATAGCCTTGGCTTTAGTTCATTCTAAGGAGATTATGAACTTAGTATATTTTTTCAAATTCTTAATCAATAATGGGGCAGATATAAACAGAATGTCTGATACCAATGATGTCCCATTATCCTATCTCTTTAAGTATAAGGATATGTTTCAACTCTGGAACTTAAAGTACATAGAAGATTTTTTTAAAATAATTAACCAATCAGGGCTCACAATAAATAATCGTACTTTTGAGCGACTAGTAGGAAATGTCTTCAGAGCGGATAGTGCATCTGAGAACCAGAGAACCCGTGTACTTGACGTTCTCATTTCTTTTGGTGCTGAATTAACAGTGTTTCATGAGGCTGCAAGCAGTTACGATAATTTTTATAAGCAATATAAAATAAAATATAAGCAGTACAAATTATCCCAGGAGCAAGAAAAATTAACGGAGCAACTTGCTGAACATAAAGTGAGAATTCAGCGTTTAGAACAGCAAAATAGTCTTCTCTTAGATAACATAGCAAAACTGACTAAGAAAGTAGAATCTTTATTAAATAATTCAGAAAAAACTGAAATAGAAAATTCAACAAATGAATTCACTTTTTTTGGAAGTTAGGAAATAAAACTCTAATTATATTGCACCACATAAAATCATATAATAAGTCACAGATTTCCATTAATTCTAAATAATCTGACTCATCCAATACTCTCTTTGGGCGACATAAGACATCTTGTTGCCAAAAGAGCTAGAGCTACCAGCAGCTTACGAGATAGTTCAATGCCTGCCCCCTGAGGTATCTTAGTACTAAATTATAATGATCCCAAGAGTCCGGGGAGGGATAGATTCGTCGCTTACTTCGTTCGCTCCTCACCGTTTCTCGGCGCGCTGAAGCGCGTCCAAAATGCTGTGCCGCACTTTGTGCTCTTCGCTTCGCATTTTGTCGAACCTCTTTCGGTTCGAACACTTCCGGGCCAAAGACATTGAATGTCTTGGCAACTATTTCGGAGTGATTTTTGCTTTTTTGATTTTTAACTGGAAATGGCGCGCCCGGAAGGATTCGAACCTCCGACCCCCTGGTTCGTAGCCAGATACTCTATCCAACTGAGCTACGGGCGCGTTGACTGGCGGAGAGAGAGGGATTCGAACCCTCGATGGGATTTCTCCCATACTCCCTTAGCAGGGGAGCGCCTTCGACCACTCGGCCATCTCTCCAATCAATGGCTGGGGAGTATATCAGGTATTTTGATGCCGTCAATATGCATTATTTATAAATTGCAGCGGAAAGTTGATAGACTCAGTTTTAGGTTGCCCAGGATGAGCTATGATTAATCATTTTGCGCTTAATTTCTTTGGCGAACAAATGGTACATACTTATTCGAAAGTTAATTTAATAATTTTATATTTTAATGACTTATAAAAATTCCAAATTCTCATGTTTACTGCTAATCTTTATCATTCATAAATCGGAACCAATGTCAGTATAGAGTAATGGCGTTAAGTTAAAAGATTTTCGTTCTTTTTGTTATCTCCATGAGGACATGCAACTTGTTGAAAAGTGGCACTTTAAATAGAACTCGTTGCAGTGATGTGACCGCAATTAAAATAAGGAGGATCGATGAAACAGAAGTCGAATTTACACGGTCGAGAAGTGTATGTAGTTGATGGAAATCGAACACCGTTTCTCAAAGCCAAGGGAATAGGTCCTTTTTCTGGATCTGATTTAGCGGTAGCTGCAGGGATGACTTTATTAAACCGCCAGCCTTTTGCTCCAACTGAGTTGGATGAAGTGATTATTGGCTGTGCCATGCCTAGTCCAGATGAGGCGAATATCGCTCGAGTTGTCTCTTTGCGTTTGGGATGTGGTAACAACGTACCTGCTTTTACAGTGATGAGAAATTGCGCGTCTGGAATGCAGGCACTCGATAATGCAGCGATCCAAATTGCGAGTGGACGCAGTGACTTAGTGCTTGCAGGTGGTACGGATGCGATGAGTCATGCTCCTTTATTATTCAACCAAAAAATGGCATCTTGGTTAGCCAATTGGTATGCTGCCAAGAGTATGGGACAAAAATTAGGCCTTATCACCCAATTTAGACCCGCTTATCTTGCTCCTGTTATTGCTTTACTGCGTGGTCTTACTGATCCCATTGTTGGCATGAACATGGGACAAACAGCTGAAAAAGTCGCCTTCCGTTTTAATCTTACTCGCGAACAAATGGATGAGTTCGCCAATCAAAGTCATTTAAGACTGGCAAAAGCCTATAACGAAAATAGAATGACAGAGGTATCACCACTTATTGATTATAAAGGAAAAATTTATCCACAAGATGATGGCTTAAGAGCCGACTCAACCGTTGAAAAATTAGCTAAATTAAAGCCTTTTTTTGATAAAAAATATGGTATGGTGACAGCAGGTAATAGTTCGCAAATAACGGACGGAGCGTGCTTATTGCTATTAGCGAGTGCTGAGGCAGTTAAAAAACATGGATTAAAAGTAATGGGTAGGATTGTCGATTCACAATGGTCTGCACTTGATCCTTCTCAAATGGGGCTTGGTCCTGTTCATGCTGTGACACCAATCTTACAAAGACAAAAATTAAAAATGGAAGATATAGACAGTTGGGAAATCAATGAAGCGTTTGCTGCACAAGTTCTAGGTTGTGTTGCGGCTTGGAATGACGATGAGTATTGCCGCACTCAATTAGGATTAGAAAAAGCCCTAGGAGGTCCCTCTTTAGAAAAACTTAATCGTGATGGAGGAGCAATTGCAGCTGGGCATCCAATTGGTGCAAGCGGTGCACGTATTGTCTTGCACGTTTTAAAAGCATTGGAACAAAGAAATGAGTCGCGAGGTATGGCTTCTATCTGTATCGGTGGAGGACAGGGCGGGGCAATGTATCTTGAACGAGTGACTGAGGTGAAAGGACATGAATAATTACAAACATTGGGACTTGCAACGAGACAGTGACAATATTCTGTGGTTAGGTCTAGACAGAAAAGATACGACTGTGAACAGTATTAATGAAGAAGTATTGGATGAGCTGAATAGCCTGCTTCATGAAATTTCACAGGATAAAAACGCTATCGGTTTAATTGTTTATTCAGCCAAAGAAAAAGGGTTTATCGCGGGTGCGGATGTAAATGCTTTTTCAAAATTTGAAACTCCAGCCCAAGCCGTAGATTTCCTGCGTAAAGGTCAAGCAGTGTTTGCTCGATTACAGGCTCTAACAATTCCTAGCGTTGCCATGATAGATGGTTTCTGCATGGGCGGTGGTTATGAGTTGGCTTTGGCGTGTACCTATCGAGTCGCTACCGATGAAAAAGATACCCGTATCGGCTTACCTGAAGTGATGTTGGGCATACATCCAGGCTGGGGTGGCTCAGTACGTTTACCTCAGTTAATTGGTGGTTTTAACGCTTTGTCACAAATTATTTTGACTGGAAGTGCAGTACCGGCTGCAAAAGCTAAGAGCTTAGGAATGGTTGACGATGTAGTGCCAATACGTCAGTTAAAACGAGCCGCAGTCTATTTTATTAAGAATAAACCAGCGCAACATAAACCTTCATTGATACAGGGATTAACGAATAAAGCATGGCTGAGAAAGCCTATTGCTGCGTTAATGCGCCGTAATGTGGCTAAGCGAGTACGAAAAGAGCATTATCCAGCACCTTATGCCATTATTGATCTGTGGGAAAAAGAAGGTGGTATGGGTGATAGGGCTTATTTGAAGGAAATAGACTCTGTAGAGCATTTAGTATCAACTGGCATCACGTCAAAAAATTTAATTCGCGCTTTTTCATTACGCGAACGTTTAAAAGGTTTTGCAAAAGGGAGTAATTTTAAGGCACATCATATCCATGTTATTGGTGCTGGTGTAATGGGTGGGGATATTGCTGCTTGGTGCGCACTACGTGGCTTGCGAGTTACCTTACAAGATCAATCCTACGATAAAATTGCTCCTGCGATTGGCCGTGCCCATGCTCTATATAAGAAAAAATTACGTAAACCTCGACTTATTCAGGCTGCGATGGATAACTTAATCCCTGATCCTGAAGGACATGGAATCGCAAGAGCTGATGTCATTATTGAGGCGGTTTTCGAAAATCTTGCAGTAAAACAAGAAATTATGAAGAAAGTTGAAAAGCTTGCTAAAAAAGATGCCATTATCGCAACCAATACATCCAGCATACCTCTGGATGAAATGAGTAGTGTAATGAGTAATCCTAATCGCCTTGTCGGAATTCATTTCTTTAATCCGGTCGCTAAGATGGATTTAGTTGAGGTAGTGAGTAGTGCACAAACCTCTAAGAAAGTAGAAGTTAATTCGTGCGCTTTTGTTAATCAAATTGGTAAGCTACCATTACCCGTTAAATCCAGCCCAGGATTTTTAGTGAATCGAGTGTTAATGCCATATCTCATGGAATGTGTTCAATTATTGGATGAGGGGTATAGCGCTGAAACTATTGATGAAGCAGCCCTATCATTTGGCATGTTCATGGGACCTGTTGAGCTGGCAGATACTGTAGGACTAGATGTTGGTTTAGCTGTTGCAGAAAATCTAACGAGTCATTTTGGCGGAACTGTTCCCCAAAGACTGCGTGATATGGTTAAAGAAGGTAAACTGGGTCGTAAAACAGGCCAAGGGATTTATCAATATAAAAATGGTAAGCCAATTAAAAAACAGCCAAGTACACCAATTGATCCTCATATTGCAGATCGGTTAATTCTACGAATGGTAAATGAGTCAGCTGCCTGTTTGCGTGAGGGTGTTGTTGCTGATGCAGATTTACTTGATGCAGGCATGATTTTCGCTACAGGATTTGCTCCATTTCGTGGCGGCCCTATGAACTATGCTAAGGATTTTGGAACAAATAATTTAGAAAATTTATTTAAGACCCTTGAATCCAAGTATGGAAAGCGTTTTAAAGTAGATGAAAGTTTGTGATGCGGTTCTGCTGTTTTTTTAAAATATAATCGAAGTCATTACGAGGGCAACGAGGGATCCCCATGCTCTAGCATGGATAAATCAATGGGACAACCCTTGTTGCCCGCGAGATGACAGCAAAAATCTCGAATTATTCTGCATTAATCCGGATTACCAAGATGGATATAACATTGCAAAAGTTCTTAAACAAAAAAAGGTTATTTTTTTTAATTTTCTTACAACTCTTTTGCCTATCTTTTTCTCATGCAACAACCTTAGTTTTACCTGCAGCAGGAGACGTAGTTGGAGAAGTTCAATACACACTATCCGAAGCGAATGAAACAATTGATGAGATAGGAAAGCGTTTTGATGTTGGTTTTTATGAAATCCTCAGAGCAAATCCTCACCTCAATACCAAGCAATTGATCGTTAATTCTCGTCTTGTTATTCCAGCCCAGTACATCTTGCCTAGTGTACCTAGAAAAGGAATTGTTATTAATCTAGCTGAATATCGACTGTATTATTTTCCTGAACATGAGAATGTGGTGATTACTTTCCCTGTTGGCATTGGTCGAAAAGGTTGGAGTACTCCTTTGGGGTTAACCAAAATTATTGCAAAAGAAGCAAATCCTAAATGGCGTCCAACTGAAAATCTTCGCGCTGAAGCAGAAAAAAATGGTGATTTTCTTCCTGATGAGTTTCCTTCAGGGCCTTATAATCCACTCGGTCAATATGCTCTACGGCTGGAGTGGCCAACCTTTTTAATTCATGGTACAAACAGACTCGATGGAATTGGAATGCGTGTCAGTGCGGGATGCATTCGTATGTTTCCGGATGATATCGAATATCTTTTTCGTGTGGTGCCAATAGGAACACCAGTTCGGGTCATCAACGAACCAGTAAAAATTGGAAAAGATGAAGGAGCATGGGTAATACAAATGCATCCTCTTTTGAGTGAACAACGCAATGAATCCTTACAATCAGCACTACAAAATCAATTAAGAATTCACAATCTTCTCAGCGTCAGTAGCAACAAAGTAATTCAAAATGAGCTTGCATATCCTACGGGCTTGATACGAAAAATTTTGTAAAGGGGTTACCCTTGTATTTGGATCAGGTGCATTACACGATTTAAAATAATTTATTAGCTTTTTAAGGCATATGATGTAAAAGGCGATCTATCTCGAGTACAGTATTTCAATAGTAGATGGCTGATGAGCAAGATGATTAAGGCCGTCACAATATCGCTTATATAGTGCCATCCCAGTAGAACGCAGGATGCAATAAGTAATACATTGATTATCATCAGCATAAAATATGGAATTGACCATTCTCTAAGCAAGTTCACACATAATATGGCCCATATAGTATGAAAGGAAGGAAGAGCTATTAATCCACCCTCATTTGTAGTTGGATTAATATAATGGTGGATTTGTCTGAATTTAAGACCAGTATCTATTTGCTCGGGGGAAAATAAAGGACTGTTGATAATGCTTGCAGGAGCTGTTGTAGGAAAAAAGTAATAAATGACAAAACCAATTAAAACGGTAGACAACATATAAAAATAATACTCTCTGATCAGATGAAAACGGCATGTAATAATGATCAGCATAGGTAAAACGCTCATTTGATAAGGCAGGGTGTCATAAATTTTACCTAATACATATTTAAAGTGAGGATGGTTATCTGTCCAGATTAATATTTTTTCCATATGGATAGATAAGTGCTTTTCAAAGTCAACGATATATTGATCAATAGCAGGAAAGGGGGTTAACTGTACTGCATTGGTTGCGATGGCAACTACACTCATTACCATAAAAAGATAAATCAATTCTCTTCCAGCTTGTACAGATTTGTTTCCCTGGGGAAAATAAAGGATTAGTCCTAGATTCATGAGAATTAATGTTAATGCTAAATAAGGTATGCCAGCAGGAAAGTAGTTATTGCCGGGATAATTATAAAATAAATAGTTTATTAAAAAGGCAATAACAGATAATGCCAGAATCAATCCAGCAAAAAACGGTAGTGTTTAAATAACTGTGTCATCTCTTTTAATTTGTTTATAATTTAACACTTAAAAGAGGTAGATATGAATAAAAAGAAAATAGATTTATCGAATTTTGATTTCAATGAGTTCAAATTAGAGGCTTTGACCCAGTTAAAGTCTGGCCAATCTCTCACTGGAAAAGACGGCATACTGACCCCCTTAATAAAAGAGCTATTAGAGGCGGCATTAGAAGGTGAAATGGATTCTCATATGACTGATTGTCATGAGACAGGTATTTCAAACCGTCGCAACGGCAAAACGACTAAAACAATTAAATCAACAACTGGAGTTTTTGATTTAGAAACACCTCGAGATAGGGATGGCAGCTTTGAACCCGAGCTTGTAAAAAAACGTCAAACGGTACTCAACGAGTCACTGGATAATAAAGTCCTAGCCCTCTATGCGATAGGCATGAGTTACGAGGCGATAAGCGAGCATTTATCTGAGATGTATGGACTAGAAGTCTCGAGTGCTAAAATCAGCCTGATTACTGACAAACTATTACCCCTGATTACCGAGTGGCGTAATCGCTCCCTAGAATCTGTATACCCAATCGTTTTTCTTGATGCCATGCACTTTAAAGTACGTGTTGAAGGTAAGGTCATAAGTAGAGCATTTTACACCGTCCTTGCTGTAAATTCAGAAGGTAAAAAAGATATTCTAGGGCTCTATTTATCTGAGGCAGAGGGAGCTCGTTTTTGGCTTAGTGTATTAAATGACCTTAAAGCTCGTGGTGTAGAGGATATCCTTATAGCAAGCATCGATGGACTTAAGGGATTTCCTGATGCCATTGCTGAAGTTTTTCCTAACACCGAGATCCAGCTTTGTGTCGTTCATCAAATTCGCAACTCATTAAAGTATGTGGTTAGTAAGGACCAGAAAGCCTTTATGGCCGATTTAAAGCTGGTTTATAAGGCTTCAAGCAAAGATATGGCTTTGCATCATCTACTTGAGTTGGAAGAGAAATGGGGCAAAAAATACCCGGCGGTGATGAAATCCTGGAATAACAACTGGGAAGCTCTATCACAATACTTCAAATACCCAGAAGAGCTAAGACGCATCATTTACACTACCAATATTGTTGAAGGCTTTCATCGGCAAATTCGCAAGTACACTAAAAATAAAGGCGCTTTCACCAGTGAAAACGCCCTTATTAAGCTTATTTATTGTGCTTGCCAGAAAGTACTGGAAAAATGGAATCAGCCCATGCACAATTGGGCGCTTATCGTGTCCCAGTTACAAATCTATTTCGAAGACAGACTAACCCTGGGACTTAGATAATGACTGAGGTGACACAGTTGGATGAACACTCTCCAAAAAACATAATCGAGCGTGATGATACTTGACCCATTTAGTAGATTATTCGACCGTTTCTAAAAGCTGTTGCTTTTGCTTTATTGCATGAAAAATCTCTTCTCTATGCACATTCACCGATCTAGGTGCGTCAACACCAAACTTAATATTTCCATGTTCTTGTGTTTTAAAAGCTAAAATTTTAACAGTAGCATCACCAATATGAATTATTAAAGGTTCTTCGAACTGAAGAGAAATTATATCCATTAAAAACCTCTATGACTTTTAGATAAGTTGATTGTAAAATCAATAATATTTTCTTAATGCACGGTAACCTAATTCATAGATACTTGTCACTAAAAAATTAATACAAACCCATAAAAAATAAATTCATTCCCACTCTTCTTCGCTTTACATAGAAATTTCGCCACTTTTTAATCGATTGATAATTGTATGATGTACTTAAAATGGTTATAATTGGCAGCTTTTTTTATAAACCTTGCCTTACTGTTGTTTTCGATGACAGGAGGCTTCATCCATAAGGAGAAATCATGAGACATTATGAAATTATGTTTCTTGTGCACCCGGATCAAAGCGAACAAGTTCCAGCAATGGTTGAGCGCTATGAAGGGATCATAAGCAAGCACAGTGGTGTGATCCACCGAAAAGAGGACTTAGGTCGTCGTCAATTAGCTTATCCAATAAGTGATGTTCATAAAGCGCACTACATTCTTATGAATATTGAGTGCAGTCTTGAAGCTCTGGAAGAAATTAAAAATGCATTCAAATACAATGATGCAATCATTAGAAACTTAATTACTCGTCAAAAACAAGCGATCACTACTGAATCTGTTTTGATGAAGAAAGAAAAAGAAACCAGATCAGCTTAAGAGGAGTCTTATTTATGTCAGCTTATTTTCGTAGAAAAAAAATGTGCCGTTTTAGTGCTGAAGGCGGTAATGAGATTGATTATAAAGATATCAATTTATTGAAAAATTACATATCTGAAACCGGGAAAATTGTACCAAGTCGTATTACTGGTACACAAACTCGTTTTCAAAGACAATTAGCAAGAGCAATTATGCAAGCCAGATTCCTTGGTCTGTTGCCTTATTGTGATAGCCATAAATAAATAATAATGATGCGAGCAGGCAATTTTATAACAAGACAATGTAAGGTAATACTTGAAAGTAAGCAGCAAGCGATTCTTTATGCTGTTATTTTTTCAGTGTTACCCTTTGCCTCTTGGCTTTCAGTTGCTTTAGTTAGTTTAGTAACCTTAAGAAAGGGTGCAAAATCTGGTTTTGATGTTTTGTTGCCTGCACTTATTATTCATTCTGTTCCACTGATAATGTTAATTCCATTATCCGGAGCAATAATTAATACTCTGATTGCTTATTTGCCCTGTTATTTTGCAGCTTTGAGTTTGCGAAATACTGAAAAGTGGCAAGCAGTAGCTGGGGTATTTTTTGTGCTGGCCTTTTTGGGATGTTTGTTCCTTCAACTTTTAGCGCCTGGTTTTATTGTGGAACAATATAATCAATTTAAATTGATTTTGACACAATACCAGGAGGTGGTTGATTCTGCTTTGAGTGGCATAAGTTCATTAGTTTTGGCGCAATTATTCTTCGGCATTCAGATATTAAGCGTTATTGTTTCTGCAACAATGTCCTTGATGTTTGCACGAGCAATGCAAGCCAAATTATTTTTACCTGGTGGTTTCAGGAATGAGCTAATGGCATTTCGAAGTGGTAGACTTTCATTTTTAGTTTTTTTGGGTGTTTCGTTGGCAACTTTTTATGAAATTCCCTTGGCTATGAATGTCCTTCCAATAGTGCTGTGTTATTTCTTGGCTTCTGGATTTGGTCTGGTTTATTTTATTTTCTCTCGTAAGAGACAAGTTAAGGTATTCATTTTATTAATGTTATTAATGTTAGTGAAACCAACTTTTGTATTATGTGCCTGCATTGTCCTTGGTTCATTAGATAGTTTAGTTAATTTTAGATCGTATTTACCTTCAAGGGTTGGCGAATCAATTTAAGGGGTTATTAAGATGGAAGTTATCTTATTAGAAAAAGTGAGAAATTTAGGTAACCTGGGTGATAAAGTAAATGTAAAATCAGGTTATGGCCGTAATTTTTTGATACCACAAAATAAAGCGGTTTTTGCAACACCAAAAAATATCGAGATGTTCGAAAAACGTCGAGCTGAGCTTGAGAAAAAGGCGCAACAATCCTTTGCTACTGCTGAGCAACGCGCTGCCAAATTAAATGACACCAATTTAGTTATTAGCGCTATGGCGAGCGATGAAGGAAAATTATATGGTTCCGTTGGTATTAATGAAATCAAAGATGCTTTAACTGAGAAAGGCATTGATGTAGTTAAACGTGAAATCGTAATGCCTGAAGGTCCCCTTCACTCAATTGGTAGTTTCGTAGTTGAGATACATGTTCACAGCGATGTTGTTGCTAAATTGCATGTGGAAATTATTCCAGCTAAGTAAGCATCTATAGCATTGTAACCCGGGTGGAGCGACTGTCGTAACCCGGGTTTTCTCAATCCAATAATCGCTCAAGCAGACACCCTAAGCTATCCATTTCCTTTCAAATACTACATTAAAATAATTCTATAAAGTGCAAGTAAGGCAATTACTGTATTCAAAATAGCCCAAATATAAGAAGCATATAATCCTTTATACCCGCTGTAGTAGGCATAAATGGCAACAAGTGTACTTCCTGAAAAAAATATCCATTTATCATTGTAGGCAAAACCCATAGAAAGCAAGGCAATTCCAAAAATTCCCAAAATTAAAAATACACTACTTTCTTTTCCAAACATTAAATAAAATGTGAGCAGTTGGCAGCACAGTAATATAGGTAAGAAAAACTGAGTATAGGGCCCACTTCCTAATAAAATGGCTGCATGGCCTGCGATAAGAATTAATTGAAGTGCTATAAAAAAAAGCAATCTAAAATAGATTGCCGTTATAAGTAATGCAACACCGCCAATGAAATAATGCAATTGAGAATACAGTTTGGGGGGGGTCGTCCCAAAATACTTCAAAAGACCGTATACAATAATGAGGGAGCCAATGACTCCCAAAAAAATAAATATTTTTTTAGCCACATATCACCATTTTAAATAAATCCCTTTTGCTACTGACTCTTGTATAATTGTGCCTTGAGGTTTATTAAATGAAATCCAATAATTTCCCATATTACTTAGGGCAAACTTAACCCGTGGGTATTGACATACTTCTAATACATTTCGACAGTCAACGAGAGTCGTATTTTCATCGGTGCGTTTATAACACTTAAAGTTTAAATTTTTGACATCAGAAGCAAATGCACCCCAATTTAGTGGTTCTAATGTAGCATGTAATGGAGGGCTCATAAATGCCTCTTCAGTGTTTACACGCTCTAACTCGATTTTAGAGTCAGAATGATTTTGTATTAAATAATATGATTGATTTCCTGTCTCATTTAAAATGAGATAATTTTGACTGTAACCAAAACCTACAACTTCACAACCTCTTGGAAATGTACTTGCTGCTTGTGTAGAGCCAATAAGAATAACGGAGAAAAGAAACGATTTATTAAATTGATGAAATAAAGACATAACTACCTCAATAAGTAAAATTTGGGGGTTATTTTAATCATAAAAAATACAAAGTCTATCCTACAATAAAAAAATAGAAGCACTATTCCTTATGGGCGGAAATTTTGGCCTTAATCATCGGGTAATAAGTTCTATAAAAACTTAAAAAGAGATACATCCCGACATATGCCAAAGAAAGGCTAAGGCAAACAACATTTGTATTTGGATAGCTAATGAGTAAAAAAATCGAACTTACCGCATAAATGGCAGAGCAAACATGCATCAATATCTTTAATATTCTAGATTCTGTTAAATAATCAAGTCTTGAGGGATAAACATATTTTACAGGAACAAAAATAAGTATAGAAAGAATGGTTAATATAATGGCATTCGTTGTCGCTGACGTGTTAAAAATAAACATATATAAAATGGTAATATTCCAGTAGCAAGGAAAACCTTTAAAAAAATGATCTGGCGTTTTTGCATCAGACTGACAAAATTGATAGGCAGAAGTAATTGAAACTGCTGCAATTATAAAGACGGAGTAATTAGACGGAAGCATGCCGGGTTTGACGAGCAAGAAAAAGCAAGGGGTTATTACGTAATTCAAATAATCTACAATATTATCCAGAAGGGCGCCGTCGATTTGAGGTAAAATTTTCCTTATGTTAAACAAACGAGCAAGACTTCCATCAACAGCATCGATAACAACCGTGATAAGCATAAGCCATAAAGCAAAAATATATTCGTGTTGATACATTTTTACTAATGAAAAAATACCAATACAGGCTGCACTTGCAGTAAAGACGTGCACTGACCAAGCCGCTACGTATTGTAATGGATGGAATTGCTGTTTGCTTAAATTCATTAATTATCCTAGTGTTAATAAAAAAATATTGCCTAAAAGCATTCTCGCTTAAATTGGGTTTCTTAAAATAGTTAAATAATTGTATTCATATATTGAGTTAAACTAATATTCTTTTACAAAAAGCTGAAAAACATAAAAATAGTATCAATAATCAAAAGTAGTGTGCAAGGAGAGTTGATAACTTTAGTTAAATATACTTA
Source organism: Legionella sheltonii (assembly GCF_026191355.1). GTDB lineage: Bacteria > Pseudomonadota > Gammaproteobacteria > Legionellales > Legionellaceae > Legionella > Legionella sheltonii. The sequence continues at coordinate 16,931 of NZ_JAPHOQ010000016.1, forward strand.
ATTTCTGTATGGAGAGATCATGAAAATTCAAACTGTAAATCCCGCAACGGAACAAATACTACAAAGCTATGATTGCCTTAATGAACAGGAAGTTCATAAAAGACTAAATAAAGGACATGAGGCCTTTTTGTCATGGAAAAAAACATCCTTTAGTCAAAGAAAAACTCTAATGTTACATCTTGCATCACTTTTAAAATCAAAATCAGATGAGTTGGCTCATTTAATGGCAACCGAAATGGGTAAGCCTATCACTGCGGGTAAAGCTGAAATTAATAAATGCGCTTGGTTGTGTGAGCATTACGCAGAACATGCAGAAGAGTACCTTGCACCAAAACTAATCCAAACAGAAATGAAAAAAGCGAAAGTATGTCATTTGCCGCTTGGGATCGTTTTTGCGATCATGCCATGGAACTTTCCATTTTGGCAGGTTTTTCGTTTTGCTGTACCTACGCTTATGGCTGGAAATGTAGCGGTTTTGAAGCATGCACCTATTTCAACGGGAACAGGGAACAAAATAGAAGAGTTATTTTTGGAAGCAGGTTTTCCAGAGTATGTATTCCAACATTTAATTGTTGATAATGATGGGGCAGCTAAGATTATTGAAAATCCTCATGTAATTGCAGTTACTTTGACAGGTAGCGAACGGGCAGGTAGTGCTGTAGCGAGTCATGCTGGAAAATATTTAAAAAAATCTGTGTTGGAACTGGGGGGAAGCGATCCTTATCTTGTCCTTGAGGACGCTGATCTTGATTTGGCAGCCGAGTGTATCGTTAATTCAAGACTTAATAACTCAGGTCAAGTCTGTATTGCTGCTAAGCGCATCATTGTTTTAAAATCAGTTGAAAAAGAGTTAGTACAAAAAATTATTGAGCATATGTCTGCATTTAAAATGGGTGATCCACTTGATTCGGAAATTAAACTTGGTCCATTAGCTCGTTCAGATTTACGTGAAAACTTGAATATTCAAGTAGAAAAATCACTGAAACAAGGTGCTAAATTATTGGTAGGTGGTATAATTCCCGAAGGAAAAGGTTTTTATTATCCGCCAACATTGCTGACTCAGGTTACACCTGGCATGCCTGCTTTTGATGAAGAATTATTTGGCCCTGTTATTGCGATCATCACAGCCGATAATGAGAAAGAAGGTATTGCTTATGCAAATCAAAGCCAATATGGTTTAGGGGCGGCAGTGTTTACCCGTGATTTGGAGAAAGGAGAGCATATAGCTACTCATGAAATAGAGGCTGGGGCATGTTTTGTTAATGCTTTTGTAGCTTCAGATCCCAGATTACCATTTGGCGGAATAAAAGAGTCAGGCTATGGTCGTGAACTATCCAGGGAAGGTATATTAGAATTTGTAAATACTAAAACCGTAGCGATTAGTGATTCATGATATTAAGGCTAGTTGACTTTTACATCTGAGGTGGATGCCAACAGTACTTAATACGATATAAATTTTTGAGCCACTCCCAACTATCTAGTACATCAAGCTGGTTAGGTGAGAGCGGCTGGTTATTTTTTTAAACAATAATTCTCGCTGTAGGGCTGAGGCAAAATCGACGAGGTAAAACAACAATGTCTTATAAATTTGAAGAGGGTAAAGATGTATTAATTGAAGCCATTGTAGATAGGATTAGAAGCTCTATGGTTGGTGAGCAAACCGAGTTTTGCGCCGAATTTGCGAAACAGCTCTATGGTACTGTAGCTATGGAAGATCTTAACGCATGGACTGTCGATGATCTTTATGGCGCTGTAGTAAATTTTTGGTCATTGATTAATGAGCGTGCACCACATGAGACGAAAATTAGAATCTATAATCCAGATTATGAGCGTCATGGATGGCAAACCACGCATACCGTAATTGAAGTAATTTGTGATGATATGCCATTTTTGGTTGATTCAATCCGTTTAGTAATACATAGAATGGGATTATCTTCTCATCTAACGATCCATATGGGTGGCATTCGCGTTAAAAGAGATAAAAATAATCGAGTTTGTGAAATCTTACCCCGCAATCAAATGTTAGATGAAAAAGGGGTGATTCATGAAGCACCTATATTTCTTGAAATTGATCGACAAACAGATCCTAAGATTCTTGAAGAGCTACACCAAGGATGTGAACGAGCCCTCGAAGATAATCGAGTTGTTTATGAAGATTGGGAAAAAATGCGAGCTGAAGTTCGGGAAGCAATTTCAGAAATTGATAAAGTATCTTCTGTACTTGATTTGGATGAGGTCGAAGAGACCAAGGCATTTTTACATTGGATTGAAGACCATCATTTTACTTTTTTAGGGATGAGGGATTATGAATTAGTAGAAAAAGGTAAAGAAACAGTGTTACAAGCTGTTCCTAAAACCGGATTAGGACTTCTACGTGAAAACGTTACTAAATCAATGGCACGTAGCATTACTGCGATGACACCTGAGGCCCGTGAGTTCACCTTATCTCCTCGTATTTTAGTTACCTCAAAAACAAATACCTTAGCAAGCGTCCATCGAGATGCATACACTGACTATATAGGAATTAAACGATTTAATGCACAAGGAAATGTGATTGGTGAAAGAAGAATTATCGGCCTTTATACTTCTGCTGCCTATCATACCAACCCCAAACAAATTCCATTTTTGAGACGTAAGGTAGCGCTCATTATGGAAAATTCTAAATTAAATCCACGAAGTCACGCGGGTAAGGTTTTGTTAAACATTCTTGAAACGTTGCCACGAGATGATTTGATTCAAGGAACAGAAGACGAGCTTCTGGAAATTGCAATGGGTATTTTTTACATGCAAGACAGAAAGCGTATTCGATTATTCGCACGTGTTGATGTTTATCGCCGCTTCGTCTCCTGTTTGGTATATGTTCCTAAGGATAGAATTAATACTGAATTAAGAATGGCGATGAAGAAAATTCTTGATGAGAGTTTTAACTCGATTGAGACCACATATTCAACTCAATTTACCGAGTCTGTTCTTGCGCGTGTTCATTTTATCATCAAAATTAACCCCAATTTGCCTTTTGAGTACGATTTAAAAGAAATTGAAAAGAAATTGATTGATGCAGGACGTTCTTGGACAGATGATTTGCAAACTCATTTATATGAGGCTTATGGAGAGGAGCAGGCAAATAGTCTCTATGCTCGTTATAAAAATGCATTTCCTCTTGCTTATAGTGATACGTTTCCAGCAAGAACAGCGGTCTATGATATTAAACATATTGAATTACTCACATCGGAGCAGCCATTAGGTATTAATTTTTATAAGCCATTGGATGAATCAGAAAATAGTTTTAGATTAAAAGTGTATCAACATGATACCACTATTCCTTTATCTGATGTTTTGCCTATATTGGAAAAGTTGGGTTTACGTGCGATTAGTGAACGTCCTTACCCATTAAAATTTGAGGATGGCAAGGTAGCGTGGATTAATGAATTTGCCATGCAATACAATAAGCCAATTGAGTTTGATCTGGATGAAATTAAAGAATTATTCCAAAATGCGTTTGCCAAGGTTTGGTTTGGACAAGCTGAGAATGATGGATTTAATCAACTCGTTTTAGCAGCAGGACTTAATTGGCGAGAAGTTGCTGTTTTACGTACTTATGCTAAGTACTTTAAGCAAATTGGAATTACTTTTAGCCAAGACTATATGGAAACGGCATTAAATAATAATGTTGCTATCGCTAAAAAGTTAGTGAGACTCTTTGAAATTCGTTGTAATCCTGCTCATGATCCTAATCGAGAAGATCGCTTTACCGATTTATCCATTGAAATATTAGCTGATCTGGATAGCGTATCCAACCTTGACGAAGATAAAATAATTAGACAGTACATTCATGCGATTAGTGCAACTTTACGCACTAACTTTTACCAATTGAATACCGATGGACATCATAAGCCTTATATTTCGCTTAAGTTAAACAGTAAGATTATTCCAGGTGTGCCAAAACCACATCCTATGTTTGAAATCTTTGTTTATTCCCCACGTTTTGAAGGGGTACATTTACGTTGTGGTAAGGTCGCTCGTGGTGGCTTGCGTTGGTCTGATCGCAGAGAAGATTTCCGTACCGAAATACTTGGTTTGATGAAGGCACAACAAGTTAAAAATTCTGTCATTGTACCTAGCGGCGCTAAAGGTGGTTTTGTACCTAAGTTGTTGCCAGTAAATGGTACACGTGAAGAAATAATGGCTGAAGGAATAGGTTGTTATCAATTATTTATTCGTGGGCTTTTGGATATTACTGATAATTATGTTGAAGGCAAGGTTGTCAAGCCTGAGAGTGTTATCTGTTATGATGAGGATGATCCTTATCTTGTTGTTGCTGCAGATAAAGGTACCGCAACTTTCTCTGATCTAGCTAATGCCATTTCATTAGAATATGGTTTTTGGCTAGGTGACGCTTTTGCATCAGGTGGCTCAATAGGTTATGACCATAAGAAAATGGGAATTACTGCCAAAGGAGCATGGGAATCAGTGAAGCGTCATTTCTATGAATTGAATATAGACATAGAGAATAATGATTTTACTGTTGTTGGTATTGGCGATATGGCTGGAGATGTCTTTGGCAATGGTATGTTGTTATCAAAACACATCAAATTAGTCGGTGCTTTTAACCACATTCATATTTTTATCGATCCCAATCCTGATGCTGAGGCCAGTTTTAAAGAACGTGAACGTTTGTTTCATTTACCTCGATCAAACTGGACAGATTACGATAAAAAGCTTATTTCCAAGGGAGGCGGTGTATTTAATCGTAATGCTAAATCAGTTCCAGTTAGTAAGGAAATGCAAGCGGTTTTTGGAATTAAACAAAATGAAATTGAGCCAAATGAGTTAATCAAAGCGATTTTGAAAGCGAAGGTAGACTTACTTTGGAGTGCAGGAATTGGAACTTATGTTAAAGCCAGCACTGAATCAAATGCGAATGTTGGTGATCGAACCAACGATGCGACACGAGTTAACGCAAAACAATTACGATGCAAAGTTGTGGGTGAGGGCGGTAACCTGGGTCTAACCCAACTGGCACGAGTTGAATACTCGCTCAATGGCGGAATGGTCTATACCGATTTCATTGACAACGCGGGTGGTGTTAATTGCTCTGATAAAGAAGTGAATATTAAGATTCTACTTAATGGTATTGTTGCAGTAGGTGATTTGACTCCAAAACAACGCAATGAACTGTTAGTTGAGATGACCGATGAAGTAAGTAAACTGGTACTTCGTGACAATTTCTTACAAACACGGGCAATTAGCTTATCTGCATCACAGCCTCTACAAGCATTGGATTTGCAAAGCCGTTATATAAGCGAATTAGAGCGTACAGGAAAAATCGACCGTAATCTCGAGTATTTACCAGATGATAAAGTCATCCTTGAGCGTAAACTGATGGGTAAAGGTTTGATGCGTCCTAGTATTGCTGTATTAATGTGTTACAGCAAAACAATTCTGAAGGAGCAAATTTTGGCTTCCGGCGTTCCTGAAGAAAGTTATATGACGCAATTCTTAATTAGTTCGTTTCCTAAGCCTTTGCAAGAACGATTTAGCAAACAAATGCAATCGCATCCGCTAAGAAGAGAAATTATTGCAACCCGATTAAGCAATATTATCGTGAACGAAATGGGCTTTACTTACGTTTACAGATTGCAGGATGAAACAGGTGCACCAGTATCGGCAATTGTAAGAGCTTATATGATTACTCGCTCTGTGCTTAATTTAGAATCTGTTTGGAAACAAATCGAGGAATTGGGTAACAAGGTCAGCGCTAAAAAACAAATAGAAATGATGATGCTTTATTCCAGATTAGCTCGACGTATTACACGCTGGTTCTTACGTAGTCAACGTAGGTCTGTCGACATTTCTGAAGTTGTAAAACTTTATGCACAAGGGGTTGTTGAGCTTAAAATGTCTGCCCCAGCTGTCTTAAATGAAGAGCGGCGAGCACGATATGAAGAGCATAAACAAGAGCTTATTGATGAAGGTATTCCTCCAGCTCTAGCTCACGAGTTAACTGTTACACGCGGCTTGTTTGCGGCGACAGACATTATAGAAATTGCTCACAAGAAAAATATGAAAGTAGCCCAGGTTGCTGAAATTTATTTTGGAATTGGTGAGTTTCTGGATCTTGCCTGGATAAGAAAACAAATTATTATGCATCCAAGTGAGAATCATTGGGAGTCATTATCTCGTGAAGCTTTGCGAGATGATCTGGATTGGCAACAACGCCAACTTACAGCTGGCTTGATCAACTACGATGGAGATAATCCTGATTTCCAAGCACGCCTTGCTGCTTGGGGAGAGTCTCACCGTGCATTAATTCAGCGTTGGCGCTATATTTTGGCCGATCTGAAAGCAAGTACAGTGCTGAACTATACTATGTTTTTTGTTGCAATCAGGGAATTGTTGGATTTAACTCAAACTACCATGCAATCTTATGCTTTAGCAGAGCAAGAAGCATAAATAGTACTGTAGCCTGGCTGCTTGCAGCCAGGAATTTTAGTTATTACCGCTCCTATAAGGAGTAGGTCGGGTCTTGGCTTAACCTACTTGATTCGCAAGCAAACTTGGCTAAGTTAATGGAAGGGACTTGACGTCTGTCAATTCTATTGATTGATGACATCCCTCAAGAAATACAGTTCGATCTGCCTCTTTTAATATACTTACTGCGACTAAATAATGATCCGGACCAATAATAGAAAAATCAATCAATTCCCCGAGTTCTGATCCTTCATGTTGATTTAGCATTTTTTGTCCAGAATAGATTTTTTGTTCCGTTTTCATTTCATAAATTTTCATTTGATGTTTTAAAGTTGCTTTATAATGCATTCGAGCAATAATTTCTTGTCCCTTATAGCAACCTTTATTGAAACTAATGTATGGAGTTTGTTGTAAATCAAGTCGATGAGGTAAAAATAGACCTCGAGATTCCGGATATATTTGTATTTGTTTTTGGTAGAGCCTTAGAGTGTGCCAGGTTAAAGAACCAAGAAACTGCTCTTTGTTCGCAAAGCGTTGCTGTATCTCTTGTGCATTATCGGCTAAGGTCAACAAAATGTAGAAGCCATTACCTAAATGATAAAAACAAGAATGAGCATTATATGTCTGGGAATAAGGTGTACTTGGGAAAAAATCCGAGTCAGGAATAATATCTTTTTGATTTTGTAAATAAAATCCAAAAACCTTAAAAAATGGGCTGGTCTTGAGCGAAACACGAGACAGTAACGCATATTTATTTAGTGAATTGATTGTTGCTTCTTCTAGATCGTTAGGGAGGATTAACTTAATTCCTTGCCAATTGATAATGTCCATTAAGGCAAGAATTCGTCCTTTAAGATTACACTGAGCACCTTGAATCATTTGTATATCGGATACGGACTGCACGTCGCATGTTAGTTGTCCTTGAAGAAAATCAATGGCTTTATCCCCGATAACATCAATAACCCCAAGATAGGATAAATCAAATAAATAATTCTGTTGAGGCAAAAGGATTAATTCCTTTTCCAAATCTTTAAAAGTGGTTAATGTTCTACTATTAACCTGGTTTGTAAATATATTACTCATTGTGATTAACCTGAAAATAACGCCTAGTTTTAATAACTAATAACCGGCTAATGGAAATGTTGGAGAGTTTAGCTGATTTTTTAAACTCGCCATAGGGGCTGTTTGCAATTCTACTCTCTTAGGCAAAATGGCGAATTGTAAAAGACTCTCGTAGTGATTTGTTAATATCAGGTTAATGATTGCTGTTTATAAAGCCAGTAGTGTATCATTTGCTCGTAACCTCATTCGTAAGAGATATATCATGTTGGATACCAAAGAAAAAGCAAGACTAGAATGGCACTGCCGTCGCGGTATGCTGGAATTGGATCTTATTTTACAACGTTTTCTTGAACAAAAACTTGATGTTTTGTCTCCACAAGAACTCGATGCGTTTAACTCATTATTAAGCTGTACTGACCCAGAGCTATTTGCTTGGCTGATGGGACATGAAGAGCCTCAAGATATAGAGCTAAAAAAAATTGTTACTATTATCCGAACTAGTAATTGAACCAGGAAAGTCAAAGACTTATTTGCGTTTAACTTTAGTAATTTATCTTATTACAGTTGCTTTAATCTTTTATTCCTCTATTTATCTATTTATTAAAGCAATTTTGCTTGGTTTTATTATTGTTTTAGTAAAAATAGATTGTGCTATGCAAAGTCCATGTACCTCAATAAAAAAAATACAATTTATAGGCAACGGATGGATTTTGGAGCCTTATAGGGGCAACAAAAAAACTTATGTTCAGGCCACCATTCTTATTCACAATCCTTTTTTTATGCTCATTGAGTTTAAAAACAAGAGACAAAAAAAATGTATTGTTCTATTTAACGACCAAATTACAAACAATCAATTACGTTTATTACATCTTAAAACACATCAAAAATAGTATATAATTATACATATGGCGCAAATAATAATCAGTCATTCATATAATGGAATTGAGGAATTAATGAATAAAAAAGCTTCTTATAGTGATGAAGACTTAATTAATTTAGCAAGACAGGGGAACATGGAAGCTTATAATCTGTTGTTGTCACGGTATAATAATAAAATACAACAAATTATTCACTTACATATTCAAGACCGAGCAAATGTTAGTGATTTGGCGCAAGAAGTATTAATTAAAGTTTATCGCTACTTACATTATTTTAAAGAGAAAAGCCAATTTTCTACCTGGTTGTATCGTATTACTCAAAATACAATCAAAAATCATTATCGTACTGCCAATTTAAGAATGGATATGGAAGCTGAATACGCAGACAACTGCAATCCGTCGGTACAATTATCACCTGAATATTTATTAATTAATATTGAATTTGGTGAGCAATTGGAAACCATTCTTTCTACTCTATCTGAAGAGTTACGCCTTTGTTATGGAATGCACATCCTTGATGGTCAATCTTATGAGGACATTGCAAAAAAAATGGATTGTCCTATTGGAACTGTGCGATCTCGTATTTTTAGAGCTCGAAAAATAGTCATGGCATCAATAGATCAATTGTAGTCATTTTTTTCTTTTCACGGTTATGATATAAAACAAGTGCTTACTTACTAATCAATATAACTGTTTTCCTTTTAAAAATTAAGGGATGAATTATGTCTAAACATGAAGAGCGCTTGGAACTATGTAATAAAAAAATAGATGCATTATTTCAAGGATTGAAATTAAGTGCTGAAATTGAAAAAGAATTGGAAGCAATTAAAAATTATTACTACGCATTGTATCAGGAAGCAGATTTTGAGGAAGATGAAGAAGAATGCATACAAATTTACGAGCTTTTGGTTACAGGACTTGAAGAGATAAAAAGTGGCGTCTCAAAACCTGATGAGGTATTAAAGACTATAGAAGAAATAAAGTCTCTTAGAAAAAATGGCGTTGTTCTTGAGAATATTTGCAATGCGATAGAGCTATTATTCTGGGCTGGGTTTGCATGTACCTTTTTCTCATATAGCATTGTAATGGCCGCACCTCTAGCAGCTGCTAATCCTTTCTTTGCTCTTGCTGTAATAGCAATTGCTAGTTTGGCTGCAATATACTCAATGGTAAACCTTCTTAGTTGCATTGATGAATTTAAATCGTGTGCACCTCTTGAGGAGGAATATAACCGAGAAAAAAATTTAATCTCGTTTTTTAAACCTGCTTTAACATCTTCTGAAATATCTTCTAAAGAATCTGACGAAATAACCTACCCAACTGGGAGCTTCTATCCTCAAGTCATGAACATGAGAACCAATTAATTTAGAACAGATATATTTTAAAGTAAGTCCCGAATGTAGCTACCGCCTCATTTGGGACTAGTTATTATTAATCCTCGGTTATTGCTGTCTGTTGATGGTTTATCAAAATTTTTAATTTTCGCTTTATAAATTCAACAAATAAGCTGCGATAAAAAAAACATATGATAAAATACCCTAATTCGTTTGAACTCTTAAATAAGAACTTATGCTGGAAAGTGATCGCTTAATCAGTACTCAAAATATCTCCTCAGAAGAGGCGATTGATCGTGCTATCAGACCCTTGAGTCTTAGTGAGTACATAGGGCAGGATGCAGTGAGCTCTCAAATGCAGATTTTTATTGATGCCGCTAAAAAACGAAAGGATGCTTTGGATCATGTCCTAATATTTGGTCCTCCTGGCCTGGGTAAAACGACTTTAGCTAATATTATTGCTCACGAAATGGGTGTTAATTTGCGACAAACCTCTGGACCGGTAATTGAACGTGCAGGTGATATCGCAGCAATACTCACCAATTTACAAACAAATGATGTTCTATTCATCGATGAAATTCATCGACTTAGTCCGGTAATTGAGGAAATACTCTATCCGGCAATGGAAGATTATAAATTGGATATCATGATCGGGGAGGGACCAGCAGCAAGGTCTATCAAACTCGAATTACCACCGTTCACTCTGATTGGTGCGACAACACGAGCTGGGTTACTTACTTCTCCACTTAGAGATCGATTTGGTATTGTACAACGTCTTGAATATTATTCTGTTGATTCATTAACACAGATTGTTGCACGTTCTGCGCAATTACTTAATGTAAAAACGAAACACGAAGGAGCGAGAGAAATCGCATTGCGTTCAAGAGGAACTCCACGTATTGCGAATCGATTGCTCCGTCGTGTTAGAGATTATGCCGAAGTTAAAGGAAGTGGGGTTATTAGTCTTGATATTGCACAAAAAGCATTAGAAATGTTGGATGTGGATAAGCATGGTTTTGATCTCATGGATAGAAAATTACTTTTAGCTGTGATTGAACAATTTAATGGAGGTCCTGTAGGTATTGACAGTATTGCGGCAGCAATCGGCGAAGAAAAAGGCACAATTGAGGATGTTTTGGAGCCATTTTTAATACAACAAGGATTCCTTATGCGCACGCCAAGAGGTAGAATAGCCACGCCAAAGGCATATCAGCATTTTGGTATAACCACAGTAGAGCAGGATTAATTCTATGGATGACGCAACCACGTATCAACATGTCTTTCGAGTGTATGCTGAAGACGTAGACTACATGGGCATTGTGTATCATGCAAATTATCTTTGTTATTTTGAGCGAGCTCGAACAGAGATGTTACGACAAAATAATTTGATCCTTTCTGATTTGATGAAGCAAGATACTCTTTTTGCGATATATGATGTACATGTTCGTTATAAAGCACCAGCACGGTTGGATGATTTACTAACAGTCAACACTCAAGTGCAGCAATTAGGCGCTTGTAGTTTTTTATTTGAGCAAGGCATGCAAAATCAACAAGGAAAAGTAATTTGTGACGCTAAAATTCAAGTGGTATGCGTGAATAGTAGTTTGAAACCAAAACGATTTCCACTTGAATAGAAGAATTATCGTAGCTTAAGTAAGAGCTAATCTTGGGTGCAGTGCAGTATGCCGCTGTACTACACCCAGACTACGATGAAGAGATAAGATCTTGGTACTGGAGATAATATAGATGGGTAATCAAGCAAATGTATTAATGTATTTTATGCAAGCAGGTTTAGTTGTTAAATCAGTCATGATTTTATTAACTGCTGCATCCATTACTTCTTGGACATTAATATTTCAGCGTGCCTGGTTTTTTAACCGGAAAAAACAGTTTACAGAGGCTTTTAGTCGAAGATTTTGGGATAGTGGTGACTTGAGCAGACTTTATGCTGATATTGATAGTAATTTAGATGAGCGACATGGCATGGCAGCTATTTTTCATGCTGGCTTTAAAGAGTTTGTACGCGCCAGAAAGCAGGGTAATGTAATCATTGAACCGATACAGCGAGTCATGCAAATTACTCATGCAAAAGAAGCAGAGAAGTTGGAAAAACATTTACCCTTTTTTGCTTCTGTAGGTTCTATTGCACCTTATGTAGGACTATTTGGTACTGTTTGGGGTATAATGACATCCTTCCAGGCATTGGGACATGCCCAACAGGCTACTATTGCTATGGTGGCTCCTGGTATCTCCGAAGCACTTGTGGCTACCGCTTTGGGATTATTTACAGCAATACCAGCGGTGATTGCATACAACCGATATACCACGCGTGCTAATGACTTATTAAATCGATTTGATTTATTTCAGGAAGAATTAATATCGCTTATAGAACAACAAAACAGTGACACTGTAAGAGGGTAGAATTTGAAATGATCCGAGCAAAAACCAAACGTGAGCGCCCCATATCAGAAATTAATGTCGTACCCTATATCGATGTGATGTTGGTTTTACTTGTTATTTTTATGATCACAGCGCCAATGCTGAGTCAGGGGGTCACTGTTGACCTTCCGAAGGCTGCAAGTCAGACTTTGGCTCCTACAGATAGAGAACCTATTATTGTTTCAGTAAATCAGCAAGGTACTTATTTCCTTAACATCAGCAGTACACCTGCTGAACCTATAGAATCACAAGCATTGGTGGTGCGCGTTGCTGCAGAATTGGAGTTAGCAAAGCAATCCAATCAAAAGCTGAATGTACTGGTTAAGGGAGACCAGGGAGTTGCATATGGAAAAGTCGTTCAGGCAATGGCACTACTCAAGCAAGCGGGTGCAGAACAAGTAGGATTGCTGACTGATTCAGAAGCAGAAAAAACAGAGGGGCAAGCATGATAAGCAATCCCAGTTATCGCAAGGCCTTTTTTGCCGCGCTTGGATTACATCTTTTTTTAATCGTGATGTTGTTCACTGACAATTCAAGTCAACGACCTGTTTTAACCGCAGAAACTAAGAATACTCCAGGAATAGAACAGCCCATCGCAGTGACGCCACAAACTGAGGTAGTGAAAGCAGTCAGTGTCGATAATAAACAAGTCATGGAAACAGTGAATCGTTTAAAGCAGGAACGTGAGCAACAAAAACGAGCTGAAATCAATCGACAAAATGAACTTAAACGACAAGCAGAAGCAGCAAGACAGCAACGAATAAAGGAGCAACAACAAATCGCACGACTCAAGGAAGAGGCCAATAAAATAGCGATTGCACGTAAAAAGCAGGTAGAGGAAGAAAAAAAGCGATTAAAGAAACTTGCCGAACAAAAAGCATTGGAGGCAAAGCGTGTTGAAGAGTTAAAAAAGCAAAAAGAGGAATTGGTAAAACAACAGCAACTGGAAGCTAAAAAGCTCGACGATCTGAATAAGAAAAAGTTGGCAGAGAAAGCTCAAGCTGAAAAAGAGAAAGCAGAGAAAGAAAAAGCTGAGCTGGCAAAAAAAGCAGAAATGGAGCGAAAAAAGCAAGCAGCAGCTGATGCAGCTGCAAAACAAGCACAAGCAGCTCAAAATGCTGAAAGACAAGCACGTATCGCAGGTGAAGTTGACAAGTATAAGGCTCTGATTGTAAATGCCATTGGAAGAAATTGGATATTGCCTGAAAATGTGGACAGCAGCCTATCCAGTCAATTCAGAATACGTCTTGCTCCTGATGGTATGGTGTTGGAGGTTACTTTAACCCGAAGCAGCGGCGATCCGTTACTTGACCGATCAGCACAAACAGCAATTTATAAGGCTTCGCCGTTACCTGTGCCTGCGGATGCAGAAACATTTAATCTGTTTCGCGATATAAGTTTAACCGTTCGACCAGAACAAGTGAGGGGGTAAAACTCGTGATTAACCGAATTATTACACTATTTGTATTGTTTTTGACACAGCAAACTTTTGCTCTTGATTTGGAGTTAACCCAAGGGATTAACTCTGCTTTACCCATTGCAATTAATTCTTTTGGCTCAGATAGTACTGGTAAAGAAATTGGACAAATTATCGAAAATGATCTGAATTTATCAGGGCAGTTTCGAATTGTTTCTGGCCCACAAGGAGCTAACTCCCAATCATCAGTTAGCACATTGAAACAATTGGGAGCCGACAGTGTTGTAACCGGCCGAGTAAGTCAGGTAGGGGGGCATTATGAAGTTAGCTTTACACTAACTGATGCTGTGGCTAATGGTGCAACATTATTGACGAAAACTTATCAAATTAATGCGAATCAAGTGAGACCGCTAGCGCATCATATTAGCGATGAAGTATACCAAAAATTAACAGGGGAGAAGGGGATATTTTCTACTCGTATCGCCTATATTTCTGTGCAAAGGATGGTAGGCAGTACTCGTTACTCACTCGAGGTTGCTGATGCTGATGGACATAATCCTCAAAGTTTGTTGGTTTCATCCGAACCTATTATGTCTCCAGCTTGGGCACCTGATGGTAAAAGCATCTCTTATGTCTCTTTTGAGAAAAAAAGAGCACAAATATTTACGGTTTCAGTTGAGACAGGTCAAAGACGCTTAATTACCAGTTTCCCTGGAATTAACGGTGCTCCTGCATGGTCGCCCGATGGCAGAGAACTTGCTGTAGTATTGTCTAAAAGTGGAACACCTAAAATTTACAGCATAGACATTAACTCGGGTAATATGAAGCAATTGACCTTTGGTGATGCGATTGATACGGAACCACGCTATGCTCCAGACGGTAAAAGCATTTTATTTACCTCAGGTAGAGGCGGGTCGCCACAAATATATCGTCTATCTTTAGCAAATGGCCAAGTATCTCGTTTAACTTTTGAAGGCAACTATAATGCACGCGCCTCTTATACTCCAGATATGAAAAATATTGTTATGTTGCATCGAGATGATAAGCAATTTAACATTGGCTTACAAAGTGCAACCGGCGGACCTGTTGTCAGCCTAACTTTCTCTGGCCGGGATGAGTCTCCATCTGTTGCACCCAATGGTCGTTTGATTCTTTATGCGACTCATAATCAGGATAAAGGTGTATTGGGTATCGTTTCTCTTGACGGTAGAATAAGAATGAGACTACCTGCACGTGAAGGAGATGTACAAGAACCTGCGTGGTCTCCCTATTTAGGTTAATTATGTCACGAATTATATATGGACTTATTTTTTGTTTGGCCGCTTTCAATGCTTATCCTTGGAATGCTGCAGGCCACAGGGTAGTGGCACAAATTGCTTATGATAATTTATCACCAAAAGCTAAGGAAATGTGTTACAAGTACCTTCGTTCGCGGACACACAACACGCCCAACTCAAGTTTTGTTAGCGCTTCGACTTGGATGGATGAAATAAGATGGAGGGAAGTGTATTGGTATGATGTAATGCATTATATTGATACCCCTTTTTCCAGTGACGGAACCCCTACGCCTGCCATTGAAAGTACTAATGCAGTAAAGACAATTAAACTGGCTAGTTCTGCACTCGCTTCTAAAAAGACAACCCCATCGGACAAAAAACTCGCATTACGCATGTTAATTCATATAACAGGTGATATTCATCAGCCTTTACATGCCATAACTAGAGTTAGCGCACAACATCCCATGGGAGACTTAGGTGGTAATTTATTCTTACTCGGAACCAATCCAGTAGGTAGTAATTTACATCAATACTGGGATAATGGAGCCGGTTTTTTTCTGGGCCAATATGACGAGATACGAGTAAAAAATACAGCCCAGCAATTGGAACAAAAACTCCCCTGTTCGGTTATTGGTAAACAAACAAGACCAGCCAAATGGGCAAAAATGTCTTATAAGTTGGCTTTAAAGAATGTTTATCAAATGAACCCTAATGAAACTCCTAGTATTAAATATCAAGAAAATGCCCAGCAATTAGTGCAAAAGCAAGTCACTTATGCAGGATGCAGGCTCGCTGCGTTACTTAATAAAATTGCCCAAACATAGCATGACTTAGCACATTTTTATAATGAAAGTAGTGCATATTTTAAAAAGAGTGTTTATTGTATTGTTAGTATTACCCTGATCTTTTTATCTTTATTTTGTGCTGCTTCGTCCAACAATTCAGAACAGTATTTAGTACGACTACAGCAAGAGCTGAACAAAATTGACCCGATTTTGAAAGATAGTGTTATTACTGTTTCAAGTAGATATGGTACTTTTTCATATTCAGGCCAGAATGTAACTGATCAATCCCAATTTTATATTGGATCACTTACCAAACATATGACAGCTTATATGTTGCTGAGTTCATTGAAAAAAAAATATGCTCATCGCGATTTAACGCAGATGTTAGAGCAAAAAATTACCTTATTATTTCCGGACTCTACATTTTTAAAAAATGTTAATAGACCTTGGGTATCCGAAATTACTTTACTGGATTTATTAACTCATCGATCCGGTCTTTCTGATTATATTGATTATTATCAAAGTGAACTGATGCAGCCCCAAGCTTTGAATAATCCAATCAACCCTGTAGAAATCATGCAGTCGGTACATTTTAATTCTGAGAAAAGATATCATTATTCCAATACAAATTATCTGTTATTGGCAAATCTGCTTGAAGAATTAGAACAATCATCTTTTGAGGATATTTTCCATAAACTGATTAAAGAACCTAGTGATATGACCTTTTCATCGGCGCCAGTTAAAGATAATTACACTGCTTTAAAAGAAGATAGTCGATTTTCTAAATTAGTTACAAATTTGAATAGCGAAATCTTCATAGATATGAATAATGCTGTTGGAATTGGAAATATCATTTCATCCAGCGCTGATTTAGTTAAATGGAATAATTATTTTTATGCCAAGGCGGAGTCTGTACTTCGCTCAATTATGCTAAAAAATTATTTTAAGGACCAAGACGGAAACTGGGAACATCTTAGTTTGTCGACGGAGTTAACTTCTTTAGGTCCATTAATTGCATTCCAAGGTGGACAAGACAGCTATCATAGTTTTCTTGGATACTTGCCTCATTATCAGATAACGATAGTAATACTAAGTAATAACGTGGAAGATTTTAAGAAATTAATGAAGATCTTAGATGATTTTTTATTAATTAAATTTGATTAATAAAGCAAAGTATAAATATTGTGCTATATTTTAGAGGCAATTGTAAAAATAGGATTTTTATCCTCAATTTAAAAGGAATTATTAATATGAACAAATTTATTGCAAAGCTTGGTATATTGAGCTTATTAATGAGTGTGACATTCTTTGGCTGGGCAGGATCTTGTAAAGCTATTGCAATTTCTTGTATGCAAAATGGTTACTATAAAGGCGGTGAAAAAGCCGGTAAAGGATTAATCAAAGACTGTGTTTTACCCGTAGCGATGGGTAACAAAAGATTACCAAATACCAATTTTAGTCCAGAACAACTGCAAAAATGCAAAACGAAGTTAGCTGAAAAATTAAAAAGTAAAGTGCAAGAAAAAGTGCAACAACAATAACTGGCTTTCTTGTTATTAAGTGGGAAAAACCCCTTCTCGCCAATAGGGAGAAGGGGGTGTAACTTATTCCTTCTGCAATGACTCCATCACAGCCCCCAAGAAACGAGTTGCCTCGCCTCCAGTAACTGCTCGGTGATCAAAACTTAGTGATAATGGAAGTATATTATGTGCTTCTATGACACCTTCCGTATTAACAACAGCCCCTTGATAGAGTCTACCCACTGCCAAGATGGCAACCATGGGGGGAACAATAATCGGACTTGCAAAGCGACCTGCGAATTTTCCAAAATTGGAAAGAGTGATGGTAGCTCCTTTCAATTTATCGGCGGTAATTTCTCGATTACTCACTGAGTGTTTAAATTCATTGATCATTTTTCGTAGTTCGGTATCGGAATGTTTTCCCGCATCATGAATTACAGGTACAAATAATCCTTCTTCATTGTCCATAGCTAATCCAAGATGGACTTGCTTAAAACATTGACGAGCACTATGTTTTGTATCAAACCATGCATTTAATGCAGGCTCTTTTTTAGCAGCGTAGATCATTGCGTGGATTAAACGAACGGTGATGTCAGTACCTGGTTTCCAAGCACTAATATCTGCTTCATCAAAAATACTAACCGGGACTACTTCTGTATGAGATTGAATCATACTGTTGAGCATGGCTCGTCTAACTCCGCGTAACGGTTCAAAACCAGCAGGAACTTCAGCATTTTTATCTGCTTGTGCTTGAACATCATTACGAGTAATGACACCAAACTCTCCAGTTCCTTTAAGCGTAGCTAAATCAATACCCAGTTTTTTAGCAAGCATTTTCACCGCCGGGGTGGCTTTGATACGATTTCTAGCAGAGTGTTGTGCCCCTATAGTAAAATTGTCTTCTGAAACTTCACTACTTTCTTCTAAATTACCTACTACTGTTCCTTTGTCTGCTGGCTTGGCACTGGTTGATTCAAAAGCTACCAAAGGTTCCCCTGTTTTAATGACATCACCAGGTTTTCCATATAATTTGCTTATAGTGCCAGACTGAGGACAAGGTACATCCACTACTGCTTTTGCGGTTTCCATAGAAACTAAAGGTTGATCTGCTACCACAGTATCGCCTTCTTTGACAAACCATTCATGTATCTCAGCATCTGGTAGGCCTTCACCCAAATCAGGTAGATTGAAAATATTCATTATTACTCCATTAAGCTCATAACGCTGTTTTTAATACGTGTAATACTGGGTATGTATTGTTTTTCCAATTGGAAATAAGGCATTACAGTATCATATCCAGTTACCCGCTGAACTGGGGCCATTAAATCAGCCATACAATTTTCCATAATTTGTGCTGAAATTTCGGCGCCAACCCCACAAGTTTTTGCTCCCTCATGAACGATAACACAACGTCCTGTTTTTTCTACAGAGGCTAAAATTGTTTCTATGTCCAGTGGTTTGATGGTTGCAACATCGATTACTTCGCAGGAAACTCCTTCCTCACCCAATTGTTTCGCTGCTTGTTGTGTTTCGTGAATACTGGCACCCCAGCTTATTAAGGTAACGTCGTCACCTTCTTGCAAAGTAAAACATTTACCTATAGGCAGTGCCTGGCCATTATCTTCTACAGGTTGCTTGACCAAACGATAAATGCGTTTCGGTTCAAGAAAAATGACTGGATCAGGATTACGCATAGCGGCTAAGAGCAAGCCATAAGCTCTCTTTGGGGAGGAGGGAATTACCACTTGTAACCCTGGAATATGAGCAAATAAAGCTTCAGTACTTTCTGAATGGTGTTCTGGAGCGCGGATACCCCCACCAAAAGGAGCTCGAAAAACAAGAGGACAATGGAGTCGTCCGCGTGTTCTATTCCGCATACGAGCAGCATGAGAAATAATTTGGTTCATGGCAGGATAAATAAATCCCATAAATTGAAATTCAGCGACTGGTTTTAGTCCTTGGATTGACATACCAATGGCCAAACCTGCAATCATGGATTCGGCAAGAGGAGTATCAAATACTCGCTTTTCACCAAAGCGTTCTTGTAATCCCACTGTGGCGCGGAATACACCTCCGTTTTTGCCAACATCTTCACCAAAAACCACAACATTTTCATCATGAGCTAACTCATAAGCCAAAGCCTGAGTCACTGCCTCAATCAAAGTAATATCAGGCATGAGTTGCTTCCTCCATAGCTATTGCGCGTTGTTCCACTAAATACTCGGGTAATTCAGCATAATGATAATCAAAAATACTGCTAATAGGCTGCATTTTCATACTCAGGTATTCATTAACTGCTTTTTCTACTTCTTCAGCACAATGGATTACTAATTTTTCTTCATCATTGGCATTCCAGATTTTTTGCTCCATAAGGAACTCTTTGAATCGAGAGATTGGCTCCCTCGGCTTGGCCTTTTCAACTTCATCACAAGGTTGATAGCGAGTGGCATCGTCGGCTGTTGTATGATCAGATAAACGGTAAGATATCGCTTCAATTAAAGTAGGTCCTTCACCACGTCGTGCCTTTTCAATTGCATCGCCAATAACCTGTCTTGTTGCCAATATGTCATTGCCATCGATTTGTATGCCTTTAAAACCTGCAGCTATTGCTTTTTGTGCAATAGTTTTTGAACCTGTCTGTTGGTCTCTGGGAACAGAAATAGCCCATTGATTGTTGTTCACAACAAAAACGACAGGTAAGTTCCAAGTACCTGCAACATTCATCGCTTCATAGAAATCACCTTCTGAAGTGCCACCTTCTCCAAGACAAACTACAGCAACGCGTGGTTGATTTCTATATTGGAAAGCAAATGCAACACCAGTTGCATGCAAGCATTGTGAGGCAATTGGAACACATATTGGTAGGTCTTCTGAATTACAAGAAAACTGGCTTCCTCGTTCGT
The DNA here is from genome assembly GCF_026191355.1 of Legionella sheltonii. GTDB lineage: Bacteria > Pseudomonadota > Gammaproteobacteria > Legionellales > Legionellaceae > Legionella > Legionella sheltonii. Next base: position 37,017 of record NZ_JAPHOQ010000016.1, read on the forward strand.
CACCACCCCAAAATGCTAAAATTTCAGACATTTTTACACCACGTTGAAATTGAGCAGCATAATCACGGTAATATGGAATCAACACATCCTCAGGACGCATCGCATGGCCTATGGCTGTGGAAATTGCCTCCTGTCCGTTAATAGGAGCATAAGTTCCCATTTTACCCGTTCTTTGCAAAGCAATGGCTTTTTTATCAAAGGTGCGTGTAAGAACCATGATTCTATAAAGCTCTTTTAGTGCAGAATGATCATGGGCAAAAGCGGGGAGTTGGCCGACTAATTTTCCATGTTCATTTAAAAATTGAATATATGTAATATCAAATTGAGCAACTGTTGACATATGAGGCTCCTTGTCAATAAAGCGTTTGCATAGCATACTCACAAATTAATTTAAAAACCAGAGAATTAGTGTTGGAATGATATTAAAAAAGAAGTAATTTTGTAGCGCTGGGAATGGTGTGGCGGGGGTCGTCCTTCGGCCCCGCTGCGCTGTACTCGGGCTATCTAAGTTTTATAATAATTACCTAAGAGGGTCTATTTTGAGTCAATTTGTATTTCATTCATTGGACTATCATCATTCGCTGCATGATTATTACCAAAAATTACGGCATCTACCTGGTTTTGTTCTTCTAGAAAGTACAGACCGCATTCATGGGCGTTATGATATTCTTAGTGCCTACCCTTATGATTCCATCCAAATTGCTCACAGCTCTTCCGATTTATCGTATTTATTAAAGGAAATAAATCACATTTTATCTCCATTACCCTCTGTGTCCGATCTTCCTTTTCAAGGCGGGGCTTTGGGATATGTATCTTATGATCTTGGTGCAAAGTTATTTGGAATAAACTCCCAGATACAACCCACATTAGAGAATATGCCTTTATTGGATCTTGGTTTGTATGATTGGGCAATAATTGTAGATCATCATAAAAAAATTATTACATTGTTTGCAGCAAATACGCATCCATCAACCCCTAGAATAGTTGATGAAGTCATCGAATTATGGAGTAACTCTATTGGACAACCTGGCACCGCATTAATTAAAAGCAATTTTACTCCATTGGTATCAAAGCAGAATTACCAGGAGGCATTTTTCTCTATCCATCAATTCTTAAACGAAGGAAGAAGTTATCAGGTCAATCTTACTCAGCCTTTTCATGCTGCTTATGAAGGAGACAGTTGGTTTTTTTACGATAAAATTTGCAGAGAAAATCCTGTTCCTTTTGCTGCCTTTATGAAAACAAAGCATGCAGATATTTTAAGTTTCTCTCCAGAGCGTTTTCTATTTCATGAGGCAGGTAAATTGGTCGCATCTCCTATTAAAGGAACAATAGGGCGTTCTAATAATCTCCTCGGTGATGAGCAGTTAAAAAACAAATTAAGTTCTTGTGAAAAAAATCGGGCTGAGAATGTCATGATTGTTGATTTGTTGAGGAATGATTTAGGTAAAATTGCTCTGCCTGGTTCAGTACACGTAACCCATTTATGTGAAGTACAAAGTTATAATTCAGTGCATCATTTAGTAAGTACAATTGAAGCGCAATGCATACCAACAATTCTACCTTTTGAGACATTTTTATCCTGCTTTCCTGGGGGATCTATTACAGGTGCACCGAAAATTGAGTCCATGCGAATTATTCATGAGCAAGAATCGTATGCACGAGGAATTTACTGTGGGTCGATAGGCTATTTTTCACGACATGGACGATTTGATACAAATATTGCTATTCGTACAGTCACCGCAAAAGAAAATATTTTGCATTTAGCTGCTGGTGGTGGAATTGTTATTGACTCTGACTGTGAAGATGAATATCGTGAATGTTTCATCAAAATAGCAGCGGTCATTAATGGACTTAACTGAATCTAAAAATAAAAAAATTGTGCATTCGGCAGTGGTTGTTTTGTATGAAAAATTATCCGATTCGTTAATTTTGACAAAACGTAGTGATCAACTGCGAACACATCCCGGTGAAATATGTTTCCCTGGTGGCTCATGGGAGGAAGGGGATGAAAATTACTATGCTACAGCGCTTCGAGAATTGAAGGAAGAGTTGGGTATTGCTCCAGACCGTATTACACTGATAAGAGAATTGGACATACAGAATACTCTTCTAGGAAGTATTATTCATCCTTGGTTTGCGAGTGTTGAGTCTGTTCATCCCTATGAGTTAAATTCTCATGAAGTAGTTCGCCTTATCCCTATCCCAATGACATTAGTTCAAGATGCAAAAAATTATAAAGATTTTATGATTGAGCGAGGCGGACGTCGTTATGTCACCTGTGAATTTACCGCGAATAAGGATTGGGTATGGGGTGCAACAGCCCGCATAATGAGGCAATTAGCTAAATAGGAGTATAGGAGAATTAGCAGTGCAGGTCATTTCGAGTGTAGCGATGGACCTCCTCGCCTAGGATGGCGGTGTCAGCTCCCGGATTAGTTGCGCTAATCCGGGCTGCAAATGCTACCATCATTAAATGGCCACAGCGGGTTTTGTTTCTGGATGGCTAGGAGAAGTAGTCGCATGACTGTCTTTAAGTGCCCGACGAAGAATTTTTCCCACATTTGTTTTGGGAAGCTCATTGTAAAATTCAACTACTTTAGGGACTTTATAAGCGGTTAGATGTTCGCGACAATAAGCAATAATTTGTTCCGCAGTTAAACTAGGATCTCTTTTCACAATACAGGCTTTAACACGCTCACCAGATTCTTTATCAACAATGCCAACAACCCCAACCTCTAAAACACCGGGGTGCATTGCAATCACTTGTTCTACTTCATTTGGATAAACATTAAATCCGGAGACGAGTAACATATCTTTTTTACGATCAACTAAATAAATAAAACCTTCTTCATCCATTTTGCCAATGTCACCAGTTTTTAAATAGCCATTTTTAGTAAATACCAATGCAGTTTCATCAGGTCGTTTCCAATATCCAGGAGTTACCTGAGGTCCTTTAATACATATTTCGCCACTTGTACCTATTGGTACTTCATGTTCCTCATCATCGAGAATAATCACATCTGTAGAAGGAAGCGGTAGTCCTACACTTCCGTTATATTCAACAAGGTTCATCGGATTTATGATGGCAGCAGGACTGGTTTCAGTTAAGCCATAAGCTTCTAATACGGGAGTTTTAGTAACTTCCAACCATTTAAGGGCTACGCTTTTTTGCAAAGCCATTCCACCAGCAAGTGAAATTTTCAGTTTACTGAAATCAACTTCTTTAAATTTGGGATGATTTAATAATACATTAAACAGTGTATTAACACCTGTAATTGCTGAAAAATGCGCTTTTTTTAATTCTTTAATAAAGTGCCCTACATCACGGGGATTGGTGATCAAGATGTTTTTTGCACCTAGTTTTAAAAAAGTTAAACAATTCGCAGTAAGAGAAAAAATATGATAAAGAGGAATTGCCGTAACAATGATTTCATCACCATCTAAACCTATTGGTTTAATCCATGAATCGGCTTGAAGGACATTGGAGACCATATTCCCATGAGTTAAAACAGCACCTTTTGCCACACCGGTTGTTCCTCCGGTATATTGTAAAAATGCAATGTCATCATGATCCAATTCGACATGATGAAGGGGCGACTGTTTTCCTTCAAGCAATGCGTAATTAAAAGCTACTGCGTGAGGAATGTTATAAGCAGGCACCATTTTTTTTACATATTTAATTATTGAATTGATAATAATTCGTTTTGTCGTCGGAAACAGATCGGCTATCTCAGTGACAATGACATGTTTTAATGTGGGCATGGAATTTAATGCTTTTTCAACGGTTTTTGCAAAATTAGCGAGTACAATAATTGCTTCAGCACCAGAGTCATTAATCTGATGAATCAGCTCGTCAGAAGTATAAAGAGGATTGGTATTAACAACTACATATCCTGCTCGTAAGATGGCAAATAGAGCTACCGGATATTGAATTACGTTAGGGAGCATGATTGCTACTCGAGTCCCTTTATCCAATTTAAGTTGTTGAAGATAAGCAGCTAAATCTCTGCTCAATTCATCCAGTTCACTAAAAGTAATACTGCTCCCCAAATTGGTATATGAGGTTTTCTTAGCATAACGCGTGCAGGATTCTTTAAACAAATCTACGAGGGAAGAATATTGACTTGCGTCAATTTCGTGCGGAACTCCTTTCTGATATTGTTCAAACCACCGTTTATCCACCTTAATATCCTTCTGTTATTGGTTTTCACATGTTAGTATAAACAAAAATATTGGTTATGGATATCATACTCATGGGTGAACATATAACGCAAACTCAAGCATTTAAGCTTAAAGGTCGTCTTTATACATTTACTGTATTGCATGTATTAAATACGGACCCAGATTTTTTTTCGCAACAACTAGCTGATACTGTTGCTAAAGCCCCGAAGTTATTTGAGCATACTCCCGTTGTTTTTGATTTGTCTTCGGTGCAACAGTTGGAGTTTGATTTGCAGACTTTACTGCAGGCGGCGCGTACTCAAGGGATGATTCCTGTTGCGATTCAAGGAGGAAGTGTATTACACAACACGTTAGCTCAATGTCATGGGTTAGCGGTATTACATGCATCTTCGACGCAAGATAAGCCGATTATTGAACGACCAATTGAAAACAATCATCACGATGCAGCAAAATCAATAACAAAATTAATTACCACACCGGTTCGTTCAGGACAGCAAGTCGTAGCAAAAGGTGCCGATCTTGTGGTTGCTGCTTCAGTGAGTCATGGTGCTGAATTATTGGCAGATGGCTGTATTCATGTATATGGCGCTTTAAGAGGCAGAGCTTTAGCGGGTATCTCGGGTGATAAGGAAGCACGAATTTTTTGTCAGTCACTTGAGGCCGAGTTGGTATCAATTGCTGGATTTTATCGCTTAAGTGATGCGATTCAACCTTATAATGGACCTTGTCAAATTTACCTAATGGATGAACACATACATATTGAGCCTTTATGATAGAAGTTGCTTTTATTTCTGATCTTCATTTGCATCCAGAAGATCAGGCCATCGAGGAGCGTTTTGATCAATTTGTGGAATGGGCAAAAATTTCAGTTAAAAATGTTTATATCCTCGGTGATTTTTTCCATGCCTGGGCTGGTGATGATACTATCGATGAATGGAGCAGAAATATTGCCAATCAGCTATTTTCTTTAAAAAAACAGGGCATTAACCTGTTTTATATGCATGGAAATCGTGACTTTTTATTGGGGAAAACTTTTGCAAAGCTTGCGGGATGGACTATTTTAGCGGAGCCGACAGTAATCCAATTAGGGCAGGAAAAAATACTCCTAGTCCATGGTGATCGATATTGTACTAAAGACTTAGCGCATCAGCGCTTTAGACTGATAACTCGAAATAGAATATTTTCAATTTTATTTTTAAGTTTACCAATTAAATATCGTCAACGGTTAGTGAAGCAAATACGTTATCGAAGTCAGATGAATCAGAACAAATCTGTAGAAGAAATGGATGTTGTTGCTGATGAAGTAATTAAGCATATGTCACGTTATCGAGTAACTCAATTAATTCATGGTCATACACATAAACCCGGCATCACCTTGTATCAAAATAATTCGCAAGAATTAAGGCGTTATGTACTCAGTGATTGGGATGACAAACCCCATGTGTTGTGTTATGATCATACAAAAGGGCTCTATTTTGCCCACATGTAATTTTGGAGTGTTAGGTTATGACCCGAAATAAAACAGAGCTTGAAGAGCAAAAGCAAGAAGCGAATAAAACTTCTCTGGAGGGAGCGGAAAAACTCCGAAAAGAACAAAGAGATAAAGAGTACAATGCAGCGCTAGAGACCGAACAAGCCAAACAGCGACAGCAGTGGGCCAAGGTTATGGATGAGTTGAGAAGCAAACATAAACTCAAAAATCGAAAAGAGGGCGGCCCTGAAACTTATTGGGAAGAAGTAGATCAATTGGCTGAACATCTGATTAACTCAGACCAAAACTCCACCATTGACTGGCGTTCTAATATGATGTCCTTGCTTAATTTATTAACAAAATTGAATAAAGCGATAAACATATCGTCAGAACAAGTTGCCGGTGAGGGATTAGACCTCGTGAAGCAGGCTACTAGACCTATTCCCGTGCTTGGACATCTATTTCATCCTAATGAAAAGATATATCAGTCGCTTAAAACAGCGATAGTTCATAAAGCGATTAGAGGCAAAAGCGGTATAGATTTCCCCGTCTTAGAGCAAAAGGTTTCATTTAAAGATGGAAAAGTTAACATAGCCGACTTAACTCGTGCCGATGATGGTTCTTCCTTAGCTGCAGATATCCAGCGTGGAAAAGAAGAAAATCCAGCGAATAAAGCGTTTAAAAAATTTGTTGATATTTGGTTAGAAGAACAGGGTTATCTACCGGTTCCACACGCCAATAAAGGTGTGTATCGACATCATGCAACTGGTGTATTATTGAATGAGGATAAATTTAAAGAATTAAATGATAATAGAAATACTAGCTTTGCTACATTCCTCAAAGACAATGCCACCTTGAAATATGATGAACAAAAAGAGGAGCAGAGTACTCCCACTCCTCCTTAATCACTCTCTATCAGGATTGCGGTATTCCGCTATGAAAACGGAATACTGTATCCGTTGATAAAATAAAATCATTTTCTAATGATAAAAACAATTGTAAACGCTGTTCTATATTTCCACCGTATAATTTTGCCAGTCGCAGATAATCCTCAAAATGACGCGCTTCTGATTTAATTAAAGTTCCATAGAATTTGATCAAGTCCTTATCTTCAAGATAAGGGATAATCGCATGAAAACGCTCACAGGAACGGGCTTCAATAATGGCACCAATAATCAGCTGATCACATAGACGTTGAAGGACATTTCGGCTGGTAACCTGTTTATGCATTTGGGTCGCATAGCCTGAAGGTTGCAAAGGACAAAATTGAATTCCTCTTTGGGCCATAAAATGAATTACTTTTTCAAAATGAAGTAACTCTTCCCGAGCTAAAGGAGACATCACGTCAACCAGTTCCTTTTTTTCTGGATATTTGCTCATAAAATTAATGGCAGTTGCTGCTGCTTTGCGTTCACAATGGGCATGGTCGATCAACAGCAAAGGAATATGAGTTGCTGCGAAATCCAACCATACTTGTGGTGTTTTTACCTGAAGAAAATCATTTAATAATTGTAAATCATTGTCTAAACGTTTTAACATCTGCGAGATACACTATACTTATAAAAATAAACTGTCTTATATCATATACCTTAATGAAATTGAATTGGATGAAAAATGAACGGGGAAGAAATTGATAATGAATTAAACCAATGGTTTTCAACTTATGGTGCAATAACAGCTGAACGTATATTAGGAAGATACAACGTTAATTTAGCTCAAACGGACCTAGTTGCAGCAATTAAAAGTCCATTTAGTTTTTACCATCGATTAATACAAGTTCCATTAAAAAGCGTACTCAATGGTATCGTCTTACAGCAGGCGAATGATTATCATGTTTATGTCCAGAAATTATTTATTGATTATTTACTTTCTGGTGAAAATTCTAAAGGTGAAGAGGCTCAAGGCGCCGCAACACGTGAAATTATAGAAAATGAGCGGCAACAATTAGTTGCACTGGGTGATGCGTTTCAAAAGGTGCAGGGGGATCAGGATTATTTGATTGCTAACAGTCAACGTATTTTGATTCAAATGACTCAACAATTTAATGCCGAACTTGAAAAAGCACTCAGCTCGCTTAACAAACTACTAAAAGCTACTGGTCTCACCGTGAAAAAGAGTCAAATTCGGCATGCTATTAATCATGCACTGATTTATTGTAATGCAACGGAAATTCAAACTAATGGTTCTCTTTTTATAGAGAAAATGAATGAAGTGCTGAAGGTTTCCCTAACAGAAGACTTAAAAGGTAAAATGTTAACTGCATTATCAGAAATATTGCAAATGAACATCGATTTTGATGAGCAAATCATGGATTATGTTCAGCAAACCGACGAAATTAATCGGTCAGCCAATTCGTATCGAAATCAGTTTTTTGATACGATTATTCGTGTTATTGATTTAATGAAATCCTTGCCTGAATACAAAATTGATCCCGAGCAAGATGCGATTAACAGAGAGCCTTTATATTTTGATAAAAGTATAGGGTCCCTATAATTTCTCAATCGATATAGGAAAGCAAAACAACTTCGGTATCTGTTTTGCTTTTATCATCAAGACCATAATCATATAAAAATGAATTTATATTAGCCATGTAGCCAGTATTTCGTGTATAATATGGCACTTTAACTAACCCCCTTATGGAGTCCCTGATGGCAAAAGAAACAACATTGTCAATTATTAAGCCCGACGCAGTTGCTAAATCGGTTATAGGTCAAATTTATACTCGTTTTGAAAGTGCTGGCTTAAACATAGTCGCTGCAAAAATGATGCAACTTTCACGTGAACAAGCAGAAAGTTTTTATGACATTCACCGCGCACGTCCTTTCTTTAAAGATTTGGTAGAATTCATGATTTCAGGTCCTGTGATGATTCAGGCATTACAAGGCGAGAATGCGGTAATGAAAAACAGAGACATCATGGGTGCAACAAATCCTAAAGAAGCTGCTCCTGGAACCATACGTGCTGATTTTGCTGATAGCATTGATGCCAATGCAGTTCATGGTTCAGATAGCCTAGAAAATGCTGCTCGTGAAATTGCATTCTTCTTTGAACCTCATGAAATTTGTGAACGATAAAAATTAGGTTTTAGATATTTAATGACAGTAGTAATGTAGCGCTGAGCAGCGCTATAACCCTGTCATCCCGGCGTCGCGAAATATCTCCTACTATAGCACAGTGTTACGAGGGGAGATCCCTCGTTGCACTCGGGATGACGGCAGCTTCACTGCGTTGCTCAAGAACTACATTTATCTTGTCTAATGTCATTAAATTTGGAGTAAAAATGACTGTGCAAAAAGTAAATCTGCTGGATTATAATTACCAACAAATGCGTGAACTGCTGGATAGCTGGGGCGAACAACCTTATCGTGCCCAACAAATAATCCAGTGGATTCATCAAGCAGGTTTATCTGACTTCACTAAAATGACGAATCTTAGCAAGTCATTAAGAGAAAAGCTTACGCAACTTTCATATATTAAATTACCTGAAATCGTTGCTTGTCAAAAATCGAATGATGGTACCCACAAATGGCTTTTAAAACTGGATTGTGGTAATTGCATTGAGACAGTATTTATTCCTGAAGCTAATCGTGGAACTTTATGTGTTTCCTCACAAGTAGGCTGCGCTTTAAATTGTTCTTTTTGTTCCACGGCAAAACAAGGTTTTAATCGCAATTTATCCACTGGTGAAATCATTGGTCAGGTTTGGTTAGCAGTACGTGAATTATCATTACAACAAGGTGCCCATGACAAAAGAGTCACAAATGTGGTGATGATGGGTATGGGGGAACCTTTACTCAATTTTGATAATGTAGTGTCAGCAATGAATATTATGATGGATGATTTTGCTTATGGATTATCAAAACGTCGCGTTACTTTAAGTACTTCTGGCGTATTGCCTGACTTGGAGCGTTTAAGAGAGGTAAGTCCTGTAGCTCTTGCTGTTTCATTACATGCACCTAATGATGAATTAAGAAATGAGTTGGTTCCTATAAATAAAAAATATCCATTGGCTCAGCTAATGGCCTTGTGTAAAACTTATTTTAAAAATGAACCGCGAAGAAAAGTGACTTTTGAATACGTAATGCTTAAGGGTGTTAACGACCAACCATTGCATGCAAAGCAATTGATAAAGTTGTTGCGTAATGTTCCAGCCAAAGTCAATTTAATTCCTTTTAATCCTTTCCCGATGACACAGTATGAGCGTTCATCTCAGGAAGCAATTGATGCCTTTAGAGATATGTTAATCGCCCAAGGTATTAATACAATTACTCGAAAAACACGCGGTGATGATATCGATGCGGCATGTGGTCAATTGGCGGGTGAGGTAAAAGACAGGACAAGTCGTTCTCAAAGATGGCAAAAACTACACTTTATGCCTAAAGCAAATCAAGAGCTGAAGACTGTAGAATAATTGCTGCAAGGTGAATGTCTGTTCGCTTTGATTAAGTAGCATAAATCCGAGATCTTTTTGACGTAATCCCAGTATAGCGAAGGACTTCACATCGTAACACGGTGCTAGTGGTGGGCATCTGTCGCTATTCTAGTGATGATGGAAGTGTCGTTTCATTGTCTCTAGGCCCCAATTTTGTTATGTGAATTACAGTAAAAGTCATTATTTGTGACAAATCATTTTTAATTTATTTGTAAGCGGTTATAATGCGCAATCATTTCTAACCTTAGTGTGAAATATTGTGTTTAAAAAGTTTTATCTCTTGTTGATTGTAACCTGTCTGTTTTTGCAGGCATGTGCGCATGATGAAGAAAGTGAAACACAGAATTTAAAAAAACCGGATCTCAGTAAGGCTGCGTCATATAATGTTCAGTTGGGATTAGGTTATTTAAAACAAGGTGATAGACCGAGGGCGAAGAAAAAGCTGATTACAGCATTAGAGCAAGAACCGAATTCACCTGATGTTAATTCGGCGATGGCTTACTATTTTGAACAAACAAAAGAGTTGGATCAAGCAGAGAAATATTATTTAAAAGCACTGTCGGTAGCAGGAAACGGCGGCCCCCAGCTTAATAATTACGGGGCTTTTCTATGCAGACAAGGTGATTATAAAAAAGCTGAAGCTTACTTTTTAAAAGCGGTTAATGATTTAAAATATTTGAATACTGCAGGAGCTTATGAAAATGCAGGTCTTTGTGCGCTATCAGCTCCCAATGAAGATAAAGCCAAGAGCTATTTCGCAAAAGCATTAAATCAGGACCCCTCTCGAAAAGTGTCTTTTTACGAATTACTAAAACTTGAACTTAAAATGGGACATGATTCAGAGGCATTTGCTCTGGTACAGAAGCATCCTGAGCTCGTTTTGAATGATAAGGCATTATTAATTTTGGCCAAAGAAGCCTCTGATAAAGTTGGGCAACATGCTATAGCTGCAGCATATGAACAAAGCATAAATAATTTGAATTCCAATATCGATAATAGTGGAGTAAATAATGAATACAACAACCACGCTGGATGAAAATATAATAGAGCATGATAAGAATCCAGGCGAGCAACTTGCTAGTATACGCCAACAAAAAGGATATACAGTTGAGTATGTTGCCAATAAATTGCATTTAAGGGCTCGTATAATTGAATTAATTGAAAACAATGAATTTCATTTGTTACCAGAACCTGTTTTTGTTAAAGGTTACTTGCGTGCCTATGCTAAATTACTAGGTACTTCCCCTGAGCCTTATTTAGCCATATTTAATGAGCAGTTTGTTGTTGAGAAAAAATCGGATCGCGCGCTCTTATGGCAGCAAAGTAAACGTGAATCTCATAAGGCAGAACACGTTATTCGATGGTTTACAATTTTATTTGCTTTAGGTGTGATCGTTGCTGTAGGTGTTTGGTGGCAAAAAAATAGGGATACCCAACAGGTATTTCCTGCCAAAAATGCTCCTGCTGATTTATCGTTAAATCAAACACCAGCAATGGAAACTACGGAGCTGAAGCTTACTGATATATCAAAAATGCAATCATTATTAAATCCTAAACAGGAAATGTCTCCTTTGGAGAAAATAGGTGGCTGAGCGAATTCAAGCAATACGAGGAATGAATGATATTTTGCCTGATGCAACGGCATCTTGGCGAACTATTGAGCAAATCTTTGTGAGGGTGTTGTCTAGTTTTGGTTATCAGGAAATCCGTTTTCCACTTGTTGAAAGTACCCAATTATTCAAACGGACTATAGGTGAAGTAACCGATATAGTCGAAAAAGAAATGTATACTTTTAATGACTTAAATGGGGACAGTATTACCTTAAGACCCGAAGGTACTGCAGGCTGTGTTCGTGCTTGCTTGCAAAACGGGCTTTTGCATAATCAACAGCAAAAATTGTGGTATCTAGGCCCTATGTTTCGTCATGAAAGACCTCAGAAAGGACGATATCGACAATTCAATCAATTAGGTGTGGAGGTTTTTGGAATACCCGGTGCAATGGTTGAATTGGAGTTAATTTCAATTTGTCGTAAATTTTGGGAGCAATTAGGATTTGCCGATTCGGTGCAGTTACAGGTGAATACCTTGGGTGAGTTAGAGGAACGCCAGCGTTATAAAAAAATTCTTGTCGAGTATTTGACAGATCATGAAAATCAGTTGGATGAGGACAGCAAGCGCCGATTAACTCGCAACCCATTAAGGATTTTGGACAGTAAAAACCCTGAAATGCAGCAGTTATTGGCTAACGCACCAAAATTAATGGATGTTCTTGATGGAAAAAGTCGTGAGCATTTTCAGTCATTTTGTGAGGGTTTGGAGGAATTAAAGGTACCTTATGTAGTCAATCCTGTTTTAGTCAGGGGGCTCGATTATTATGGACATACCGTCTTTGAGTGGGTAACTGATAAATTAGGTAGCCAGGCTACTGTCTGTGCCGGAGGACGATATGATATATTGGTGGAACAATTAGGCGGTAATCCAACGTCTGCTGTAGGTTTTGCATTAGGTATAGAGAGAATATACTTGTTGATGGAAACATTGACTCTTCTGAAGGAAGAGAGAAAAAAGAATGCATTGTATATTATTACTGACAATGATCAGGCGGTGATAAAAGGACTTGTAATTTCTGAATTGATACGTAGCGCTTATCCAGAAATTGAAGTATCCGTAAATACTGCGGGTGGTAGTTTCAAAAGCCAATTCAAAAAAGCAGATAAAAGTGGTGCACGACTCGCTTTAATTTTAGGTGAAAATGAATTAGCAAATCAACAAATCAGTATTAAAGATTTACGTAATGAAGCGGAGCAAATTACTGTGGATCAAAATATGATCAATCAAGTATTAAAAGATTATTTCGAGTGAGGTAGGAGAACGCTATGTCAGTTTATATGACTGAAGAGGAACAATTAGAATCGATAAAAAAATGGTGGAAGCAATACGGTAATCTTGTCACCGTAGTATTATCGCTTATCCTCTTTGGTATTGCAGGATATCGATATTTGCATTGGCATCAGGAAAAGCTGACACAACAGGCATCAATTGCCTATGAACAAATGATGGTTGCTCTGTCGAATCAAAATATTAAATCGGTACGAGCCTATGCGAATGAATTGATTCATGAACACAGTAATACAGTCTATGCTGATGCAGCACATATGACTCTTGCGAAAATTTACGTATCGAAAAATAAACTGGATAAGGCAACAGAAGAGCTACAAGCTGTTGCAGCAAACAGTAAGATGATGTCTTTAAAGCAGATCGCCAAGATCCGTTTGGCACGAATTTTGGCCGCAGAAAAATCTTATACAAATGCCCTTAAGGAACTGAGCAGTGTCGATGATAATACTTATTTACCAGTCATTAATGAATTAAAAGGTGATATTTATGGAGCTACTGGTCAATATCAGGAAGCCATGACTTCCTACAAACTGGCTTTGGATGAAGTGAAAAATAATGGAATGGGTAATTTATTTTTAGAAATGAAAACTAATGCGATAGCAAGTAAATCACATTCAATGATTTCTGAGAATAAAAAGGTCGAGTCTGCATAACTATTAAATAGGTGCCTGTAAGCAGTGGCGTGAAACGTCTAATTTTCCTTGTTTTTCGCGTTTGCTCAGGATGTAAATTCAAAGCGGATATCACAATTATTGATATATTTTGTATAGCACAAATTTGAGGTTTAATTTTCATGAAAATGAAATTATTTATTTTAATTCTCTGTACCTTAATTCAGGGATGTTCAAAACTTGATGATTACATGTTAGGTAAAGACAATACGCCACAACCTAAAGAGCTGAAGCAAGTTAAAGATAAAATTAAAGTGGAGCAAAATTGGACTACTGCTGCAGGTAAGGCTTCTAAAAATAAAGAATATCTAAGGATAAAACCTGTAGTCAGTGGCGGTGTTATTTATACTGCAGACACTAGTGGTTTAGTACAAGCAATTAATAAACATAATGGTAAAGTAAAATGGGCTACAGAGCTGAAGCATGGTTTAGTTAGTGGTCCTGCTGTAGCTCATGGATATATTGCTGTAGGCACTAATAACTCATCATTAGTAGTGCTAAATCAAAATGATGGTAGAAAATTGTGGCACGCCAAGGTTACTGGAGAAATTTTATCGCCCCCTACTATTCTAGGTAAAAAAGTAATCGTTAAGACAATCGATGGTAGAGTTTATGCATTTAATGCCGCAGACGGTAAGCAGTCGTGGATGGCAGAGCATGGAGCACCGAGCTTAATTCTTAAGGCCGGCTCGTCTCCTGTTGCTATGGGAAATCTAGTGTTAATTGGTTTTTCTGATGGTAAATTGGATGCATACGATCGAGAAACAGGGCGATTAGTATGGCAACGAAGTATTGCATATGCCTCGGGCTCCAGTGATGTAGAGCGCTTAGTCGATATCGACGCTGATCCAATTATCGACAATAATGTAGTGTATCTTGCGAGTTATCAGGGATATATTGGTGCACTTTCTTTGACTGATGGACAATTTATTTGGAGAAAGCCAGGTTCTGTCTATAAAAATATGGTATTAAATGGTAGTACCTTGTATATAACGGATAGTCATGATGTCTTATGGTCTATTGATAAGCGCAATGGCCAAGTTAATTGGAAACAAACCAGTCTGAAAGCAAGAGGATTGACTGAACCAGCGCTGGTGAAAAATGATTTGGTTGTAGGGGATAAAACGGGCTATCTCCATTTTATTGATGCTCAGACTGGTGAAATTATAGCTCGTTCAAAAGTTTCAGGTGGTGTCAGTATTTCTCCAAGCGTGGTTGGAAGAAAGTTATATGTATTAACAGACAATGGAATGCTTAATCAATTATCTGTGAGTTAATAAATGATCCCTGTGATTGCACTTGTTGGGCGTCCTAATGTTGGTAAGTCTACCTTATTTAATAGGTTAACGAAGACGCAAGATGCCCTCGTTGCTGATTTTCCTGGCTTAACTCGCGATAGGCAGTATGGCCAAGCCCAGCATGATAATAAACACTATATCGTTGTTGATACTGGTGGTATTGGTGTTGACGATATTGCTGTTGATAATTTAATGTCGAAACAATCAGAGATAGCACTGAATGAAGCGGATGTTGTTCTTTTTTTAGTTGATGGACGCTCAGGCCTGACTGGTATAGATGAAAAAATTGCCAATAATTTGCGTAAATTAAGTAAAAAGATACATCTCGTGGTTAATAAAACGGAACAGATGGATGATGATGTGGCTTGTGCTGATTTCCATGCCTTGGGTATTGTAGATATTCATTCCATTTCATCATCCCATGGTAGCGGTATTAGAGAGCTCCTTGATAATGTATTAGCACCATTTGCATCGCAAGATGAGGCAACTGAAGAAGATAATGCAATTAAAATTGCCTTTGCTGGTCGTCCTAATGTTGGGAAGTCAACTTTGATTAACCGCATTTTGGGTGAAGAGCGGGTTGTAGTTTATGATATGCCTGGTACAACCAGAGACAGTATCGCAATTCCTTTTGTTCGTGATGAGCAGAAATATGTTCTGATTGATACAGCGGGTGTACGCAGAAAATCTCGAATTGATGAAAAAATAGAAAAGTTCTCAGTAATTAAAACATTGAAAGCCATTGAAGAATCTAATGTGTGTCTACAACTTCTTGATGCAAGGGAAGGAATTACTGATCAAGACATGAATTTGATTGGTTTTATTATTGAATCCGGTAAGGCTTTAGTTATTGCAGTAAATAAGTGGGACGGTCTGGATGAGGAACATAAGGAAAAGGTAAAAAGTGAATTATCCAGAAGATTGCATTTTGCAAATTTTGCAAAAATTCGATTTATATCTGCTTTACATGGCAGCGGAGTGGGTAGCTTATTTAAAGACATAAATGAAGCTTATGCTTCAGCAGTCCAATCTTTTTCTACGCCCAGATTAACACGCTTACTTCAGGATCTTAGCACCAAACATACTCCTCCTTGCGTGAGTGGGCGCAGAATAAAATTGAGATATGCTCATCTTGGTGGTCACAATCCTCCTGTGATTGTAATTCATGGAAATCAATTGGCTGATTTACCTGATAGCTATAAGCGTTATTTAAATAATGAATTTATTAAACATTTGGGATTGGTAGGAACTCCTTTAAAACTTGAATTTAAAGGTGGAACAAATCCTTTTGCGGATAAAAAAGTTAAATTATCACAACGCCAAGTGAATAAAAAAAGAAGATTAATGAAGCATGTCAAAAAGAGAGAAAAAAGTAAGAAATAATAACACTATAATCGGAGGTTACACTCCTTCATATTTTCTAGATTTATAGAGCGCTTTGCATTGTGAAATAATCTGTTTCATTCGTGTTGCACCAATATTTAATTTATTAAGAAGTGCAGGATTTTCAGCAATTGTTTTGCATAAGAGTATATTTTCCGCAAGTAATGTTTCGATTTCTGCTTTTGTAAAGTTGGTAATGCAGGTGATAGGATATAAACCTGAAAACTCAATTAACTCTTTTAAACTGCCTTTTTCTGGAAAATCCCAGCTAATTAAATGTAAGCCAGCGCACTGACCATATTGTATTGCGTCGTTGGTGAATCGAGTATTAGTAACAAGCCAGCCTTGGATCGTCTCTCCAGGCTTTTTGTTATACGCCTGCTCGATATCAAGAAAGCGAGCTTTGATATACAAAGTAATTTTTACATCACATGCAAGACCTAAACGATTATGGTATTTGCACTCGACAAAAACATGTTCGTTTTGACGTTCACCAACTACATCAACTTCATGGTTGACACAATATCCCTTGGTAATTTGATTATTAAGCACCTTATAGCCTTGATGTCGCATGAGCTCGGCGACGTATTTTTCAAAAGGATATCCAGAAAATCCGAGCTGCATAATCGCGCGTTTTAGATGATACTTACCCGCCAAGGCTTTTGACTGATTTCGTAGAAGCCGAAATGCAATGCGATAAATTTCATGTGTAGTCATTCCATCAACTACAGATTGTGTCACTTCATTAACAATTTTATTAATGAGTGATTCGTCCGCACCAACCCGTTTTAACGAGCGGTAGATGCGATGAGGATTGAAGGGAACTTTTTCACCGGTAGATTTAATGATACTAATAGGATTTGTAGGTGTAACGCTTCTATTCATTTATAGGTTCCACTTGAGTAGCAAATCAATGATATCTTGACTTATATTAATGTGATTTGAGGGATGAGGAATAGTGTTACAACTAATAATTTTGGATACATGAGAAACTAAAAGTTTTTGATACGCAGCGCCGGCAAAAATAGCATGAACACCGATACAAATAGCGGGTTGCATCATTAAGGAATGAATATGCTTCAATGTTTCTATCATTGTCATTCCACTAGATATAATATCATCAATGAGTATGGGGGTTGCTTGAATATATTGATTTATCCCGGGAATGGAAATTTCAACCTCGGTATCGCTCTTCCTGTTTTTCTCCAATATGGTGAAAGGAGCACTGGATTTTAATGCAATTGTTTCAACCCATTGCGCGCTTTCTGAATCAGGACCAATAAGAATTGGATTGGGTACATGCTGATGGATCCAGGAGGCAATCGCATTGGTCGCATGCAACACGGTAGTTGGTATTTCATAAATTTCATTTAAATTTTTCCAACGATGCAAGTGCGGATCAATCGTGATTAAGCCGTCAAAATATGAGGAAATCAATTGTGCAAAATAGGTGGAAGTAATGCCTTGACCTGATTCAAATACTTTATCTTGACGCATATAAGTAAGATAAGGAGCTATTAATATTATTTTGGATGCACCTAAAGATTTCACTGTTTGTGCAGCAAATAAAAGTGGAAGAATTTTCGGGTTGGGGTGCACCAGATTGATTACAAATATGACTATTCGCTGAGCCACATCAGAGTCAACTTGTACCACAGTTTCTTCATCCGGAAATTGATGAAAGCTCATTTCCCCAAACTCATAATTGCATTTTTTTTGGATTGTGTGCGCCAGTTCATCATGTCCAAATAATGTAAAAAGTATGGGTTTTTTCATGTACTGGCCTCAATTTGAAATATTTCATGCCCTTGCTTTAGGAAATTAAGAGCATAATTGAGTTCACTACGAGTTTCTGCGTAGATTCTAAAAAGGGGCTGAGATTTTTTGACTACCGAATGCAGTTCTGTTAATAACTCAACACCTGCTGCTTTTGATTTTGGTGCTCCAGCTAATTTTGCCATTTGAGAGATGTGACGATTATCAATGTTAATCACGATCCCTGAGCGTGTGGATTCAATTGTGTGAACAACCGGTGCTTTTTTTATCTCTCTTAGACCACCTTGAGCCCGGCAAATTGCTTCAAATTTAGCTAAAGCCTTGCCACTATTAAGTAAATGAGTTGCGATATTTAGTCCTTGACCTGGCAAGACCTGAGGGGAAAACTCTATGATATGACCTGCCAATACTAAAGCATGATCACGTAAATCTTGTGGCGCATTTTTATCGCAATTTAAAACGGATAATACATCCAATGCCTCTAAAACAGGCCCAATCCCACGACCTACTGGTTGTGATCCATCGCTGAATATTACTTTTATTTTGAGGTCAAATTCTTCGGCAACACACTCTAATAATTTTTTTAAAGATTCCGCCCTTTCAATGGAACGAACCTTAGCTGTGGTTCCTATAGGCATGTCAATAACTAGATGATTTGAGCCAGCAGCAATTTTTTTTGACAAAATAGAGGCAACCATTTGTCCCTCGCTATCAATGTTTGCAGTTCGTTCAATGCGGATTAGTAAATCGTCAGCAGGGCTTAATGACATGGATCCTCCCCAAACCAAGCAGCCGTTTTCTTGCTCCACAACTTTTTTCATTTCATTGAGTGTTAAATTAACCCTGGTGAATACTTCCATTGTATCTGCTGTTCCTGCTGGGGATGTGATGGCCCGTGAGGAGGTCTTGGGAATTACTAAGCCAAATGCAGCGACAATTGAAACAACAATAGGTGTTGTGCGATTTCCTGGTAAGCCACCCACAGAATGTTTATCCACGACAAACGGAAGATCCCAAGATAATTGTTGGCCAGAATGGATCATTGCTCGAGTAAGATCAATAATTTCTTTCTGTGAGAGTCTGTCACCACCGATCGCTGCGATATACATTGCTATATTAATGTCCGAAAGTTGTCCAGATACAATGTCTTTGATGATGTGGCTTGTCTGTTCAGCAGTTAATTCATTACCATAAATTTTGGAGCGAATGTAACTAAGAGAATCTAGTGGTTGAGGATGAATTACTGCAATCTCATCGCCTTCGTTTGCAGAGAGTAGTTCCCATGCGTAATTTGAAAGACTGGCTTCATTGTGTCTTAATAAATCAGTTTCTACCGTGTTTAATGTAGCAATAATAGAGCGCTTATTGAGTATAACCCGAACACGCGTTTGGGCAGTGAATCCTTCGGATATACAAATATAACAATCTTCTCGCATATAAATAACAGGTTCTTTATGCGTATTAATTCCTAAGTATTTAAGCGTCAAAGTTGTGTGCTTTTTACTCATAATTGCTCTTTTTGTTCATACTCAGGAATAGTACATTCCCAACCGAGTTGTGTTTCAATTTTGTTCTTTAAAGAAAGTGCAGCCTCTGGTTCTCCATGAGTTACAAAAGTTTTTTTAGGTGGTTGTTGGAATTGTTTAAGCCAACCGAGTATTTCACCATAATCGGCATGGGCTGAGGTACTTCGCATCGCTTCTACTTGAGCATTTATGGGGATGATTTTGCCATGGGCTTCAATAAACCTTTTACCTGCAAGAATTTCTGCACCTAGTGTTTCCTCTGCTTGGAACCCAGTAAACAATAGAGTATTACGTGGATCCGAAGCGTAGGATCTAATATGAAATACAATACGACCACCAGATGCCATGCCGCTTGCAGAGAGAATAATCTTGGGTGTTTTATCTAAATCCAATTCAATCGACTCATCCATGGCCCTCACGTAGGTAGCAACATCACAGAGCTCCTGACATTGGCTTTCGGTTAACCGAAGATCTTCTAGATGGTTATATAAAATTTGCGTTGCATTAATCGCCATAGGGCTATCTAAATAAATGGGAACATCTGGAATCGCATTTTCTTTCCTTAACTCAGAAAGATAATGCAATAATACTTGCGAACGACCCACAGCAAATGCAGGAATAATAACTGAGCCGCCTCGCCGAATGGTTTTATTAATAATCGTTTTTAATGTCTGCTTAGGTGGTTCTTTTTCATGCAGACGATCACCGTAGGTTGATTCAATGACAAGGTAATCAACCTGTTGAACTTCTGTAGGTTTCTTCATTACCGGATCATGCATTCTTCCTAAATCTCCACTAAAAAGAAGCGATGTATCCTGATATTGGATTCGTACAAACGATGAACCAACAATGTGCCCGGCAGGAATTAATTGAACACTTAGGTTATTATTCAGTTGTATCACTTTATTGTAGGCATGTGGCTGAAACAGCTTTAATGCATTTTCAGCATCTTCAAGCGTATAAAGAGGAAGAGCAGGGTGATGTTTTGAATAGTGGTACTCATTGGCGTGTTTGGCATCTTCTTCTTGGAGATGTGCACTATCACGTAATAAGAGCTCACATAAATCTTTAGTTCCGTACGTGCAATAAATGGGTTTATTGAAACCATTTTTTACTAATAAAGGTAGATAACCGGTATGATCAATATGGGCATGTGTGAGAATGACAGCATCCAATATTTCGGGATTAAACGGCAGTGGGCTCCAATTTCTTAGACGTAACTCCTTTGGACCTTGAAAAAGCCCGCAATCCACCAAAATATTTTTTTTATCAACTGAAAGAAGGTACTTGGAACCTGTAACAGTTCCATTGGCGCCAAGAAATGTCATTTGCATAATAATTAATCCTTTAATAACAGCGCAGATAAAAAAATTTAATTATTAAAGTCGTAATGTTAGAACATCACATGGGGCATGATTAACCGTAGCATGCGCTGTACTGCCTAAAAAGGAATGCAAACCAATAGAAGAGTGGCTTCCAATAATAATAAGCTGGCAATTTAATTCTTTAACTTTATTAAAAATATGTTCTTTGACTGAGCCTACTTCAACAAACTGTTGTTCTTGAGGGATATTATAATTTTCACCCAGTAAGGCTAAAACGGTTTGCGCATCATCTTTGGCAGGATTTGCTAATTCTGTAAAACCTAGACCTTGGGCTAGTTGGAAACTCGCAGGAAGCTCTATAACATGCAACAGGTATAATGTAGCATTAAACTGTTTGGCAATAGAAATTGCTTTTTCTGTGAGATGATTATGCTCCTTGAGCAAATCCGTAGCAAATAAAATATTCTTATACATAGAAGCCTCACAATGGTATTTATTATTGTAAATAATAGTAGATTCCTTGATATAAGTACCTATTTTACATTACAAAATATGAAATAATTTAGTTTAAATGGCTGATAGGTGGTGTTATATTGACCATATTTTTTAGAGATTGATCATGGTGGATATTTGATGGTGTCTAATTAGTCATTTATGCTGAGACTACACGATTGCGCTACATCTGAAACCAGGATTTATTTCCTTCAGAGGAGTCAAAACAAAATCTCGAGAGTGAATGTGTGGATGAGGAACGATGAGTTTCTTAGATTGAACAACACGATTTTCATACAAAAGAAGATCTATATCAATAATTCTAGGACCCCAGCGTTTTTTCCGGATTCTTCCTTGTTTCGTTTCAATTTTTTGGCATGCATTGAGTAGTTCTAAGGGAGATAAAACTGTAGCAAGCTCAACCACTGCGTTACAAAAATCTTGTTGTCCTTGTAATCCCCAGGCTTTAGACCAATAAAAGGATGATACTTTAGTAACGACAGTACAGCGCAACGCTTTTATTGATTTGATTGCTTTACGAAGTTGGCGTTCAGGGACGTGCTGATTTGATCCCAACCCTAAATAACAAACATTCATTATTAATCGCTTGTTTTTTTGCTTTTTGGCTTACGTCGACGTTTACGCTTATGCGTGTCAGGTGTTAATTGCGCAACCATATTCGCTTGTTCCGCCTCATCTGCGTCCTGGAACGCAGTCCACCATTGTGCGAGCTCTATGGACTCATCTCCTGCAAGAGCACGTAATGCCATAAAATCATAAGCTGCCCTAAAGCGTGGATGTTGTAAGAGGTTAAAGGCTCTTCCTCCGAGTCTTTTGGCAAAACGATACTGTAGTAACCAAATTTCACGAATAATTTGTGTATAGCGTCTGGGGATGGAAATAATTTTGTTTTGCTCAGCAAGCACCAGTGACATTGCTTTTTCTATAGATGGAAGTGGATCAATTCCAGTTTTTTGTAAGTCCTTTGAACATTCAATCATAGGAAACCATAAAAGGACTGCAAATAAAAATGCCGGAGTAACTGGTTTATCTTCCTTGATGCGCGTATCGGTATTTTCCAGAGCAATGGCTAATAAGGCATTTACAGGATACGAACTGTTTAATAGGGCATTGGTTTGTGGACATAAATATTGAAACAAACCATATTGCATAAGCAGCTTTTGAACCACCTCAGCATTGCCGCATTGGTATAATTTGGTCATTTCATCGAATAAACGTGAATTGGAGACATGCGTTATGAGATGGCTAATTTCAGGGAAAGGAGCCTCTGTTTCGGGTGCAAGTTTGAAATTTAATTTTGCACTAAATCGAATCGCCCGTAACATCCGCACGGGGTCTTCCTGGTACCGTTTTGTTGGATCGCCAATCATACGAATGAGCTTTTCCTCAACGTCTTTTACACCACCAGTAAAATCAATAATAGTGGAATCATTAATATTGTAGTACAGCGAGTTAATTGTGAAATCGCGTCTCCAAGCATCTTCATCGAGTGAGCCATAGGCATTATCACGAACCAGCATTCCGCGTTCGTTTGTTTGTTGGCTTTCATCAGCAGCCATGTGTCCTCGGAAGGTGGCAACTTCAATAATTTCTCGATGAAAAAGTATATGAACAAGCTTGAATCGCCGACCAATAATTCGCCCATTTCTGAATAAATTCTTGACTTGATTTGGTGTCGCATCGGTTGCAACATCGAAATCTTTGGGGGCTTTATGCAGTAATAAATCTCGGACACTTCCGCCCACAATATAGGCTTGAAAACCAGCACCAATTAGGCGGTTCAGTACTTTGAGCGCGTTGCTACTAATGTCCGCTTTAGATATGGAATGTTTATTCCTTGGGATTATGTAAGCTGAAGCAACAGGAAGCACATGTGCTCTGTTTTTCTTTAACAGCTTTTTGATGAATTTGATGATCTCTTTATCTCACAAGATTAACGAAACGTTGAATATTATATCGAAGCAAAAGAATAAAGTGAATATTTGCCTTTATAAACATCTATTTTTAAGTCAAATTTGTATGGTCAAGGTTACAGAAAAGCTTAGGTAATTATTAGATTAAGAGTATATCATATAGTTTTTCAATTTCTGACATCTGAGGCTTCGATGGATTTTATTGATGTTATTGCGAGTTTAATCGTTTTAATCATATTAGAAATTGTTTTAGGAATAGATAACCTGGTTATTTTGTCCATTTTATCTGAAAGATTACCTCCAGAGCAGAGAAAAAAAGCGAGGCGTTGGGGGCTAACCCTCTCCTGGATAATGCGGTTGCTCTTACTTGCGGTTGCGGTGGATTTGATCAAATTAACTAAGCCCTTGCTGACAATAAATCAGATTTCGTTCTCTGCACGTGATTTTTTTCTCATGCTAGGCGGTGCTTTCTTAATCTGGAAGGCTACCGATGAAATTCACCAGGATGTCACTGAAGATAGCGTATTAGTGAGTGAAAACAAAAAGCATTCATTTAAAGCAACATTCAGGATGGTTATTTTGCAGATTGTAATCATGGATATTATCTTTTCTCTCGATAGTGTCTTAACTGCCGTGGGCTTGACCTCTCGATTTTGGGTTATGGCTCTAGCTATTACTTGTGCCATTTTTATTATGATTTTTGCAAGCGAAATGGTTAGTGCGTTTATTAAACAACACCCGACGATTAAAATGCTTGCCTTGAGTTATTTAATTCTAATTGGCATGGTGTTAGTTGCCGATGGATTTTCTTTTCATATTCCTCGAGGGTATATCTATTTTGCAATGGGTTTTTCCTTATCAGTTGAGTCCCTTAATTTATTAAAGCATTCACGAAAAAAAAGTAAACGGAAATCTGGAAATTAATTATGTTATATATTAAAGCGTTTCATATTATTGCGATAGTTGCATGGTTTGCTGGATTATTTTATTTACCGAGATTATTTGTTTATCACGCGGATACTTATGACGAGACAAGTGTTATCCGTTTTCAAATAATGGAAAAAAGATTGTACTACGGAATCACCTGGCCTGCGGCATTACTGACCACTCTCTTAGGATTGTGGTTGCTCAGCTACAATCCTGCTTATTACCTTAAGGCAGGATGGATGCATGCTAAATTGAGCCTTGTTGTTCTTTTATGGGTTTATCACCTGCTGTGCGGACATTATCTAAAAGCATTTGCTCAAAATAAAAATCAAAAAAGCGCACTTTTTTTTCGCATTTATAATGAAATTCCAACGTTATTCTTAATAGCAATCGTGTTATTGGTTGTAGTTAAACCGTAACTTGAGTGTTGATGGAAATCATAATGTGGTTGCTTAGCCCGGGGTAGCAGCCGAACCGGGCTATATACTTTGCTGGGGATGGCTTATAGTCTTATTCCATTTCCACCATGTCAAAATCTTCTTTACCGGCGCCACAATCTGGACAAAACCAATTTTCTGGCACATCTTCCCAACGTGTACCCGGTTCAATTCCATCCTCTGGCCATCCTTCAGCTTCATCATAGATAAAACCACAGATGACGCAAATATATTTTTTATACTCTTGCATGATAGTACTCATTATAAAAGGGCTTAATTTAGCTATTGTGGAACCCAATGTAAAGATTAACCTCTTTTTTTTGCCAATTTTTCGCAATGTCTGTATTATTATATCGCAAAATTATGGAGATTTTTATGACCCGTTCAACAGATTTATTTCATCAAGCCCAAGACCTGATTCCTGGTGGGGTTAATTCACCCGTACGAGCTTTTAAAGGGGTTGGTGGTGATCCTATCTTTTTTAAACAAGGTAAGGGGGCATACCTTGTCGATGTTGATAATAATGAATACATTGATTACGTTGGGTCTTGGGGACCATTAATTCTTGGTCATTGTCACCCGGCTGTGATTGAAGCGGTAAATAAGGTGCTTCATAGCGGTATGAGTTTTGGAGCACCTACAGAACTTGAAGTACTCTTGGCTGAAAAAATTATCTCTTTAATTCCTTCAATTGAAAAAGTACGGATGGTGAATTCTGGTACTGAAGCCACGATGACTGCTATTCGGTTGGCTCGTGGTGTTACCAAGAAAAATAAATTTATAAAATTTAATGGTTGTTATCATGGACACAGCGATAGTTTACTCGTCAAAGCGGGCTCTGGTCTTCTTACCTTAGGTATTCCCTCAACGCCCGGAATTCCACAAAGTGTTACAGAACATACTTTAACCGCCAATTTTAATGATCTAGAGCAAACCGCACAATTATTTGAAAAATTTCCTGACGACATCGCCGCAGTGATTTTAGAACCTGTTGCGGGAAATATGGGTTTCGTTTTGCCAGATTTAGAATTTTTGCAGGGATTGCGCCAGTTATGCGATCAATACAACGCCTTATTGATTTTCGATGAAGTCATGACTGGTTTTAGAGTGGGGTTAACTGGAGCTCAAGGCGTATTTGGAATCACTCCTGATATTACTACCCTGGGTAAAGTTATTGGTGGGGGCATGCCAGTCGGTGCTTTAGGTGGAAGAGCAGAAATAATGTCCTTTCTAGCACCTGAGGGGCCAGTGTATCAAGCAGGGACACTCTCTGGAAATCCATTAGCCATGGCCGCAGGTCTTGCAACTTTATCTGAAATCGAAAAAGCTGGATTTTTTGATTCGTTAAGTCAGTCCACAAAAGCGTTAATCCAAGCTTTAGCCTCTGTTGCTGAAACATTAAATATTCCATTTTTTACTGCTTCATTAGGTGGAATGTTTGGCTTTTGTTTTACGGAGAAAACTCGCATTGCAGATTATGCTGACATCGCTGCATCTGATGAAATTTTATTCAAAAAGTTTTATCATGGAATGTTAGGAAAAGGCGTTTATTTTGCTCCTTCTATGTATGAGGCTGGATTTGTTTCCAGCGCACATGGAGAACATGAGATTGTTAAAACTCAAATGGCTGCAGAAGAAGTTTTGAGCCAATTAAAAAAATAAACAAACTTCTAACCCATCAAGAGTAAAATCGAGTTTCCCCCTGCAATAGCATTGCATTTCAGGGGGAAAATTCTTGCCCCGATCGAGATGATATGGGTGGTAAATAGGATGTATAAAAAGATAAAAAATAAATTTTTAAAGGTACTAGACAGTAATTTTTCCTCATGTCATATTCAGAGTGGGTCTTGAATTAACAAGGAAGGCTATAATGTCGGGAATGACAAAAAAGGAATTCATCAAATCAATGCCACAGGGAATTGTCCCTCTTTTCTTTATTCAAATAGTCTCCACTTTAAGTTTTAGCGTTCTTTACTCTACGCTCGTTTTGTACATGAAAGGGAAGTTGGGGCTTCAAACCAGCACTGCGAATAGCATTATGGGAGTCTTTATTGCATTCAATTATGGCTTGCACTTGCTTGGTGGTTTTTGGGGCGGACGCTTGCTCTCTAATCGCGCATTGTTTTGTGCAGGAATGGTGGCGCAAATTATAGGTTGTATCTTATTATCGTTTGGTGATATCTCATTCCTTTATTATGGATTGGCAGCTTTTTTAACCGGGTCCGGTTTAAATGTAACCTGTTTAAATTGCATGTTAACCCAACGTTTTTCCCCAGAAGACACTCGTCGAGAGGCCGCTTTTCTCATGAATTATGCGGGAATGAACATTGGCTTTTTTGTTGGTTTTAGCATGAGTGGCGTATTTCAGCTCACTCAGAATTACGAACGACTTTTCTTAATGAGCAGTTTAGGAAATTTAATTGCTTTGATCATCTGCTTGTATTGTTGGCATCAGTTATCAGATAGGGAAACAATTTTTTCTCAAAAGGACAAGCTTTCTCAAAAAAGAGCTGCTCTTTTGGGATGCGCACTAATTATTGTACTGCCTTTCTTGTTGAGTGAATTGTTGCATTACGCTGACTGGGCTAAAAAGTTAGTCCTTGTGACTGGCGCGCTTATGATTGGAGTTATTTTATATTTAGCAAAACAACAACCAACAAAAGAAGCCAGAGATAAAATCATTGCTTTTGCCGTACTTATGGTTGTCGGAACCGTTTTTTGGATGCTTTATCAAATAGCTCCTATGGGGCTTACTGTCTTTATTGATCATAATGTCCAGAGAGAGTATGCGAGCTGGATTATTCCACCACAATGGTTTCAAAATATAAATACTGTGGCTATAGTTATTGGTGGTCCATTATTAGGCGTGTTATTGCATAAAATGCGCAGAAACGGGGTGCAAATTAATATTCCTACTCAGTTCGCGCTGGCATTGCTCTTTATTGGAATGGCTTTTGTTATATTGCCTATTGGTATCGCGTACGCTAATTATGAAGGGCTAGTGAATCCTAGCTGGATCATTATTAGTTATATCTTACAAAGTTTAGGGGAGCTTTTAATATCCCCAATTGGTTATGCTATGATAGGCTATTTGGCTCCATCATCATTACAGGGTGTAATGATGGGCATGTGGATGCTCAATACGGGTGTTGGTGCAACTTTGTCTAGCTACAGTTCAAACTTGATGATTGAGGGGCAAGACAGTAGTTCACCTTTAGTGACTAATAGTGGCTATAGTCATGTATTTTTAATGTTAGGGTTATTTGCAATTGGTGCTTCAATTGTACTTTTTATCATCGTACCTAAGCTGCGAGAGCTAATTCAGGAAAAAAAGTCACCTGAAGCACAAGAGGCCAAAGGGATGGCGACGAATCGAGTGGTTGTATGTGAGTAATTTTTTTGTACCGATTAATAAGGCAGAGCTGAATTGGCATGGTACTCTGCCTTTTTCAACACAATATGATGATGTGTACCATTCTTCTGAAGGGGGAATGCATCAATCCCTGCATGTCTTTATTGATGGAAATGATCTAATTAAGCGTTGGCAATCACTTTCTAATCATAAGCCCCAAAGATTTACCATTGCAGAGACTGGTTTTGGAACCGGCTTAAATTTTCTTGTAAGTTGGAGTTTGTGGGAACACTATGCGCCTGAATCCTGTCAATTGCATTTCATTTCATGTGAAAAACACCCTGTATCTCTTACTGATTTAAAACGCAGTCTCGCTTTCTGGCCGCAATTGGAAAAGCAGGCTCAACAACTGATAGCCAGTTACCCTGTATTGACGCCTGGATATCATCATCTGTCATTTTGTGATGGCAAAGTGACCTTAACATTGATGCTGGGAGAGGCATTGGAATGCTATGAACAGCTGTTAATTTGTGGGGAATCCTCACTTGAAAGGCAGCTTCGAACAGTTTTTGTCGATGCCTGGTTTTTAGACGGTTTTGCTCCATCTAAGAATAAAAGTATGTGGTCTGATGCGCTCTTTAAAACAATAGCCATGCTATCTGATGAGCACACTACCTTAGCAACTTATACTGCTGCAGGTTCTGTTAAAACAAATTTAATCCAAAATGGGTTTGTTGTTGAAAAAAGAAAAGGCTTCGGACGAAAACGGCATATGCTTTGTGCCCGTTTTGCTGAAATGCCAATCTACAAAGCAGCAAAACGACATACACCTTGGCATGTGAGCGTACCTGAAAAGTACGCCAACAAATCAGCTGTTATTTTAGGAGCAGGTTTGGCGGGGTGTTTTACTGCATATACCCTGAGTAAAAGAGGGTGGAAGGTTACCCTTATTGATGAGTTAGCTCAGGTAGGTCATGGCGGTTCAGCGAATCAGCAAGCGGTTTTGTTCCCTAAGCTCTCTGCTTACAATTCACCCCTAACACAGTTTATGCTGGCAGCATTTTTATATGCTGCACGAGTTTATCAAGGTATTTTAAATCAGACAAAGATAGGGGAGTTGTGTGGCTCTTTGTTACTTGCATATTCTGACAAGGAAAAGACAGCGCAATCTAGTTTACAATCCTGGCTGGCTCATTATCCAGAGTTGGGTTCGCTCGTAGATAAACAAGAAGCCTCTGTTTTAGCCGGTTTTTTGTTAGATAAGCCTGGATTGTATATTCCATTGTCAGGATGGATAAATTCTCCAGAATTATGTCAGTTTTTAATTCATCGGGAAGGTATTACTTTGTTAACGAATACTTCAGTAGACCAATTGATTTTTGATAAACGCTGGATAGTAAATGATTTGGAAACTGAAGTACTCATTTTAGCCAATGGTTATAAAATTAATTCGTTTAAAGAAACGAAGCATCTGCCTGTTAAGCCTATTCGCGGTCAAATGACAGCCATTCCGTCAACGGAGCAAAGTGCCTGTTTAAAATTACCTCTATGTGGTGATGGTCATGTTCTTCCTGCTTTTAAAGGGATACATCAATTAGGCGCCACTTATGAGTTAAAATCAGCCGAGTCTCAAATTAAATCTCATGATGATCAGATCAATTTAGCGAAACTTGGGCAACTGGCTCCAGAAATTTCATGGTCTGATGAAGTAAGCAATCATTGGGCTGGGGTAAGGGCATCAACACCGGACTATCTGCCTTTAGTCGGTAAAATTGCTGAGGCGGAACAGTTTTTACATCAATTTGCCCAATTGGAAACGAATGCAAAACGTTGGATAGCGCAAGGTGGACCTTACTACCCTGGGCTTTACGCCTGTGCTGGATTCGGTTCCCGCGGTCTTACAACCATTCCTTTATGTGCGGAATGGCTCGCGTCAGTAATTAATAATGAAATAAGTTGTTTACCCAGAAACTTGCAACAGGCTTTATCACCCGCACGTTTTTTACGTAAAAATATAATTCGTGGAGCTATTAAAATCGATTGAGATGAGATTCTCATTAGAGCATAATAATAAATCTGTAGTCCTCGTCATCTCTCGCTATCGAGATAACGACAAGAAACCAGAGTTTCATCGCTGCACCTAGACTACGATAGTTCATATATTTAAGATCAAGGAGTGACAATTAATGGCTGGTTCCATGGGCAAAGCCTTCAAACAGACAATCAAAGAAAATAAACCCTTACCCGTATTGGGTGCCATCAATGCTTATTCTGCTATGCTCGCGCAATCTGCTGGAGCTAAGGCAATCTATCTTTCAGGAGCAGGTGTTGCAAATGCCTCTTATGGCATACCTGATCTTGGCATGACCAATTTATCGCAAGTGCTCGAAGATGCACGAAGAATTACCGAAGCCTGTTCTCTGCCTCTTTTGGTTGACGTAGATACTGGATGGGGACATGCATTTAATATAGCCAGAACAGTAAAGTTAATGGAAAAAACAGGGGTTGCCGCAATACATATTGAAGATCAAGTATTGGCAAAACGATGTGGACACAGACCCAATAAAGCCATTGTATCCATGAAAGAAATGGGGGATCGAATTAAATCTGCTGTTGATGCACGACAAGATCCTGATTTTGTCATTATGGCAAGAACAGACGCCTATGCTGTTGAAGGCATGAACGCAGCGATCGAACGAGCTTTGCTGTGTATTGAATTGGGGGCAGATATGATATTTCCTGAGGCGATGACTCGCCTCGATG
Source organism: Legionella sheltonii (assembly GCF_026191355.1). Taxonomy (GTDB): domain Bacteria; phylum Pseudomonadota; class Gammaproteobacteria; order Legionellales; family Legionellaceae; genus Legionella; species Legionella sheltonii. Next base: position 67,887 of record NZ_JAPHOQ010000016.1, read on the forward strand.
AATATCAAACATTTACGAAGGCAGTTCCTGTGCCTGTGTTGGCGAATATAACGGAGTTTGGTAAAACTCCTTTATTTAGTCGAGAAGAGCTCAAACAAGTTGGTGTATCACTGATTCTATATCCTTTAAGTGCATTCAGAGCAATGTCTCAAGCTGCTTTAAATACTTATAGGACAATTCTTCGAGATGGAACGCAAAAAAACATATTGGATAAAATGCAAACTCGAGAAGAATTATACGAAGTACTTGGTTATTATCAATACGAACAAAAACTAGACCAATTGATGGAGGAAGACAATGAGTGTTAAAAGCGGCGGTTTAGCCGGTGTTGTTGCAGGACAATCAGCAATATGTACAGTTGGACTAGCAGGTAAGGGGTTAAATTATAGAGGCTACTCAATTGATGATTTAGCTGAACACGCTACGTTTGAGGAAGTAGCCTATTTGTTACTCTATGGGAAACTGCCTACTCAAAAACAATTAGATGAATATACAAAAAAACTGACTCAGTTAAGAACATTACCAGAAAGTTTAAAAACAGTTCTTAAATTAATTCCTAAAAACACTCATCCTATGGATGTGTTGCGAACCGGATGCTCCTTTTTGGGAACAATTGAACCTGAAGATAATTTTTCTCAGCAATATCATATTGCAGATCGTTTGTTGGCTTTATTTCCAGGAATGATGTGCTACTGGTATGCATGGCATTTCCATAATAAAGAAATATCTGGTTTAAGTGATCAAGAAACCACTGGAGCTCATTTTCTTGCTTTATTACATGGAAGAAAACCGAGCAAACTAGAAGCTCAAATGATGAACGTATCCTTAATTTTATATGCAGAGCATGAGTTTAACGCCTCTACCTTTGCTGCGCGAGTTACTGCGGCAACGCTTGCTGATTTTTATTCTGCAATTACGAGTGCAATTGGTACATTACGTGGTCCTTTACATGGAGGTGCTAATGAAGCGGCAATGGACCTTATCGGACGTTTTAAAAGTCCTGATCAAGCCGAAACTGAATTGAAAAAAATGTTGCTTAATAAAGCGCTCATCATGGGATTTGGACATCGTGTGTATACAACAAGTGATCCTCGCTCTGACATTATTAAAAAATGGTCATTTCGCTTAGGTGAGGAAAAAGGCGACCTTCTTTTATATCATATTTCTGAACGTATTGAAGAAGTGATGTGGAATGAAAAGAAATTATTCCCGAATCTGGATTTTTATAGTGCTTCAGCATACCACTATTGTGGCATACCCACATTCTTGTTCACTCCCATTTTTGTAATGTCACGTATTACAGGATGGTCAGCACATGTGTTTGAACAAAGAGCAAATAATAAACTGATAAGACCTACTTCTGAATATACTGGGCCTGAGCCACAGAAGTTTCTTCCTATTGAATCGAGAGGATAATTGCGAAATCCATGCGTCAATTGGAGCGTGGATGTAGTTTGGCAATACCATTAAGTTAAGGAGTTTTTCTTCTCCTTCGTCCCCGTTTCCCGAGCTTTGCTAGGGATCTCCTTTTGTAACACTGTGCCATAGCGTGGGAGATCCCGCTCGGGATGATGGAAGTAGTAGAGGAGAGGGGATTACTTAACTGATGAGAAAATATTATTTATACACAGAGGTTATTATGCACAGTTATGTAGAAGATAACATTAAGCCTGATTACGATCAGGTTATGATTGATATTGCTGATTATGTATTAAACAAGAAAATTGATAGTGCTTTAGCATATGAGACAGCACGTTTATGCCTTATGGATACATTGGGGTGTGGGATTCTGGCATTAAATTTCCCTGAATGCACCAAACTTTTAGGCCCAATTGTTCCCGGTGCTACCCTCGCTGGCGGGGCTCGGGTTCCTGGCACTGCATATGAGTTAGACCCAGTACAAGCTGCTTTTAATATTGGCGCTATGATACGTTGGCTTGATTTCAATGATACTTGGCTTGCAGCGGAATGGGGGCATCCTTCTGATAATTTAGGCGCGATCCTTGCTGTTGCAGATTATATGTGTCGACAAAATTGCTCCAAAGGTAACCCCCCAATTTTAATGCAAGACGTACTTACTGCGATGATTAAGGCACATGAAATTCAAGGGTGTCTCGCTCTTGAAAACAGTTTTAATCGAGTGGGATTAGATCACGTCTTTTTGGTCAAAATTGCCAGTGCAGCTGTTGCTGCTCAATTGTTTGGTGCCGATAGAGATACGATGTTAAGAGCCTTGTCCCAAGTGTTTGTCGATGGCCAAAGTCTGCGGACCTATAGACATGCTCCGAATGCCGGTTCTAGAAAGTCATGGGCTGCAGGGGATGCAACATCCAGGGCAGTCCGATTGGCATTAATTGCTAAAGCTGGGGAAATGGGTTATCCCAGTGCATTAAGTGCCCCAAAATGGGGTTTTTATGATGTTCTTTTTGAAAAGAACGTATTTAAATTTCAACGTCAGTATGGCAGCTATGTTATGGAAAATGTTTTATTTAAGTTATCCTATCCCGCTGAATTCCATGCACAAACCGCCGTTGAGTGTGCCGTGATGTTGCATCCAATAGTGAAACAGCGATTCAATGATATAGCTCGAATTGATTTAGTAACACATGAGTCGGCAATTCGAATTATTAGTAAGCAGGGGGTTTTGCATAATCCAGCAGATCGAGATCATTGTTTACAATACATGGTTGCTATAGGTTTATTATTTGGCGATTTAAAAGCTGAGCATTATGAAGACGATATTGCCTCAGATCCACGAATCGATGCATTGCGTGCCAAGATGCATGTTACTGAGGATCTGCGTTTTTCAAGGGATTATCTTGACCCAGAAAAGCGTTCTATTGCAAACAGTATTAGGATAATTTTTAACGATGGTACTGAAACTGATTTGATTACAGTGGAATATCCAATTGGCCACAAACGGAGACGTGAAGAAGGTATCCCTGTTTTGTTATCCAAATTTAAAAAGAATTTAAGTACGCAGTTTCCAGCAGATCGCGTTGAACGTATCATGCAAGTAATGAGTGATACAAATACACTGGCTGCAATGAAAGTAGAAGATTTTATGCAGCTATGGGTTGTCTCATAGCCTTTAAGTACTGTATTGAACCTCGGGATTATTAATAACCCGAGGTTCTTGTTTCTAATCGCTTACCTTTGCTTATCCCAATTAAATGTATATAATTTGATCAGGTGTCCGATGATTGTCAGGGAGAGGCGATGAACCTAAAACAGACTTATCTCTCTGTGTTATATTCAATGATGCTTGGAGCTTCTGTTTTTGTAGCGCATGCTTCTTCAATTAACACGAAGGACGCGGTGAATGGAAAAATTGTTTCTGTATATTTGCTTATAGATAAACCGGAACAGCTTCAACAATACGTTAATGATTTGCTTAAACTACAAAAACCGAATTTTAATCGTGTGCTCTTTTCATTTGTCCGACCAACATTAATCGATTATCAGAGTGGTAGCCTCGCTGATACGGGAATATTGGGCTATTATACGGATCATGATGGCAAGGGCGCCCAAGCTTTTAATGCATTAAAATCAGCGATCAAATTATCCAAACAAAAGAACATTCAAACATTCCTCTCTGTAGGGGGGTGGAATTACAGCTGTAATTTTGATTTAACTCAAGAGGCTTGTGGTCCTCGTTCTTCAGCTATAAACCAGATTTTTTATGATTGGTTTCCGGACCCATCTGATAAAGATCAAGCGAGCAAGGCAAAAACCTCTTATGCAAATATAGTCAAATTAGCGAATGATTTAGGTGTGGACGGTATTGATATTGACTATGAAGAATTTTGGCATGCTGATCAATATGCTGTGACTTGGGGACCCAGCTCGGGTGGTGAGTGGTCAACAGATATAGCCCAAAGAATACTTGATGCGGGTGGACCCAATTATGAAAATCTTATGAAATATGGAATCAGTTCAGGTTCTTCATTTGTTATGCCAAAGACAATTGATAAAGTTGATGCAATTTTACATACAATAATGGATGATCCGGGAGCTAAATACCTTAAGTTTTCTACAGCTGCGCCCCCAGTTGGGGCTCGTCCAATTACAGGTTTTGTCTATGGAGACAAACTCCCCGATATCTATACGAAGGGTGGTCTTTGGTGGAAAGGAAATCTGAAAGGGTTATGGTATAACCTGATGAATAAGGATGAAGCGGTTGTGTCACGTTTTGATAGCTTGGGTGTGATGACCTATGATTTGTGTTGTGATGACCCAACTGTATGTGCGCCTTACGCTGACGGACCTTTGGATTTGCCTGGTCAAGTCAGTGCTTATCTGAAGGATTACACGAATTGGTTGAAAGCAGAGAGTGTAAGCAAACCTAGCCTAACAATTGATAACATTGGAAAAGTAACTTTTTTACCTGCCAAGTATCATATTCAAGCAAAAATTCTCTTTGGGTTTGAAGTAAATCAGCCCGCTTATCCTAAAAATATTAATGGCCAACTACAGCTAACCAATGAATTAGTTAACAAAATTCTTGATCAGCAAAAGCACAGTGGAGGCGTTATGATCTGGCAAATGTATTCAAAACAAAATACTGAGGTTCCAGATTCTACTACAGTAAAATATACGATTAATCAAAGTTGTAAGACTTTTTTAGCGAATGATAAACGATATGATTGCAATGCTGATTTTCCCAGTGTTCCGAAATAATTTTTATTTTCAATGATCTTAAAAATAACTATATGATTCAATGGGATGCACAAAATTCATTTCCCAGGGAAAAGCCGAGCAAGAAAAGGAAATCATGATTTATTCAGAACAAATCAAAACTTAAGTACGCTAAAGGACACCAGAAAATTTCTCCAGCACGTTAATCATCAAGCTGTAGCAAAGATGCTTTAGAAAAATCTCGCTTTAATGCAGTTAAGGGGGCTAGTGAGCGCCAATTAACTTGTTAGAGAACCAGTACAAAACTGATATTAAACGCACAGTTTTTACAGTGTCTATAATTTTCTCTGTAAGCCTGAAGCAGCGAGTATTTTGGTTGATATTTCTTCTATAGAATATTTTGTCGAATTAATGTAAGGAATTTTTTCCTTTTGATACATCGCTTCTACTTCATTTACTTCGAGACGACATTGCTCAGGTGAGGCGTACTTGCTGTTGGGTCTACGCTCAGCTCTAATGTGTTGCAAACGTTGTGGATCAATGGTTAATCCAAAAAGTTTATTTTTATAAGGTCTTAGTACTTCAGGTAATTTAAAACCTAATATTTCATCTTCAGTAAAAGGGTAATTTGCAGCTAGAATTCCATATTGAAGTGCCATATACAAACAACTTGGTGTTTTTCCACAACGTGAAACACCAATGAGAATAATATCCGCCTTGTCATATCCACGAGTTTTTACTCCATCATCATGAGATAAGGCAAAATCTATTGCTTCAAGTCGATGCAAATAAAGTTTACTGTTTACCACTCCATGAGTTCTTCCAACAGTATAAGAAGATTTTTCATTCAGCTCTTCTTCCATAGGGCCGATAAAAGTATTAAATAAATCAAACACACGCGCATTGGCTTTTTTAATGTAATTTCTGATTTCTGGGTCAATCAAAGTCATAAATACCAAAGGTTTAATTCCCTGTTCCTCAAATGCACGGTTGATCTGTTCCACTGCGTGTTCCGCTTTTTTTAAGGAATCGATATAGGGAATAGTAAGCTTTTCAAATTTTATATTTTCAAATTGGGTAATTAAGCTATGGCCAAAAGTTTCGGCGGTAATTCCTGTACCATCAGAGATCATAAAAACATAGCGCTTCATATGCTGCCTTAATAAAAAGTATCTATATTATATTTTAAAATGAATTAGTTAATATCACCAGTAAGTGTACTTATTTAGATCTATCTGCTATCTTAAATTTAAGAAAAGGATATTTAAGGTTACTATGGAACAAGATCGATTTAGCAGCAACAGTAAACTCTATATTTTAGGCATGATATGTTTGGTTCTTTGCCTGGGGTTATTTTTCTTTAGTTTATATATCTTGCCCTACCTGGCTTGGGGGCTAAATTATAATGTGCCTGCTATTATTTTAGATCTTTTGAGCTCATTGCAAGATGACTATAATTATAGTGTTGGAGCCAGTAAGATTCTTGTTTGGCTTATATTTTTTGTGCCGAGTATGATTACCGGACTGATCTCCTATTTTGTATCGAATTACATAGATAATAATCTTTATAAATCAGAGTTGAATATAAAAGAGGAGCAAGAAACTCCTCCAAGTAAACAAATTGGGAAAGAAATAAGAGAGTCTGCTGGCTTTGGATTAAAGATTCTTGGGTTAATGATCCTGATTGTTCTTGTAATTTTTTTATTGCAATATCTCATCCAATCAACATCATAGCAAACGGCAGGAGAAGTTATGGCCTATTTAAAACGCTGGAAAATTAAAAAAATTACTAAGCGAATAAAAGCGATGCAAGCCAATCGGGTAAATAATCAACCCGGAGATGAAATGCTAAAAAAGGAAATTGCTTACTATTTTGAGCTTGCATCTATATACGGTAAGTTAAAAGGCAATAAAAAATTCCCTTATGCAAATTTAATGTACATGGAATGTTATAGAGCCGCTGCAGGATTGGATGATGCAGAGGCTAATTATCAATTAGGGCAAATGATTCTTGAAGAAGCTAAATTCAGACAAAATTTAGAAAAAGAAGGTGTTTTCAAGAGCGAAACGAATTTAAAAAAATGCAACCAGCTTTTTGAAGAGGCACATGCTTATTTATCTGCGGCAATCGCATTAGGTCATGTCGGTGCAAAACGGTTAAGAGGCCTAAGCTTTATTAATGGTTGGGGACTTGAAGCTGATAAGAAGGCCGGTTTTGAGTTAATTGTTGCAAGTATTGAGGAAGAAGGTTCATGGGATAGAGTACCGCAAATTTTTGCGTCCATGGGCCTGAATAAGCCTGAATTTTTTTCACAAATTATGCAACGCAGGAAGTCATCATAAGCATATAGTCTGGGTATATGGTAAGACATTGCCCAGACATTTTTTTTTACCTTCGTTAGGTCAAAAAATTGCGCATAGTGCTTTAGCTGCTCCTTGAGACATTGGTCCAGCGAGCTTTGCCTATTGAGTCACAAAAATTACCTTCTACCAGTAAGTCTCTCCATGACATGATTTTAATACTCTCCTGTGTTCATTACCTGTATGAACTTAATAAATTAACTTGGGTATACTTAAATCAACATGTGTCATAAGGTCAAATATTTGCGTATGCCTTATCTTTTCCTCTTGAAGTTATTGATAATCATGCTACTTTTGGCGACCTGGGAGAGGGTTCAATGCAAATGGCTAACATGAATAATGAAATGGTAATAAAAATAATTTCTACTGCGCATCATGTTGGCTTTGGTGAAGGATTAGAGTAGCTATGAGTTTATCCAACTCCATATAATTTTCTTCTCTCTCATAAAACTGTGTGAACCGTACTTTAAATTGGTTTTTAAGGAATGTGTAGATGAACATTTTAGTTACTGGTGGTAGAGCACCTGCTACCATGGATATTATGCGTAGCCTCATGAATCAGGGATATCAGGTTTATAGTGCCGAAAGTATGCTTTTTCCACTCGCGAGATGTGTTAAAGGAATAAAAAAGCATTTTGTAATCCCTAAGCCCAACCAGGATCTCGCCGCGTTTATAAAAGCATTAAAAGAAATAGTGATTCAATATAAAATTGATCTACTTATTCCTACATGTGATGAAATTTTTTATATCAGCAAAGGCTATGAGGAACTATCAGAACACACTAAGGTTTTTTGCGAACCTTTTGAGCGTTTAAATCAGTTGCGTCATCAATATACGTTTAATCAACTTGTGCGCGAATATGGTTTGACTGCGCCTCAAAGTTGGTTAGTTAACACAGATAAGGACAAGCAAAATCTTCCTCGGGACGCAGCGTTGGTTTTAAAACCTGTTTTTTCCCGTTTGGGTTCGCATACGCTCATTAAACCGTCACCCAAAGTTCTTGCTAATCTTACCATTAATGAACCGTATATTGCGCAAGATTTTATTCAAGGAAAAGAATACAGTACTTATGCTATTGTGCGTAATGGAGAGGTATTAATTCAATCGTGTTATTACTCTAAATATCGGGTAGGGCGCTCTACTGGAATTTACTTCGAGCCTGCAGAAATAAAACCAATTACCGAATTTATCAAAACATTTTGCAAACGTTTCCAATTTAGTGGCCAAATTGGGTTTGATTTTATTTTGATGAACGATATGGCCTATGTTTTAGAGTGTAATCCAAGAGTAACTAGCGGATTCCACCTTCTAACCGATAAAATTGATTGGCATAGTATTTTAAGTGGGCAGCGTCAATATGATATTCCCAATATGCAACATATGCAGCCGTTCATGCTTGGCCAGGGAATGATGCTTCATAGCTTCAAATATTTGCTAAAAAATCCAGTTCGTTTCATCAAAGACTACCGAAGAGCACATGATGTATTAAAAAACAAAGCATATCCCTGGTTAAGGTTTAAAAGTACCCTGATGATCCTGAATGTGCTTTGCCGAGCAATCAGAGTGAAGAAAGGATTTTACCCGGCTTCAACTTATGATATTGATTTTAATGGAGTAGAGAATCCATCAAGATAAAGTTTATTAGCTACCGCCTGGGTGAACGCAGGGTAACCTTTCTTGCCGTCATCCTGAGTGCAATGAGGGTTCTTCGACTTGGGCACAGTGTTGCAACCGGAGCTTCCTCATTGCACTCGGAGCGAGGGTAATAAATGCCCCCAATTTCTTTATTGCCTATACTTAAAAGAGTTAATGCTTTAAGGATATAAAAAATGAAAAGAATATTTTTGTTTGGTGTTGGATTTTTACTGGGCACCCAAATTTTTGCTCTTAACACATATACACCTACAGCGAATTTAGATGTAAATAAGTCCTTATTACCATCACCTTTTCCTGTTTATATTCTTGGAAATAATGGAGTTATTAATCATCCTTATCCAGGTGCTAAACAGGCTTTGTTACCCACAGATAATAGTTACACTCTGGATCCAGGTTGTTATATTGCATGTTACTCGCATAACCAAGGTATCTATCCTGTGGCTGAAAATATTTATGTAATGGGGCAAATCCGGGTTAGAGGAAGATATCTAGATCGGATATGCGAGCCAGAAGGATATAAAGGAATAGATATAAGTAAGATAGCCCATTTTAAATTTCTCTGTTCGGTAAAAATCGATGCATGTAAAAATAATTCATGTTGGGCTGGAGGCGATACAGGGGGTTGGTTTGGCGTGCAGTAATACAGCTAAAGCAAGGAGATTTTCCGATAGGTGGGATGACGGGTTTACCTGGTTTTTTGAATGGCAAGGAGTTATAAATCGATGAAAATAGCAGTGTGTAGTGATGAGCTCTATCCAGTTAATGAGTTCGTTGTACAAGAGCTTGAGCGTTTAGGGCATCAAGTGGTCCTTTTTGGGGCAATCAAAACAGGGCAAAGTGAACCATGGATAAAAACTGCGCATGTTGCCGCTGATGCAATTCGTAAGGGTGAGTGTGATGAGGGAATTTTCTTTTGCTGGACTGGTACAGGTATTTCGATCGTGGCGAATAAAATTCCTGGTATAAGGGCTGCTCTTTGTACTGATGCTCAAACAGCAAAGGGTGCAAGAATATGGAATTGCGCGAATGTTTTGGCTCTATCCAATCGTTTGTTAACCCAAGATTTGGCCAAAGAAATTTTAGATTCTTGGTTTAATACTCAAACTGATGAAAAAGGGAAAGCGGTTATTAAAGAAATTGATGCAATAGAGCGGGGATATCATTAACTTAGATTCATTGAAATTACCATTAAGTCGCTGACCCGATTCCTATGTGGTTAGACCATTTTTAATATAGCATAATTAAGTACTTGTATCATTATGACTTTTTGGGCTAAATTAGACTTTTGCCTGCATGAGGTTTATTTATGTTAAAACGTGATATTTCAACAACTAACATTCTAATTGTCTCTGCAGGTGGAATGATTGGTTCCGGATGGTTATTTAGTCCATTCATTAGCGCCCAAATGGCAGGTAGTAATTCATTAATTTCATGGGGTATTGCTACTGTTTTTATGCTATTTATTGCACTCCCTTTATGCGAGCTTGGAACGATGTTTCCCATTTCTGGAGGAATGTCTAACTATCCAACTTTTACCCATGGGAAGGAAGTCGGATTTTTGTTTGCATGGACATCGTGGTTGTCTTACGTTGTTATGACTCCTATAGAAATTCAGGCAATTCTGCAATATTCAAGTCACTTTTTTCCAGTATTAATTGTCAAAGACTCAACAACGTTTACGCTTTCTGGATATGGTTATGCTGCTGCAATAAGCATCATGCTTTTTGTCGTTTTATTGAACTCCTATGGAATTAAATTGCTGGTTGAATGCAATAAGTATGCAAGTATTATTAAATTTATATTACCAAGCATTGCGATCGTTTCTTTACTGCATGTTGCACCAAACCTTGGCAACGTTCAAATTGATTTGTCTGCAAAAGAAAGTTGGATAAACATTTTCACCGCACTTTCTGCTGGAGGTATTGCCTTTGCGTTTACTGGATTCCAGAATGGTTTGATATTGGCTGGGGAGGTAAAAAATCCTCAGCGAAATATCCCCATTGCGATATTAGGGGCTGTGCTGATCGGGTTTATTTTGTACTTTATGTTGCAATTGAGTTTTATCGCAGCAGTTCCTCAGAAATTCCTAACGAATGGCTGGCATGCCCTAAGTTATCCAGGTGATAGCGGACCTTTAGTGGGCTTAGCTTTACTTTCAGGACTTAGTGTTGTAGCAACTTTACTGTTAATTGATGCTGCTTTTTCACCCTTTGGAACAACGCTTGTTTATACAGCCGCAACTTCGCGCATTTTATATGGGATGGCACTAAATGATCATTTACCCAAAATCTTTTTAAAGGTAAATCGACATAAGATCCCTTATGTGACGCTGTATGCAAATTTATTGGTTGGAATGCTTTCATTTCTACCATTTCCTGGGTGGCAAAAGTTGGTGGCTTTTCTTTCTTCAGCAAGTATTTTGTCCTATAGTATCGGGCCTATATGTCTTTTAGCAATGCGTAAATTACAGCCTCAAACACCAAGACCTTTTAGACTTTCCGGTGCCTTAGTTTGCTCTCATATTGCATTTTATTTTTGCAATTTAATGCTGTATTGGTGCGGGTTTTCGATCATATGGAAACTGGATATTGCTTTACTTATTGGTATTCTGATTTATTGCATTTACCATCGAAAAAATTCTTGGGATAATAGCGCACTTTTATATTGGTTTTTATTTTATATGATGACGATACTGGTTATCTCCTATTTGGGTGTTTTTGGAGGTATTGGTATTTTAAAGTTTCCCTTCGACTTGTTGAGTTTATTACCCTTAAGTATCTTTATTCTTTATTCATCTCAAAAATTGTTGAGTCCTGAGCATCATGAACATATTGTCTCTCCATCAGAAGAACCCACTGTAGTGTTAGAGGAGAAGATTCTTACATAAAGTCATTGTATTTAAGGGGAGTAGGATTCTGAATGGGAAGTATCCCTAACATTCTTAGTCATAGGGGTTGCACTTCGGCGCTGAATGGGTAAAGCTATACTTTATGTCACCTATTAGGGTAAATGTCGTGCGCTATTCTAATTATTTGTGGGCCTTTGCTGCTTTTTTCTTTAACCAAATGGGCTATTCTCAGACGCTTTCGGAAAAAATAGATGGGATTATTGCACAACAATTACCCCATGCAACTGTTGGCATCCTTATTAAAGATGCCCAGACCGGACAAGTCGTTTACAGTCGAAATGCTGATAAGCTACTATCTCCAGCCAGTGGTATGAAGATACTTACAGCTGCAGCAGCGCTTTATCAATTAAAACCAGACTATCGTTTTATAACAACACTGTCTCGGAAAAATCAGGATTACTATATTCAATTTACAGGTTCACCCTCTTTTACAGTCGGGAATTTGAATTCTTTGTTACAAAATTTGCAAAAAAATAGCGAAAAGGTAATCAACGGCAATGTGGTAATTGATAGCTCACAATATCAATCTCCGAATTATCCAAGTGGAACCTCTTATGATGATTTAGGGTGGTACTATGCTGCTCCAGATACAGCGGCAATATTGAATGAAAATAAAGTGACGTATGAATTAATTAGTGCTAAAGAATTAGGCAAGCCTGCCGAGGTTAAACCAAAAACTCTTCCTAAAGCTTTAACGCTCATTAATGAAGTCGTCACTGTGAGTAAAGAAGAGGAAAAGAACCATTGTAGCTTAAATCTTGAAATTAAACCCCAAAATACAATGCGATTATATGGCTGCATGATTCAAGAAAAAAATCCAAAGTTAATAGAGCTTGCAATTCCCGACCCTATTTTATTGGTAAAACAAGTAGTCAAAAAAGCTATTGATAAAAGCAGCCTTGTTTTGAAAGGAAAGATTCTTACCGGTACATCCCCATCGGATACTGCTTTTCTTGCGAGTTTTCAATCTAAAACCCTTAATCAATTAATAAAGCATATGTTACAGCAATCCGATAATCTCTATGCGAACAGTATAACCAAAAAATTAGGTTACACGCTCACAGGAAAGGGAACTCATAAAGAAGGTGCTTTCGCGATTAAAAAAATACTATCTGAACATACTCACCTGGATTTGTCTCAAATGGAGATCGTCGATGGAGAAGGAACTCGCTATAATTTGGTGACAGCGGAACAAATGGTAATCCTACTTAATGACCTTTATCAGGATAAAGACTTGAACAGAATTTTTTTCGAGTCATTACCTCAAGCAGGTGTTTCAGGCACTCTCATGGACCGAATGAAGAAGACTATGCTTGAGAAAAAAGTGTATGCCAAAACGGGTTCAATGCATGATATCTCTTCCTTATCGGGCTACATGATTAATCCAAATCAAAAAACATTTATATTTTCTATTATTATCAATGGTTTAAATCAACCCTTAGAAAAAGCTAAGTCACTTGAAGAAAAAATATTATTGGCCTTGGATGAATACAGTTTAGAGGCTAGCCCCACTTAATTGTTTTAGGTCCAGCCACGGTTTGTTGTGACACTAGGGATATCTTTTTATCCTTATGATGGGAAGGGTAGATGACTTGATATCAAAAGCGGATGATGCACTTTATCAGGCAAAAAAGATGGGGCGTAATAAAGTCGTGGCAAGTACAAGTGTGCATCAAAATCGAAATCGTTAAAAGCTAAGCGTCGAATGGAGGACGTTATTAGGTTTCTCTTGTTATTAATAAAAAATTCTGGATAATCTGCCAAAAATATTATTCTAAGGTAGAAATCGGTGAATACTGAAAAACTATTTTCTTATGGCACATTACGATATGAATCGGTGCAATTAAGTAATTTTGGCAGAAAATTACAAGGAACCAAAGATAGTCTCCCAGGGTTTGGAATGTCTAAAGTAAAAATAAAAGACTCGAGTGTCATTGCTACAAGTGGCGAAGAGGAGCATCCGATTATAACTTATACTGGAAAGTCGGTGGATAGTGTAGAGGGTATGGTTTTTGATGTAAGTGCCGAGGAGTTAAAAAAAGCAGATTCTTATGAAGTGGCAGACTATAAACGGATTCAGGTTAAACTTGCTTCGGGGCTATATGCTTGGGTTTATGTTCATGTTGAGAGTATTGATTTAACTTATTCTGACGATTAAAGCTGCAGTTCTCGCCTTCTGGATTAACGAGCGTTTGCTGCACCTTTTCATCGCTCAGTTCAAAGATAAATCCTTATTTAAGTGATCCTACAAAACGAATCATTAAGCTCACAGAGAGACTTAATGATTCGTTATGTTTTAATGGGCTATACGATGCTCGTCTTTAACCCACCGCATCAAAAAGGCTCCAATTATTTGGTATAAAGGCAAAATAGCCAAAGCAATATGGTAACTAAATAATGAAAAATCATGAGAAGGTCCTGCATTACTGAACGCATCAAGAAGTTTCCCTATTGCAGGCTCAGTTATTGCATCCAGAAAAGCGTCACTCGCATTGATTAAGGAGGTTACTGTGCCCGCCAGATATAATGGATTTGATTCTTTTCCAATGACAAATACTATGGGAAATGCGCCTAAACTAAAACCAAATAGAAAAAGCAATACACTCAATAGCCAGATTGGCATGGGGTGTGCGTAAATAACCAAGCTAATACATAAAGCAGAAACCAAGGTGCTGTAAAACATAAAAGAACAACGATTTTGTATGCGGTTAATGAATAATGCGAATACAGGGCATGCAATTGCTAATCCTACAAAGACTAAAGAAATAAGGGAGGGAGCAACCAATTTATCTAAATGGTACGCTTTCTGTAAAAAAGGGTTTCCCCATAAGCCACAAAAAATAACAATGGGAGAGAATGCTAAACCACTGAACCCTGTTAATAACCAGTTTTGTTTATTTTTTACAATAAGTGCAATATCTTTCCATAAATGAGGGTTTTTAGAGGCATGCTGAGGTTCTGAATCGGATGCTTCAATGGAAGATGAGGGTTTGTCTTTAACAATAATTAGGAACAAGAACGACAAAATAATTCCCATCCATGCTACATTTGCTAAACTGGCCCTCCAGCCTATCTGACTAACTAACCAGGCCAGTGGCATTTGCCCAAAAATGGCACCAATCATTGCGGCAGTAACAAGTAATGACGTCAATAAGGCATAGTATTTTTTGGGAAACCATACTGCCGATAATTTAAAATAGGCGATGGAAGCAAAAGAAACACCAACACCCGTTAAAGAACGCCCCAAAATTGCAGTATTTAATTCCTGGGCTTGAGAAAAAATATAAATACCAATCGCACAACAAAAAATGGCTCCTGTTGTAATCCATCGTGTTCCATAACGATCGAGAACAATTCCTACAAATAGTGGTACAATAAGATACGTCCAGAAATACACTCCTGATAAAACACCAAGGCCTAGTCCCTGTAAGTGAAACGCATCCATCAATTGTTGAGGCATTACACTTGGAAAATTTTGGAGAATGTATTTATAAAATAAAAATGCAGCACATAAACTAATGATAAAGATAGCGCGATAAGTGATTTTTTTCTGCGATGCCTCTGCATCAAGTGTGTTTCCCATGGTGAATCTCCTCAAGATTGTTAGTCGTATCGCTTGATTATTTAGCCTTCTCCCTAGAGAGGCCGAATAATCAAAACACAACTCTAGGGCGAGGAAAGGAAGGCCACGACCACCACCACAACAGAAACGATAGAAGTAATAACACGCACCAACCCGAAAGAGTTGTTTAAAGAAAATTGAGGTTGTGTGTTATTGTTCATGTATATTACGGAGTGTGAAATAAATTATTTATTACGAGATAGTAACAATTTGTATTAGATCTTGTCAAATGGATTATCAAAATTTATTTGATTATGCGTGGATTTCAAATTATTTCAAGAACTCATTTTTATTTAAATACTTTCTTTTAAGTGAATTGAGCGGTTGTAAATCTGTCTGATTTTTATAGAAATCCGAGACATAAATGCCTCGGATAATTGATTTAGGTGATTATGAATTGTTACTTTTTATATTTTAACTCGGAATCCAATTCAGGTGCAGGAATATCCGGCATCTGTTTTTTGGCTCGATAAAGCCAATCAAGTCTTAGTTCCGGCTCCATAATTTGAGCAGGTTTCACTTCATTGAGCAGCTCATCCAACTCAACTTTAGGTGCTGGTGCACAGGTTGGTACCAAACATTTTAAATTAGGCATCATAAGCGAATAACTACATTTGGGTTCAATTTTAGGCGCCGTTTTTGGGGTTGGTCTGGGTGACATTGACAACGGAGTGATTTCCTCCTGAGGTTGACTTAATAAGGCGCGTTGTGCTTTAGCACTGGATAATGCATGAAGTTGCTCAACCTTAGTTGCTTTAACTTCATGAAGGCGGTCAATGAAATTGCTTTTCTTAGTGAGAAGAGGTTGTCTGCGCTGATCCAGTGAGTCAAGTTGTTGTTGTCTTCTTTCATAATAATCTGCATTGACGCAACAAATATCAGATTTCAACCTTTCGTAATTTAGTTTTGCTTGCAACAAATCATCTGCACTCAAGCGATCTGGCTGTATATCTTCAGAAAGGACAACATAGGAATTACCGTGTTTTCGATAACGGGCTCTCTCATTTGGATCAATGATTAAATAAGCTTGAGTAAAATCACTGACCGGCTCCAACTGGGAGTTGAGGAGAATTTTCTCTTTTCTCAAAAGCTGTTGCGCTTGTAAGTACGCGCGTTCTTGTAGTCTTAAACCTTGTAATTCACGCTCACGAAACGTCATTGGAATTTGTATTTCATTGGAACGTTGTAACTCGTCTAAGCGGGCTCTTACTTGTGCAATTAATTGCTGAACTACTTGTTCTGAACTTTGAGGCGGTTGTACAAACTGGTTTTTGAAAAAGTCGAGTCGATTTTGCAGCATTCGAATTCTTCTATCAGTAGGTGATTCAATGGCTTGTAGTCTACTGACATCGCTTGAGGTAGAAGTTTGGGCTGTATGTTGTGCTTTAAGCGCTGCAAGCTGTGAAGATAAAGAAGCGATTTGTTGGTTTGAATAGCTAATAAATTGAGTAATTGGTTGATTGTTGAACAAGGGGGCTTGCAGGAAGACATTAAGTTCATCCAAATGGTCAGTCATATGGACATGAGTCTCTTCCATTAACAATGCTTCTTCTTCAAGAGCATTCAATTCTTCTTCTACCTCATTCAGTTTTTCTTCGAGGGATTGCTCTTCCTCTTCTAAAGCTTTGAGTGCCTTACTGTATGCTTGAATATTAGCGTCAACAATCTGTAATGCAAGGAAGCTATCTTTTTGTCCTTCAACAGTTTTTGGTTCTTTAAGTTTTTGATCGATTTGCTGTTGAATAATTTCGTTAACGTGTTTTGCAAGTTTTTTATCCTTTGCAATGAACGTCATAAGAAGGAAAAGCAAACGTTGTTGTTTGAGCTGCTCCTCTGCATTTCGTTCCCTAATTAATTGAAGTTGTGCCTCTTCTTTTACAAGCTCTTGCACTATCATATTTATTGTTTCGTTACCACCGGCTGTTTTAAGAAACTCGGTCACCTGTTTTGCATTGCGCAGTCCAAATCGAGAAAGAAATTGAGTTGCTAAATAAGGATCTTCCTCTGAAGTATTCGGATGCTCATTCCGTTCTATATTAGCAACCCATTGCTCTAATTGACTGGAAGTTAAAGTCATTGGGGTCGATTTTGGGGAGGACGATGTGGTAGGCACGGAATAACTCCAATATTAAACATCTGTTCAAATTATAAACTTTTTTGGATTTGAAGTAAAGTAGTCATTTTACTAATAAGCTGAGAAATCAAGGTGTTAATCTTGAGTCTGTTGATTCAGCATGAATTTAAACTGTTTTACATTCTTAGGTGCTATTTTTATGGCTCTTTTCCATAAGAGAGATGAAAAGCCAATGAGAAGCAAGCAAACAATAATAAATAAACCATAATACAAAAGGGAACCATATTTTAACGATTCAGGAGGTATAAAACTAACCGCGAGTGAAATTGTAATGCCTATGAATCCAAAAATGGAGGAGGTAATAATTAGCCAATAAAATCGTTTTTTTTCTTGCCACGCCAAGCGGATTGCACCTGCAAACATACACCCGTACATGAATAAATACATTTGAGTTGCTAAAGTAATCATGAACCAGTATGACGCATTAATACTCGGGAATAATAAAAAAAGAGAGCTTATAAAAGATACGCCACATGCTTGAATCAGCAAAAATTTAGTAGAGGATTGATGCATCGTATTGGTGAGTTCATTGCTTGCAAATGACAGACCTTTGAGGGGAGAGATAAGCCAATTATTGGCACAGCCTATACATCCGAGGACAATTAACAGATTGACAATCAAACTTAGGTTGGCAAATTGAATTTGAGTAAAAAATACTTCAAACAATGCAGGAATACCACTAATAAGATTCAATTGCTGTGGGGAAAGAACCATCGCTAGAGTCAAGGAGCCAAAGAGCATTGTAGTAAAAATAATAAGTACTGAGAGTGCAATGGCTTTAGGCAAAGCCGCTGGCTTACATTCTTGGGTATGAACCCCAGCAATTTCAATACCGCAAAAAGATAGAATAATAGCAGTTAGAGATGTCCATGAGTCTTGATTGGAAGAGGGGATAAGTTTTAAAGGTTGAGGATGAAATATCATCCAAAAAGCGCCTATAGCCAAAATTAAAACAAAAGGGAGCAACAGTCCAAATATAGAGCAAAAAACAGTTACTCGATGAGACAAGTAAAAACCTTTAAGATTCACCCAGGTTAAGCACCAAATGAAGAGATTAATCAGCGAGAAAAGTAGTATTTTGTTTTCAATAAAATATGGGTTAATACAGTATAAAAGTGTGCCCGCGATAAAACTAAGAAATGTAGGATAGATAAGGATATTTTGCATCCACTGAAACCAAATAGCGATAAAGCCAGCATTTTTGCCCAAACTTTTTTTTACCCACCCATAAATTCCCTCATGAGATTTAGAGGAAAACCATCCTGCAACAATTGCACTGGGTAATAAGAAAAAAAATAAAGCCAGTCCAAAATACCAAAAAATATCTGTTCCAACTAATGAGGCAGCAGGTAAATTGCGAATACTATCTACTGAACCGACAGTCATCAAAGTTAAACTAAAAACGGTGAGTTTTTTATTCATTAAAATCTCAACGACAAACAGCTCAAACCACCATCAATTTTACGGAATTCACTTACATCTACAGTGACCACCTGAAAACCTAAATTGTGTACCATTTCAGTGGTTTGATGAAACCCTTGAGGCATAATGACCGAATTATTGACTCTAATACAATTCGCTGCATAGGCTTCATTATCGGAAACAACTAATTGTTTAAATGACTTAAAAGCAGGATGATTAACTAATTCACCATGGACGAGCAGGTATCCGTTCCCTAAAGAGGAAATACCTGTTTTTAAATGTAGGAATTTTTTAAGCTCGATCAATACACTTTTATAACCGTACTGTGCTAATAAGGAAGTCAATTGTTGTGCCCCTTCCAGATTAGTACGCTGTGAAATTCCTATGTAAAAAACATCTTCAATTTGCATGACATCGCCTGCTTCCAAGGTTCCTGGAGCTTCTATCTGATGAATACGTCCTTTATAAAAGGTTTGAATGCAGGGTTTAATTAAATCCACTTCGCCTTGTCTTGATAGAGCACCGGGTCGAGTTAGGATCGCAACTTTATCAGTAAGAAGCGCTGGGTCCTCTACGAAACATGAATCAGGGAAATCGTCTGATGCAGGTAAGGCAGTAACTTCCAAACCACACTTTATCAGTGCATTCATGTAATTTTGATGTTGTTCTAGAGCTTTAATGTAATCTGGGCGACCTAATTCTATGGTTGATGTTAATCCATGAATCATGTTGGGGGATGGTGTGCGTACTATTGCTTGGTGAAACATAATAAATCCCTTTTGTAAATAGAATTGGCATCGTTCGATATACTGATAGTCACAAATCTCATGCCTCAAATCAAGAGGATTCGTTTGTAAAAATAAATATTAAATGTTTGCAGCGGTTTTGTTCTTTGTTGCCCGGATTAGCCAGCATAATCAGGGGATTTTTACTCGGGACGACGTATGTGCTATTGGATTATGCTGCGCTAATCCATGCTGCAGAATTATATTAGACTGCGATCACTGCCGCTCCAGTAAATCGTCCATGACGCAGGTCATCGAGGGCTTGATTGACTTCAGTCAATGGATAAGTATGAATCTCGGTTCTAACAGGAACTTGAGGCGCTAATGATAAAAATTCCTCTCCATCTTTTCTCGTGAGGTTTGCAACAGAGCAAAGCGAGCGCTCACCCCAGAGAAAATCATAGGGAAAACTAGGTATATCACTCATATGAATTCCAGCACAAACTACGATCCCACCTTTTATCGTATTGCGAAGAGCAAGGGGGACGAGTGCGCCAACAGGTGCAAAAATGATTGCAGCATCAAGAAGATGAGGAGGGGATATATCTGAATCTCCCGCCCATGTTGCTCCAAGTTTATAGGCAAACTCTTGGGCTTGGTGGTCTCCTGGGCTAGTAAAAGCATATATTTTACGCTTTTGATTTTTCGCTATTTGAATCAAGATATGAGCTGCTGCGCCGAAACCATATAACCCTAAGTGCTCAGCATTATTGGTTTTTAATAAAGCACGATAGCCAATTAATCCGGCACAAAATAGTGGTGCCGCTTGATAATCAGAATAGCCATCAGGGATAGGAAAACAAAACCGATGATTCGCAACACAATATTCTGCAAATCCACCGTCAATTTGATAACCAGTAAAACGAGCTTGATCACAAAGATTTTCACGTCCTGATAAACAAAATTGACAGGTCTCGCAACTTCCACCCAGCCAAGGAATACCGATTCGTTGGCCGATTTTAAAATGGGTCACTGAAGAACCGACGGTTTCAATGGTACCAACAATTTGATGACCAGGAATAAGAGGAAGTTTAGGGTGTTCTAATTCTCCATCGACAACATGTAAATCGGTACGACAAATACCACAGGCATGCACTTTTACCAGCACTTCATTGTTCTGGGGGACAGGTTTTTCTACTTGCTTATAGACCAATTTATGTCCCGATTTTTCTAATACCATAGCATGCATCATCATTTCCTCATGTTTCCAGATATTAAGAAGTATCTATAAAAATAATATAGAAATATCAATTAAACTGTAGCCTAAATAATGAAAACTGTTTCTCTTGACAAATTACTTTTGTATATCAAACTTATTATGGTGTATTTTTTAATATGAATAAGAAACTATAATGAATGGAGTCAACAACATGAATACGCTATTAAAATGGAAGAAAGCAAATCCCTTAGCAGAACATTCTCAACATCCTTTTTTAAACCTGCAAAATGAAGTTGATAAAGCATTCCGAGATTTTTATGATATGTTTGGATCCAATAAGAGCTGGGAACAATTCGAGAACCTGAATTTAATGCCTTCTATGGATGTTGTAGAGGATAAAGATCATTTTACCATTCAGATGGAAATGCCAGGTATGGACGAGAAAGACATCAGCGTGTCTTTTAGCGGTAATATGCTTACTATTACAGGTGAAAAATCAACCTCTAAAAAAAATGATAATAAAAAATATATTTCTCGAGAAATCAATTATGGTAAATATGAACGCTCGCTCTCTTTACCTTCAACCGTTGATATCGATAAGGCAAAGGCAAGTTTTAAAAAAGGAATGCTTTGGGTTGAGTTGCCTAAAAAATCCGAAGCAAAAGGGAAGTCTCGTGATATAAAAGTAGAACAAGCAAAATAAATAGCTAATAGCCCCATTGTCCGTATGGGGCATTATTCTTCGCTTTGCATAGACTAATTATCCTTCGAAGCGGATTTTTATAAACATATATTATGACAGGCATGCACATGAGTTATATAAAAAATCGCGTCTTTGATGAACTAAAAATTGGAGAATCAGCAAGTCTAGTACGGACCTTAACTAAGGAAGATATTGAGCTTTTTGCGGTTATGTCTGGCGATGTAAATCCTGCACACGTTGATGCAGAATATGCTAAAAATGATATGTTTCATAAAATTATTGCTCATGGGATGTGGGGCGCATCACTTTTATCTACAGTTTTAGGAACAGAGCTTCCTGGTCCTGGGACTATTTATTTAGATCAAACTTTAAAGTTTGAACATCCGGTGACTTTAGGCGACACAGTCACCGTTACTCTTGAGGTAGTCAATAAAATACCAGAAAAACACATCGTTGAACTTGATTGTAAATGTATAAATCAGTTGGGAAAAATGGTCATTAGTGGTCTTGCACGGGTTATAGCGCCGACCGTCAAAATTAAAAGAAAACGCATTGAGCTACCTGAAATAGAACTTAAGCCAAAACAAGAACATTGGTATCATCGTTTAATCACTGCGAAAGATTCTTTAAAACCACTTGTAACCGCTGTGGTGCATCCAGTAGATGTATTATCAATTAAAGGTGCAATTGCTTCCGCAGAAGAGGGATTAATTACCCCAGTTCTTGTTGGCCCTAAACAAAAAATTCTTGATGCTGCAAAAGAAGCGCACATTGATATTTCAGCTTATGAACTTGTTGCCACAGAGCACAGTAATGAAGCAGCTGAAATAGCGGTTAAACTGGCTGCGACAAAAAAAGTTGAAGCGATAATGAAGGGGAAAATTCATACTGAAGAACTGATGAAGCCGATTGTTTCCAAAGAGAATGGCTTGCGAACAGGGCGTCGTATGAGTCATGTATTTTCTCTGGATGTACCTAATTATCCAAAACCAATTTTTCTAACTGACGCAGCAATTAATCTTTTCCCTAATCTAAGGGAAAAGTGTGACATTGTGCAAAATGCAATTGATTTGTTCCATGCACTTGAATTGGGTACCCCTAAAGTGGCTATTCTTTCTGCTATTGAAACGGTAAATGAAAAAATTCCATCGACTCTCGATGCGACCGCATTGTGCAAAATGGCTGAACGTGGGCAGATAACTGGCGGTGTTTTAGATGGTCCTTTAGCATTTGATAACGCTATTTCTATCGAGTCAGCACGTGAAAAAGGCATTTGCTCCCCAGTTGCTGGTAATGCGGACATCTTGGTTGTTCCCGATGTTGAATCAGGCAACATGCTTTACAAACAAATGACTTATTTATCTGGAATTGAAGCTGCAGGAATGGTATTAGGCGCACATGTTCCTATTATCCTCACCAGCCGTGGCAGCAATGAATTATCACGAAAAGCATCTTGCGTTATGGCTTTATTATATGCACGAAGAAAAAAATAATGAAATTAAATCAAACTGATGAAGTCATTCTAGTCATTAATGCAGGCTCTTCCAGTATTAAATTTAGCCTTTTTCTCTCTTCTTTAACGTTAATCTATCATGGTGAAATTGAAAGTATTTTTGATAATCCACAAATTACGGTTTCTAACGCGAAACATATTCAAATTGTTAAAAAATCGATTTTATCATCTGGTTATGAATCGGCATTAAGTTATTTATTTGAATGGATAGCGCAGTTACCTACTGATTACCTTATAAAAGCGGTTGGGCATCGGGTGGTTCATGGAGGGAGTTTTTTTGATCATCCGGTCCTAATCAATGCGGATTCCATTGAAAAGTTATCCTCATTAAATCCTTTGGCACCCCTTCATCAACCATATAATGTTGCCATCATAAAAAGTATTTTGAAGCTTTATCCTGAGATGCGGCAAGTGGCTTGTTTTGATACGTCATTTCATCGAACACAAGATAAACTAGCAACTCTTTTTGCTATACCTAGAGAGTTAAGTGAGGAAGGGATTGTTCGCTACGGTTTTCATGGTATTTCTTATGAATACATTGCTTCGGTATTGCCTGAACCAATAAAAAATAAAAAAGTAATCGTCGCTCATCTTGGAAATGGTGCCAGTATGTGTGCTATGGAGTATGGTAAAAGCGTTACAACTTCTATGGGGTTTACGGCATTAGATGGTTTGATTATGGGAACCCGCTGCGGGGGCATTGATCCTGGAGTAATTTTATATTTGCTCCAAGAAAAGAAATTATCAGTAGAAGAGGTAAATACCATTCTTTATAAAAAATCGGGTCTTTTGGGGGTTTCTGGGATCAGCAGTGACATGCGCGAGCTGCAATCAAGTACAGAAGCCAAAGCTGTTGAAGCCATCGATTTATTTTGTTATCGAGCAGCACGAGAATTATGTGCTCTAGCCAGCAGCTTACAAGGGTGTGATGCGATCATTTTCACTGCGGGGATAGGTGAACATTCTGCACTGGTAAGAAAAAAAATAAGTGAACGTTTGAGTTGGTTGGGTGTTCTGTTGGATGAACACGCAAATCAACAAAATGCTGCAGTGATTAGTCATCTTCAAAGCAGAGTATATGTAGGCGTCATCCCTACAAATGAAGAATATATGATCGCGAAACACACATTAAATGTAGTATCTTAGATTGAGCCAAAATGGTGGTAGAGCACTACTTCTCGAGTACAGCGATGGATCTCCAACCTGGATCCAGGGGGACAATATGCGATCGCTCGCTTCGCTCAAGATGCTGGGGGATTGCTTACTGTTCAACACATAAATTATCTGGAGTGTTATTTATGTTTCAGTGGTTTTTTAGATTGCTTTTAGTCATTTCAGGATCAATTGCGAGCTGGTTCGTGGCACATGATGAGCTCAAGTTTCCTATTGTTCAAATGGTGATTGCCGTCATTTTATTTACTCTTTTTATTGGGATTATTGCTTTTTGGCCTGAATTAAAAAATTGGTTGAAGCGAATTAGAAAAGATCATTAATTGAAAAAGGTGATATGAAATCTAGTTTTCAAAATCGCCCATATCCATCAATTCATGTTAAATGAAATCTGATCATTATAGTTTGCACGTTTTTATAAAAGGGATTAATTTAGGGCGTGTTGCCAATTTATCCCCACCGGCTACGTGCCGCGACGTGTTCGCGGCATCCAGGAAATGGTCAAGTTAAAGATGAACTTAATTCATTGCTCTAATCGATTGATGAATAAGAGCAAACTCATAATATATCGATTTCAATATCAAGTATAAAACGAGTTTGCAATGGCTAGACTGATGCTCCGTGATGAGCTATGGTCTAAGCTAAAGGAGATAATGCTACAACATCAGATATATGACAAACCTAATCTTCGTATGATGGTTGAGGCAATGTTATATCGCATGCGTGTAGGCTGCCCTTGGCGAGACCTACCTAAAGAGTTTGGATTTTGGAATTCTGCCTATCAACAATTCAATCGTTGGTCCTCAAAGAACAAGTTGATGATGATTTTCAAAGCGCTCATACAACATCCTGCTCTTGAATGGGAATTTATTGATGGCCGTATCGTTCGTGCCCATCAACATAGCTCAGGCGGCATAGGAAAGAAACATCAAGCAATAGGGAAATCCGTTGGTGGTAATACAACAAAAATTCATAGGGCAGTTGATGCTTGCGGCCTTCCGATTGAATTTCAATTGACTGGCGGAGAGGTACATGATGCTAAAGCAGCTTCAGGTCTCATTGAAACACTCCCTAAAGCTGATTACACCATTGCAGACAAAGGATATGATAGCGAGGAAATTCGAGATCAGATTAGGCAAAAATCATCTACTCCAATGATTCCTCGGAAGACGAACTCTAAAACTGGGAATGCTGATATTGATTGGGGTCTATACAAATATCGTCATCTAGTTGAAAACGTATTTGCGCGACTTAAACATTTTCGAGCTGTTGCCACAAGATATGATAAATTGAAGAGAAATGATGCGTCAATGCTCGCAATGGCTTGTTCCTATATTTGGCTACCAATGTAATCAGTGAAATTTAGGTGATATCATCGCATTGAGTCCAACACTCTGAGCAAAACAAGGAAGCCAAATGAAGTCATTTTATGTCTATATTATGGCAAGCAAGCGAAATGGTACACTATACGCTGGTTCAACATCCGATTTAATTAAACGAGTATGGGAACATAAAAACAACCTGATTCCGGGATTTACAGCTAAGTACAATGTACATATATTGGTTTATTATGAGGTTCATGAAACCTATATAGAAGCTGCTCGACGTGAAAAGCGATTCAAAAATTGGCCCAGGCAGTGGAAGTTACATTTGATTGAGAACCTAAATACAGAATGGCATGATCTTTATGAAGAAATTTGCCACTGATTAAGATCGGCTGGTTGCCGCGAACACGTCGCGGCACGTAGGCGGTGGGGATGAATTGTCAACACGCCCTATTGAAAATAATAAATAAATTTAGGAGAAATTAATGAAAAAACAACATTCACAGGGATTTTTGACACTAATCGCCGAAACTAAAAATCATATCAAAGAAATCACACCCAAAGCTTTAAAAGAAAAAATTGAATCAAAAGAACCCATGTTTCTTATAGATGTACGTGAACTTAATGAATGGGAAACAGGGTATATTCCAACTGCAATACACTTAAGTAAGGGCATTATTGAGCGAGATATTGAAAAGAAAATTCCTAATTTAAATGATCAAATTGTTGTTTACTGTAGTGGGGGGTTTCGATGTGCGCTGGTTGCCGACAATTTACAAAAAATGGGGTATACCAATGTTTATTCATTAGATACTGGATTGCAAGGTTGGCTTGATGAAGGGTATTCGATACAAAAATGAATTTTTTGAATCTTTTTCTCTCATCACGATCGAAAATTCTCGCCTCTCCTCTCTTAAACCGGTTCATAGTTTTGAGCCTTTATAAGCTCAAGATTGGAGAGGGAAGGTGAGGTGGAATATTCACAGCGTAAGATTACGATTGATAAAATTCGCCATTAAGGTATCTTGGGAAACAGTTAGGCTTCTTTAAATAGCAACCTTGGGAAAGAGGATTTACTTAAGCAAAACATGCTCCTCCCCGTTTCCAAAAAATCACGTTCGATGCTTGAGTTCAGTAACAATACGATTTTAGAAGAAGCTTGTTTAATAAGAACGTATTTTTGCAGTTCCAGCATTCATAAAGTGAATCGTATAAGTATTATTCCAATGCCAATGTGTTCTCTGACTTGTTGTAATAACAAAGGAATCAACTTTTTTGGCATCTAATTTATCATTCTTCTCGTAGAGCATAGAAAATTCGACTGTATTTTCAATGAGTGGCGTGAGAAGAAAAGCCGATTTTGCCATGTTTGCAACTAGTCTATAGCGTTTTGTTGTGCCATTTCTTAAATTTAAACTAATAAATAATTGCTGTGGTTTGAAGAAAATGGTAGCTAAAGTTCCCCAAATTGTCGGTTTCAAATCAATCGCAACAAAGAGTAGCTGACTCTTGGGTAAGGGAACCTGCTCACCTAGGGTATGGGTTTCGCTTTTTAATAAAGACAAGTTGACTTGATGAGGGTATTTTTTTTTATGGAGAAATAGGAAATTTCGGATTAAATGAGTCGGTTGATAATTGACTAACAATAAAGGCCAACTTGCGCCATCTTCCAAAGAGGGGATGCGTTGGTCAATGGGTTGTATTTTAAAAATAATATTATCAGGCTTATTTTTGCCTTGAAGATGTTTTTTATTATCTTTAGCTAAATTTTGATTGAAGACAGAATAACTTTGAAATACGGGACGTGGTGACCAACGGTTTTGTGACGAGATTAAATAAGTTTGATCATATGAGTAAATATCAGTCGTCCCGGGTAAAACAGGGAAGGCTGCTTGCTCACGTAAAAAATCCATAGTGAAAATAAAATTTTTTTTAAGCCAATAAGGATCTTGTATTCTGCTTTTTAGGCCATGCCATGCTGAAGAGTAGGAGGAGATGAAGTTATTTCGGATTGATATGCTGGTATAGTGGCTATTAATATAATACCAGCTACTTAATGAGATAAAAATGAGTAGAAGACTCACTCTGAAATTCAAAATAAAGGGTAAAAATAGTGTTGCCAATAAAATAGAAGTCCCAGTGTAACCCCCCCATATTTAGTGGCAACCTAAATTAGAGTTCATTGCCTTATTTTTTGCCAGATATTCCCACGGTGTTAAATCATTTAGCGAATCATGCGGTCTCTCGTCGTTATACTCCTTTATCCAACTTTCTGTCAGCTCTCTAACTTCTTGTAAATTTTTAAACGCGTACATATTCAATATCTCTGTGCGGTAAGTTCTATTGAATCGCTCAATAAATGAATTTTGCGTTGGTTTACCTGGCTTAATAAATTCTAAAGCCACTTGATGCTTTTCAGCCCAGTCTGCTAATGTGCTTGAGATAAATTCAGGACCATTATCCATGCGTAATTTAGCGGGAAAACCTCGCCATGCTACAACACGCTCTAATACTCGAACCACTCGCTGAGCAGGCAAACTTAAATCGATTTCGATAGCCAACACCTCACGGTTAAAATCATCTACTATGTTAAATGTTCTGAAGCGTCGGCCACACATCAAAGCATCACACATAAAATCCATAGACCAACACTGATTGATGGATGCTGGCACACTCAAAGGGGTAGGTGAGCGATTAGGAAGCCGTTTTTTGCCTTCACGACGCATATTAAGCTTCAACTCACGATACACTCGATAAACACGTTTATGATTCCATCTATGTCCCTGGCGGCGTAACACTTTAAGCAATTTACTAAAGCCATATGCCGGATAGCGTTCGGATGATGCCTGCAGTGCCACGATTACATCTTCATCAGATTGGCTATCCGGTTTGTATCGATAAACCGAGTCACTAATACCTACAACCTTACACGCATGACGTAAACTCACAGCATGAGTATTCACTGCATAATCAACCAGCTCCCGTCTCACAGACGGCTTCACAGCTTTTTTTCAACAATATCCTTCAGGATTTTGTGATCAAGACTTAGCTCAGCATACATTTGCTTTAGACGACGGTTCTCTTCTTCAAGCTCTTTTAGACGTTTTACGTCGGATGCCTCCATACCACCATATTTTGCTTTCCAATTGTAATAGGTTGCATCTGAAATCCCATATTCACGACAAATTTCTTTTACCAGCCGACCTGCTTCGACTTCTTTTAGAATTTTTACAATTTGTGTTTCTGTATAACGTGATTTTTTCATTTTTGTTCTCCTCAAACATAGTTTAACTTGGAGAACTCTAATTAGATATGCACCTATTTTACGGGAGGCTTACACCAGGTATAAAGGCGTGACCTAAATGACGAGTAAAACCTGTTTTAAAGGAAACAAATAAAAACGCAAAATAAATTCCCAGCAAGAATATTTTAGCGGCAGCAGGTATTTGTTTTTGGGATGAAATAGCCAGGAAAATTAATAAGCAAGTAATTAAAAACACAATCACTTCATTCATATTTCCATCTGTGGACATTGCTTCAGTAAAACTTGAGGCAATACGCAGTGTGCTTGTGAGATAATCAGGTAAAGAAGCGAGTGGTTGTCCTGCTGCAAGCCAAAACGTAGTCATCGAGATTACAGGAGAGGCAAGACATATCAATGCCATTTTTGTTTTATTCTGGGTGCAAAAAAAGCTGAAGCACAAAAAAAGCACAAGAATGCATAGGATGAGCATAGACCCCTTAATTAGTGCAAGTAAGCCAAATGGGGTAAATAGAAAAAAAACCAGCAATAAAAGAGAGTTATTTGTAAGCCTATCTCCATTTTCTGGAGAAATGATCCAGAAGCTCATTAACCCTGCAAGTAATGGATAGGAAAAAAATAATGAGTCTCGAGCGTATATCATGCCTAAAAGGGGGACGCAATATATGAGAAACCAGTACCATCGCCTTCCTTTCATTAAAAAAAGAAGGCAGATCCACAAAGATACAGCTAAGCCAGTACACCCTAAAATCATTAGGAAATCCGTAGCGGGGTGATAAGCTTTTGTGTAAAGAGACGAATAGGGGCCGAGCGTAAAAATTATTTCCCGACCAAATGCTAATCCTTGAGCAACCGCTTGATTTAAACCAAGAGCCCAAGAAGGATCAATCCCTGGAGCTGGCATTTTAGGGGAAAAAGGAATGAAAATGCACATGATAGTCAGTAACAGCATCAGCTTGCATAGAAAATCAAAAAACACATTTGTTTTTTTGAGTACAATTATTTTTGATGTATTACTCAACGTACGCTTCCATAACTTTAATTTTACGTAGTGTAGCTTATTTTTTTATTAGAGAGTAAATTGAAGAATAGGTGATTACCTTAAATGTTAAGAGTATTTGCTGAATCTTTAGTGAAAAGTATTATGGCGTAACGACTGCAGTTTCCTCTTGAGTCTTAAGTTGCTCATTATCACTGACCAAACTAATAGCACGATTTATATGGATCAAAGCATCTTGTAATACTGTATCTGTTTTACCCAGAGAAGCGGGAAAAAATACACTAGAAACTAATTTTCTATTTTTATGTATATTAAAATATTTTATTGCTTTTATTATACAGATTGATCGTTAAGTAATAATTAATGGTTTTCATGGCTCAATTTGGCATTTGGATGTTTTGGTTGAAGAGCACTTTATTAGTGTGGGATTTTATGAGTGAACAGCATCGAATAATGGTTTTATTGTAGTCCAGTAGTCTGGATTGGTCTTCGTGACTAAATCGTCTACTCGAGTTTAATGAGTGATCTACCATCACAATACAGTGCTATAACATGGAGATCTTTCGTGAGTTTAGGATGATGCTCAGCCGGGTTGCGCCTAGGCTAATTGCTGTGGGTTATAAAATTTGTTCCAAAAATCAGAACAGCAAAGTTAAGCCTAAAGAAACGGTATTGGAAATATCCGGTGTAGTACTTTCATTTTCGAGTGTTTTAAATGTTCCGTAATTGTGTTCGTTTTCATATTCAACAAACATACTTAAAGCAGGAATAAGACGGTAGTAGGGTCTTACTGTGTAGCGCATTTGATTCAAGCCACTGCCAATTTGGGCATTAACAACTGTTTTGGTCGCTAAAATACTGCGAACTCCTGTCCTGATTAAAAAATTATTGGTAATTAGTGTGTCGCGGGATAATTCAATATCAAATTTAATACTGCCACCATAAAAGTAAGTTCTTATGTCGGTATCAATAAAAAAGGGCATTAATCCTTCCAGACCAAGACCTGCTTGCCAATAGGGCTTATTGGCCGGTTGATTAAAATAGTTTGCTCCACCTTTTATGGCCCAAAATTGACTGATTAAATGCCAGTAAAAGATATCTATATCTGCGTTTTCCAGTACCCCTTTATACAGTTCAGCATCATTGGTAAATAATTGCAGTTTATTATAATCAGGGCCAAACATGCCTTTGTAGGTAAGGCGCTGTGAATTGTGAACAGGATCTGCACCTACATCTAGAAAAGTTGATAACCAAAAGCCAGCGCCATGAGCCATGGGGTGTTTCACTAAATCCAGGTTAATCGGCTTAATCGCTTCGTCGACTCGTATTATGGGGCGGTTGTCATACGAGGTGTCTTTAATAATATGTTCTGGATGGGTTTTGTCCTCGGCTATTTCAATTATGGTTGTATATTGGAAGACGCGGTTCATTCCAGTCATCATGTGATAAAGCATATGACAATGGAAAAACCATTGGCCGCTTGCATCAGTATCTACATCCGCTGTGATTGTTCCTCCTGGTGGAATATCAAGCGTATGTTTTAGCGGATCAAAAGTGTCTTTTCCAGTACGAACAATAAACCAATGACCATGTATATGCATTGGATGATGCATCATGGATGGATTTGTAAATACAAAGCGATAACGTTTACCCGGTTTTAAAGGTATAGGTTTTGCCTTATAACCAGGTACTCCATTCACAAACCAAATATATTGCCCCATATAGCCAAATAATTCCAAATTAATGACTCCCTCTACCGGTTTATTGGGATCATTAGTCGGAACCGCAGCAGTCAAATCGCGATACTTTGTTTCCAATGAGGTCATATAGGATGAAGTGGTAGGGGCTATTGCATCGTTAAATCGAGTTGGTTCAGTAGGCATTTGCATGTTCATGGAGTGTCCCATAGGCATACTATGATCCATGTGCATGGTGTGCTTATGCTGTGAAGAAAGTGAATTGTCTTGTTTTTTTTGCGTTAAGGGGAAACTGCCTTGATAATGCCCGCCCATCATGATGTTCATCATTTCTCTTGTAACCGGGATGGGTTCAGGGAACGGTTTGACTTGAGCATAATCGACTGTTTGCTCATTAGTTGTTTTTAGAGCGCCATAGACAATACCCACAGTATCTTTGGAACCCGCATAAATAATATAAGGCTTATTTTTTTCTATTTTTATTAAAACATCATAGGTTTCAGCAGGAGAAATGGATAACTCCTTAATAGAATAAGGTTTTACGTCGTTTCCATCCGCTTGTATGACAGTCATCTTAGAATCAGGTATTTTAATACGGAAAATCGTGCTGCTTCCTGCATCAATAAATCGCAAGCGGACAATATCACCTATTTGAACTGGAGCAGTCCACGGATTGTTTTTAGGATGGCCGTTCATCAAAAATGCATCAAAGGCAACGTCACTAATGTCATAAATGCTCATCCGCATTTGCTGCATGCTTTTATAGTCGTCAAGAAGTCTTTGTCGTTCACTTTTAGATGCTTTTTGGTAATCATGGATAAATTTTGTCAGGGATGGTTGGAGAGGAAAGCGCGGAGCATAATAGTCGCCGGATTTTTTTAAATTAGCTAAAACTTGCTCCGGTTTGGTATTAGTCCAATCCGATAAAACGATGGTGTAATCTTTAGTGAAGGTGTAATGAGGTGGTTTCTTAGGATCAATCAAAAAAGCACCGTATAATCCCTGTTGCTCCTCTAAGCCAGCATGGGCATGATACCAGTAAGTACCTGATTGCTTTAAAATAAATTGGTAGTGAAAGGTACTACCAGGAGGAATTTCAGTTTGAGCCACACCTTCTACACCATCCATTTGCCAAGGAACCAAAACACCATGCCAATGGATCGCTGTTCCTTTATCAAGATGATTCGTAACATTTATGGTTACCCGATCACCCTCTCTAAAATGTAATGTGGGTGCCGGGATTTGATTATTTACTGCAATAGCTCTGGCTGGTTTATTAGTAAAGTAGACCGTTTTATAACCAATATCCAAATTGATA
>NZ_JAPHOQ010000017.1 GCF_026191355.1 Legionella sheltonii
ATTTGGGCCAATTTCATGCGCTGATTGCGGGCCGAGAAGTTTTTGAAAGCAGGCCGTACACTTAGGTGCCCTAATCAGCAACACATAAATCTGAACTTTATAGGCCAATAATGGTCATTTATTTAATTACTTCTACTTCCTCGGCCTGAGGTCCTTTCTGTCCTTTTCCTATTTTAAAAAGAACAGTTGCTCCATCAGGAAGTGTTTTAAAGTCGCCACCTTGAATCGAGCTAAAGTGGACAAAGAAGTCTTTGTCACTGCTTTTAATAAAACCAAATCCCTTGTCTTTATTAAACCATTTGACTTTACCACGAATTTTATTAGTCATTTTTGTTTCTTTCCTTATAATGGGGATATATAGTGTCCTGCGATGTGGTTCTCTGTGTCAATAGTTGTTAATTTACTCACCGTCATTTAATTAGTGGAGTCAATGGACTCTTCAGTCTCTCCCTTTACTTTTTTCAACGAAACCACTTTATCACACTGAATCTCAATGATATTTGTTTTAGCATTAGATACGCCCCAACATCTTAGTCTTTTCCCCTCTTTATCGATGAATAGCACGTGAATAACCAAATTGCTCCCAAAGGTGTTGTCGATGGTGATGTCTTGAGTATTATTCGTTTTTGTTAAAAGCCTTCCCAGTGAATTGCCATACCGGTGGAACTCTATGAGTACTTCAGTATTGGATAGGGATACATTATTTATTTTGGAATCTTTGTGGTATTTGAGGTGATAGGATTGCATACCCGCATAGGCATTGAGTGTCGTGAGGGAAAAAATTACCGAGAAAATAATTTTACGAAAGACTATTTTTTTTATTTTAAATGACATGATATCACTCATGTGATGCTTATCCTTATTCTTGCTCATGTACTTATACTATTTTGTCATAAAATTTTTACATGCCCAATCTTTAATAGCATAATTTATTTTTGTCATCATATCGTGCAGTAAACAAAATACCTTATTATGAGGATCGAGACTCATTTTAGTTTATATTAATGACCCTTAACTAGGATTAGTTTGTTATGCATGTACGTCGCCGCCATCCATGCAAAGAGCGATACTTGGAATAAATGCTTCGGTTATAGGTTTGTTCCTCACTGCGTTTTATAAAATAAGTATATCTGCATAATAAATTGATGTTAAATTTACAAATTAAAAAAAGAAAATAATGTCAAAGCAAAAGGAGGGCTTGAGGCCATGTCCCTAGATATTGAAACGCCGGATTATCTCAAAAAAACCTATTGGTGGGCTTATGTTCAGCCCTGGGCGATCAAATTCTGGGACCGTGAGTGGCTCATCGAGCTTATACTATGGTTTAACTATAAGCGTCTGCGCGACGCTGCCCTCGCCGCATTCGGCGATGAACTAGCCGGATGCACTATCCAGCTATCTTGCACCTATGGCACGCTGACCCCTCGTCTGTATGAAAAAATCGAAGAATTTGACGGAAGCTTAGATGTCGTCGATGTTGTGAGGCCTCAACTTGAGAATCTAAACCACAAATTATCACAGCCGAACAGAGTTCGTCTCCTCAATATGGATGCCTCGAAGCTCGATCTACCAAATGAAGGGTATGACCGGGTTTTGCTGTTCTTCCTGCTACACGAATTGCCGAGTGACGTGCGTGAGCGCGTGCTCGACGAAGCATTCCGCATTGTCAAACCAGGTGGAACCGTTTTGATTGTTGAGTTTTCCAAGCCGAAATGGTGGCATCCTTTGCGTTATATTTACCTGCCATTTTTAGCCATTCTTGAACCTTTCGCCCCTGATATTTGGAATCACGACGACGTGACCGCGTGGCTACCGAAGCGTCATGCCGACTGTCTCGTGAAGCGGGAACTGTTTTTTGGCAATTACTACCAGGTTCTGCTGTTCAAGGCATCGACATGACGGATTGGTTTTAGCCGGAAAATGGGTCATATAAGCTTAACCATAATTTTCGAAAGTAAAAGCAAATAAGAATTCTTCAATCGGGATTTTAGTATTCAAATTTCACATAATGCCTGTAAGTCCCCTATGTGCTCAACAAAATTAGGGAAACTTAACAAACACCTAGTAAAGGTCGGCTACTCAACAATATTTCATGGATGCATAGACAAGCCAAAAATTACTGACATTTCTTCGAATCGTTTAAAGAATCTTTTGTTGCACACCCCACCATATAATCCACCGCAGCCTCTATATCCTTATTACTGCAGCCAGAGCAGCCACCATTGGCGGGCATGCTTGCATTTCCCACAATCGATATATGATAAAGATGTTTTATACCGCTCCTGATTAAGGGATTCCAGGTCATGTAATCACCTAATTTAGGTGCTCCATTGGCACCGAGATTATGGCAAACGGAACAATGTAACTTATAGATTTTTTTACCTAAACTGACATTTTTAAGTACAGGCGTAGGAATTGTAGGGCTTTTGATGCTTTTTAAATAATCAATAATCGATAGCAAATCATTTTGAGGCAGGTACCTCAAACTATTATGTACTGCTTCAACCATAGGTCCATGTAATTTTTCGCCACCAAACTGATTTTCAGTAAATGCTTTAAGCAGTATTTTATCTGGAACATCATCCAATGCTGATTGGGTAATATCTGGGGCTAAATAACCTTCTCCACAAGCACCTGCCAGATTATATTTTTGTATGGGTGCACCTAGAACCAGATCTTGATTAAATAAATAATAAGAAGGAGTATGACACATTCCGCAGTGTCCCAACCCTTCTACTAAATAAGCACCTCGGTTCCAATTGGGAGTTTTTTCAGGATTATTTTTGTAAGGTCCTGTATTATGAAAAAAGAATAATCGCCAACCCAGTTGAATAAATCGCCAGTTAAATGGCCAAATCATTTTATTTTCCAGATTGGGTTGCTCTACAGCAGGGATGGCATTCAAATAAGCTTTGATTGCCAGTAAATCTTGTGTCGAAACTTTATTGAAATAAGGATAAGGAAATGCAGGATAATAATAAGTATGAGCTGGTGAAATTCCTTTTCTCATCGCCTTAATAAAATCAGAATCGTTCCATTGTCCAATACCAGTCTTCTTATCTGGGGTAATATTTGTACCGTAAATAATGCCATAGGGTGTTTGGATGGGGAATCCTCCGGCAAATACTTTCCCGCTTTCTGAAGTATTGGTATGACAGGTAATGCAATCTCCTGCTTTTACAAGAAGCTCCCCGTCCTTAATTTGTTTTATTTCTGCTGGGGATTTTCCTTTTAAATTTAGAGTTGGATAACTAGGAAAATTAATTGGCTGCTCATAGACAGGAATTGATTGTCCGATATTTTTACTGATTTGATAAAAAATAGTGCCGCCAATACCTATTAATCCAAGCAAAAAGAGTACTGCAACAATCCCTATAACAATCCATATTTTTCGCATTGATTGACCTCACTTGGCAAAAGTGCTTTCAATATAGTCTAGAGCGGCTTTTAAATCATCATCTGATAAAGAAGGGTTACCCCCTTTAGGAGGCATACCTCCAATACCTTTGATCGTATTTTGCAGTAAAACACTGGATGACTTAGATAGCACTCCTCCTTTTTTGGTAAAATCGGGGAATGCAGGACTTGTCCCCTTACCGTCAACTCCATGACAGGCCACACAGTTTTTTTGATAAATGTCTTTTCCTGAAGCTGTAGGTTTTCCTGTTTTTGTAATGTTTGTTTTAGCCGCTTGACTTTCCTGGTTGTTTTGTTGACTTGCAGTCGTTGTTGTACCCGTTTTAAATTCGGAAAGGGATGCATCAGTTAAATAAGCTAAAACTTCTTTTGCTTCCTCTCCAGTTAATCCGCCCTGGATGCGCATATGTAACATAATGGTATTCCATTGGTTGGGAGTAAACTCAGTCGGTGCACGATTATTATGGCAGCGTGCACAGTTATCTGCCCATAATTGAACCCCCGTTTTTTGATGCATACCCATCTTGGAAAAGAGTTTACCCGCGTAAGCGATAGAGGGTTCATTGATGAATAGAATTCCAGTGATTAAGACCAATTTTATCCAAAAACGACTTTGCATCCGCTTGTCCCTCATATTAAAAACCACAAACTAATTGAATCAAGAACAGATTACTATCGCTATCTGTACCATGTTGGCCGTTATTGAATTCATAAGCGGCTTGCAATGCAATACTCGGTGCAAGCCAATAATCCAATCCAAGTGCCACTTGATGTTGGCTTTGACTTGAAACGGGTGAGGTGTATCCACCCCAACGTACAATAGGTTGCAGTTTTGTTGCAGGAATCATATAGGCCGCTTGCAGGTACCAAGCCTTCCAGCCTGCGCTTTGAGGGAATAAACTTAGGTTTTGCGCACCGATTTGTTGTTGAATTACTTCGGCTCGAAAATCCCAGCTTTTCCATTGGAATGAAAGATCTGCTCCTAGTGATGTATAATCACGCCCACGTTCGCCAAACGTCAAGTTTGTATTGACATCAAATAATGCTACGTTTCCTCCAGCACCTGAAAACCCAATCTCCAAATTGGGGATCGGTAGAATCCCTACTCTTCCTCCTCCAATAAACGTACCATAATTATTAGGGTAACTGTCGGTCGATATGAAATCAATTAATCCAGTCATTGGATCCGCAAAAGCACGGGGACCGTTAGCAACAAAAGCAATGTAATTCATTTTGAGTCTGGATAAAAGATAGAAACCTCCTCTAAGTTGTGCTCCCAGTTGTGTTTGCGGTGCGGCTTCATCACTATCAAAACCTGTCGGAGCTGTGGGTAGTTTATTTACCCAGGAGGGAGATAGATTTTGTACAAAATAACCCAGAGGGCTATCCAATTTTCCAATTCCAAAAACCGCAACCTCGTTTAAAAATAAATTGAGATTAAGATTGCCTAACTCCACAGTGGTATTGCCATCATCATCAAGGGAGAAATCAAGGTCTGAGTGCAGCAAAAGCAGGTCCTTATATCTAGCTAGAACCATCGGGTTAAAAGTAATAATATCAAAACTTCCGCTGCGATTATTGGGAACACTATATCCTGCACTGGCACTCCCTGTAAGAAGCGCAGAAAAATCAGGATTTGGCCAAAAATAGGATGTGCTTGTTACATTACTTTCCTTATTTTCAGTGGATACCCCTTTGTTACTTTGTTGTTCACTCTTCTCTACCGGCTTCTGCTCTAAAGGTTTTTTACCTTGCGAACTCGATTCAGTGTTCTGATTTGTCTTATTTGTTTGTTGTTGGATAGGGGTAGTAGACTGAATGGTTTGACTTTTTTGTTCGGGAGCAAAAGCAGTTTTAATATAATCCAAAGAAGCCTTCAAATCAGCATCTGATAAAGAAGGATTACCGCCTTTCGGAGGCATACTTCCAATACCATAGATTATATGATGAAGTAACACGTCTGAAGATTGTGCTAACGCCCCTCCTTTTTTGGTCAAATCAGGGAAAGAGGGAGCTACACCTTTACCATTAGCTCCATGACACGCAGCACAATTTTGTTTGTAGACCACTTCGCCATTTGAGGATGGTGCATTTGTTTTTGGTATTATAGGTTGATTCGTTTTGGGTTCATTATTTTTAGTAATCGGTTCTACAGTTTTATTTTGTCGGTTGAGTTGTGCTGCCTCTAATCGTTCAAGTTTTTTGTTTAATTCCATGATCTGCTGTTTCATCAGCTGGATATCTTGAGCTTCATTACCTGTAGATTCAGGAATAGGTTCAGGAGCAAAATGACTCATTATGTAATCAAGGGCGGCTTCCATATCCTTATCCGTTAAAGCAGGATACCCTCCTTTTGGAGGCATACTTCCAATGCCACGAATTATATTTTGAAGTAATACATTATAGGGTTGAGACAAAACCCCTCCTTTTTGAGTAAAATCAAGATAGGAGGGTGCAACACCTCTACCATCAACTCCATGACATGCAACACAGGTTTTATTGTATATAGATTTTCCAGATGCAGTTGATGTGGCCGTTTTTTTATCTGCTGTAGGTGAATCAGCTTGCGCTATCGTTGAATTTTTTGGATGAATTTCTTGCCCAAACGCAAAACTATGTGTAGGAAATGTCATAACAACTACATGTGATAGAACACAAAAAATAAATCCCTTATACATCATCATCCTAGAGCTCTTTCAATGGTAAAAGTTTTCTTTTTTCATGTACGTTATGAAATGAGTGGTATGTTATCATGAAAAATAATATCTTGTCTTCAGTACTTTTTTATCTGTGTAATAATTAAAGTACCTGGCTCTTCAGAAAGGTCAATCGGGTTCGGGTATAGGAAACCCTGCTTTTTGATTCAATGTTGCATATTCTGTAGGGCTCATTTGCGGTAATTTTTCGAGGAACGCTGTAATAGCTCAAGTTTTTTCATCATCATCATGAGTCACGTCCCAAGCAGCCATGCCAGTCATGCGAATATCATTTTTCACGATCCATAATGTTAGAATAGCAATAGGGCACGTAATGTACCTGTCCATGCAGCAGGTGTGCCTGCACCAGGAGTGGGTATGTAAGTGGCAGCTGGTTCTATATAAAATCCATTCATTATTTGAGCTTGATAATAAGCTTGGTACATCAATTCAGTGGCACGAGAAAAATTTCTCTTATTTAACCATCCTAAAGAGGCACCAACACCCATGCTATCAACATCACGCTTTGGGATGAGCCCAAATGCGGTAAGACCTCCACCTACATATTGATTAACAGGTAAAACATTAGAAAAATTAATTCCATATTGATAAAACCCAGAAATACCTCTGAAATCATTTTCGCTATATTTATACCACAGTCGCTGAGAACCAAAAAAATAGACACCCGATGTATTCTTTTCTTTAAGAGTGCCCGAACGCACTAATCCATCTTCATACCAACCGCCAACACCTATTTTACCTGGGTAACTATTTTGTTTTAATAACCATGCCGCACTGGTTTCCGCAATATGAAAATAGGATCCATTCAGAGTAGGCCAAACCTTCAATCCCGTTTGTATCCCTCTTGCTAAATTACCATCATATACTCCATAGCGTAAGTACCATGAT
Source organism: Legionella sheltonii (assembly GCF_026191355.1). Lineage (GTDB taxonomy): Bacteria > Pseudomonadota > Gammaproteobacteria > Legionellales > Legionellaceae > Legionella > Legionella sheltonii. The sequence goes on from NZ_JAPHOQ010000017.1 coordinate 7,023, forward strand.
TTAACAGGTACAAAGTTCACAGTCACCCCATAAGCTGAATTATAATATCCAGGTGTTACTCCTAATTGTGAGGAATTAATAAAAATAGGGGTATAAATTAATCCAGTTAAGCTAGGCATATCTTTTGATAAAGTTAATGGAACAGGTCTAATAACATTTCCAAAGTCTATGGTAGGAACGGATTTACCTATGCGAACTATCAATTTTTTATCAAAAAGTTCTTGTCTATACCAAAATTGATAAAGCTCTGAACGACGTATGGGATTAACAGCTACAATAGAATTATACCCTTCAATAGATCCTGCTTGTTGGTTGACTTGTTGCGCATCGAGTTGAAGATATTGCGCGCCAAATAATCCATCTTTCCAAGCCCCCATCTTTTCAGTATCTAATGTCACATTAAATAAAAACAATTCATCACCGGTCCAATGTTTTGCATAGGGAATTCCACCGGAAAATAATTTGTTAGCATCACCTAATAGCATGCCGCCAAATCGGAAACCGTAATTATTTTTGATATCTAATGTTTTTTCAATATAATCTTGTAATGCTCCATTTCCTGTAACAGCAGTGTCTGCTGCTGGGTTAGAACTAATGCTGGTACTTGTTTCTTGTGTCTGAGCTGCCTGTGTGACCACCGTTATAAAAACACTAAAAAAAATTATAAAATAAAGACTCCATTTATTCATTTTTTATTTGTCATCCCCACAAATTTATGAACCATCTCACCCACTGAGTTGGCAAATAATATTTGCCGGCTTAGTATTCGAATTTGAAACTAAAACTGGATGAGAGGTTCAATAATGAATATTAGCGTATTAGGTATAGATATAGCTAAGAATATTTTTCAATTACATGGAGTCGATAATTCTGGAAGACGAGTATTAAATCAACGAAGAGAATCGACTCACATGCTTTTGACAAACACAATACAATTAACTTATTACCGTGTCGCGAATTCATGTATTGATTTTAATACATGAATAAACGGCTTGTTGCTGAGAATGATCCGGCCATTCTACTCACCCACGACCCCGATGAAGAACTTACTTTTTCCAAACTCGCAATAACTCGATAAAACAGAGTAAATACCGCAACGCATCTTAGAGAGCTACCAGTCGCAAGGGAAAACAATAAGAAAAAAATTAAATTTGGTACATAAATCAGATGGGGATTTTAGGCAGTTACGCTAAAGGTTTAAATTATGTTATTAATTTACGCGCCACCCCTGTTTTAATAGCTGCTTCTTTAACCGCTTGAGCAACATTTTTTACAACACAAGTATCAAATACGCTAGGAATAATGTAAGTGCAACTTAGATGCTGCTCTTCTATAGAGTTTGCGATTGCATAAGCCGCAGCACGTTTCATTTCTTCATTAATCTCAGTCGCCATACAATCCAAGATCCCTCGAAACATGCCGGGGAAACACAATACGTTATTAATTTGATTGGGATAGTCACTTCGTCCTGTTGCAACAATAGTAGCGTATTTTTTTGCATCCTCAGGCATTATTTCGGGTATAGGGTTTGCCATTGCAAAAACAATTGCATCTTTATTCATTTTTTTTACATCTTTGGCGGTAATGACATCGGGTTTTGAAACCCCAATAAAAACATCGGCTCCTTTGATTACTTCATGCACCGTACCTTTTTCAAGATTAGGATTGGTATGTTCAGCATACCATTGATGCCATGAGTGTAATCCTGATTTACCTTGATAAATCACACCGTCACAGTCACAACCGATAATATTTTTTACCCCTAAATTGAGTAACATTTTAGTGCACGCCGTACCTGCAGCACCAATGCCCACTACAACCACTTTAATCTGTTCCAGTTTTTTTTGAACCACTTTGAGTGCGTTAATCATCCCCGCAGCCAACACTACTGCTGTACCGTGTTGATCATCATGAAATACTGGGATATTCAACTCTTTTTTAAGTCGTTCTTCCACTTTAAAACAACGAGGTGCTGAAATATCTTCCAAATTAATCCCACCAAATACTGGAGCAATATGTTTGATGGTGGCAACGATTTCATCCACATTTTGAGTATCTAAACAAATAGGAAATGCATCGACATTGGCAAACTCTTTAAACAATAATGCTTTTCCCTCCATAACTGGAATGGCTGCATAGGGTCCCATATTTCCCAAACCTAATACTGAGGTTCCATCTGAAATAACAGCGACCATGTTTTTTTTAATGGTGAGATTAAATACAGCTTCTGGTTTTTTATAGATTGCATCACAAATTCGAGCAACCCCTGGCGTATAGGCAATTGACAAATCATCTCGAGTTTTTAATGGAATACGACCTTTAATTCTAATTTTTCCACCCAGATGCGCTAGAAAAGTACGATCAGAAACTTGAAGCACCTCTATTTCAGGAATCGCACGCAATTGATTCACTATGATTTCAGCATGTTTTGGACCGCATGTAAAAATGGTAAGATCACGAATCTGGAAGTCTTCTTCAACACGAACGGTATCAATCGCATTGAGTTGCCCTCCTTCTTTTTCAATCGCTGCTGCTAATTTGCCAAAAGTTCCTGGGGTATTTTTTATACGAGCTCTTAGGGTAATACTGCTTGATGCAGAACAGATTCGTTTGTTCATAGTAACTCCATTGCTTCATAACAAATATTTTCGTCTTGCTCTTTAAAAAATTTAAGTACATTTTTTGTAATCCGTACAATTTTTTTTAATTTTATTAAGAGGATTTGATGAAGTTGTATTGGACAATATATAAGTTTCTAGCCATTTTATTATTTGAACCAATTTAATTTTCAAAGGATATAAAGACGAAAAACATGAATCATCATTAGCTATCCAGAATTATTGAGGCAATGAACAATTTATTGCAGGGGGGTAAATGAAATTAAAAGTGATAAATATTTGGTCTGAAATTAGGGGATATCTAAGTACATCAGTAAGTTATTCATTGAACTTACTCAAAACAAGAGCCTTTCAGGCTGATTAAATCTGAACAACCACCATTTAGTAGTTCAGAAGAAATTACGGTTCAATTTTTACCTTGTTTTTAAGCTGCATATAATGATCTGCTGTATCATTTAGCTCCCTTTAATGAAGCACCATCACTGGGATAAATAGAAATCCCAAGGGTGATGGTACTATGCGTTATTGTCTCATCAATAACCAGTTGCAAGTTATTTCAGTTCATTTTCATTATGAATGGCATTCGGCGCATAATTTTGCGTCATCAAAACCGCGCTTGGTTAAAACAAGGCCAAATATGCCCTGAAACATACTTTATGTAGACATCTTCTATAGGAGCAATCGATAAGATTCAGATTGATTAATTGTTTGAACGTATCACATCAAACTCTTCATTTAAGTCAGCATCATGTTTTGACAGAAATTCGTTTTTTACCGCATATTTGAGTGTCCCTTGCAACTTTGATAGGAAGATGTTAGGAGAGCGTAGTGCGGGAAATCTGCATGCTGCGTTCGACGTGGTGGGATTTGGAAATGGGAGATCACCTTACCGCGCCAGATCTCGAACCTACCTGAGAAGGGTTTGGTAAGAGTGAGCTGGCCCATTCTACTCACCCACCACCCCTACAAGAGCTAAAATAAGATCTATTTCCACTAGGTTGAAGTTCAACTGTTCCTGTAAATCGATTAATCATAAGCAATAATACGGAATGAGTATGCAATTACAGGAGCAGCCATAATGTTTTCGCAATATAATATTGGTCATTTTTACGTAAAGCATAGCTTGAGCTCTCGACTACTCATCTATTATTAGACATCGAAATCAAAACCCCACATTGGCCTTTATTGCTTGAATAATCTATTGATATTGAAGATGATATTTCAAATCATCGAAGCTTGCCCGTTTAAGGTGAATTTAATAACACAAAATAAACGAAGGTCTTCGCTGAATACTACCATGTATATCACCTGTAATTTAACCCATCTATACTTTATAAATAAAATAAGTTATTCAATGGAACAAATTAGGAGAAAACGATGGGGAATAACCCTTCCATACGTCTAGCTCAATCTTGTCTGACTGATGCGCGCAAAGCTGCGCGCGAATTTTACGAAGCCGTAAAACAGCCAAACATGGAATTAGTAATTTTCTTTTGCTCAAGCGAATATGATCTGGATGTCTTGGCAGATGAAATGAAATATTTATTTACAGGCATACAAGTTGTAGGTTGTACTACAGCAGGAGAAATTGGGCCTGCCGGGTATCGAGATCACAGCCTGACAGGAGTTAGTTTTTCAGCTACTGATTTTAAGGCTGTAGCCGGCCTTCTTACTAACTTGCAACAATTCCAAATTTCTAAATGCCAGCACTTTACCCAAGAACTCTTGCAACGTATGGAACGACAAGCGGATACTCAAAACAGCTTTGCCTTTTTGTTAATTGATGGCTTATCAATACGTGAAGAACCCGTCACACGGATATTGCAAAGTGAGCTAGGAAAAATTCCTCTAGTTGGTGGCTCGGCCGGTGATAGCCTTAACTTCAATTCTACCTATGTTTATTTCGAGGGGCATTTTCATTCAGACAGCGCTATCGTGACCTTGGTTACTACTAAATTACCGTTTAAGATATTCAAAACACAGCATTTTATTGCCACTGAAAAAAGACTGGTTGTCACAGAAGCGGATACCACCCACCGTAGGGTTAAGGAAATCAACGGCCTACCAGCGGCACAAGAATATGCGCGAATACTCGGTATTGATGCGCATGGTCTTGATCCGATGCGATTCGCTGCCTCGCCAATTGTCGTCATGATCGACGGCACCAACTACGTGCGTTCTATCCAAAAAGCCAATTCCGATGGCAGTCTGACTTTTTTCTGCGCCATTGAGAATGGATTGGTCCTTCGAGTAGCTAAAGGAGTAGATTTGTTGCATAATCTAGAGGAAAATTTTGGCAAACTCCGTTCTGAAATTGGTCCACCCCAACTTGTTCTCGGTTGTGATTGTATTCTACGCAAGCTAGAAGTTTCTCCTGAAATAATAAATCGTATTAACGACATTTTTCAGCAAAACAACACTATTGGTTTTAATACTTATGGCGAACAATTCCGAGGCGTGCATGTTAATCAGACTCTAGTTGGAGTTGCGATTGGCTCAAATTCAAAGGAGGTGGATAATGTTTGATTCGGCACTACCAAATTCCAGTTCCAGCGAAGAGGAATTAAAGAGTGAAATCGCTCGTCTTAACAAGATAATACAAGCCTTGATGGATCGCGCAGAGCGTAGCACTAGTGTTCGAAGTTCTGATTTCAGTCTGTTCCAGACAGCCATTATCTTAGAAGAACAAGTACGTATCCGCACAGCAGAACTAGAACAAGCATTACGCGAAAATGAAAAAATAAATCGTGCCTTACGTGAATCAGAAGAAAAATTCCATAGTTTGGTGAGCCAGTCTCTAGTAGGCATTGTAATCATCGAGAATGGGAAATTCAGTTATTCAAATGCCAAATTTAATGAAATTTTTGGTTATAGTGCAGAGGAAGTTCGGGAATTAGGGCCACTCGATGTCACCGACGAAATGGATAGACCACTCGTATCAGAGAATATCCGAAAACGACTCTCTGGAGAAATGAAGCGAGTTGTTTATCTATTTCATGGCTTGCGTAAAAATGGTGAAGTCATTGATGTCGAGGTTCATAGTAGCATCATGGAAATCAATGGCAAACCGGCACTCATTGGACTAATTATGGATGTAACAGAACGCATCCGTGCTGAACATGAATTGCAAGCATTACAAAAAAGATTGCTTGACCAATCAATACATGATGCCCTGACTGGTCTTTATAACCGTCGCTATCTTGAGGAAACTTTAGATCGAGAACTGATCCTGTCTGAACATAATAATTATCCCATTAGTATAATTATGGGCGATCTTGATCATTTCAAGATGGTTAATGACCACTTTGGTCATCTTGCCGGTGATGAAGTATTACGAGTTTTTGGCACTCTTCTGAAGCAACATGCTCGCCACGGCGACATCTATTGCCGCTATGGCGGCGAAGAGTTTCTCCTGGTATTACCGAAAGTAGAGAAACCTCTCGCAATCGAGCGAGCTGAGCAAGTGCGAAGCACCATGGCTGCTGCTCCCATACTTTACGGCGCCTCAGCTATCTCAGTTACTGCCTCTTTTGGTGTTGCAACATTCCCTAAAGATGGCCGAACTGGAGATGAACTTATTAGTGCAGCTGACAGTGCGCTTTATGCAGCCAAAGCAGCTGGTCGTAATCGAGTGAGTGCCAGCTATAGGCAGTAGGTAAGAGCAGCATGCTGAGGAGCTACATCTTTTAGTACAAACCATTAGGCTGACATATATAATTCTCAAAAAATTTACATTTCATTAAAATTTAAAGGCATCCATTAAATGGCTCATACAAGCAAATTTTTACCCCAATCTATTGAAGAGGCAAGTAAAATAACCACCAATCCTTTTAAAATTGGAGACCGTGTATATTTTGTAAATGATCAAACAAATGAAATATGGACAATTGTGAATTTTTCATTGAGTTCTATTGATAAAAAACCCGTGGCTATCCTCAGAAGCGATACTTTTGATACCTATTCTTCCCTGGGAAATATCAAATTAATTTGTTAATTGGGCTGATTTCAAAATTAATCAGCTAAATGCTTTACCCAATCAGCAAAAGCCTCATCTTCGAACTGATAAGTTCCAAAATCAATTTTAGTAATCAAATTTTTATTCGATAATCTTCTTAGTGCATTATGAGTGGTATTCTTATTAACACTATCAATTCCAAGGGCTTCACCGAGTTTTTGCAAAGCTAGTTTTCCATGTAAGTCACTTATTCCATTGGCAATCATTGACATTACTATTTTATCGGCCGGCAATAACGTTTCCCATTGACGCTTAAAATTATCATCACTAAATACCCTGCTTTTAGTAGCAGCTAAAGCTGCGGCCGAGCCCTCCTCCGGATTACTTAAATAGTATTCTATGTATCTTCTAAAAAACTCAGGAGTCTTCTTCAGTTTTTCAAATGCATCAAGAGCATCATGAATACTCATTGGGTATTTTGATATTTTATTTACCCTTTCGACCATAGCCAATACGAAATCTTTTCCTAATAATTCGAAGGGTTCTAGAGGCGCCCAGTTATAAAATGGTTCTGATGCAACTCCAAACATACGTCTTAGAGTGGTTTCCGAACTTCCGGCAAAAATTACTTTTATACGTTCTTTCCTGATATCCAATGCTGCCCTTAGAGCATGAGCAAAATGAGAGTTCTCTTCATATGCCAAAACTTGGGCTTCATCTATTACCAGAATCATTTGATCTTTTGTTTTATCGAAAGCATTCATTGCTTCCATTAATAAAGTACTGGTTACTTTTTTTGTTTCTGCTAAATCTGCCTCAAGAGTCCCTTCCCCTAGGCCTGCAATTTTTCCTGAGGCTTTAACTTTCTTAATATTTATAGGCTTGTTTAAACCGGTCCAAATTTTATTAAATCCTTTTGGCTCAATTGTCTTATAGAATTCGGAAACCAAAGCTGTTGCAGGATCAATTTCTAATTCCCAAAGATTACTATAGACGACAATATAACCTGCCTTTTGAGCTGCAGGTATAAAATCTTGTTTCAAAAATTCGGTTTTTCCCATTCTTCGTCTAGCAAATAATCCTCGGGCAGAGGTTAGACCTATTTCAAATAGATCGAGATATTTTTTAGCTAGTTCGGGGCGGGCATAATGCCAATTGTTGTGTTTTTTCATAAGTTCTTAATAATTCTTAAAGGATTTAAGAATTATTCTATAGGATAGCCTAATCATTAACAATGAAAGTCTTAAAAATTCTTATCGTGTTTAAGACTTTTTAAGAATTATCAGAAGTGGGAGACCATAAAAAAGGTGGCTTAAATGCACCCCGCTTTTTTATGGTCTCCCAACAAGGAGTTTCAATACCTTGGCCAAGATTTTCATTTCATCAGATTTGTCAGCACCAGGCATACCAGAGCCTTTGGTGCAATAAATAAGCTCAACATTATCAGTGGACTCCGCGACTTTTTCTATGCGAATATCGTGTATCCAATGCTCAAAAAAATTGTATTCGTAATTAAATTTATCTCCCGAATCAAATGCAAAGTCATCCAGATACACCCTGTAGGCATTATCTGAGTAGCCTAGACCACCCTCATAGTTGATGCCATAATCTTTGCCATAAATGTGAAACTGATGCAGGTTCTCATCATCCCATCCATAAATGGTTTGGATAACATAATGTAATTGAGCTAATGAGGTGCTCCCTGGAACTTTAATTCGTCGCCATACTAACGGGCTAATTCCACGTAGAACAATTCTTAACGTATAAATTTTCATGTCGTGCCCTACAAAAGACTATTGTCTTAATGTAAGTTTTGACCGTAACTCAAAAATTAAAAGGGTTTAGCTAAATGCACCCCGCTTTTTTATGGTCTCATTTATCCAACAGCTAGCAAATAATTTAGTACCCGTACCCAGTCCGAAAGCACAAGAAAGAGATGAGGTAACAAAAGAGCAAAGCTTTGCTCCAAATCCACTTTCGAGGGAACCCAGGCCGTCTAATAAAGATCAATCCTCCACACAAGAAGCTAATGAGATACATAATAAATCTGAAGATGGGGAACAAGAAATTTTTAACCCCTCTCCTTTTAATATGAAGCCGTGGTAATAAAGAGCAGGGGTTTATTGATTATTGAAAAGAACTATTCAAGATCCCATTTCGTATCCAATAATACGATTACGTAATTGGGAAATACCATTTTATGCTTTCTCCAAGACGGAGCCCTTAAGTCTTGACCCAAGAGCGTTGAGGTCATTGGTTGTAGTGTTGATGCTCTTCAGTGGGGCGTCGATTTATAACTGATATTTATTTTTCTGGTTTTCTTATTTATCTGATTGAATGGTGTAGCTTTTTAGGCTATGATTGAAGCTTAGTTGGCTTCAACATAAAAATCATGTTTGATACTTCAATATTGTTTTCTGAATATCGGCGGCGTGTGCTAGCACTTTTATTGCTTCATCCTGATGAGCGTTATCATGTTCGAGAGATCGCACGGTTAACGAATACTACTGCAGGTACACTTCATCGAGAACTATCCAAACTTGCTAAATCTAAAGTACTTCTACGCGAGCAGAGCGGCAATCAAGTTTATTATCAAGCCAATCGTAATTTTCCCATTTATACGGAGCTTGCTAGCATTTTAAAAAAAACGTCTGGTTTGGTGGATGTGTTGTTTGATTTTTTAGCGCCATTAACTGAAAAAATTGAAGTGGCTTTTGTTTTTGGTTCGGTGGCCAAAGGAACTGAAAACTTGGGAAGTGATATTGATGTGCTTATTATTGGTGAGATTGATTTTACAGAAGTAGTTGCGGCTCTTTATGCTGCTCAAGCTAGTTTAGGGAGAGAAATTAATCCCAAAATATATTCCAGGGAACAATGGAAGGCATCTTTACAAAAACAAGATCTTTTCATTCAGGAGGTTTTAAATAATCCCAAGCTATTTATTATGGGAGCTGAACATGACCTTGGATAATTTAATTGGCATCAGCCTGGAAAAAATACCACCTCACCCAGATACCATAAATCGGCTTTTGCATGCTGCTGAACGTAATATTGTGGATTCAAAAATTGACTTGGTTAGCGCGGAGAATCGCTTTGATGCTGCCTATAAAGCAATTATGCAAATAGCAAATGCAGCACTTCAATCTCATGGATATCGAACCTTGACCTCTAAATCAGGACATCATCAAACGATGATTCAGTTATTGCCTCAGACTTTAGGTATTGATAAAAAAACAGTGATTATATTGGATGCTATGCGTAAACAACGCAATATTGCAGATTATTCTGGCGATATTATTCCTGAGAGTGCAGTAATAACTTGTATTGCTCAAGCAGAAGCATTGTTAAAGGATTTTAAAAAATGGCTGAGTGTTAAAGATGGAAAACAACAGTGATGTAAAGCAACAACTCAATGAATGTCTTGAGGTACTAACAAAGATTTTAGGCGCAGCAAAAATAATTGAAATAAAGGAGTCTGGTGAGTAAGTGGTGACTATCAAGAACACTCCTCAAAAAATGTACCTGGTGTTTTATAACTAGGATTATTAAATAATGCAAAAACTCATTGTCTTCATCCTATTTATTCTTTTAGTACCCGAGGTAGCCTTAGGCACGATGCAACAAGTTCAACCGAAAGCGAAAAGCCCATCAGATTTCAAGTTTTCGGGTTATGTTGATGGTTCCTATAATTATCTTCAGGATAGTAATAAATTCACGAGTGGCACCTATGATCGCGTTTTTGACCTCAACCCGAATGGAGTGACGCTCCAACAAGCAGGCATCACCTTGGCGTATCAACCCCAACAGGGATTTGGCGGTTTAATGACCCCTGTAGTGGGAAGTGATCCCAATATTTTCGCACCCTATGGTTGGAATCTTCGTTCCTTTGCGATGCCACAAGCCTATGCGCAGTATGCGAGTGGTCCTTTGACGTTTATGGGAGGCAGTTTTATTGAATTAGCTGGGGCTGAAAATCTCTTTTCTTATAATGACACTAATTTTTCTCGCTCTATTCTCTGGGGCTATGCAGAGCCTTTTACCGTTACGGGATTAAGAGTGTCCTATATTCCAAACGATAAGCTCACCTTAATCGGTGGTATCAATAATGGTTGGGACAGTCTTCGGGATCTGAAAGATCCCCACGAAATTACCAAACACGGTTAAGCTCCTGTTCTATAATCTCTTGTAAGGTTCTAGGGTCAGGGGCTAAGGAACAGAGCTGATTATGCTCAATCATAAGCTTACCCAGGGTAAAATAAGAGAATATTTTCTTATCTTTGACCGTATTGGCTTGGAAGTATTGTTGTTTATTTTGACTATGTGCAATTACTCCAATAACCCAATAAGTAATTTGCACAATAGCAGCAAGAAGCATTTTTACTCCCCATCTATCTACTGAATGAGTACGCACATAACGTCCTGCTAGTCCGAATTGATGACTTTTAACATCTCTAAACGATTCTTCTATTTGCATTCTTTTAAAATAGAGATTGATAATATCAGTAGGCCCTACATCCAATGGTAAATTAGTAGCCAAAATCCATGGCTCTTTATTAGCTTGACTATAACTTCCATTAGACAGTGTCGAGGTGGTTTTTCCTCGTGATGTCTTTACCTTTCTTCCCTTAGGCTTACGATAGGTTGTAACCACCCTACAAGGTCTTGTATGCTCTTTGGTTAATAGAGCATGCTCATAATGTGTCGTTTTAGATTTAATATCAGGGATTAGTTCTTTAATGAGTTTCCATCCCAGTTCTTCGGATAATTGTACCGATTTAACTCCTCTTACACGACTTAGCCAATACCAGCCCAGCGCTTCTATTTCTTTAAACCATTCTTCATAAAAACCGGCATCCATGATTACGATTACTCGACGATTTTTGGGCAAACAAAGACTCAACTCTTTTAAAAAGTCCTTAGCTCGTCCTTTTGTTTCGGTATCTCTATACACTTCTCGATAAAGAGGAAGACTTCTACCTTTTAACGCTATTTCTGCACTGAGCATTTGAATTTCTCGGTCGTCTTTTAAGCAGCAAATATCTACAATCAAAGGTAAGGTTGTATCTTGCGAGATGTAAGTAAAAACAAAGCTTGATAACCCTTGATAAATGGAAAAAAGTTCATTATGCAGTGCCTTATTGCCTTCCAGCCTATCAACTTTCTTTATCTTATTTTTTAATTTTGCATCTCCAGGCAAGTTCCTCCCTAATTCACTTAATGAAAGGTTTTGGCTATGTCTTAAGCCTGATGCTACATCCATTACTGCATTCAATCGTGATATATGAATTTCAGGACATGATTCTGTAAGCGAATTATAAAGATAGGTTTCTACAGCTAACATTTTAATTTCCATGAGTCTTAATGACGCTCATTTGATCATGAGACGCTCTTTATTTCAACTCATAATTCGTGGGGATAGATCAGTTCGGGATACCAGCCGTCAGAAAACCATGGAACTGGGAGCCTCTTATACATTTAACCCCATGTTTTCTTTAGCCGCTTATGCTTATTCAGGCCAACAGCGTATCGCGGAAAGAACATCGAGTGGCCCGAAAGGACAACGCACGCTGATTGATTTAATTGCCACTTTAAATATTACTAAAAAATTATGTTTCGTCGTCAACTACGATGGCGCACTACAAACGAAAGCAGCACTTCCTAATGGCACCATAGCAGAAGCAGTGTGGCAAGGCATTGCTGGATATGTGAATTATCAATTAAATCCCAAATGGCGAACATCCCTACGTGGAGAAATTTTTTCTGATAGAAATGGTTATCGTACGGGGGTAGCGCAAACTTGGGATGAGCTCACTATAACATTAAGCTATTTTCCCATTAAAAATCTTGAGTTTCGTGCAGAAACTCGACGTGATTTTTCTAACGTTAGTTCTTTTCTGAATAAAAACGGCATTACAACAAGTCACAATCAACAATCATTTGCTTTAGAGGGTATTTTTAGGTTTACATAAAAACTATAAGTCTGAGCCATATTACTTGCCTTATTTTTCTTTCCCTGAAAACAAGCTCACTATAGCAGTATGCCCTAGTCTTTCCCTCTAAGGTTACTTAAACCAATAAGTATAGGATCCTACTATCATGCCTATAACGAAAGGGGATCGAGATTAAATGTAGCAAGTGCTGTTATTGAGGGTCCAGATCAATACCCTGTCATACCCCAATCTATACCGAAAATAGCACCCCAATGACAAGACTTGTTTTGATTTTCTTTTTTGATGGTAGGTAAAATTCTGCAGATAATCGTGGTTTTCCGAGTTGAAGAACAAAACGATAGCCTAACTAAGACACTATTTCCCAATTAAAAATTATCATAAACTTCTTTTCGGTGTTTTATAGCAATAATAACGACTGTATTTGTTTCTGCTTCAATGCGGTAAACAACCCTATAGTCACTGACTCGCAAACGTCTGTGCCCTTTAAGGCTATAACGCAATGGCTTACCAAAACCAATAGGATCGATCATCAATCGCTCTTCAATCGCTTTTTTTATGATTTTTTTAGCTGTAGTTGGCAACTCAGGTATGTCGTATTTGACAACATCTTCTACATATTCAATTTGATACAGTTTACTTCCAGGCGTCATCATGTCTCACCTTTCTCACTCTAGCATGATCTCGAAACTCCGCAATAGCAGACAATACTCTATCTTCTCGCCGTTCTAAGGCTTCCAGGATTAGCTCTTTAGCTAATCCCGAAATTGATTTATGTTCTAGCTCGGCCAGATAAGCAAGTAAGCCGGCTGTTGACTCTTCAAAGGTAATATTTATTCTAGGATTTTTAGTGGGCATAATGATTACTCCTAATTTGTGCATATATTAAGTGTAACACTTTTGCATCACCTGTCAAATAGTAATAATATTTATGAAAACACTTTGTGATTGGGATTGATTCTCAATTCGAGATGATTGATTTGTGGATATTGTTTTGAGTTGACTGTTGTTTTTCTATTTATTGCTGAGATGGGTGATTTTTCTTTGGTGCTAAAAAAGCATAGTATACTTTTACATATGAAATCATCGGTATGATTGGGTGTTAGATTATAACTTTTCCATTTTTAATATTATCAGTGAGTAAGTTTGTTTCTTGAGTTCGGTTACAAAAAGATGAGCCAACGGCAACACCTAAAGCGAAATAGTCTCTTGAGCGCATCGAAGTATCCTTATTTTTAATTCATTTTAACTCGTAAGTTTACGAGTCGCAATATTGCGTTACGCAAATTCACGACATAAATTAAATAGAGGAAGGTGTTTTAGTTAAGTTGGGATGTTTTTTAAATAGGAGGTGTCCATTAGAAAAGAAATGAGATAAGACACTCACCAGAACGGTCCAGACAAATAGCAATTGCTCATGAAACAAAATATAAATGCTAGGACGGAGGACTATAGAGTTTATTGCATCATGATTATGCTATGATTCTAATAGCTTCATTGAATTTGTAAGAGGTTTTTTTGTTTCAGTGACCTAAGACAATATTGTATAAGGAAACCAAGGAAGGATAGAGCACATGAATGGACCAAGAAAAGAATGTTGCGCTAACGAGGGGACATCCACTTCCCAGAAAGAACTGAGGTCATCAAATGCCTCCATGCCGTGTTGCTCGCCTACTGATTCAGATGAGCTCGCTCATTTTTTTAGTTTTCTCACTCAATTTTTTCAGGCAAGTCTTGGTAAGGCAACCGCAGGAATGAGTCCGGCAGCTTTGCGGATTGCCTTCTTTTCTTGGCTTGTTCAATTGCAACAGTCACCAGGACTCTTACTGGAATTAGCACTGTATCCTGCGGTGCATGCCCATGATTGCATGAATAATGTGCTCTGCGTGGATCGCGCTGCGGGTGGTGAGGATGTTCGTTTTCATAAAGAAAGCTGGGAGGCGATGCCTTGGCGGCTGTTTGCTGAGCAATTTCTGCAAATTGAAGATTGGTGGAGGCGTGCCACTCAGGTTCCTGGATTACCTAAACCAGTTGAACGTACGGTTTCTTTTTGGGCACGACAATTCCTTGATGCCTGGTCCCCTTCTAATTTTGTCTGGACTAACCCTGATTTATTCTATGAAACGATTCACTCCAATGGTTTTAATTTGATTCGTGGCACTGAAATAGCGATTCAGGACTTGCTCGATAGGCTAACTGGTGCACCGCCTGCTGGAGCAGAACAGTTCCTACCCGGGAAGGGTGTAGCAGTGACTCCGGGACGTGTTGTCTTTCAGAACCATTTAATCGAACTCATTCAATATGAGCCCCAAACTAAAACGGTTTTTAAAGAGCCGATATTGATACTGCCTGCGTGGATTATGAAATATTACATTCTGGATTTATCTCCTCATAATTCATTGGTCAAATGGCTTGTTGGTCAAGGACACACCGTGTTTATTGTTTCATGGCGCAATCCTGATGGTGCTGATCGTGATTTAGGCATGGATGACTATTATCGACAAGGGGCTATGGCCGCCATTAATGCGGTTTCTGCACTGCTGCCCCAAGTCAAAATCAATCTGATGGGGTATTGTTTAGGTGGCACCCTGGCAATGATTGCGGCAGCGGCAATGGCTCGCAATGAGGATAATCGGCTTAATAGTCTCACACTACTGGCTGCCCAAGGGGATTTCACCGAGGCTGGGGAATTAATGCTTTTTGTCACCGACAGTGAAGTTGCTTTTCTCAAGAGTATGATGTGGGAGCAGGGGTACCTTGATACCAAGCAAATGGCTGGTTCCTTTCAGATGCTGCGTGCCTATGATTTGATTTGGTCTAAAATGATTCAAGATTACATGCATGGGGTGCGTCGTGGTACCATTGATTTGCTGGCATGGAACGCGGATGCCACCCGCATGCCTTATAAGATGCATAGTGAATACCTTGAAAAGCTCTTCCTCAATAATGATTTTGCGGAAGGACGCTTTAGCGTTGAAGGGGAGCCGGTCGCTGCCGAAAACATTCAATTGCCGATTTTTGCTGTGGGTACTGAAAAAGACCATGTGGCCCCTTGGCAATCGGTGTATAAAATTCATCTGATGGTCAATAGTGATACGACCTTTATTTTGACCAGCGGTGGGCATAATGCGGGGATTGTCAGTGAGCCAGGGCGTCCGGGACATTATTATCATATTCATGAACGCAAGCAGGGGGATGCTTATTTAAATCCCTCTCGTTGGTTAAAGAAAGCAGAAAAGAAAGGCGACTCCTGGTGGCACGCCTTACATGATTGGTTGGTGCAACACGATACCTCAAAACGGGTTGCTCCGCCTGCTCTTGAGCAAGCACTGCCTTTAGCTCCTGGTACCTACGTGATGCAAAAGTAAAGGAATAACGATGGATAAGGAATTTCTAGAGAATGTCACGTTTGATGAGCTCACCCTTGGACAGCAGGCGAGCCTAAGTAAGACGCTCACCCAAGAAGATATTGAACTTTTTGCGGTGATGTCAGGCGATGTGAATCCGGCACACATGGATCCCAAATTTGCTCAAAGCGACATTTTTCATGGTATTGTAGGTCATGGCATGTGGTCAGGCTCTCTGATTTCAGCACTTCTTGGCACCATTTTGCCGGGACCTGGAACGATTTATCTTGAGCAAGATATCCAATTTAAAAAACCGGTACGCATTGGCGATACGCTTACCATCACGCTTATTGTCCGTGACAAACGAGCGAAGCAAGCCATTGTCACCTTGGATTGTAAGGGGGTAAATCAACGCGGCGAAATTGTGGTCGAAGGTTTGGCTACTGTGCTCGCACCAACGCAAAAAATAAGGGTTGCTAAAGCGAGTCTGCCCCAGGTGGAAATTCATAGCCATGACCGGTTTCAAGCCATCATTCAAACCTGCCAATGCATGGGAAGGATTCGTACCGCGGTGGTCCATCCAGTAAAAGCCAGTGTGCTGGAAGCAGTCGCTGATGCGGTAAAGGCTAAACTTATGATCCCGGTATTAATTGGCCCCATAGAAAAAATTAAGTCAGCCGCTATTGAAGCTAAAATTGATGTCTCTGAGTGGGAACTTATTGATACGGAGCATAGTGATGCTGCAGCCAGGGTAGCCGCGGAGTTAGCAGCGACTGGCGCAGTCGATGCCATCATGAAAGGCGCTTTGACCACCCATGAGTTGTTGGCCGCCATTGTGCCTGCCACCTCCAACTTACGCACCCAATACCGGATTAGCCATGCCTATATCATGGATGTTCCCTCTTACCATAAACCACTCATGATTACGGATGCGGCGATTAATATCGCACCCAGTGCTTCTGAGAAGGCCGATATCTGTCAAAATGCAATTAATCTTTGGCGTGTCTTATACGGTATCAAGTCGTTGCTAGTAAATGGCTTTAAAATTGCCTCAAAGGATGAATTAAAATTGACCTGTAGTGATTGTTCATGAAGAAGCCTCCAGGAATGAACTTATTTGCCCATTAAGATCAATTATCGCTCTGTTTAGTTTTATTTGAGACGAGTTATCGCCTGGGTTCAAACACCCCATAAGAAAAATTATGCTTTGCTCAGAGCTCTATTTGGGACTAAAAAAATGTCTCAGATTGATCATTGTATAGGCTATGGTTTTCATGGCATAGTGATGTGGGCTATGATGCTCAAATCGAAGAAGCAAGCGTTTGAATTTGTCTTCCCAAGCAAAAACTCGCTCAATCGTACGAAACCGCTCTTTAAAAATAGCTTTGTTGAATAACCGCTTTCTTCCTCGCTTGGAGCGTTTGCGATTGCGTTTGTTTTCATTAATATTTGGGATCATGCCCGCGTTAAAGATCATCTTGCGATTGGCTTTGCAATCATAAACACCATCAAGGCTCATTACCGAGCCCTCCAGTGAGAAGCCCACTGCTTGGGCAATTTGTTTTAGGGGTTTAAACGCATCCCGTAGCATGGGGGATTCATTTTTGTTCCCTGGTCCAGTGACAAATGGCGCAATAACATTGCAGTTTCGGTCACAAAGAGCAACAACTTTGTCTCCTTTGAGATGTTTATGTCCACTGAACCCGAGGTTATCGCCCCTTTTTTAGCAGCAGTTGTTGTGCCGTCACCATGAATAATACTTGTGTCGAGTAGATTGTTTTTGGAAAGTAATTCCACAGAGGCCTCAAACATCCGATCAAAGCAACCTTTCTTGAGCCAGGCTCTGAAGTGTTTGAAAATACGGGTGTAACTGATTTCTGGCTTGCCGTCAGCCATTTTATCAATCGGCAATTTATACCATTGGCACCCTGTATGAATGACGTACAAAATGTAGTTAAATATTTTATACAGTGCTACTTTGGGCCTTGGTCCGCGTTTTCCTTTTTGCAGATAGGGAAAGACAAATACATTGAACTCATTTTCAGTTAATTGCGTTGGAATCCTGTTGTAGCCTCGCTTACTCACATTAGCCCCCTGTTTTTATTTTCTTAATTATAAAATTAAATGTTGGGGCAATTTGTTGAATTTAAATGTATTTTTATAAATTACAAAACTAGCAACGAGTTGAATCACAAAAGCAATGGAGCGTCCAGGATGCCAGGTGCTGGAATTGAGTTCCTCTCGCAAAGCAATGAGATTGCTTTCATAATCCGTTTCAAAGCGGAGCGCATTCATGGTGTTGCGCTTGTTCTTGCGGCAATCAAAGTAGGCCTGGAACAAGGATTCCAGTGTCGCGCCGTGCTCCATATGATCATGTTCTTCTTCTCCCATAGTTTATCCCAATAAAGTGGTGTGGACCTGTTAAATGCCCACACCGATTGTGACTTTGCTTTGTTTAAAACCCCGAACACACCGAACAGGTTGTTCGTTGTTCTTATTGTCGTTGTTGTCGTTACCCGACGGGAAGTTCACGTTCCACGCGTTGTTGTTGTCGTTCTGCGACGAACTCCAGTAGAACGCGGACGAAAACCCGCCAAACGCAATACAAAGGCGTTTTGGTCTACATAAGGCATCTTATGCAGACACGAATCAACTGCTGCTATACAACAGTCCCTTTGTCGCTTTTAAACAAAAGCATGCTCGCTCATGAACACCGTAGCCTTCATGATTCTGGCTTTCGGCTGGCATTACGCCAGCCAGTCACCTGTTTGCCTATGCGTGTCAAGAGTTCACTTAACTGGGCTTGCCTTTTAAGTGATATCAGCTTCATCTCAACACACAAGCGAACTTCCAATTTCAATAACTCCATCTCATCTAAAAACACCTCCAAATGCTCTATCCTGTTTTGATGCTTGTTGGCCCGGTAAATACAACGAAGCAAATGAAGGGCATCGCGCTTCATATCCTGGCCCAGTGTGTATCGATATTCTCTTGGAAAATCACGGGTTACCTCAAACACTCTCAGAACCAACTGATAACTGTCCTTATAAACCGGTAACTCCGTATAGAAAGCCATTAATAAAAATCCAAATCATTCGTCTTTAAAGAAATCATGAGGCAGCTACGCTGCCTCAAAAGAAAAGGGATAAAGGGGTTAAGGGGTAAAAGCCCGAACACACCGAACAGGTTGAACGTTGTCCTTATCGTCGAAGACGACGTTACCCGACGGGAAGTCCACGACCCACGCGCTGCGGAAGTCGACCTGCGACGAACTCCAGTAGAACGCGGACGAAAACCCGCCAAAGTTACAGGGAATTGCAAGATTGGAACACAATGCGCCATGGACTGCAGACAGCTCATTTCTTGCCGGAAGATACCAGTCAACACTGAGGTTTCGGCAACGTTGGGCGGCGCAGTTATTGGGATCACTTGAACAAGCTGTATCAGCGACAATAGCATTGGTATTGCCAACCCCATCATCCAGGCTTGTTGCGCCAGCTATATTTGAAAAAGCACCTGTCCATTGGCTGTTAAAACCTTGCGCCACATCAATGACGACTTTGCCACTGCCCGCGCTTTCTTGAAACACCAATCCCTCCAGATAAGAGAAGGCGATTAAGGTCGTGGGGCTGTTGGCAGTGTTGCTGCCGCTGACGGTAATCGTGCACGGTGCGTAAGGGGAGTTGGAAGTCAGTTCCAGCGTGCAACTGGCTCCAGGGGCCACACTGGTGCAATTGCTATCGTCAACGGACAGATTAGGGCAGGCTGCCTTATTGCTGACTGTAATTGCATTGGCATTCACGGCACTGCCCGCATCATTGGTGACCTCTAAAGAAAGCGCTGTTCCTGATACTGCAACGACCCTGCTTTGTTGTACAGGGTTGGTGATACTTATTTGCGGTTGGCTGGTCACCGTCACATCGACATTCACTGTGTTGGTATTGTCTCCGGCGATAGGAATAGTCGTTGGTCCTTCTTGTGTGCCTGAAGCAAAAGTAATCGTACAGCTTGCCCCAATTGCAAGGCTCGCCCCACACGTCGTGCTTTGTACGCTGATGTTACTGCCTCCTGGAATGGTTGCAACTACATTCTCTGCCGCAACCGGAGAGCCTGCATTATTGGTCACGGTGACATCGCCGGTTGAATTTTCAGCAAACAGTAATGTGGTCGGATTAACACTGATGGTGGCCATTGGTACGGGCGTGACGGTCACTGCAACAGTTGTAGTGTTGGTGTTGCTGCCGCTGATGCCAACGTTAGTTGGGCCTTCCGCTGCGGGGGCAGTAAAGGTAATCGTACAGCTTGCCCCAATTGCAAGGCTCGCCCCACACGTCGTGCTTTGTACGCTGATGTTACTGCCTCCTGGAATGGTTGCAACTACATTCTCTGCCGCAACCGGAGAGCCTGCATTATTGGTCACGGTGACATCGCCGGTTGAATTTTCAGCAAACAGTAATGTGGTCGGATTAACACTGATGGTGGCCATTGGTACGGGCGTGACGGTCACTGCAACAGTTGTAGTGTTGGTGTTGCTGCCGCTGATGCCAACGTTAGTTGGGCCTTCCGCTGCGGGGGCAGTAAAGGTAATCGTACAGCTTGCCCCAATTGCAAGGCTCGCCCCACACGTCGTGCTTTGTACGCTGATGTTACTGCCTCCTGGAATGGTTGCAACTACATTCTCTGCCGGTTCTGGCGAGCCCATACTGTTGGTTACAGTGACTAACCCATTATTTCCCGCAACAAAATTTAAAGAAGACGGGTTCACCGTAATCGTAGCCCCTGTTGCAGGACCACGGGTAATGCGCAAAATATTGGCGCTACTGGGCCGATAACACTGATTCAGGTTTCCTTGTTGACAAACCACGGGGCCATCCGTAATCGGACTGCTTAACTGGCTACCGTTTATCTGTAAAGACAGTATGCAGGAATTTTTGCCTCTGAGAACAAAAGGATTGCCGCACACATTGAGCCCCGCGGTGATTTGCGTCACGCCACGAATGGGCTGCATGGCTAAGGTGTGTGGCCTGCTGGATTGATTGGTGACTCGGTATTGCACCATGGCCGTACCATTGGCAGGCACGGTAATCGTGGTGGGCATCAGTGGCTCAAAGGTCCACAATGGAGTCCCTGCACAAGCCGTTGTAATCATGAATCCTAACCACAAGAAAGCCAGTATTCTCTTTAAAAAAATTTTGTTGCTGTATCGTAGCATGACCTTTGTCCTTATGCGATGTAAGTCAAATTAAACAAAACCCCATTGGTGTAGAGGTGATTAAGGGCTAATCCCGTGTTTAGGCTCTGCCCCAAAGCACGACCCAGTTCGCTTTTACCCCAGTCGGCAAACTCATAACCAACCCCCAATTGCCAATGTTCGCTAATGGATTTTTGCACCCCAGCACCCAGCGTGTAGGTGAAAGCGGTTTTTGTGTGGTCTTCAAAGTTGTTATTAGGAAGCGCCTCAAAAATCAAAGGCGTATTCGTAAAATCATGAGCGCGGTTAAACCCCACCCCAAGACTTGCGCTCACCCAGGGCATGACCCAATAGCCTTTATCAAGCAACAGCTTGCCTTTTACTGCTACGCGAGAGTTTCGGACTTTGTAAAGGTAGCTGTAATTATCAAATTGAGGGTCGGCATCATCCCATATCACGCCCTGAAGTCTGGCATTGCCAGTAGTGGCAGCTGCCAATCCCAATTGCCCCAGCCATTGAGAAGTCAATTCTTTTTGTATGCCAACAAACAGTTCACCCGAGGCAATGGCATTAGTCGATTTTCTAGCCGCATAGGTCTTTTCAATCTCTGGCGCCAAATAAAAAGTCTGTGTCTCACCGCCTCTTGCCCAAACGGGCCCCGCGGCTATTGAAGCAACCCAGGTCCAGTCTTTGGAGGGAATAACAGGCCCCATGGTACCCGCAAATGCTGTGCTTCCCAGCACACTGACTGTTGCTATAGAAAGAAATAAACGATACTTCATAAGCGCTCCTTGCAAAGTAAAACGAGTCATTAAGTGAAAATAGTAACCAGTCAGCGGCAATCGATTGGAATAACAAGAGAATGAAGGCAGAAACGTACCCCATAGGATTTAAGAAGAGCAACGAGATGAAACAAGCCCCTAAGTAAAGGAAAGAAACACAATAAAATATAATGGAGTAAAATGAAAATAAGGAAAAATCTAGTGCTGATTGCTGATTGCTGATTGCTGATTGCTGATTGCTGATTGCTGATTGCTGATTGCTGATTGCTGGCAATGGTCCTGTTATCGGACTCTATGGGCAATCCATTTTTGATATCTAATAAATAGTTCATTCCCTGCACCAGCATCCTATATGTTATTTAATATTGAAAAACTATTTCAAATTATGATACTTTGTTACTGATTGAAAATCAAAAAAATTCCTTCAATTTTTATTCCTCAAACTTGCCCCAAACATTACGCGACAGTGACTAACTTAAAGTATTTATTGATGCATAAAGTTCTTCCAATTTCTCATTCCATGCACTTCAAGCACAGAGCTTTGTATGGTTTAAAATATCCTGCTGCTCACATTCTTGTTCAATAAGAAACTGCTGATGCCATAGGTGCTCTAGTTCTCGTCTTACCTCTTGAATGCGCTCTCGAATCGTAACAATAACTTCTTCACTTGATTGCTGATAAATGCTTTGCGTGAGCGTATCCAGTAACGTGCTTTTTTCAAGCATTTGAAGCTCTAGCTGAATGAGTCGTTCGTCTTTTTGCTCTTCCATCATCTCCTGATTAGGATTCATTTCGTTATTTTTTTGTTGTTGCCATCGTTCTTCTCGCAATTCCTGTTGATCTTTAAAATCTTGTCCCAAATAGAAGTGCTTATAAAATCCTTTAGGGGTACGCCAACGATTTTCCCGAATCATTTTTGAAAGGATGTTATTCCGGTGTTTAAAACAAGCCACGTCCGGCAAATAAAACTCACTGTTAAGCAGTGCAAACAAATATTCGGCTGCGAGTTGTTTTGGAGATGAAAGTTGCTTTTTGTGTTCAAAAGTTAGATTGAAGAACGTGCCTAAAACCAGTTTTTTGACTTCATCAGGGATTTCTTCCTTGATTTCTGAATAGAGTAAATTCTGAATGGATTCGAATTGCTGGCTTAATCGCATGCGTGTTGTTTTATCCACAGAGTGGGTTAATTTTTTAAAAATAATATTATTAATAGAAAAAGAACCATAAAGATCACTTATATATAATCCCCTCATTTTGAGGGGATCGATCCCCTCATTTATATCAAATTCATTGCATTCTGGTTTGATATTATCCTGATCTTCATTATCTTGCTGATAAGAATCGTTTGGTTCGTTGTGGATATCTGTTGTGTTTTCTTGAGGTGTCTCTGGAGCGGGTTGGGAAGGTTTAATCAGTGCGAGCAATTTATCGGTAATATGAATGTAGCTGCCTTTTTTTACTTCAAAGCCACCCTGCTCTTTCGTTCTGCTATAAAGCGCCTGGCGTCGTTCAATAAAACCCTCTTCAACTAATTCTTTGATGTACCGTTCTAACGTGCTTTTGGGAATACCGGTGTCTTCAACGATTTCAGTATAGGGCTTCATGAACCATTTATTACTTGAGTTTTTTAAGGTGTAGGTGCTGGTTTGCCAACCTAGCAGTATGTAATCCACAAGTTGCGCTTTTCGAGCAGATGGAATCACTTTCATGAGATGTTTAAATCTCACGTGAAAAATTGAACAAAGGTTCCCCATAGATAATGTCCTTATCTTTATTGTTTTTTTAGGGGAACAAAGCTAAAATAGTCAGTGGATGGATCCAAAAATTTCGATGGAACTTCTAATTTCCTTCAGTATTTTTGGTGTTTAGCTTTGTTCCAAGCTAATTGCTATACAATTCATGGGTGGTTTCGCACACCACTCATGAAATCTAATCTCTAATCTCTAATCTCTAAAAATTTCTATTGGTATTGCCAATACTAATTTAATGATCATTTTTATTTATGTCAACAATAATAGTCAAAAAAAACCAAATTACTATTGAAAGTATTCCTGAGTGAACTATAATTGAAGTTGATTTCAATTATAGGAATAAAAAATGAACCATAATAATTCTTTGATTCATGGCTGGAAACAAGAATTTAAATTGACTCAGAATGATATTGCAGAGATTACTGGATATTCTATTAGCTCAGTAAAAAAATGGCTTTTATCAGAAGGCACTGAGGGATATAAAGATGCTCCTGATAGAGCTATAAGGTTATTTAAGTATTGGATGGAAAAACCTACAATTGAAAATAAAGAGTTAAAGGTTATAGTATTTGCAAATCAAAAAGGTGGTTGTGGAAAAACAACTCTATCTTTAAATTTTTCAAAAATGTTGGCAAAAAGAGGTGAGAAGGTTTTAGTCATTGATAATGACTCACAAGGGAATCTATCATTTACTTTGCTTGGAAAGGAAAATTATCCACCGCAACAATCATCTACGCTTGTACATTTAGGTAAAGAAATAGATCCTATAGAAATAGAAAAAAACCTATATTTAATAGGATCGGATGAAAATTTAGTAGATATCGATAAAAAAACAGCCATTGAAGTATTTTTCAATCTAAGAGACTCCATAAAAAAAATGGCACTGAAATATGGATTCACTTATGTCATCATTGATTCTCCGCCTTCTCTTGGAACAGTTTTTATTTCTGGGTTAATTGCTTCTAATAATATTGTTATCCCCGTGTACCCAGAGGCATATCATATGCAAGGGTTGTTGTCGTTGATGCAAAAAATAAAAGTGGCGCAACAACCAGGATTAAGTCCTTCACTTAAGCTGGCAGGAATCATTCTTAACCGAGTTAATAGAAACACTATTGTTTATAAAAATATTAGAGATCAGCTCCATGAAGCTTTCGGAGACTTAGTTTTAAAAAATGAAATTTCCCAGTGTACAGCTGTTATTGAAAGTCAAACTCCTGGTTATTTAAATTCAATAGAAGAATATGCCCTAAAAGAAAAAAGAAAGGGTGAGAAGCCTCTAGTTGAGTTTAATAAAGTACTGGATGAGTTAATTCAAAATTTATAATGAGAAAATTATGAAAAATAAATCAAATACAAAAGATTTCGGATCTTTATTTATTACTAATACTGCTGAAAAAAAAGAATACTTCCATAACAGTAATGATGAAGTTATTAAAGAAATTGATCCTTTGGATTGTATTAATTGGAAATATGCGGATAGGCAAAACTTTGAAATGGGAGATCTTCATGAGTTAGCATCTAATATTTCAGAAAATGGGCAAGTTCAACCTATTGTGGTGAGAGAGGTAAATGATAAATATGAAGTCATTGCGGGTGAAAGACGATGGCGAGCGTGTTCTCTTATAAATAAGAAAGTAAAAGCCGTAATTAAAAATCTTACAGATGAAGATGCGTTTATTTTACAGGCGGCAGAAAATATAAAACAAGAGTTATCACACTATTCTCAGAGTGTAAGTTATCATAAAATCCTTAGCGAAGAAAAAATCTCACAGAGAACACTTGCAAAAAGATTAGGTATGTCTAAATCATCATTGAGCAATTTACTTTCTTTTTCATCAATACCTAGTGAGTTATGGGAAGCTGTTGGTGATATGAGGAAAGTCACTATAAAAACCGCATGCTTTATAAAACAATTGTTGGATAGCGATCCTAATGTACTTGTAGAGTTACTATCAATTGCTAGCGAGATTCAAAAGGGAGCTGGTTCATCAAAAATCAAAAAACTTCTAGAAAAAGAAAATAAAGAAATTTCTAAGAATGTATATTCTTCTAAGAATAAAATATTATTTAAGGTGGATCACAATAAAATTGTTTTGCCAACTATTGGCTTAGATAGCGAGAGCTTAAAAAAATTGGTAGAGCATTTAAAAAATTACCTAGAAGTGATTTGAAATATCTTTTTTAACGAGTGTCCATAGGTATGGACACTCGTTATTTCAGTCTATACGAACCGTTATATGTAACTTTCGCACCGAAAATATTTATTCGCCTCCTGTGGGTTAATTATAGCTTGAGAAAATATCTCATATTATCTAATATGGGATATTTGGATATCTATTTTAATACTATGAACTTAAAGTCATGTAACATGAAAAACTTGTTAACAATTATACCCTTGCATAAATATATGTTTATACCTAATCAGGTATTGACTAGATGACTATGGATACAATAAACAAACAGGATAATAAAACCCCAGGAAATCGATTAAAATATATACGCTCTATTCTTAGAGTAAGTAGAGCGTATATGCAAGAAAAATATAGTTTACCCGAAGTTACTTTAAAGTCTTGGGAAAATGGAACTACAAAGCTTACACAATCAGGAGCGCAGCGATGTGTAGAAGCTTATAGAAATGAGGGGTTGATTGTAAGTGAAGACTGGATTATGGAGGGTATTGGTCTTGATCCAAAATCAACAGTAACCGTAAGTCATTATTTTGCTACCCCTACGAATCAAGAAATTTCTTTTGAAGATGATGAGCTTGCAATGGTAAGAGATGCAAATCTATTCAAAGAAAGTCACCCAAATGCAGTTGTTATGCTGGTATCTAATGACGATATGCGACCATTCTATTTGCCAGGAGATTATATTGGTGGAAAGATGCGTTATGACGATAAAATAGGGCTTTCTGTTAACAAAGACTGTATTATTTATTTGAAAAATGGTGAAAGATATTTTAGAAGGCTAATTAGAAGCAATTCTGGAGGTTATAATTTAACTTGCTTAAATCCAAATGAAACAACAGCTGAGCCTGTTCTGTTCAATGTTGATATAGAGAGTGTGGCACCAGTTATTTGGCACAGATGGAAAGATGATTAATTATCATAAATGGGCTTTGGTAAAAATGTATAAGCATCTTTTTTAATCAAATTGATAAAATCATTTTTTATGAGATTTATCCTATCGTGATATCTTTTAATAAAATCAAATGAGTCAAAATTAGAAAAACCTGTTCCAAGCGTAACCATGTAGTTGAATTTTGGAAACCGTTCCATCAATATAATTCCATTTTTAATGCCCATTCTAGATCTTTGGTTCATAATTTCTTTGCCAAAATTATCAACGAAATCAATTTCACAAAAGGGGATAAAATTTCTCTTTGTATATAATGTCGCCTTACGAATAGGATCACAGTCGGCATGCAGATTCCACTGATGCCGATCAAAGATTCCATTCCATCGCGATCATAGATTCCATTTGATACCGATCACTGATTCCATTCGATGGCGATCAAACCGGAGCAAAGCGACGCTTTTTTAAAGTTTATGACTTATCCTCCAGATTATCTAATTTTGTAGTTATTTTTTTTCGCATTGACTCACCTTTCATATCAATTCGATGAGAGTTATGAACAAGTCTATCCAAGATAGCATCCCCCAATGTCAAATCACCAATAACCTCATGCCAGAGCTTAACAGGTAGTTGGCTAGTCACAATGGTTGAGGACTGATTGTGCCTGTCATCCATAATTTCAAGTAAATCACGGCGTTGCTCATCATTCATCGGAGCCAAACCCCAATCATCCAATATAAGGAGTTGGATTTTTTCTAATGAAGCAAGTAATTTAGGGAAACTCCCATCACCTCGGGCTAATTCAAGTGCCTGAAATAGTCTTGGTAAACGTAAATAACGTGCCGTAAAATTATTACGACACGCTTGATTAGCTAAAGCACATGCAAGCCACGTTTTACCGGTACCCGTGGGACCGGTGATCAGTAGATTTTGTTTTCGCCCAACCCAATAACAATCAGCAAGTTGCTTTATTACCGCCAAGTCGTTGCTAGTAAATGGCTTTAAAATTGCCTCAAAGGATGAATTAAAATTGACCTGTAGTGATTGTTCATGAAGAAGCCTCCAGGAATGAACTTATTTGCCCATTAAGATCAATTATCGCTCTGTTTAGTTTTATTTGAGACGAGTTATCGCCTGGGTTCAAACACCCCATAAGAAAAATTATGCTTTGCTCAGAGCTCTATTTGGGACTAAAAAAATGTCTCAGATTGATCATTGTATAGGCTATGGTTTTCATGGCATAGTGATGTGGGCTATGATGCTCAAATCGAAGAAGCAAGCGTTTGAATTTGTCTTCCCAAGCAAAAACTCGCTCAATCGTACGAAACCGCTCTTTAAAAATAGCTTTGTTGAATAACCGCTTTCTTCCTCGCTTGGAGCGTTTGCGATTGCGTTTGTTTTCATTAATATTTGGGATCATGCCCGCGTTAAAGATCATCTTGCGATTGGCTTTGCAATCATAAACACCATCAAGGCTCATTACCGAGCCCTCCAGTGAGAAGCCCACTGCTTGGGCAATTTGTTTTAGGGGTTTAAACGCATCCCGTAGCATGGGGGATTCATTTTTGTTCCCTGGTCCAGTGACAAATGGCGCAATAACATTGCAGTTTCGGTCACAAAGAGCAACAACTTTGTCTCCTTTGAGATGTTTATGTCCACTGAACCCGAGGTTATCGCCCCTTTTTTAGCAGCAGTTGTTGTGCCGTCACCATGAATAATACTTGTGTCGAGTAGATTGTTTTTGGAAAGTAATTCCACAGAGGCCTCAAACATCCGATCAAAGCAACCTTTCTTGAGCCAGGCTCTGAAGTGTTTGAAAATACGGGTGTAACTGATTTCTGGCTTGCCGTCAGCCATTTTATCAATCGGCAATTTATACCATTGGCACCCTGTATGAATGACGTACAAAATGTAGTTAAATATTTTATACAGTGCTACTTTGGGCCTTGGTCCGCGTTTTCCTTTTTGCAGATAGGGAAAGACAAATACATTGAACTCATTTTCAGTTAATTGCGTTGGAATCCTGTTGTAGCCTCGCTTACTCACATTAGCCCCCTGTTTTTATTTTCTTAATTATAAAATTAAATGTTGGGGCAATTTGTTGAATTTAAATGTATTTTTATAAATTACAAAACTAGCAACGAGTTGTATTGATGTGGGAGGAAGTTACAAGAAATTATGCCAGGCACTAGGAGGGGTTTACCTGGAATACAGTAATCTTGCGATGAATCCGTTTACTCATGTTTTAGACATTTTAAGAGAAATTGATGACATTATTGCCTTGTTTGAGCTGTTGGCGTGCCCCACCAGTGGGGCTACGGATGATGACAGAGGAACATTGCGTGAAGCAATTTTGACCGCATTTGGCAAAACAGGGAATCAAACACGAGTTGATGAGGTGCAGACTGAGTTGATCGCACTTTATGAGTCTAATAAAGAAACTTATCCTACAGCACGAATTCTTTCTAAAAATTTACAACGCTATTGCTCGTTTGCAGAACACGGGCAAGTGTTTAATCAACCCTCGCAACTGGCTCCTGATGCACGAGTGATTGTCGTTGACCTAAAGGAAATTGAAGACAATCAGAGTATTCGGGCTCCTGTATTACTGTCTGTTATTTCTCAATTTCAAAGACGCATGTTTGATTCGGACAGAAGCAAGCAAAAGATGTGCATCATTGATGAAGCCTGGTCATTTTTTACAGGCGATGCGATTGCGATTCAATTCATTACTAAAGGGTTTAGAACTGGGCGCAAACATAAGGCATCGTTTGTAACCATTACCCAAGGAATCGATGATTATTTTGAATTTCCTGAGGCGCGTGCGGCCTGGGAAAATTCAGCAATCAAATTGATTTTCCTTCAAGACACCTCCTTGTTAGAGCATCAGAAAAAACACGAGACCTTTTCAGAACTTGAGGTGGCGATATTAAAAGCGTTTCCTAAGGCAAAGGATGCGGGCTTTTCCCAAGTTTTATTACGTGCCAATGGCATTTCCTCATTCCATCGGTTGTTTGTCTCGCCTTTTATTCGCGTGCTTTTATCTTCAGATGGAGATGATGTTCAGGCCGTGCAAAATTATCAGGCAAGGGGCTTAGAATATATGGATGCCATCATGCGTGTTGCCAAGGAGCATTATCCGATGTCGCAGGTACAACCGATGAATCATGGGGTTGCCGATGGTGCTTAATCAATGGGATTTAAAATATCGGATAGCTCTTGGGGCATTGGCTGTACTGGGTCTATTGCTTTGTTTGTTGGCTTTTGCCCACAAACACTCCTCTTTGGTTGTTATCGATATGACGCGCGTCATTCAAAAACCCTCCATGATGTTGGCACGTTCCAAACTCACCGAACAAGAACAATTAAAGATTATGAGGCGATTTTCAGCCCTCTTACCGGAAGTAATTAAAGCTTATGGGGTATCGCATCAGGTAACGGTAATAAGCAGCCCTGTTTTATTCAGCCAAAATACCCAGGATGCGACGGATGAAATTGTCGCGCAAACCATTTCAAGGATGAAGCATGAACAATACTAGGATGAGAAAGGGTTTGATGGTGTTGTTGATGATGAGCTTATACCTACATGCTCATGGACAAAATTTAGGGAGCTATGGGCAGGTATTTCCAGTTATAGAAGAAGATATCCGACATGTCATCATGAAACGATTAAGTATCATGCAACAAACAGGAGAGCTTGCTCGTCATCAGCATGATATTAAACAACGGATTGCAGAACATGCCATACGACCTAAGCCACTTAATCTGCCGTCAACAGTTGAGCCTAAAACATTTTGTATTGACGCTTCCGTAACGGTATCCCGTGATGTTTGGACTCCTGATGGAATGCTCCTTGCTAAAGCGGGAACGCAAATTAATCCCTTTCAACACATTCAATTTAATAAAACTTTGTTCTTTTTTAATGCGGATGATTCCAATCAAATGCAGTGGGTTAGAAAGCACTACCGTGATTACAAACAGGTCAAATTTATTCTTACTGGTGGAGATATTCGAGATGCTTCGGAGCTATTGGGGCGAGTTTATTTTGATGTAAATGGGGTACTGATTCATAAGCTCCATATCAAAAACGTACCTAGTGTAGTGAATCAAGAGGGTCTTTATTGGCAGATTAAAGAAATTGGAGCTCATGATGCCTAGATTCTTATTTTATATCAGTTTGCTCTTTTTAGGATGGTATTCTCCACTTCATGCTTCTCAATGTAAGGGACATTTTGTTAATCCTATAACAGACATTTGCTGGAATTGCTTGTTTCCTTTATCCATTGGAAACTTTAATGTGGTGAATAGCCATTATCCCGATCCAAAAAATCCAGGTAATCCTTTATGTTCTTGTCCTCATAAAGGACAGCTCTTGGGCGTTACTATAGGCTATTGGGAGCCTTTTGCTTTGGCCGATGTGACGCGAAAGCCTTACTGTATGGTCAATCTAGGTATTCAGCTCCACATTAAAGATCAAGGTTTGGGTGGTTCCCAAATGCCTGATACGGATGGCAAAGGAGCTTTTTATTACGTGCATTGGTACAAATATCCTTTGATGTATTGGCTGCAAGTGCTTACATCGATTGGATGTATGGAAACTGAAGATTTTGATGTGATGTATTTAAGTGAGCTTGATCCAACCTGGAATGATTCTGAATTTGCATTTGTCATCAACCCCGAAGCAACTTTATTCAGTAGCCCTCCTGCGCGAGCAGCATGTGCCGCCGATGCCACAGCAGCCTTGACGGGCATGCCCATCGATTCTTTATTTTGGTGTCAGGGCGCCCAAGGCTCAACCTATCCATTGACAGGGTTTGTGGCCAACCAGTCAAGCCCTATTTCTGCGGCAACGCTTTTAACAGAGCGCGTGGACTTCAAATTGCATCGGATGGGTGCGATTACTGATTCAGTAGGTAAAGACGCGCCTCTTATTTGTAAAACATACGCCTCATCCATTTTACCCAAAAGCCGCTACCGCTACCAATTGGTGAATACATTGCCTGAAGCGCGCCTTTGTCATCCTTTTGGACATTCGGTAATTACGTGGGAGGCAGGGCATACCTACCCAAGTGATGGCGATAACTTTGGGTTTTTAATTTTTAAAAAAAGAAATTGCTGTTTCCTTTAAAAAGGAGTGATTTGTAATGATTGATTATCCAAGCGTATTTAAGGAGTTTAAGCATGCTCAATAAAACAGTGTGGTTCAGTTTCATATTATGGTCTGTAACCGTTTATGCCAATACGAATGATGAGATTGCAGCATACTTGGCTCTTGGCCGCGAGCAAAAATCTGCGATACCAAGCAGCACCTTAGAATTTTTAAGCAGGAATTCATCACAGACCAAATTGGAATACAGAAGCCTTACCGATGCGATTATAAGCCATGAAGGTAATCGCATCGCAGGCCAACAAAAACCTAAAAACGTGGATGGCGCTGTTTTGTTTGTCTCATTTTCCATGCCTGAGTCACTTTTATTTGCATTGGGTGATGAGGCTTCGCGATTTAATATTCCTTTGGTCATCAATGGATTAGTTGATGGCGATTTTAAAAAAACGATTCAGAGATTTAAACATCTGAATCAAGAAGCTACCAAGCGTCATTTAAATTTTCAAGGGGTATCGATTGATCCGGTTTGGTTTACCCAATATCGCATCTCTTCTGTTCCTGCATTGGTGGTGACTCATGGCTCATCATGTCAATCAGAAACAAGGTGTCCTGATGCATCATTTGATGTAGTTTACGGCAATGCAAATCTTAAAAAAAGCCTTGAATTAATAGGGACTAAAGGAGGTGCAGCGCCTGATGTAGCACAAAAAATATTGGAGCATGGACATGTTTAAATGCATCATTGGATTAGCATTGACGTATGGATTGGTGGTTACGGCCTTGGCCAATACAACCGCACAAGATTTTCCGCAATTAAAAAACTATGCAAAATCGTTAAGAGGACAAACGCGTGAGGCGTTAAATCAATTTCATCCTGAAACAACCTTTAAGGACTACAATGAAAGCCCTGTGCAAAAAAATTACTACCAGGGTATTGAAACTGAAAAAACGGATTTGAGTGTCGTAGCCTCTCAAGCATTAAAAGAGGATGCAGGAGGCCAAGAGGTCATGAAGCATTTTGGCGAGCGACAGCTTGAAGTCAATACCCAAAGCACAGCCATCCAACAAGCAAAATTAATAGAGGAAGAAAGTTATGCCATCACGCACGGTATTTCTAATGATCGCATTCATTGTGATGAAACATCAAAGCCCTGTGAACTAAAAGCACATGATGAGGTATGTCATACCTCAAGAACATTGCCTGATGGGCAATGTTCTAAAAAGCTTAAGGTGGAAGTCAATCGAGAACACATTAATAAACCCATTTACATCGAATTTACTGTTAAAAAGAAATGGGAGGGGTACATCAGTGTCAACCTTATTACAGGTGCGATTACCAACGCGGTTTCCGGTCAAGTGACCAGTCCTGTGGCACTGAAACAACCCTGTGACCACTTAAAGGCTACGATTCACTCCATTCGCAATAATGGACAAGCAGCACCCTGGGTTAAAGTCACCACTCATCCTAGTTGTCAAAACAATGGGTTATTGGTACTGCACCTTACCCAAAAATGGGCGCGTTACTACCCAATTCAAATCCGTTTAACGCTTGACGCCACGTCTCGTGCCTATGTCAATGAAGAGCATTGGGATACTGATTGTGGTGCATTGGAACGCAGTGGTTTATGCCAAATAAAAAAAGAACAGTGTACTGAAGCCAATACGACCCATGTGATTGAGGGGCTGCCTGTCACACGCCCATGTTGGGCAATTGATGCAACGTACCGTTGTGTTTCAGCCCATGCCGATGAATGTGTGGTACAAAAAAATAAAGGCTGTCTGCAATCAAGCTCACGGTGTACTTTAATCGAGAACAATGCCTGCTCGTTATATGAGCAAGTATATCGCTGCCAGGATTCGGTTTGCCCAAAGCCAATACCCTGTATTAAGAATCTATTTTGTGCTGATGGGGAGTGTGCGGAGCGTTCTGCAACCCAAAATGAAGATTTTGGGGCGGCCATGGCGCCTCTTTCCGTAGTTGGAGAGGCAGGAGCAGAGTTTGGCAAAACCCAAGCCTCTCTTTTTTCAGGGCACCCATTACGATGTAAAATTTGGATATTTGATTTGGTTGATTGCTGCTCCAAAGATGGATGGCTTGATAAAATACACATTAATTTGTGCCGCGAAGAAGACAAAGAATTAGGGAAGGCTAAAAATAATTATGTAGCACATTATGTGGGTGAGTATTGCTCTGAAAAAATATTAGGCGTGTGTACTGAGTACAAAAATACCTACTGTGTTTTTGATAGCAAAATGGCACGTATTGTTCAGGAGGAAGGGCGCTTAAAACAGCTTAATTCTAATGCTTTAGGCGATGCCGAACATACTACATGCCCTGGTTTAAGTGTTAATGAGTTACAACGTTTGGATATGGGGCGTATCAATTTTTTAAGTCCGGTATATCCCTATCCTCATGGAACCTCAATGAAAGAGGCAGGTATTGTGGGGGATGTTACTTTAAACAGCCCCAATCCTGCCAAAACCATGGATGAAATTCAACGACGCGTACAACAAAGGGCAGCATCATGATGAAAAAACTTACTTGCCTTTTGATGATCCTGGCTGCCCAAGTCAACGCCGATTTCGTAAAAGTTCCTGCACATGGTTTTCATTGGTATAGCAATGATGAAAAAGAGCCCAAGATAAAACATCAAGAGCTACTTAAACCATCAGCACGACCACAAACACCGTATGAACAACTTATGGAGGTACGGCATGTCACATTAAATAAGTTGGCTTCCGCTTTAATGAATCCTTCATTTGATGCGACATTAGAATACATGAAGGCTCAACAAGGTTATGCCAAAAATAATCAGAAGTTTGTGCAATATTGGCAAGAAGTGCTAATGACGCATCCTGAGCTTGATCATACCTTGAATTTTCCTACGGATAACTCAGCAATTGCTATTCGTAATGACTCCATGAATCTCTTGATGGAACGAGTCGTAAAGGAAGGGGCGAAACGCTATGGCTTGATTCTTTTTTATCGGGGGAATAGTTCCATTTCGCAAAAAATGATTAGCCATCTCGTGCCGTTTGTGATGCAAACCCATTTTTCCATGATTTCTGTGACCACAGATGGGCAGCCGATTGAAGGACTGCCTAACCCGAAAAATATTCCATTGGAAGTGGTGCAACACACGATGAATTTGCAATCACGTTATATGCCAGCACTGTTTCTGGTCGATTTAAAAACGCAAAAAATGTCGCCTTTGTCTTACGGTTATGTCTCTGTGGCTGAATTGAAGGAGCGATTATTGGACGTAGCGACCCATTACAAACGATTCAGTTATGAGGGGATTGGCGCATGATGGTTCGAATACTTTTGGTTTTATTGTTGTGTATTG
Organism: Legionella sheltonii; assembly: GCF_026191355.1. Lineage (GTDB taxonomy): Bacteria > Pseudomonadota > Gammaproteobacteria > Legionellales > Legionellaceae > Legionella > Legionella sheltonii. Next base: position 42,147 of record NZ_JAPHOQ010000017.1, read on the forward strand.
GCAAGGCTTCATATGCCAATAAGGCGGTTGACGAACTCAATGCTATGCTTGTTAAAAAACAAGCGCCAAAAACAAATGTTGCGTCGCAAAGCTCCGAAATTCGAGACTTGTCCGAAAACTATTATTTTGTGTTTATTTATCGCAGCACATGCCCTCATTGCCATAAGTTTGCACCTATTTTAAAGGATTTTTCCAACACGTTTCACATCAAAGTTCAAGGATACAGTTTAGATAGTGAGTCGTTGGAGGGGTTTGATGGCAAACCATTAACCCCAGAATTATTTCAAACTTTTTATGTGGACGGTGGTTTTAAAGCCACGGTGCCCGCACTGTTTTTAGTCAATCGCCATACGAAAGAAGCCTATGCCGTATTGTTTGGTGAGGCTTCTCCTTATCAATTGGCACGTCGTGTCCATGAATTAAAACAACACATTGAGGAGCGATTTCATGAATAAAGTTTTTGGGCTCATTATCGGATTGGTTTTTTGCACGATTGCATGTGCAAGTCACAATATATTTGACGAGCTACCGCAAATAAATAGTTTCGATTTAGTATCTGAGGGTGATTGTCCAGCATTTAACCCTCAAAAAAGATGCAGTGATCTGGATACAGTTTTTTATGGCTGTAAAGAAATACCAGACAGTCTAGAAGAAGTGCATCAAAGGACAGCTTTTGATTTTGCGCAAAATGCGGGAGGGCAATGATGATGCAATTCATAGTCGTTATCTCAATGTTTTTTTTGAGTTCCATAACCTACGCGAGCGCAAGTAGCGATCTGAATCATTTTTTTAACAACTTAGGCTTTAGTGCGAATGTTACAGGCTCACACTCCTATGAGTCACAAGCAGCAGGCTTTGCTTCATTAGGTTCCGTTTATGCAAGAAATCAGGTGCGAACAATTCAGATTGCTCATGTGGATGTGCCTGGCTTTCGTTCCGGTTGTGGCGGGATAGATGTATTTGCAGGAGGTTTTTCTTACATTAAGGCGTCACAAATTGTTGATTTCATGCAGTCCATTTTAAGCAGTGGTGCGGGTTATGCCTTAAATCTTGCTCTTGAAACTGAGTTACCTGAAATTGCGCACTCCATGCAGTACATGCAAAAACTGGCTAACGACATTAATGGAACCAATTTTAATTCGTGTGAAATGGGCGAAAATTTGAGCGCGGCAGTTTGGCCAAGGAATAGGGCTGCTCATCAAAAACTCTGTGAAGACATAGGCAGCCACACCGGTAAATTTAGAGATTGGGCAGAAGCTAGACAAAAATGTTCCACAGGTGGTGAGATGGAGCAACACTTAGAGGCTGCGAAAAATAACCCTGAATACAAAGAGCGAGTTTTAGTCAATACCAATGTGGTTTGGGATGCATTACAACTTAATGATTTTATCAAAAAGGATGCAAAGATCGCTGAAGTATATCTATCGATTTCAGGAACTTTGGTATTTGATGCGAAAGGGGGAATTAAGACTTATCCTTCTTTGGCAACGAATCAAGACTTTATTAAAGCCTTACTTTATGGTGGGAAACTTCCCAGTTATCAATGCACCGATACGGGTACTCCAATGAAATGTGTGTCGATTAATGCAGAAGGCAGTCAAACCATTCAAAGTAAAGACTCATTAGTGTTCCAGGTGCAAACACTACTTCAAGGAATATACGAGCATATTAAATCAGAAACCGCGTTAACAGAAGAGCAAAAGGGTTTAATCGAGATGACTCAACCTTCAGTATTTCAGATGATTTCAGCAAGCGCCCAACAAAATATAGGCATTCAAAGCAGTTACGAGTTAGCACAGAGTGTGGCTACCGATTTGCTTGCCCAATATCTTGCTAATTCGCTTGAGGTGATTCGTGCATCACTTGCAGGCAAAGATTTAGGAAGTAGCAATGAAGAAAAGCTATTTAAGAGCATCGAAGTGGCACAGGAATTTGTGGCACGCTTCAATAGCGACACTCGCGAACGATTTAATGCGGCACTCACCACCAATCAATTGGTTCAGAACAACGTAAAACAAGCACTCCATACATTAACTCCGATGTTACGGAAAGCTTATATAGGAGGGGCAGCATGAGTCCGTTATTAATTTATACCCCGCAAAATGGAGAATACTTAAAAACGGTACTTGATGCGGTCGTGACTTTATTGGGCGAAGAAACCTTTAAGACAGGTATCGACATCATCATGATTTTAGCGATATCCGTTGTAGGTTATCAGTATGTGATGGGTAAAAAACTGGGATCCTTAGTCCACTTTGTCGTGCTTTCATTTTTTGTGTCTTATTGCTTGCTGGGTATTCGCGTTCCTGTGGCCATTATTGATATGCAATATGAAGCAAATGGCGCGGGCACTGCATTAACTGTGGATCATGTGCCTCTAGGAATTGCTTTACCCGCTGCACTCATTAGTGGAATGGGGTATGGAGTAACCAGCGCTTTTAGCGATGTATTTCATATGCCCCAGGACCTGGACTATATCAAAACAGGGATGATTTTTGGATCAAGAACCTGGCTTGCGGCAACCAATACTCGTCTTTCGATGTCGCCTGATTTGGCATCCGACATGTCGGCCTACATCAGGCAATGCATTTTTTCAGCAAAGCTCTTAGCCAGTCATCAAATAACACCGCAAAACCTGGTTCATAGTGAGGATTTAGCCAAAACCTATTTTGAAAATCCCTCACCGGTTTATCGGATCATCATGCACGATGGCAGAAATTTAAGTTGTGGGGATGGGGCAGCTGATCTCAAAAAACGATTACCTACTGCTGCAAAACTTGAACTGGAGCATTTGGGGCGTTTAATGACCCCAGATGACACGACACGAACTGCCGAAGATAAATTCAGTCGCATCTATGAAGCCGCACATGATTATTACATGCGTATTTCAAACAATGCAGCCTCCGTGCTCACTCAAAATATACTAATCAATGCAACACGCGATGCGGCAACCGATGCGTTTGCTTTTGTGGGAGCCGATGCCGAATTGATGAATTACACCAATACGGACAGCATGCAAAAAATGCATGTAGCGGAAGCCAACAGTTTTTGGCTTGCGAGTTTTCGTTTGCCTTATTACATGACGGTGATGTGGATCTTAACCTTATGTATTTTCCCTTTAGTAGTCATCGTTGCTTTGTTTCCAAGTATGCAGAATGTTTATGGCGTTTATTTAAAATCACAAGTCTATCTGTGGTCATGGCCGCCGATGTTTATCATCATTCATTTTCTGGTCTCACTGGCTTCAAGTACGACCATTACTCTTTTTGGACAAAAAACGGGAGGAGTTACTTTTTCAAACATTGATTCTTTAGCAAGTTTCCACAGTAATTTTGCCTATACTGCCGGAGCACTGGCAGCCAGTGTTCCTTTTATTGCCCTGTATATCACCAAAGGTTTAGGTCAGATTTTAAGCACCTCATCCCAGCATTTTGGCGGGATGATGCAAAGTTTGTCGTCCAGTGAAGCACAATCTGCGGCAACGGGTAATGTATCCATGGCAAATTATAGTGGCTGGAATATGAATTATGAAAACACAAGCCACCATAATTTATCGGCGAATAAGCATGATTCCAATTGGACGCACATGCATGGTATGAGTACGGAGCAAATGGGAAGTGGGGTATTAAAAACAACGACGGGCAGTGGCGATGCGGTATTTGATGTAAGTCCTGCCATGACACGAAGTCCAGTGCATATTTCTGATGCTAAAGCACTAAGTGGCTCTTTGAATCAGGCATTTGAAGAATCAAGACAGGCAGCCACCAATGAAAGCCAGCATTATCAAACAGCGCTGTCGAACTTTTCTCATCGGGCGGTGCAATTATCGAAACTTCAAGGCCATGAGATGCGATTTGGTGATGGTGTGTCTGAAAATGAATCGGGTCAATACCAACAAGCTCTGTCTACAATGACCCAGATTGCCACAGAGGTCGCCAAACGAGAGGGTATTTCACAAGAAGATGCTCTGGCGCGAATGACTTCCCAGGGGTTAAATGTTCATGCAGAAGTATCCAGTGAAAAGAGCGCTTTGGGAAGTATTGGCCGATTTGCATTCGGGGCAAGCGGTGGAGCAGATGTCCATGCCAAAGGGGAGCGCTCTTCAACAAGTAGCGACAGATACCATGAAGGTACAGACCATGCTGTGTCTTCTAAAGAGGCGAATGATTTTAATCAGGCACTCAATTACGTGAGTCATTTTGCGCAAACCCATCATTTGGATAACAGCCATTCACAAGGTGCAAGCCTGTCACATCAAATGGGGGCTGATTTGCGTGATGCACAAACCGCAAGTCATAACTACGATGCATCGATGTCACGTGCTGCACGCATTAGTACGGCCAGAAGTTATGTGGAATCCAATTCGGAGCAGATTACAACGGATCTCAATCAGGCATTTGCAGGCTTTGTTGCTCATCGCACTACAGAGGCTGAACGAGATGAATTGTATTCTCATCCTGGAGAGATACATGCCTTGAAAAAATTACAAGCTCTAGGTAATGAGTTCCTAAGCAAACAACGCGATGACTTAATTGCTCGTTATGGAAATGCTAATAAAAGTTCTGATGTTGATTCATTATATCAGCATGGTTCTGCCTCTTTAAAGACTAAGGAAGGGGCTATGGGCCATGAATATAAAAATAACAGTAACGCATTGCATCACGATGCTAAAAAACAAAGTTTGGGTGTTGACTTGACAAGTGCTAAAGGTTTTGAACACAGGATAGAGGGGCAAATTGATGCAAGCGTTAATAAAACAAACCAGGGAGGAGGGGGACTTCAGACTCAATATAAACACGCATCCCATACCACAGATAAGGATATGGAAGAAGGGAAAAAATTGGGGCAGAGCAATTTGGTTCTACCAGAGAAGATATCTAAATGGGTTGATTCCCACGATAAATCAGCCCCACGAAAGGAATTAATCCATGAATAATCACCAGATGAACACTCAAGAATTAAAAGAGGCTATTGGTCAAGACATTCAAACATTGAAAACTTTGGACGTAGATATTATGCCTGCTAATCAATATTACCAGGCGAATATTCGCTTGTTTTTGTATGTCTTTTTAAAAATGTATGTCGTAGTGGTGTTGGGAAATTTTCTCCCTTGGCTTATTCACATTCGGGAAATACTTAAGCATGCTTCTTTAGGTGAAGCACTCTTAGAATTAGGGTATGTTGAACTATTGGGTATTGGTGTATGTCTCTTTGTGTTTCTTTTTTTGTACAGTCCGCTTAATCATTACGTCTTATTTAAATACCAATTAAAAGACACACTTCAAACCGGTAAGATGCTTTTGCAGAAGATGCACAGTGCAGCAACCATTTTTTATCGCATCTATGTGGCCATAGTGCTTATACCCTCAGCTTTTTTATTTCCAGGAGTTGCTGTGCTTTTAGCTTTTGTTGGATTTCTTATAAGCGGTCTTCTCACGAACATCATTATAGAAATGGAGCTTAATCGCATTGGGATTAGCACACTCTTTACGCTTATCAAAGCCTATTTTAACCAAGATAAGAAGTCAAATCATGATGTGATGAAAAATCATTAAACCAAATCAATAAGTTTATTTATTAACCACAAAATTAAGCAGTGGAAGCTGCTGCTTTGTCTAAAAAGAACAGGAGGCAACAAATGAGCAATGAATCCAATTACAAACATTATACCCGTGGTGGCCAAATATCTTTTCATAATTTGCGCATGTGGTTCCAAGTCAATAGAGCTCTTTTTGATGTGTATTTGATGCTTTGGGTGGGCTTAACCCTATTAGTAACCTGGCTAAGAGCGTCTCATGGAATGGTTGCGCAAACTTTATGTTATCACAGCGCCAAATTTTATAATCTTTTTGGGGTTCGGCATCTTTTTTCTGTTCCAGTTCAAGGGGGATATGCCTCTCAATCGGTGGAGCAAATACTTCATAATGACTATTTTTCAAGAATATCGGCGCGATGTTTGAACCTCTTTGTCCAATCGATTGGATTGGGGTTTTTATTGTCCTTAATCGTTGCCTTCATTGTAACCCGTTATTTTATCTATCGCGGAAAATCTCAAACCAAAAATCAGTTCATCCGTGGTGCACGTTTTTTACCACCAAAAGAACTCAAAAAGCAAATTGTTCAACAGAGTAAAGCATCTGATTTAAACCTTGATGGATTTCCTTTAGTGCTGAATTCTGAAGTACAGCATCTGCTGGTGCATGGAACGGTGGGTATGGGAAAAAGTCAGTTTATTATGAAATTAATGGATTGTTTACGTGCCCGAGGCGATAGGGTCATTGTTTATGATAAGGGATGTACGTTGACTCAAGCCTATTTTCAAGAAGGGCATGATGTTCTACTTAATCCGTTTGATGCGCGTTGCGCGAATTGGGATCTATGGTTTGAGGCGCCCAAAGATGAAATTTTAGAAAATATGGCAGAAAGTTTAATCCCCATGCATGGGGAAAACGATCCCTTTTGGGTGAGTGCCGCACGAACCGTGTTTGCTTCTGTTGCAAGCCGAATGCGAGAGGATAAAGAGCGCTCCTTATCCAAACTACTGCAATTATTAGTCACTGGGGAGTTTAGTGAGTTAGAACCCTATCTGACTGGCACTGCCGCGGCTACATTGGTCAGTAATAAAATAGAGAAAACAGCCATTTCTATTCGTTCTGTAATTACTACCTACCTCAAATCCATGCAGTCCCTAAATGGTCTGGAAGACTCAGGACAAGAAGCATTTTCCATTCGAGAGTATTTACTCAATCAAGAAAAATCAGGGTGGCTTTTTATCTCTTCTAATGGGGAACAACATGAATCATTAAAACCATTGATCTCCATGTGGATCGCAATGGCTTCATTGACTCTTTTAAGCCTCGCTGAAGATCCAAATCGACGTATTTGGTTTATTTGTGACGAACTACCAAGCCTTCACAAATTGCCTTTATTAGGGGAAACCATTGCCGAAGTTCGAAAATTCGGAGGATGCTTTTTGCTGGGAATGCAAAGCTTTAGCCAGTTGGAAAAAGTGTATGGACGCAGTGGTGCCGCTGAGATTTTTGACTTATTGAATACACGCGCATTTTTTGCAAGCCCAAGTCACCAGATGGCACAGCTTGTCAGTAAAGAATTAGGCGATGAAGAAATCGATGACACACGTGAAAATTATTCTTATGGCGCAAATTCAATTCGGGATGGTATTTCTTTGGGGAAAAACAGAACGACTCGTCCTTTAGTAGCCTACCCTGAAATCATGGATCTTTCACCTCTTACCTGTTATTTGCGTCTTCCAAGTCAATTCCCCATTACCAAACTGGAACTTATTTATCAAAAAAGAACCGCCAAGGCAAAAGGGTTTATTCCGCGAGCCATGCCTCTCGTCCCCAAACCTGCGACAACACCCAAAAAAAATCACAGCTCAGAAGAGGAGGTCAAAGAGGAACGTATTTCGCGTAAGCCTTCATCGCGCGCAAAAAAGAAAGCGTGTGACATGGGTATGGAATCACTTTTTTAAGATTGGGGATGCATGATGCTAAGCTTACAAGTAAAACCGATTAGAAACCCGAGTTATTATTTTAATCAAGAAAATTATTATTTTAGAAGCCAATTAACTACAGAGTGGGTTGGAGAAAGTGCTGCAAAACAAAACCTCGTAGGGGAGGTGGATGAACACACACTAAAAGCTGTTGTTGGAGGTATTTTACCCAGTGGCGATGTCATTGGTGTAAACGTTCACAGCGGTGAAATAAACCATCGTGGTGGCTATGATTTGACTTTCTCAGCCCCAAAATCAGTATCTTATCTCGGGTTGGTCTGTGAGCATCAAGAATTTATTGATTTACACCTCAATGCTGTGAAAACAGCATTAAAACTCATTGAAAAGGAAGCAGCCTCAGCTCGTAAATCGGGTAAAGAAGGAAGGGAGTATGAAAAAACAGGAAATTTATGCTTTGCAACAATTCTTCATGATACTTCACGAGAGCAAGATCCCCAACTTCATGTTCATGCTTTGTTGATGAATGCTACACAGCGCCTTGATGGCAAATGGCGTGCGCTGGCCTCAAGTATCAACCGTAATCATGGCACTATGGAGTGGATTATGGATAACCAGATTTTATTGGGGCTGGTATATCGATCAGAACTTGCATTAGGTCTAAACCAAATGGGATTGGAGATTGAGCATACAGGCGATGCCCATGGTTTATTTGAAATCAAACATTTTGATCAACACTTGTTGCAACGAATGTCGAAACGCCGAACACAAATCGAAGAGCATGTTCAGGAAATGCATTCTGATTCTTTAAAAGCTTATGACAGAGCAACTCTTCATTCTCGCAAAGCAAAGGAGGTTGTTGATCCTGAAGAATTACGCCAGCGTTGGACAAAAGAAAGCAATACATTAGGTATTAATCCATCCACTTATCTTAATCGCTTAAAAGAACAAACGAAGGAGTTTAATCCCAGTAAAAAAAATCAGACGAATAACATGGAACTAAGTCAGGCTTTCAAAGAGGCCATAGCTCATCTTGAAGATAAAAAACTAAAGTTTACTTATCACGATTTATTACAAAGTAGTCTTTATTTTTCATTAGGAGAACAGGGTCTTGAATCCTTGATGGCACAAATTGATCATGAAATTAAAACACAAAATCTTATTGCCCTTGATACAGAACATCGAAGTTTTACGACGCAAACACTCATTCATAAGGAGCGTGAACTGATTAATAAACTATCACGTTTTACACCACAAACAAAATCGATACTACGAAATCACGATAAAATCAATGAGTTAACGGGAAATCAATCGATTCGACATGTTGTGACGCAAGCATTATCCTCTAAAGCAGGTATTATTCTGATGAGACAGCAAAGTGCTGCATCCCGTGAATTGTTAAGCACTTTGATTGATTATGCTGAAGATTCCAAAAAAATTCGTATCTTAAGTCCAACCCGATTAACTGCATTGCGTATGAATCAAGAGCTCACCAAATCTCCATCAACCTTGTGGCAGTGGGTTTTGTCTATTGGCAAAGAGGATTTATGTGAAACCGTTTCAGGGTTTAATTATCGCCATGAATCAGAACATAAACTCCCATTTTTCAAAAGTAAAAAAGAGCGAGAATTACTTATAGTCGATGATGTCCAACGCGTGTCTGCTGATGAGATGAGTACTTTATTAACCATTGCTGACAGGCGTCAAGCTAAAGTGGTGCTTCTGGAAAAATCAAATGCTTTATCAGGTTTTAAATCGGATATCGCCGATTTGCTTAATAAAGCCCAGGTAAAAACATTCACTGTTGAGGATAAGCCTTCTGTAACTACCCATATTAATCTCATTGAAGCAAAAACAAGTGAGGCGCGACTTTTAAAAACAGCGAAAATGGTTTGCGATTTACCTTTGAATCAAAGACAGAGCACACGTGTACTCACGATTTCAAAACTAGAAGCGAAAGAGGTCACTGAGATGATTCGCGCCCAGCTTAAAGAGCGGGGCGAACTTTCATCTCATGAAAAAGTAATTCATACACTGACTCGTCTTTCATTAACGGACAGTGAAAAAAAATTGGCTAAAAGCTATGAACAAGGGTGGGTGTTACTACAAAATTCGCGTACCGGCTCTAAAAAATTGACTGTGCTTGGTATTCATGAAAAAGAAAATCAATTAGTCGTTCGAGATCATCACGGCATTAAGTCTACCATTTCTGCTCAATCGATTTCAAAATCGGCACAGATCTATGAGCAAACACCGCTATCTGTTGGGATAGGGGATAAGTTAATTGCGACAGGAACTCTTGGTTTTGAAGGAGTAAAAATCGGGACTCAGTATGAAGTATCTGCGTTTACCAGGCATGGAATAAAAATAAAAAATGGAAAAAATACGATTCATTTAATAACGGATTCTGAGAAGAATTTTCCTTTGGATTACGATTATGCCAAAACAATCTATGCCGAGGATTTTAAACCTGTAGCGCAAACAATCATGACGCTTCCGGCTTATGCGCTTAAGAAAAACACCATGTCTTTATTATCAGAATCAACTAAAAAAGAATTAACTATTATTACTGATGATGTAGACAAAGCCAATCGCTATGCTTTGAAAACAACTGCTCAAACTTCAGCACTATCCCTAACTTTAGAAGCAGCACAAATGAATCATGGGATATCTCTTATTGATCATGCAACTACTACAGAGTTGTTAACGACACTTGAAAAAGCATTAATGCATTTATCTTCTGATAAACCCCTAAAATCTGAAAGCGAAAAGGCATTAAACTTTGCTATAGCACATCTTTCTGAGCGAGAAGCGGCATTTTCACGTGCGGATTTGCTTAAAGTAGCCATTCATAAAGCGCTTGGTAAATCTGGATTTGGTGAATTAAACGATACGTTAGATAACCTAATTGCAAGTGGTACTTTAATTTCTGGAAAAGAGCGATTATTGACCACAAAGGAGGCGGTTTTATTCGAAGAATCAATTATTAACACCGTTAAATCGGGAATGAATACAGTGAAACCCTTGATGAGCCGTGAAGAGGCTCAAAAGCAATTAATGACCGCTCCACTTACCAAAGGGCAAAAAGAGGCTTGCGAATTAATTACGACTACATCCGATCAATTTATTATCATCCAAGGTTATGCTGGAACTGGAAAAACTACAATGACTCGAACAGCTATTGATTGTATGAATCAAGCACAATCTATGGCCTCAGAAGGCATTGATTTAGTCGCAGTAGCTCCTACTCATCAGGCAGTGAGGGAAATGAGGGCATTAGGAATCCAAGGGCAAACCTTAAAAAGCTTTCTGATGGAACAAGAACAAGAAGCAACCTTAACGCATAAGTCTTTAGTATTGCTTGATGAGTCTTCCATGGTATCCAATCGTGATTTTTCCAATCTCGTACAAAAAGTGAAAGATTCAGGGGCGCGTTGTGTGCTCATGGGTGATATAAGCCAACATCAAAGTATTGAAAGTGGAAAGCCAAGCAAAATATTAATGCAGGAAGGAAGTATCCAAGTGGCGTGGATGGACGCTTTGGTGAGACAGCAAGTCGAAGGATATAAAAGTGCCATTGAAACACTGATTGGAGGTGAAGAAGATAAGGCATTGGCTCAATTGAGCGCATTGCCTTTGAATCTGATTGAAAGACACCATGCCAATAGTCCTTATCATGAACTAAACTCTTCAGTTATTGAATCAAGCACTATAAAGCAATCCCAATCACTGCATGAAGATACCTTAAAAGCGAGCCTTGGGGAAAAATTAAACCCACAAAGCCCAATTGGGCTGGCTGTAGGTGATTATTTATCACGCACGCCCGAATGTCGCGATAAGACCATTGTCATTATTCATGAGAATAAAAACCGAGAAATTGCCAATAACCTCATCCGAGATGCTTTAATTGAAGAGTCTACCTTGGGCTCTGAAAATAGGGTATTTCCTCGTTTATTAAGCACCAACTACACCACCGAAGAGCTTTATTACTGTGAAACCTATCGTGATTGTTTAGAAAAAGGGGAGCATTTTTTGAAAAAAGGGGAGCAGTATTTCAAAGTGGTTTCAATAGATGAGTCGGCAAAGGTCGTTATTTTGAACGATACAAAAGGAAATAAAGTCCTCTTTATTCCTGAAAAAGAAAACAAAGATTGGAAGATTGAGTTGTTTCAATCATCGCCAGGCCAAATTTCTATTGGAGAGAAAATTCATTTTAAGAAATCCAACAAATCTCTAGGCCGTTTTGCTAATGAACGGGTACAAGTAACGAATATACAGCAAGAATCAGTTACAGTGAAAGATGGCCAGGGTGTTGAACATGTGCTGCACAAGCAGGAGATGAACGATGCTCATTGGGATTACAGTTATACTGCTACGAGTTATTCTATCCAAGGTGCATCATCCCCTTTTGTTATTGGTGTAGCAGAAACAGGGAATGCCAAGGTCAATCATCTGCGTTCGTTTTATATTATGGTAACACGTGGCTCATTACATGCCATGATTTATACCGATAACTATCAAAAATTGAAAAAACAATTGCGTACTAATCCCGAAAAAACCTCAGCCTTAGAAGTACTAAATCGATTGGGTTCTAAAATCAAAAGCAGCCAAAATACTACTTTGTCTAAGACGCCAAAGCCAGAACGTGATAAATCCCCAGTAAAGGAGCACGCTACTCAATATGATGCCAATACATTATCACAAAATTTATCACAGCATGCAGAGCTTGTTATTGAATCGCTTCTTGGTCAGCCTAATCGTGCTTTATCTTCAAAAAAGGAGTATCGATACGGTACGAATGGGAGTTTGACCTTTTGTTTGAGCGGTGAAAAAAGGGGAACTTGGTTTAATTTTGAAACCATGGAAAAAGGAAATTTGCTGCATTTAATTCAAAAAACATTAAATCTAAATTTTAAAGAAAGCCTCGCCTATGCGGCAAAATTGACGGGTGATGATTTAAGGCAAGAAATTAAATTAGTGCCACAAAATCCTAAGCCAAATAAAGAAAAGCCGTCAGATGGCTCTAAAACCCAAGACTATGGAAGGCAATTAGCGCAAGAATCAAAACCTATAACCGGAACACTTGCTGAAAAATACCTGAAAGAAATTAGAAAAATTCATAATATTTCTGGTGAGAATATCCGTTATCATCCTAAAGTCTATACCAAGAGCACAGAGGCAGTAAAATACAGACCGGCATTATTAAATATTGCACGAAATAAAGACAGTAATGTAGTTGCAGTTGAAGCGGTTTACCTGGATCCAAAAACAGGGAATAAAGCGGCTATTAACATGAAATCAAAGAAAACCTATGGGGCAAAAATAGGTGCTGGAGTCATTTTAAATGAAGGTAAGGAAAAAGAGTGTGTCACCTATCTTGTAGAAGGGGTTGAAACGGGTTTGAGTGTTCGTGATGCAGTCCAAACAGAGCGTGTTATCGCCACCCTTGGAAAGGCAAATTTTCTAAATATTGATACGGCTCTTCTTACAAATAGAGTCGTTCTTTGTCTTGATAATGATCTCAAACCCATTAAAGACGATAAAGTAATTATTCAAGCCATTGAACGATTAACTCAGCATGGAAAAATAGTTGAAATTGCTATCCCAACACGTGACAAAGACTTCAATGATGTGAATAAAAAAAGTGGCATACAAGGTGTTATTGAATCATTAAATAAAGCAATAAGTATCGATAAAATTATGGGAATCACTAACAAAATTGATATGAATAAAGATCAAATTAAAAATTGCCTTGAATCGATTTCACGACAATTGAAGATAGAACTTCCTGAGCATAAAAACCAATCTGTTGAAAAAATTAAAACGCTTCAGCGAGAAGAAATGGAACTCTATTAATTGGGTGAATTAAGTTTAAAATAGATGCTCTTTTACTTATTTTCTTATTGACAGAGTGGCTCATTTTTCTTTTTGAACCTAAGGGTTAAAGTGCCAAATAAAAGTTAATTTTCCCGAAATTTAATCAGAAATTAGACTGACCTATAAAGCTTAATTATTGATAAATCCCTCAATGAAATTATCTACTTTCTTTTTAATTGTTGCGATATGCTCCTCTGCATTTTCCATTCCTTCGGGAAGTTTATTTTTATCATAGACACAACGAAATATATCAGCGCTTATTGCCAATAATCTTAAAAGATGAGTCGTGTGTTGACGATTTAATTCCTCTTCTTTTTCTAAGCGCCTTTTTTCTTCCTCACCAAGCCCAGGATTTTCTTTATTATGAAGATAAACTTTAATTCCTAATTCAATCATTTCCTTCATGGTTTGAGACGATGAGTCATGCCTTTCATCCCTTTTAATTGTTTCAAGTTGATCAATTATTTTTTGATTAAGATAACAATAAGCCTTGGGCATAAAATCCTCTTTGTAAATAGATTACGGACTTTGAGTACATGGATTTAAATCATTTTAGAAGGCATTGTATCATTACTATTTAGGTGTTTAATAGGTGTGTGTTGTGAATTTTACGGTGTTAATAGAAAAATAAACAGGTGTGCATTAGGTGTTGATTTATTATAACTTATTGATTAATATTAAAGAGTGGATGCACACCTATTGAAAATTGAGATTGAAGTAAAATTAAAAATGATTTTTATCACTTAACTTACTGATTATTATGAAAATTTTTATAAGTCATGCTAATGGCGAGGGGTGTGTTTGTTTTAAGTGTTATTTTAGGTTCTTGTGGTTTGCATTCGGTGGGTGTTTTTATTTTTAATTTTGGATCATTTGATCATGATAGCGCGGAATAAATTGCGAGTATGTGATTTTATTTTTTATAATTAAATTATGCGAGATACAATCAAAAATAAGGATATTTTTAAATATGAAACTGATTAAATTGATTTTAAAAAAAATTGCCAAGATCATTCATTTTCGCCCATATTCTGAGTGGACTGAAGAAGAAAAAATAGAATATGCTAAGCGTACCGCATTAAGTATCTAGCGCAAATCAAGATAAGCCTCATAATTGAAATTAATTTTGGAAATAGTTCTTCCCTCATGATAGTGCCAGATCAATTTTCTCACTTGCTGAATAAGATCTTCCATTTTAGCGAATGATTTACAACCGTAAACTTTATGCTTCAACCAATGCCAAAAACGCTCTATTGGATTGTACTCAGGTGAATACGGTGGTAAAAAATGCAAGTCTACCCACTCATGCTTTTTGACAAATTTCTGTACTTTTTTACTTTTGTGTATCGTTCCATTATCCAAAATGATCGCAAGCTTTTTATTGGGATTTGCTTTATGAAGCTGATGCAGAAACATAATAAATTGCTGGCTGTTTCCTGAATCGGCTTGTTTCCAGTAAAATCGGCTCGTTCTTAAATTTAAAGCACCAAAAAGTGTTTTGCTCAGTCTATTTTTAACCGTATTTACTGTTTTTTTTCACCTGTTTTGAACCATCCACGGCTAACATATGGTTGATTAGAAAAATGGGATTCATCAGCAAATAAAACTTCCATCTCATTTGGAGTGTTTTGTTTTATCGCTGTCACAATCTCTGCAACTTTTGATTTCTTCTCCGTCGGTGAGGGAGCATTTTCAGGCATTGTTTTTGAAAAACGTTTATACACATAGCCATGTTTATTCAGGGCCTTCGCAAATGTTTTTTCACAGGCCCTAATGCCTTGCTTATCAAACCAATCACGTAGCAAATTAATTTGCCAACCGCTTTCCTGATAACCATAATCCTGTGGAGAGCGTTCTAACAATTCTTTAAGCCTGGATTCTATTGCCGGTGCTTTTTGCGCGGGACGACCAGATGCTTTTTTTGTCTTAAGACCCTCAATTCCCTTTTCAACATACCGGTTTAGCCATAACCGTATCGTGATAATATTTCTATTTAATTGTTTCGCTATTTCGGGCGGGGATTTTCCTTGGTCTGATAACAATACATAGTAGGCACGTTCACCAATGTTTGTATTTCTACCCAAGCGAAGTCTTGTTAATTCCGAGCGCTCTGCCTCTTTTAAAGATATCCTTATCATTTTTAATCAAATCATTTATTGTGGGATGACAGAATAAACAATATCACCAATTTGCGCTAGATACTTAATGCGGTCCGCTTAAAAGGCAACGTACTTTTAATTCCTCTCATCAATCAAATGAACCAAGAATAAATCCGGCTACTGGGCTTCCAATGATTGGTTGTCTTGACGTTAACGGAAATTCTTTTGGAACTAATCACAGCCATGACCATTTCAGAAGAAACAATGACGACTCTTATCGTCCCTTTTCTTCTACAAGTTACAGCAGTAGTTACGATCCATTTACTAATCGCTATTAATAAAGTTCAATAATGCGAATCAAAATAAATTTAAGGGAAACTATGGCTTTAAATTAGCGCAAAAAAAGTTAATGAAAAAGAAAGAATTAAATATAGAGCGTTCGCCTTATAGTTTATTTATTATATAAATTTGCCAAATTCCAGGCGCGTAGCCATGCTCTCAATATAGCCGTTGTGCAGGCCTCACCGTTTGGAGTTTCAGCACAAAAACGGCCTTTAATTATGGCCATCAATTTGTCATCGCGACATGGTGTAGGAGGAATTCCTTTTTTAAAAGCATTTGCACCCAATACAGAAGCTGTAACGATTTGTTGTTCGAGTTTGTTCATTTTAAACATCCTGTTAACTTGTTGTCAGTAGAGCAATTTTGAATAATCACTTAAATTGCACCGCCTCATGCAGGTGGTGCAATACCATACCTATTTAATTATTACTGCACACCTTTTAATTCCATCATTTTTTCAGCAAGTGTCCATAGGGCTTTATTTAATTTGATGCTCTGATCAATTCCTGACACCTTGCGAGTACGAAAGCGCTTGGGATAACCATGCGAATCCTTTGAGTACCCACTTACTCCACCTTTGACAACATTTTCTTGAACAATATTAAACACTGTAAATAAATCATTTGCGTTTGCCTCTTCTCTTCTACGTGGAGCAAGCAATTTTGATGGCGCAATATCACGTCCGATCTCACTGTCCTCAAATCGCAATGTATGTGCTGCTTGTGCAAATAATTGCTTTTCTTGCTGATCCAGCCTGACCGAAGCCATTTTATGTGATGATTCAATCATTAACTGTGAGTCTTCGATAATTTTATAAGTACCCTCAATAATATTTCCAACAATATCACCCTGGTGGCGCACTCTCATTTCATCATAAGAATGACCAGCTACGAGACCATTGCTGCAAACAAGACGAAATACACCTGCATTTAAACGATAGGAAGACAGGCCATCGTGAGAATTCACAAGTACAAGCTCAGGAAATAATTGAGTAAAAGATGGCTTTGTATCACGGTGACGAAAACGGATCATGTGCTTCGTAAATGCTTTTTTAGTTTCTATTCGAGAATTGCTTTGATGAGCCCATGTTGGATAAAACCCTTCTTGCATTAACCCTTCAATGACATTGATTGTTGAAATATGTTGATATTTATCGCTGGTGTGCTCTGCACTTTCTTGAGTAAAGATTGATGGTGCTTTACGTCTTAACATATCAATAGTTAAGTAATGGGTATGTAACATTTTTGTTATCCTTATTTGTGGTTTAACCATGTGTCCCGATTGGACATTTTTAGAATAGCAAAATCAGAAGTCGAAGTCAACAAATAAACGCAACAAAAAATTGTTGATATCTTAAGGTATCCTACATTATAATAAAATGTCCACTTGATTTGGGACTCAAGGTTAAACCACAAATAAGGAAAAAATAAAACAATGACTATTAAGCTCAGTATTAGCCACTATGACAATCAAAACCGTTGGCTATACGGTGAAACTGATAATGGCAACAAGTATGTGTTGATTGATGAATGGCATGAAGAGAAAAGGACTTATTATCCAGTGCCTTATACTTGCACTCATAACGGCTTACCCTATATACCGCTTTATGATGAGAACTATGAAATTAAGTGTGGATTTAACCATACATGGGATAAATCTATTGTCGAACGTTTTTCAAGTGCATATGCAGTATATACTGCAATTCTTGAATATTTACAAAATAAGTCTGGCAAATAACTGGATATATAAATAAATCAGAATTGGCTAATAAATCCTGTTAAGTATTTTATCTACCGTTTTAATGAATGAGGCATTCATGAAAGAACAATTGCAAATTGTCTTAAGAAAAAATCGCCGATCTGGTGATTTGATCCAGATTGCACGAAAGGCAGACAAGAAAAAAATCATCCATAGCTATCAAGAAGGAATCGACCCCTTATCCGATGCCCCGCTTTTAAATAAAGCTGAGCTATTTGAATTGAAGTGGTTTGATCAAATGCTTAAATTTTTCCTTGATCAGACAGAGAGTCACGCCACTGATCTGGAGCGTTATCGTTTATTTATGCCTGAATCACTATATCAAGCGATGTATCATCTTTGGGTAAGATGTGAGGAAAATAATATTGATTATCGCCCCATGGATTCCATAATTAAATCCATTATTAACAAAATTAAAGCAACTGAAACTAAGCTTTACGAAAAAACGGGGGAACGGGTTAATGTATTAAAAGATATTAATTTTCGTGAACTCGTCACGGATACTGATAAAGACGCACAAGATGCAAAAACTATATTTAGCACATTAATTGAAACCCCGAAGTTTTTTGATTTTTTTAATCAGATAGCACAATCAAAATATCGGAAATTATCAAACATTAAAGAAAATCACTTTAAAGGGTACGCGAAAGCGCATCATTTGCCGCCAAAATGGGTTTATGCCTGCGCTATTGATGTAATTGCCAAACGCATCAACCCACTATCTATTATTACAGAAGATTGTTTATTAGTGCTTTGGGTTAAACCAAGCCTTCGTGTCGGGATAAGTAAAGACACGCTGCTTGAAAAGTTAAATGAATGGGGCGTTAGTCACCATATTATTGAGAAAACCATGCAATCAGAGCTTGTTTAGTTAAGCATGTATTGCAAAAGATCGTGGAGTATTTGTCATTAAATCCTGGAAACCATTTCAGTACCAAGGTACATCCTACCAATTAAATCATCTTGATGAATTTAATTGGGAATTTATTCAACCCGCAATTAAAGATAAGCCGGAAAAGCGCTATGCTTTTGTTATTGCGTTTGGCCTGCATTGTTTTACTCGTGGATTAAATAGCCACACTCAGGAGACTTGGCAAGATATTGAAATGGATCTTATTTATTCAGACTCCAGAGAAAAGCGTGTTTTTTGCTTTTCTCGCTATGAATTATCATATCTCTTGCCTGAAATTGCTAAACAGGTTGATCACCGTTCCTGCTTCCATACCGGGAAAGGGAATTTTTTTACCATCGAACTATCAAATCAACAGGAGTATGAGGTATATTTTAAGGTTTCGAAATCAGGTAAGGGATTGCTTCGTTTGTTTATAGAAAGTGCTTATGTGCGCGACAAACAGCACGCCTCTTCACGCCCACAAAAGAAAAAAATATCTTTTTTTATTATAGCTCATCACATACAGTCAAATAAGCCAATAAAAATACCACCCAAATAAAAAACCCTGTAAAACAGGGCTCTTTATAAAATAAACTAGGCTCGCTTTATAATCGCTCTTGGGCAGATACCGACCTTATATCGGCGGAGGAGTGCATGGCTTTCACCATCCTGTTCATACACTCTGTAACATAATTATGGCAGGTTATTGTTCAAGTATCAAATTGTTTTTGGATTCACACTCTATTTTTTACTGATTTTAGGGAATTTAGGAGTTCCCCTTATTTGCAGGTCGCGTATATTATGCACTCAAGAAACTCATGCTTTGTCATTAAACTCTCGCAACAATCTGGCCGCTCCTCATAATGATTCGTCCATGCATCAATACAACGCAGGATTATTCAAATTCGGATTCCTCATGACGATTCGCAGCACTAAAAAATCCTTCCTCAGATAACTGCTTGCACACTTCTTTGATGGTTTCATGGGCAAACCCACGACCACTTAAAAATCGATAAATCCTTGTTTTTGATTTCTCAGGATGTTCGTCCTTTAATCCCCTGCTCTTGCGGCGCGCTTCATCCAAAGCCCGTGGGTATTCATCACCTAGATTAGCCAGTACCTCATCAATTACTTCATCACTGACTCCTCTTTGGCGCAAAGACTGAATCGTAAACCGATTGCCTTTGTGCGCATAACGCTGGGCAGTGCTCTCAGCAAGACGGTGGTCACTAATCAAATGCAGTTCATTTAGGCGCTTGATGGTCGCTTGAATTAACGCATCAATATCCGGCTTATCAGCAAAGGATTTTTCCAATTGTTTGCTAAGCTCGCGCTCTGTATAGGGTCGTTCTGATAAAAGCTTCATCGCTGCATCAAGTAAGGCACTCATACTTACTCCTTTTTGTATCGTTTACCGCAGTACTTTTCTTCAAAATATTTTTTTAAAAGCACACGCAATGTTCCGCGACTTAACCCTAAAAGCTTGGCAGCCCTGCTTTGATTGTACTGGCAACGTGCCATTACGGATTCAATGAGCGCAGGCTCAACCTGCTCCAAAACCATACGATGTAAACCAATAACCCCATTGCCGTAATCCTTAAGATAACGCTGAATCAACTCGCTTGTTACTTCAGACAAAGGCGGACATCCAACCTGCTTCTCATTCATGCTGTCATTGTTCCTTCTACAAAATAACCTATAAAAATCCAATCCGTACCAAGAGTACTTAATTGGTGCGCAAGAATAATTTTTTTTGTATGAAGTCACAAGAAAAACTTAAATTCATTCCCTTGAATTTTTACCGAAGCAACCCTATTTTTAGATTATCCAAAAACAATAATCAAGGAGAAGTCATGAACGAGTTGAGAAGAACATTGCCAATGTATCGCGAGATGGGTAGTTTGCTGGATAATTTTTTTAATCTGCAACAACGTGATGATGCCTCATTTATTGAAACAAGCACCTGGTCACCCCTGGTCGATATAAAAGAGGAAAAGGATTGCTTTCTAGTACTGGCAGATATCCCTGGGGTAAAAAAGGAAGATGTCTCGATTTCTTTAGAGCAGCACATACTGACGTTAAAAGGCGAGCGCCATTTTGAAAAGACGGAACATCAAAATGGTTATACCCGAAGAGAACGTGCTCAAGGACAGTTTTACCGCCGTTTCAGCCTGCCTCAAACCGCAGATGATGCAAAAATTACGGCACATTATGCCCATGGAGTTCTTGAAATCAGAATTCCAAAACGAGAAGCGGCTACTGAGAAAAAAATAGAAATCACTGTGGAAAACTGATGATTTATAAGGTCTCTTCGGAGACCTTTCACCAAAACAGCACCATACCTAAATTATTTAAGGATAAACCACTTGATAGAAAATGAACTACTGGCATGTTGCAGCAATAATATGGCTTGATTGTATCAAAATTGTTATCATACCGCCTTCAACTTAATTCAAATAAAGGCTGTTAGTGACTTCGAGCATAAAAAAAGAAGCCATTTGGGCTGAAGTTAAAAAACGGTACCGCTTATCGAATGAAACCATCCAGATGGCGAAAAAACTTGGGCTCAACCCTAAAAAAATGGGCAGCATAGCCAATCACCATCAAGAGCCTTGGAAACAACCTCTGCCTGAGTTTATTAAGTCCCTTTATCAACAGCGTTTTGGCGAACACACCAAAATTGACCAATGAAACCCACTTTTTTGTAAATTAAAGGACAGTCAACAGTGCATTATTCAGCCCCCATGTTACCCGATGTAGATTATATGAAGATTTTTGATGACGAAGAGTTTGAACCCTTCTTTTCACTCGTTGACCTTGAGTACGATACATTCAAAAGCTGTTGTGATTTTTTAGAAGAAGTTAAATCCGTTTTGTTGGAAGAACAATTAGTCCAAGTTCCTGAGTTGCTGCTCGCACATCTTTGTGCTTATCTTGGCACTGTAATTACATTACATACAGTCCATGATGCCGAAAACCTGGAGCCCTTGGTCATTAATCTAATCACGCATCAAGCCCATGCGTCCTACCAGCATTTTAATGAATACCCCATTAACAGTGCCGCCAAAAGTCATGAGCAAAAAATACAGAACCTTGAACATCTGCGCCAAAGCACCCCAGGAAGTATTCTCAATCAAACCATGCGCCTTGGACGGATTATGATGGATGTCTTAGAGGAGTTAAAGAACAACCAACCCATAGACCGCTTTCTTAAACCAAAACAAACTGAATTGTTCTGTAATCAAGAGTCACTCATTAAAATTGCACTGTATCTGGGAAGTAAGCAATGTGCTTCATGGAGGGAAACGCTTGATGGCTTATCCGATAACTACGTCATGAACCAGCTTGCCATTCAAATAGGCTGGTTAATTGGTTATTTTTCTCATCTTGATCATAAAGCACCTGATAAAACCAGGTACTTTGATTACGGCCTTCCCTTGACTCGCTTATATCGAGAGAGTGTCTATAAAATGATGCATGCTTATGTGGAAGCACAAAACAGCGAAAGCCAAAAAGAAGACATGGAAGCAGAAGTGCTTCTTTCTGAGATACAGAGCGCATCTGAAAAAGTACGCGCACAAGTATTGCCTGCAATCACCGAGTTCCAGAAGCAAATGGCTATCGCAAAAGCAGGAATTGAAAAGGCATTAATCGAACTGATGAATCAGGGTTGTGCCATTAAAATTCTACTCATGAGCCTCTTCTATTTCTGGTTTACGCTGGAAGCACCGCTTCATATGCAAAATCCAGAACATACCGATAAAGAGGATCCCTTTTTACATATGGGAAATATCATTGAGTTGGTAAAAAAAACAGCGCGTACACTACCTGATCCTGAATTAAGTCCTGAAATTCAGGTTTTAAATCAAAAAATGCAACAATTAAAAAAATACATGCCTAATCCTGAATCACTGGACACAGTTCCCCAAGAACAGGTGGAAAACGAAGCAGCGCATGTCAATACAACCATTCATACTGCCACCAGCGAATACCTCAAACGGGATTTCCACCATGAAGCAGTTGCTAATGCTTTATTTAGCCATTGGCTTCGCTTGTCTGTTTTCTTTGGTGTTCCTGAAAGTTATTGGCAAAAAATGGATTATTATTTTAAAGAAATAATGGAAGCAACAAGGCAATACTTGTCCATGGCATTTTCAGATCATTGAGAACAGGATGACTTGCAGCTATTGGAGTAGTGACGATATGAGCTTTAATGAAAAGAGTCCTCAACAACAAGAGAGCAACAGCCGATGGAATCATCCAAGACCTCTTTTGCCGGCCTTAGAACCAGAAACGCAATACCCAATTGATGCGTTACCACCTATGTTAAGAAACGCGGTGACTTCATATCAACACTATGGCCAACAACCCGTAGCGCTGGTTGCTTGCAGCGCTTTAGCTAACCTGTCATTAGCGTGCCAAGCTCTGGCGAATGTTGCCAGAGACCGTTACCTGGTAAGCCCTGTTTCGCTCTATTTTTTAGTTGTTGCCCAATCGGGTGAGCGCAAAAGTGCTGCAGATAACGTTTTTTCAAAGCCAACAAGGTCTTGGGAAGCTAAAATCAGAAAAATCCGTGAACCCGATGTACAAGCAGCCTTAACACTCCATCAAGCATGGCAAATGGAACGCGATGGGCTTTTGAATCAAATCAAACGTGGCATGATGTCGGGCGAAGATACCTCCTTCCATAAAGGTCTTTTAGCCCGTTTAATTCGCGCTGAACCGGATATTCCTTTATTACCTACATTATATTTTGAAGACGCTACCCAGGAAGCGCTGGCTATCCATTTAGCACGTGGTTGGCCTAGTGGGTCATTATGGTCTGATGAAGCAGGAATTGTATTAGGAAGCCATAGCATGCAATCAAATCCTGCTCGCTTCGTTGCTTTACTCAATCGCCTATGGGATGGGAAAAGCTTCACGGCACACCGCAAAACCACTGATAGCTTTACCCTGCAATACCGACGGCTCACCTTAAACCTTATGATGCAACCCTTATTATTGCAGACCATGACAAATCAACATCAGAATATCGCTCGCCAAAGCGGTTTTTTACCTCGCTGCCTGATTGCTTACCCTAAAAGCGCCATGGGAGCCCGATTTTATCAGGAGCCTCCTGAATCAAAAGCGTACTTGGATGAGTATGAAACACGAATTATCGATTGCCTGAATCAATCACAACACTTAAGCAGGAAAGGATGTCATAAGCTCCCTACGCTGTTTATGAATAGTGAAGCAAAACGCTCTTGGGTACAGTTTTTTAATGCGGTTGAATCAGGATTAAACTACCAAGGGCAGTGGGCAGAACTTCAGGATTTTGCCAGCAAGGCCGCCGAAAACGCAGCACGGCTTGCTGCCCTTTTTCATTTGTTCGAAGGGAAAATTGGCGACATTGGCTCAGAATCGATGGAGCAAGCAATCGCTGTGACTCATTGGCACATGAAAGAAACGAGACGCTTGTTTGATGCAGGCAATCAAACCAATGATCTTTCGGATGCGCAAACACTCTTTGAATGGCTTAAGGATAAAGGGGTTCGTAAGACAACAGCCCGCGACATTCAGCGTCTAAGTCCATTACGAGATATAGAGCGGCGTGATAATGCCATTGCCATCTTAATTGAGCATCAAATCGCACAATTAAGTCGAGAAGGAAATAAAATGACTTTGGAATTAAATCCCCTTTGTTTTCATGATTGAAATCCGATTACAATTAAATTTGCGACACTGCGACAGTTGCGACACATCCATTGAGGTTGATCAAATTTTAATTGGAGTTACTTAGAAATGACTGATGATTTATTTGTTGCCACATGGAAAAAAGGCATTCAAAAAGTAGGTACTGAATTTTTTAATATAAAAGCATCCTCCCTTGATGCGGCGCAGAAAAAATGGCAACTAGAGCCTAACTACGCCTTTATTCAAAGCGCTATGGGTGGATATAGTCACGGCAAACAAGTGTTATTGGCGATGATGTACTCTTTTTTTAACCCAGAAGAGGGTCAAAAACTACTAGAGAAAACCCAGACTCCAAATTTTGTGCAGGCTCTGTCTATCCTTAATAAAGAAGGCCGAAGTATTATTGCCCAACTATGGTTGCATCATAAAGGATGGTAAATAAGCCATCTGAAAGTTAGCCTGAGGATAACTTAATAAATCGCGACACATGCGACACATTATGAGATAAAAACCAAATTACGCATATTTTTTGTACTACTTTGCTGCCAAATTTAAAAGTGCTACCCACTGACAAGGACTTCTGCTACCAGAAGTCCTTGTCAGTGAAATATATTTTCCTTCATTTCAAATGCTAAACAACGATTTTAGAGTAAACTATTGAAACAATTCGGAGTGTGATCCAGTTCTCATCAATCGTAGCAAATTAATCTCTTCCTCTACTTTATAAATGAGTAGCCAATCTGGGTTTATATGGCACTCCTTGTAACCTTTCCAATCTCCAACCAAAGAATGATCGTTGTTTTTTTCAGGTAATGATTTGCCAGCGCACAATAAATTAACTATTTCCTCCAATAAACTTAAATTTTTTCTCTGTTTAATAATTTTTTTAAGATCTTTCTTAAACTGTGTAGAACGACGTATATCAAGCATCCTCATTATCCAGATCATCAATCATTGCCTGAAAGGATGAAAATCTTTTTCCCCCACCACTTTCTAATTCATCCATCGCCATTTGTGTTTCACGATTTGGAATTTTTAATTCAAAAGGCATCCCTTTGCACATCACTATTTGAGCATAAAGTGCATTTATTGCTTGCGAAGCGGTAATCCCTATTTTTTTAAGAATTATATCTCCTTGTGCTTTAAGATCAGGTTCAATTCTCGCCTGAACCGTTGTTGCTTTAGTCATAATAAACCTCATAATAAACTCATATATTATATTGTAGTTGCATTGTAATACAAAAGCAAAGCTATTAAAGATATCATTAGAGCTTATTTGTGTAATAATTTTCAATTGCCATTTTCATAAGTCATATTCACTATTTGTTTTTTGTCAGAAGTCAACTTCACATCAAGAAATAAAAATTCATTGAATTGATACAGCTCCATAATTAATTTGCACATCGGTTTAAAAGAAGTTAATTTAGTAGTCAGTTCAGTGTCTATTTTTGTTTATGCAGACAAGCAGTTCGAGTTAATTGATTGTGAGCCGCTCCCGTTACTTTGTCAAAAAGTATTGAAAGTTACGATTATGTATCGTACGATACACTCCCATGAACATACATCCAACTACACCAACAGAAGAGTTGTATTCTGCATTACAAGTTGCTTACAATCACTTCAATAACAGCTTGTTTGATGCAAAACTGCCACCCATATTGTTTACCTTTCAAAGGCAACAGGGCATGATGGGTTATTTTGCGCCAAACCGATGGGCATCTTCCCAAGGAAAAAATTGTCATGAGATTGCGATTAATCCTTTGTATGTCGGCAGAGCAAAGCTAATTGAACTCATGCAAACACTCGTTCATGAAATGACCCATTGCTGGCAGCACTGTTATGGGACTCCAGGAAGAATGTCGTACCATAACAAAGAATGGTCAGACAAAATGATTTCTGTAGGTTTAATGCCAACATCAACAGGAAAGCCTGGTGGGAAAATAGTCGGGCAGCGTATGGGAGATTATCCTATCTCGAATGGATCTTTTGTTTTAGAATGTGTGACTCTGCTCAATACGAAAAACTTTAACTTGCCTTGGGTTGACCGGTTTTCAATACGCGATTGGAACACTGGAAACGAAGGCATAAGCGAATCTTGTGAAAACACAGTTCTTGCTGATGCATTAACCGGTATAGATAGCAACATCGCCGACCAGTTAATCAGCAATTTAAGCCATCTGTTTGACAATGACTTGTTTGAATCCCCTTCCCCTCAAAGCAGCAAGAAGACAAAATTAAAATATACCTGTTTTGAGTGCGGCATCAATGTATGGGGTAAAGCAGGTTTGTCTCTGCGATGCGACGATTGCAATAACCCCCTGCAAGGAGGTTAATACTGTATCGTACGATACAGTGCATTCAGATCTAACTTTGAAAGTAGTCTGGGGCTAAATATTGAAAGAGATAAGGTATATTCCGTGATGATTTAGCACTAAACTTGGATCTAAATTGTCTCAAAACGAAGCAGTTCGGGACAATCAATTAATTTCTCTTTCATTGTTCTTGGTAATTTTTTTATATAACGCTCCACCTTCATTGCTCTACCTTTACCTTCTTTTATTTCCCATGATTGAGCTATTTTTATTGGCTTAAAACTTCGTGTGTATTTACAACCGCCGGTGCCCTCTACATGAGATACATAACGTTTTTCAAGATTATTAGTATAACCGGTATAATAAGTATTGTTCTCACAAAGTAACATATAAACCCAATAAATTTTGCTACTTTCCATTAAGATCCTCTTATGCAAACAGCTCTTCTATAGTTTCTTGCATCTCTTCTTGACTGGGTTTGGCATAACGAAATATTTCTTTAATCGAAACGTTACCACTTAACTCTTGAGCAAAATGCACCCCATGTTTGTCCGTCACTTTTTTCAAAAATGTATGCCTGAGCTTGTGCGGGGTAAATTCAAATCGTTCATTCGAAGGTAACAGCGCTGACACTTGTTTTAATACACGCTGACAAATGCGAAAGATGTTGCGAGTATTGATACGATTCCCTTCCCTATTGATAAACAATGGCTCCTCTGGCTCTGTAGTGCGACTGTTCAAATAGCTATCCAAATGTTCTCTGGCCTCAAGAGGCAAAGGAATTTTATTCGTCACTCGCTTGCTTTTATGGCGAACAACTGAATGCAAACCTTTTGAATGATACTGATGTACATTTAAAGAAACCAATTCCGATTCACGTAACCCGGTTCCTAGAAGTACATAGAATACTGCTGTTTCCAAGAGCGCATTTTGATTTTTACGAGTACATATT
This sequence comes from Legionella sheltonii, assembly GCF_026191355.1. Lineage (GTDB taxonomy): Bacteria > Pseudomonadota > Gammaproteobacteria > Legionellales > Legionellaceae > Legionella > Legionella sheltonii. Next base: position 69,529 of record NZ_JAPHOQ010000017.1, read on the forward strand.
TTAGTACGCTGCTCGCATGCGGCTTTTAAGCGCATGAGTTGTTTCGAATTTAAGCCATTCCATTCAGGCGCATCGGTTTGTAAATCTTTAACTCCAGATAAGGGATCACCGGCCATCAGTGGCCTTTGTTGGTTAAGCCATCGGCCAGCATGACGAACAGTGGCCATAGTTCTATTAATAGTAGTTGCTTTGTATGCTTTTCCGGTTTTTTCAGAAACGGTATTACATAAAGATCGTTGGAAGTGTTTGCTGACTGCAGGAGTCCAGTTATCTACCAAATCGTGTCCTACTTCCATTTGAAAAAACTTTAAAAACTTAGTTAAATCTTTTTGTTTCGCAGATTCCGTTTTTTCAGGCGCGCCCTTGACATGAACCTGATAATAAAAGGACAACCAGGCGGATAAGGAATTAGTGTCAAAATTGTCATTTTCATAAGACGACTTCACTTTCAATCCTGATTTGATCGCACTTGTGCACCCGACTTCTAACTAACTGAATTTCAGTAGCCATCTTCACTATTTGTAATTATACTCAGAAGCGGGCTTCACCAGAAGATCATTAAGATGGATTCTAACGATAGTGTTCTAATTGAAAAGGGATTACTTTCAGCTTCAGGCAGTGAGTGGAAGTGTGCACGTTTGCGTGCAGAAATAATTGCACCGCTGGCACAACTAAAAGTTGTAACTTGGGAACTTGCTGATAATGCCGCAGTACAACTAGGCCTTTCTCGAAGACAAATTTATGCGCTAATAAAGCGTTATCGTCATGGCCAAGGGTTAGTGAGCGATATGCTTTTAAATAAATCCAATGGGGGAAAAGGTAAAAGCCGTTTGCCTGAAGCAGTTGAACAGATTATTCGAGAAGTATTGCGATCGCATTATCTAAACAAACAAAAATTATCCGAAACTGTTATTTGGAATGAAATTAAACAACGTTGTCGCAAGCATAATCTTTCAGTCCCTGCCCTCAATACAGTTCGCCTAAGAATACAATGGCTAGATCCTTATGTCTTGACTCGAAAACGCGAAGGAATTGATGCCGCAAGAACATTGCAATCTTCAGGAGGTGTTCCACCAGCAATTGTTGCTCCGCTTGAGCAAGTTCAAATTGATCACACGATTATTGATCTAATGATAGTTGATGACATTCATCGCCAACCAATCGGAAGACCCTATATTACTGTAGCTATTGATGTTTTTAGCCGCTGCTTGATTGGGATGTTGATTACGTTGGAGGCACCTTCATCTGTTTCTGTTGGGTTATGTCTTGCGCATGCTGTATGTGATAAGCGCCCCTGGCTCGATCGTCTTGGTTTGGACATCGATTGGCCTATGATGGGAAAACCTTTATTACTTTATCTTGATAATGGCGCTGAATTCAAAAGTGAAGCATTACGCCGTGGATGTGAGCAACATGGTATTGCGCTGGATTATAGGCCATTAGGTAAAACTCATTATGGAGGTATTGTTGAACGCATCATTGGCACGCTCATGCAGAAAATACATGAGTTACCCGGCACAACATTTTCTAACCCCTCTCAAAAAGGCGATTATGATTCTGAAGCTAAAGCTGCATTGTCGCTTAATGAGTTAGAACGTTGGCTGGTATTAGCCGTGAGCCATTATCATGGCAGTGTTCATCATACGTTGAATCAAACCCCTGCCTCTCTTTGGTCTGAGGGTATCACGCAATTTGGTAATGTGCCTACAGTTAGCAATCCCCGTGCATTTCTTATTGATTTTCTACCCGTGTTACGCCGACAAATTAATCGCGGTGGGTTTTTAGTAGATCACATCGCATATTATGCTGATGTACTTAAACCATGGATTGCAAATCGCCATCAATTACAAAAATTTATTATCAGACGCAATCCACTGGATTTAAGCCGCATTTGGGTATTGGATCCTGATAGTAACCGATATATTGAAATTCCTTACCGGTTTATTTCCAGGCCAGCATTAACGTTGTGGGAACACCGTCAAGCAATGGAGAGATTGCGCGCAAAAGGCTGCTCACAAATTGATGAAACCATGTTGTTTAGTATGGTTTCACAAATGCGAGAAATAACAAAAATGGCTAAAAAAACCACACGTAAAACCAGGCGCAATCAGCAGCGCCTTAGCCAAATAGCTCAACTGCCAATCATTCAGGAAAAAACCGACCTAAAAATAGAACCTCCTACAGACATAACCACTGAGGTTGCTCGGCCTTTTGACCAAATTGAGGAGTGGTAATTATGAGTGAAGAGACAGTTCTTGATTTATCTCATCTCATTCCATCAATGCAAAAAATTGCCATGCTACCTTCAGCTGAACGTGTTCAAAGGGTTCGTGCAGATCGCTGGATCGGATACCCAAAGGCAATGGCAGCCATAGAAAAGCTGGAGTCGCTACTTAATTGGCCATCGAAGCAACGCATGCCAAATCTTTTGATTGTCGGTCCAACTAATAACGGCAAGTCAATGATCATTGAAAAATTTCGTCGTACTCATCCTCCCATTACTGAGCCTGATTCAGAAAAAATTCCCGTCGTTAGTGTACAAATGCCTTCTGAACCATCAGTAAAACGGTTTTATTCTGCTTTACTCATGGCAATCGGTGCTCCAATTCGTCCAAGACAGCAATTAGCAGAAATAGAAGAACAAGCATTAAGATTATTACGTACTGTTAAAGTCAAAATGTTAGTCATTGATGAGCTGCATAATATTATGGCTGGAGCTGGTAGTAGTCGGCGTGAATTTCTTAATCTTTTACGCTTTTTAGGGAATGAATTACGGATACCGTTGGTAGGCATTGGTACAAAAGAAGCTTACTTGGCCATCCGTTCAGATGACCAATTAGAAAATCGTTTTGAACCCCTGGTGCTACCTATCTGGCAAGAAGGTAGCGAACTGCAATCATTATTGGCAAGCTTCGTTGCCTTACTGCCTTTGCGTAAACCATCATTTATTGCCACATCAGATATGTCACGTTATTTATTGGCGAGAACAGAGGGAACCATTGGTGAACTTGCACAATTATTAACATGTGCCGCCATTGCTGCAATCGAATCAGGGGAAGAGTCTCTTAATTCGCGAACACTAAGTTTAGCTGATTATGACGGTCCGACAGCAAGAAGACGAGCTTTTGAGCGTGAATTATAATGAATCGATTGCGTTGGCCATTACATCCTTCGCCATTTAAAGAGGAAAGCCTGTTATCTTGGTTAGCAAGAATTGCAAATTGTTATAATTTTACGGTTGATGAACTGCTGAAACATGATTTAGGGTACTATGGAGAGATCGATACACTTAATATCAGTGCACCACAATGGCTTTTGGAATTATTATCTAATCGTACAGGCATTGATGAACATGATATTTATGCAATGACTTTGTCTGCATGGACTCCCCTCCTGCTTGATGATCTCTTTGAAGAAAATTCTGATTTTGAAGCTTATGTTCAATCTTACTCACTTTTATTACCTTTAAGTAAACGCAAAAAATATAATCCCAAGAAACCTTGGAAGCCCTGGTTATCTCAACCATTGATGTTTTCAAAAGCTTGCCCTATTTGTGTGGATATCAATAAGGCTGGTGCAATCTCATTGATATGGTGCTTGCCATTAATGTTAAGTTGTCCTATTCATCAATGTCTATTACTTCAATGTCATATTTATCAAGGACACCATATTGTTTGGGCAAAAGAAAATGAGCCACCAATTTCAATATCCCCTGCCATAAGTAAAATGGATCAGCGCACTTGGTCAGCGTTAACAGAAGGCAAGGTTGTTTTACCACACAGAACAATACATGGAGGCGTTTGGCTCCGACTATTACGCACAGTGCTTGATGAATTACATATCCCGCAGTCTTCAAAAAATATTACCAATCTTTGGGCATCGCTAGGGCTAACTCCAAGAGGCGGACAAGCACGATGGCGTCCTTATGAATTATTGCCTCTAAAAACACAACAGCAAACACTAATAGCTGCTGCAAAAATTATTGACCAAATAGAAAAAGGATTGATAAACACTGCTGGAAAGCAGGCTTTTTTGTTTTTACCAGAACTTCGAAGCAATAAAGATCTACCGTCTTTTCCAAAAAGAAAAAAAGAAGCAATAATGAATCCAGAATCGCCGTTTCTAAAAGCAATGGACTCCTTTAATCGATTAGTCGAGATTGCAAAAAAAGACCCTCTTGTAGCCAGAAATTTCCGTAATTCAATTTTATGCGGGAGAGTAGATTTTGAATCAATTCAAGAAACTAATCGTTCATTAATCAAAATTGGTATACCGTCAGAATTTTTAGTAACATAATCAAAATAGATAATGATTTAAAAGACGTTAATTTAGTGACTGAATAAGTGACTGGTTTTATTGAGATCTTGACGCAAATTCAAGTTGTCACATAATCGAACGTTTTTGTGACTCAAAAGATGGAGAGAAAAATGCTGGTTGGGTATATGCGGGTGTCAAAAGCAGATGGTTCGCAAAATATGGATCTACAGCGTGATGCCTTATTAGAAGCAGGTGTTGATCCGAATCAAATTTATGAGGACTTTGCTTCAGGAAAACGTGACGATCGCCCAGAACTTGCTAACTGTTTAAAGGCATTACGTAAGAACGATATTCTAGTTGTCTGGAAGCTGGATCGACTCGGTCGCGATCTGCGCCATCTTGTTAATACGGTTCATGATTTAACAGCTAGAAATATTGGATTTAAAGTATTAACAGGACATGGTGCTACTATTGATACAACAACCGCGGCAGGAAAGCTCGTGTTCGGTATATTTGCAGCACTTGCTGAGTTTGAACGTGAAATGATTAAAGAACGAACCCTTGCTGGAATAGCCTCTGCTCGTGCACGCGGCAGAAAAGGAGGAAGACCTTATAAAATGACTCCTGCAAAACTCAGACTTGCAATGGCCTCTTTAGGTCAAGTTGAGACTAAAATCGGTCCATTATGTGAGGAGCTTGGAATTACAAAACAAACTTTGTATCGACATCTAACACCAACAGGTGAATTACGAGATGATGGAAAAAAATTACTTGGTATAATTTTATCTTGATAGGCCTGACTGATAGGCCTGACCGATCCATTTCCGAAAAATATAGTATAATAAATTATCGACACTTTGATAATAAAATTTTCATGAAAAACAAATTTGAAATTAAAGATAGGATGAAAGCAGGAGGGATTACCAGCGCGTCTTTTGCTACGGTTGATTCTCAAGGTCATGTCATACCGGATCCTGTAAATATCGCAGACCCAAATTTGCAACTCGAAGTCACAAAAGATACGGTCTTTCAATGTGCTTCTCTGAGTAAACCTGTATTCGCTTATCTAGTTTTAAAATTAATCGAGACTAATAAGACAAAATCTTCTGAAGAGGATTGGGTGGGAAAATTTAAAACGGATTTTAATTTAAAGACCCCTTTATACACACTCTTTAAAGATAAAGGTGTAGTATTAGAGGGCGATAATAACCCTTTTCTTAAGCTATTCAGTGACCAAAAACAAGCAAAGCAAATAACCGCTGAAATGGTTTTATCCCATACAACTGGGTTACCTATAGTGGGTAAGCCACCGTATCAATTCCAATTTGAACCTGGTACACATTACGCGTATTCGGGACCTGGTATTGAATGTTTACAAGTAGCCATTAAAGAATTAACGGGTTTGAGTCTGGAAACATTGGCTCGAGAGCATGTATTTGGAGAGCATGCGTTAAAGATGCCTAATAGCACTTATGGTTCTGAAGGTATAGCAGCCAATAGCCTAAAAACAACTGCAGAGGAATATGCCAAATTCATAGTGGCTTGGATTAACGATGATAAATTAAATTATGCATTTAACCCAATAAAACCTGCCGACTCTATGACAAATGACTTTTTTCCAAACCAAAAATCAGTTGGTAGGCTTGTTGAAAACATAAATATTGAAGAATCCGATAGAAACCGTGTAGCTTGGGGTTTAGGGATAGGACTAGTAAAAAACGAGCAAGGCCAAGTGATAGGAGTTTATCATACTGGTGATAGTGGCGAGGGTGGAGTTGAATGGAGAGCAGGGTTTGGTGCAGTCATTGATCCTCAAAGTAAACGTTGTATTGAAGCTTCGGTTTATCTGACCAAATCACCTAATGGACATATTCTCGCAGAGAAAGTCTTGCCTGATATATTAAAATCTGGGCTCGATTATTTTTTTCCAACATATGGCTTTGCACGCAATGCCGAAGAGTTAGATGGAACAAATTTTCATGGGATGAATCCCCAAATTTTAAAAGCTGAATTAAAAGAAATGGCCTACAAAACAAAACCCTCAACCCCACAGTTCGAGCAAAACCTTCAATCGGTAGAAAATCCTTCTAAATCATCAGAAGAGAATGTTACTAAATCCACTGACAGTACTCAAAAAATGTTTCATCAAATGAATGTTAGTCCCTTATCAACCAGACCAGTACCCTCGGAAAAAACTGTTAAATCTCAAGAGAAAGAAACAAGCTCTGCCAAGCAAGTTCAAGAAGTTGAGAAAACAGAAGGGGATACAATACAAGAAGAGCGGCAATTTAACCCAACGCCACTCTCTACATCATATGATCCTTACAAGCAATGACTTTCACCTATATACAGAGCTGTATCTCCATCCAGATCATTTGGGAAAATAAGGGTAAAAATATTGTGTACATCAACAGTGAAAATGTCTTCTGAAATTAGTGCAACTCACTTCTGAAAATGACAAAAATGAACATCCAAGGGATGAAAAACCTTATCTACCCCAAACTTCCAATTTTTATCATTTTGCGCATCCAATAATTTCAAGGCATTCTCCATGAGAGTTTTTCTTATTCTACCTTATTTGGGGTAGATAAGGTACGTTATCTACCCCAAATATATCAAATCATTTTCTTCATTAAATTTTTATAACGTAGCCTTTTTGTGCTACAATTAAATCATCATGATTTTTTGAGATAAAAAATGAAAACGGCAACTGTAAGAGCGCGAGTAGAACCAGAATTAAAACTGGAAGTAGAATCCGTATTAAATGAATTGGGTTTATCAGTATCAGAAGCTATTGAAATGTACTTACGTCAAATTAAATTAGTACATGGGATCCCTTTTGATATCCGTATCCCAAATAAAACAACCCAAGAAACATTTGAGCATACTGATCACGGTGAGAATCTTAATTATTATAAGAATTCCAAAGATATGTTTGAGAAGTTGGAAGACTAATGCTTAAACCCATAACTACAAACCAATTTGAAAGGGATATTAAACTTATAAAAAAACGCGGCAAAGAACTTAATAAGGTTTTTAAGATCATGCAATTACTTTTAAACCAAGAAAAATTACCACCAAAAAATCGAGATCACGCATTAACAGGTAATTATGCTAATCGCCGTGAATGCCATGTAGAACCTGATTGGCTTTTAATTTACAAACTAGAATCTGATGCGATTATTTTTGAAAGAACAGGAACGCATTCTGATCTGTTTAAATAAAATTAATATCCTTTATGATTAGCCTCTAAGGCACTCGGTTTTAACAAAACCACTCTCACCACTATCTAGCACTTTAACCAGCCTCACTGTTACGGCCATTTTCCTCAAACATGCCTCCATATACTCCACCAGAGATAACAAAGCATCAGGAATTAGGCTTATCAAAAGCAAATTTCAATGAATGCTGTAAAAATACTGATTTGTTCTGAATGGCCTCAGAAAATCTTATTGATAGCAGCATACAATAGAGACCTGAACGAAATTTACCATCTTTATTAAGTATTCTTTTTTCACGTTCAGTCAAAAAAGTAACAGGCGCATCTTTTCTTATATAGCCGTCATTTTTCTTGAAATAATTAACTGCTTGAATTAAATCACTGTCCGAATGTTCTTCATCTAGCTCTAATATTTTTAATACTTCAAACAAAGAATCCTCTTTTGCCTGCTTATATTGTTTTTCAAGTCCGTCACAATAAATAGCATATTCAATATCATCATACTGTTGATTATTGCCGCTATGTAAATTATTTTGTTTGGTTGTCATGGAACCCCTTTCAAATAAAAATAGGCTGATAATTGTAGCAACCGAGGTCTTCCCACTACTGGGTTAAAGACTTATAGCTATTGCCCTTAATTTCTGATCAAAAACTATTTAAAACCCTTAACCGAACTTTTAAAAATTATCGCCATAAGCTTATTGTAAAAGATTATCTCATAAAAAGCCCTAGCTGTTTAGCTAAAACACAAAGGGGGTTTTGTAAATACTCTATATCTTATAAGTGAACTTTAAACAGTCCAATTCATCACTTGAATTCAATCATAGCTTCTACAACCCCATGGCTATATAAAAAATAGACTATTATTTTAATAAATATACAAATATAAAATTTAACATGGCAACCAATACAAGAAATCAATTAACGGATCTGATTGTAGATAGATTAAATGAAACTAAGGAGCATTTGAAACAACAGTTTTTTCTTGAGCATCCTATAAAAGTTGCCCGTTATTTTACACTGGATGACCTTATTCCAACTGAAATTGCTGAAAAAATATACGCTAACTTTCCTAAACCAAGCCAAATGCATCTATTAAGTATTCCTGGAAAATTAAAGCTAAAATACAGCCACTTAAAAGATGTATCCAGTTTATTGCAAGATATTAATTTTGCAATTCAAGACCCTCAAGTTGTCGCTTTGATTGAAGAGATAACTGAGATTAAAAACCAAATTCCTGATCCATCGCAGTTTGCCGGTGGAATTAGTACATTACTCAAAGGATATCGTCTTAATCCTCATTTGGATAATTCCCATGATGTAGATAGAAAACACTATCGAACAGTAAATGTACTTTATTATGTGTCCCCTAATTGGCGACTCGAAAATGGTGGAAATTATGAATTATGGGATAAAGAAATAAAAAATTGCATTGTTGTTCCCAGTCTTTTTAATCGCCTGCTTGTGATGGAAACAAATCGATCCTCTTGGCATGCTGTGAATCCGGTTTTATGTGACGCCCCTCGGTGTTGTGTGTTTAATTACTTTTTTTCTAAGCAATCTCCTGAAGGTGAAGAATATTTCTTCAATGGGAATTCATTTAGCGCGCGACCTGAACAAAAAATTCGTCGTGCAGTTGAACGTATTAAAAAAACATTCCTAAGAAGATGATGATTTATCAATGCAACTGGGTACACATTAGGAAGCATTGAACGAAGTTGAGAAAAGGATCAGATAAATGTTATTTGCTTTAGTTGTTCTCTTCGGTGTTGTTATGGTTCTTTTTTCAGAGGAGGTTAGCAAATCCTTCAAGAAACTATGGGAAATAAAAGGAGCTAAATTACTTCTACCGCTATTTGCTGCTTCTTGGTTTATCTATACTTTTGATTTTTTGTTTGTGGGGGTAATCTTTTATTTGCATCAATTTTTGCACGATACACTGGCCTTTTTAATAAGGATTATGCCTTTCCAGCAAGGTGCAGAATCCGTAGCATTAGTCATCTTATTAACGTTTTTTTCTGTTGTCCCTGTGCTAATTCTTGATTTTTTTACTCGAAAGAAAAACTATAAGGGTTATCAATACCCTTATATAACCAGTACAATAATTTGGATATTTTGCGTTGCTCTATTAATAATCATCTAATTGTTTATGCCATTCATAGCACAGAACAATTTTTAAAAAAGTGAATAAACAAGAGATCGTTAGCTGATTTTAATCCATTTTAATCGAGCCATCGCCATCTCTTTTACCTAAAACATTTAATACATAGTCCCAAATGATACTGGGCACATTGATTCGCTTTCTATCAGAAGGATTAAGATGTAAGTCGATATAGGGAAAGCTATTGTTTTCAATAATGCCAAATTGTTGCTTATGCCATGGAAGAGAAATATCCTGACAAATAAAATCAAGACCTGTAAGGGGTATATTTAGAATTTTATGTACTCGTTCCAATAACAGTTTATTCTCTGGATGGATCAAATCGATAACATTACTAATTTTTGCACCACTACCTATAGTCACTTTTTTTGAAATAAAGATTTGTTGTCCTTTGTTTATTACGGTATTAAATGCAACTCCCTGAGCCTCTAGTATTTTCTTCAAATAACTATTGAGATTAATTTTGCGTGAATTACTAACACCTGCAGCTTTATTCTTTTTATCGATTAATTCTTCAAAAGTACTGATACCATCACCGATCACGCTTCCAGGTTGTCGCATCACACAAGCGATTAATGAGTCATCAATAATTAATGACCGATAAACATTGCCAGGAATATGTTGTTCAACCAATACACGAAAATCAACTTGTTTTACTATTTTAATCGCCTCTTTTAATTCATTTGGCGTTTGAATAGTACAAAATGCATGGATACTTAGGGATTCGGATACGGGTTTAACAGCAAGAGGGAATCCTAATTCAATGCCATATTGATAAGCGCTTTTACTGGAAATAAAAACCTTTCCTACGGGACAGGGTATTTTTTGGTTTAATAATTTCTTTTTGAGAATCCATTTATTATCATATTTGGTATCCTCATCAAAGCACGTATTTTTTTGATAAAGAAGAGAAATAGGGGTTTGTGTAAAATAATATTTTTTGTTATTGAATACCAACATAAAATACAACGTATGTAATTGGGACTCCTTAAAATTATACAGTTCTAATCCCCTTTGTTGCGCCTCATCCCATAGTGCAAGTACGCTATTATTAAATTGGCTCCTATCAATGATATTGGTTTTGGTAAATAATTTTAATTTTTGAAAAATAGCAATGGACATCCTATTTAATAGATTATCGAAACGTAAAAAATCCTGCTCTGAGAGGAGAAACGTTTTAGATAAAGCATAGATCAATGGATTGAGTATAAAATAATCGAATAAACTAAAAACTTTTCTTCTAACATGACAGCGTTTTTCAGGATAGCAATGCTCACAAATTTCATCATCCATCACCGTATACTCCCTTATAGGTATGGTGTCATCTCAAAATGTAATAACGCTTTTATTTAAATCCGTCTGCTCGACCTTTTTTATATTCCTAATATTAGTTTCTTCGTAACTCCAAAGCTACCCCCAAGGTACGAAGCAATTAGTTTAAAAAGACTTACCTATGAGAAATCCTGATTTAAATCCACAATAATTATCCTGTTGATTTTTTTCTTTTCTCTTTTCTGGTGTCAAAAATCCTAAAGTTAGCGTTTTTGCTTTGGGTAAAGAGGCAGTGAGTCGTTCTGATTCTTCACTCACAGGAGTTCCTTTTTCTAATTCTTTTGGTGTATCTGGTTTTTCTTCAATCTTAGGCGAAGTTTTCTTTAAGCAATTCGGGCTTACTCCATGGAAATTAGTTACCCCTCCTAGCTCATCAAAATTCCGTGCAAATCCATAAGTTTGAAAAAAGTAATTAAATACGTGATTTATCTCTACTTCTGGAGAGATGATTGAATCTGCTAGAATATGGCCGTTATGCGAATTAGCAAAATAAACTACAGCCGACTTGTCTTCTAAATTCATGGCCACCCACGCTCTGTATTCATTCATATCACCGGAATGATAGGCTCTGCTTGCACGATGGATACGGCCTGTTACAGAGGTAATCCATTTTAATTCATTCCCTTGGGCTAATTTATAGGACTCAGTACATTTTGCTTTCAGCCTATTAAAATCATCCTGATTACTCTCAGTCAATTCGATTTTCTTAACCGTTCGACTGGTTTGATCTGCATAAAAAAGCGCATCATTAAATAAAATAACCGCATTTCTATCCTCCAACAAGCCTTCGATGCAATCAAAGAAGGACTGGCTTGGATCAGTTGTCATTTTAATAAGACCGCACCCGCATTGCTTATCGGTTTGTAGTCCAAAACCTAACCCCCATGCCACATAGTTTTTATCCTGCTCTAATCCGTTTACCTCCATTGGCCAATTGCCAGGTAAATAATCATTGTTCATGGAGACCGTGGGTTGAAATGCATACTGTAGCTCTTCGTCATTCATCCAGGCTACTATAAATTTGGCATAATCACTTGGCGTTGTATAGAGGCTATTTGCTGCCTGAGGCGGCTTGCTTTTATCGAAATGATAGCTGCTGTGCTTCATATTTAAGGCTTTTTCCCCAAAGATGTGTTCTTGGGCAAGTGCTTCAAGATTTGAGCCCGTTAATGCCTCGATGACTTCTTGCAAGTATGCAATTCCTGGACCTGAATAAGCATATTTTGAGCCAGGGTCAAACTGAAATTCAATGAGCCCTTTGCGCTCATCATGCGTAATGGGTAACCCTGTCGTGTGGGATAATACCATCTCGGCGGTCAAAAGCTTGGCCTTATCTTCATCTTCTTTACGGAATTTTTTTAGTATCTCTGGAAAAACTTCATAAAGCGGGGTGTTTAAATCAAATTTAGCGTTAAATTTTCCTAGACCAGGTTGGGCTTCATTCGCGTTATTGGCTGCTATTAATTTTAATACCAAATAGGCAAATACAGGTTTACTCAGTGATGCAGCTCCAAAAACTGTTTCAGGAGTTACGTCCATTGAGGGGCTTGAGTGTAGATGGTCTGTAATCGAGGTAATCTCACTTAATTGATCATCGGACAATATATCTATTTGTTCATCTTTAGCGAAACATTTACCAAATTCTTCTAACTGATATTCATCTAACTCAAGCTCATGAAGCGTATCCTTTGATTTATTATAATAAAGTACACCTTCTTCAGTAAGGATGTAATACGATTTATAAAATTTGCTTTGCTCTTCCTTAATTTTAGCCAAAGACATTTTCAATAACCCACATTGGGTTGAGCTGACAGTGCCTTTCACGAATGGCGGAGAAATAACTCCTTCATGATTGACCGTGACAACCGATATGCCTGGAATATCGGCTTTTTTCATCACCTCATCCAATGTCATTTTTGATGTGGGAGCAGTTGCTTTTTGTTTCTTCTCTATAATGGGCTGAAATGCTAAATCGAGAAAGTGATAAGCAACATGCCCTCGTTCTTTGTCGAATTCAAGGCGAAAATTGAGATTGTTTTCTGGCGAAAAAATGTTGTCACCAACAGGAACAAGCTTATAACTTTGTCCAAATGATTTGAGCTTGAGTGACTCCCCTTCAAGGGTTAATTCATGAGGTCCATACTTGCCTGTATATTCTTGTAATTTTTCTTTACTTACCTCAATTGGGTTATCCAAATCATTTAACCATGCAAGGTGTTTTTTGATCTGCTGCTCAGATTCTAAATCTTGAAGCAGTGCTTGATTGAATTTAATTAGGGCGGTTTTATAATCACCCTTTAATTCAGCTCTTATGCCTTCCTGTTGCTCTTTCCAACCTGGCTTATCATAACACTCAAGGTGTTGTGTCAGTTCAACCGTGTATTTAGGTTCCAATTCAATGGCCTTGAGTAATTGGATTTTTGCCGTGACATAATCGCCTTTTGATTCAGCGATTAATCCTTCATGTCGTTCTTTGTAACCTGGTTTATCATAGAGCGTGTAATCATATTTGCCACAAAGGTAATCAAGCCCTTTTGTTATACCAACAACAGGAGTCACTAGCTCTTTGGCAAGAGACAAGCCATTTTGGCTGTTCGCAAAATAACAAATTGCAGAACCATTTTCAGGATTTATTGCAACAAATGCCTTCGCGCCTGATGTATCTCCCCAATGAAATGCCAATGTTCCTTCCTCGGTTTTTTCTAAACCCCATCCTAATCCCCAAAATACAGATTGTACTATCTCTTGAGGAACCTCTTTCTTTCGTGCTGTTTCATCTTTTTCTGTTGAGATGAGCTCTTTTAATGCTGTCTTTCTCAGCATTTGCTCTTTGAGTAGTGCCATAACAAATTGTGCATAATCATATGCTGTAGTTTGTAACGAGCCCGCTGCAGTTACTTCGTCTCTATACGGTTGGTGCTGCATTAATTCATTATGACGGGAGGCAAATTGTGTTCCTGGCTTAAAACGAGCACGTTCAAAGTGACTGTTTTTCATTCCAAGTGGTGTAAATACATATTCTTGTGCTAACGTTTCAAGACTTTTACCTGTTTTTGCTTCAATGACTTTCTGTAAATAGTGATAGCCTTCCCCAGAATAATGGTATTGCTCACCGGGTTTGAATTGGAACTCCAGTTGATTAGTACCAGGCTCCCAGTTAGGCAATCCTGTTTGATGCGATAAAATCATTTGTGGCGTTAAAGACGCTACTTTTTCTCTGTCCTCACTCTTAAAGCGTCCATATTCTATTTCAGGCAAGGATTTTGTCAGAAAATCTGGTGGCAGTTGGTCTTTTTCTATCAGTTTTAATACTAAATAAGCAAACAGTGGCTTACTCAAGGAACACGCCTCAAATACAGTAGACTCATCAACACAATCTCCCGAGTCCATATCAGAAATACCAAGCGCACCGCTCCAAGAAAGTGTTCCATCAGAAATCGTGGCAATGGATAGTCCAGGAATGTAGGCTTTTTTCATCAAATCGTGCAACATCTCTTTTTTTGCTGAATCAATAGTTGTTACAGAGGATTGCTCTTTTGCTCCACCTGTTTTTTCATGATCCGTTTCTAATTGAGGTTTTGGTAAAGGATGTTTCAATAAAAAGGTTTTTTCCCCATGGATAGAAAGGATTTCCACGAGATCGCTTTTGAAACTTAGCTTAAACGAGGGCTCCTCTTCCGGCAGAAATTCGGTTTCTGATATGCGTACAAGCTTTGTTTCAACATTAAAACGCCTGCAGATTAAGCTGCCCTCTTTTAAGTAGATTTCTGCTTCATTGTTATAATTTCCTACAAAAGTTTCCAATGGAGCGGTAAATACTGTTTTTTCTAGAGAGGAAATTTGATGAACTGCATTCGACCATTCCAAATGCCTTAGCTTAAGGGCTTTTTCAAAATAAATTTTTGCCTCTTCAAGTCTACCCTCTTCTTCACACATCTTACCCGCAATTGTTTCTTGCCATCCGGCCTCATCACTTTGACTAAAACTCATATAATTAAAGAGCTCTTGCATATCCCCGATAGGAGGTAAAACAGGAGAATTCAAAATTTGAGTGGCAATACTCATCCCATTTTCTGAATTTGTAAAAAATACCGCACCCTTTTTTTCTGTAACGTTTATGGCAATAAACGATCGTGTATTAGGATTTGCACCCCATTGATAGGCGATGACTGCATCTTTATTTTTATAAATATGCCAACCTAACCCACAGGTTTTCGCAATACTGTAATCACTTCGTGGCTCAAATGCTTGTTTTATGATGGGATCTTCCATACTCTCCAACCAAGCACTCATCAATTTTGAAAAATCATTAGCTGTTGTAAGCAGTGATGCAGCAGAGTGAAGCGGTGGCTCTATTGCTAATATGGGAGTCGGTTTTTCTAGCTGAGTATGAACCACTACAATATTTTTGTCGTCTTCTGGTTGTGGCCTGAACGTAGAGCGATTCATTTTTAAAGGCTCAAACACATACTTTTTAGCCAATTCTTCTAAATTTTTACCCGTTTTTGTCTCGATGACTGTTTGTAAAAAAAGAAACGCTTCACCTGAATACGAATATCCACTACCTAGATCTGATTTAGAATCAAACGTTAGTGGTGACGATAAATTGGGAGCCCAATTGGGCAAGCCTGTAGTGTGTGACAATACATGTCGCGCTGTTAATTGCATCGCTTTTTCAGGATATTCACCATTTACCTTGAATCGTTCATATTCCTGGCCTTCTTGTTGCAGAATAGAAAGTAATGGCTCATCCAAATCAATTTGTTTCTCTTTGACCAGCTGTAACACTAAATAAGTAAATACAATTTTACTCAGTGAAGAGGCTGGAAATCTCGTATTACCCTCTACGGTATTTTCAGTACCTGTGGATTGAACATTTTTTTTGCCAAGAGCAAGAGAAGTTTTTACAAATCCGTGTTGGTGTTGTTCATTGGATTCAACACAAGCATAACTTACAGCGGGAGTATGAGCAGAATCAATTATTTTTTGCAGTTGTCCTTTATTAAGTACAAAAGTGGTAAGTTCTTGATGAAGCATCATTTTTTTATCATGCATGTTTTTTCGGTCTATAATGGCCTTTCTTGAGTCATCTACTCGTTTTGCATCATCTTCGTTTTCAGGTAAGATAACGGGCAATTGACTCACAATATCCAGATAATTTTTAAGTGCTGTTGGTGGCTGTCCATGCTTGATGTATTCATCAGCGATGAGAGAGTATGTCCAGAAATCTCTGAGATTAAAACTAAGCTCACCCTGATTCTCTTGGAGAATTTCATCTATTTTTTCAAAATCACCGTGCCTTGCATAGGCAAACATTCGCTCTCCTACTGATAATTCTTGAGAGATTCTCCATAAATCTTTTAAATCGATGGTGACATCATGAATAACTGGCTCTAAACCAAGTTTCATGGCACATACATTGACTGCTCTAATGTTGGCCGGTGAAAAATAGGCATGAGTAAAATTAACAAAACCAGTCAAATTGACTTCTTTTCCAGAATGTAATGCATCAAATAACTCTTGGGTGTATTTTCCAGTATCATGCTTTATCGCGCTGCCTATTTTAAACTGCCAATCACCCTGTTCGTCTTTAAAAAACAGGATGTTTTCAAATCCCATAGCATCCAGGATGATATTAGTCCTTTGATAAAAGTCACGATAATGATTTAAAAATTCAATCATGACTTCCCGAAGCTTAGGATCGCTATCCAAACGTTGCAAAATGGCGCCGATTCGCTCATCAATGAGCGCATAATCATTAAGCTCAAAATCTACTCCAGAGTCGTCTTTATGAATAAGTGTTTTATGTACCTTATCAAACAACTCCTTGTTATGCTCCATTAAGTAAATATCAAGTTCTGCAGGTTCTATTTTAAAATCAAATTTTACTTTAGATTTGAAACATTTTTCGTATGGGACGATTGATAAAGCTGCATTTTGAGGTTCCTTTCCGGAAAGTTGCACCTGATGAGTAATATGTTGTTCCCGTATGCATCGTTGTTTTCCTTCTTTGTCAAAGCACTCGTATAAAACAGCATATTTTTTCTCTAATTCTTCAAGTTCCATAGGGTTGGGATTTTGTTTCATTAATTTAATAACAAAAGGCGCATCTGGAAATCGATAAAGTATGTGAGTCCCACCTTCAGCGATACGCAGAGCTTTAGTTAAATCAATTGCACCTGCTTCAGTCTTTGGTACTGAGTGAATGAACTCTTGTTGTGCCAATTCACCAGACATTTTATTCACTGATAGAATTTGAGCAATTTCTTTATTGGATGTGGACATAATAGAAAAACAAAAATAGAAGTGTTGCGCACATTTTAAACTAAAAAAATTACACGCTCTTTGGGTGAGCCTTTTTTTACGGTTTTTTTACAGCTCAAATTGCTTTTTTATGATGGGTTACTATGAATTTCTAGCTCATTGACTAAGAAAGGGCATTAAACCGAAACCTTACCTCACAGCGAGTTATTGCCTTGCGCTAGAAAACAAATCCTTATTGCTGAAGCAATAAAACGGGATAGAGCCACAAAAAATTATATTTGACCCGCACAAAAGGATGCATAACGTGTACACACTCTACGCGTCACGACCCATAGAGTGTGTTATTAATCATCTCAAGAGTACCTATAATATTAACCGCTAGAATTCCACCAAACACATGGATTAAACCCTTTCCAGTAGCTCCTGGTTGACTACCCGAACCTGCCGCGCGCGCAATTAATACCCACCCTCTTACAAAAGCAATGAGGCCAATGACTTGAATAATAATCGTCAATGGCCTCCCCACAACACTCCCACTACCAAATAAGGTATCAAGAGTCGAATTACCGCTGTTTACCGGTGCATATTGAAGAACATTTTGATAACCAAAAGAAGATTGCATGAATGTCGCAAAAGTCGTTGGAAAATAAATCAGCATTGTACCGATGAACAAATAGGTCAATGGCTCTTTAATGTTGGTATTACTCGAGTACATTGTTCGTGATTCACCATATTGCTTTAAAGAATAGACGCCCTTAAATAAAAGGGCACAACCGATAAGATAGGCTCCTCCGGTAATCAAGCGCTCTACAGGAAGCAAGTTATTTGCAATATTATTTAATATATTGACCTGACTTGATATCCAGCATGCTACTGTCCCGCCCGTACATGTATCAGCCATATAAAACCTCGACTATTTTCTTAGCTAATCACTCGTACTGGGCACGTTAATGCCCATCACCCCTTCACCGAATGAATTAATTTCACCCCATACCTTGTAATTTTTATTTCTTTTCTTATAGTTAAGTTTAGAATATTTCTGCCAATTTGTTTTGCACAACCGATAAATACTATTTAACACCAATTCTGCCTTAAAATAAGTCAAAACACTTAAATAATAGTTCATTTTTACATAAATTTTGCAGACAATTTAATATTTGTGTATAATTGTGATAATGTTTATAAATTTGAATTTGGTATCCTTTATGAAAAAAGACAAAGACAGAGAGAAAGAAAAACATCAGCCTGCCCCTGAACCAACTACAGCAGGTGGAGCAAAAGAACAAACCTCTTCAGCTGCACTGGCGTTAGATCTATTTAAAAAAGAAAAAGAAAAACTTAAAGAAGTAGAAAAAAAAGAGGCTGCTGCTGAAGGAGCAAAAGTACGCTGTCGAACTTGTTTTAAAGAAATAGCCCCTACCCGTCGTTGTTTTGGACATGGTGGAGGAGGCGGTGGAGGTGATGGTGGCTCTGGTAAAACCTCCGAGGAAAAATCAAGTTCTGGTGAAGATAAATCGCTCACCAAATCAGGAAAAATAGTTGAGACTACCGATGAATTGATAGGCGAGTTTGCCTCCATGGGAGATAGTGAAGCACTTGATTTAGAGTCTAGTTTTGACCCAGAAATAATTGAACAATTAATAGCTGATGGGAAATTGCTGGTTGATAGCGACCGCGAATCAATGACCCTTACCATTAAACTGCTTTGTGAACCTAATGAATTAACTAAAGAACAAAGAGAAGAATTAAAAAAATTCATGGAAGCGATTATAAAAGAATTCAATGAATTTAAAGAAGAAAATAATCTTTCCGATGAGTGTTTACAACTCATTCAAGATGAGGAAGGAAACATACTCTCTCTTCGTATTACTATGCCAACATTAGCCTTATACGATGCATTTATCCAACGGTTGGCAAATAATTTAGTACCAATACCCAGTCCAAAAGCACAAGAAAAGGATGAAGCCACGAAAGAACAAAGTATTGCTCCAAATCCACTTTCGATGGAACCCAAGCCTTCTAATAAAGGCAAATCCTCTACAAAAGAAGAAATTGAGCCTAATAAGGATATAGAACCTAAAAAGACTGAGGAAGAGGAACAAGAACAACCGATATTTAACCCATCTCCTTTCAATACGAAACCTTGGTAATATAATGAGTGCGGATAAAAAATGCCTTGCTTTTATTCGTACTCATTAAAAGTTTTAGTTTACAATTCAATTTTAGACAACCCAAAAGTATCTAACTAATACTTCGTATCCGCGAGATAACAAGACTAGACATTCCTTAACTGTGCTTGCAAATGTCTTCACACAGATCGATCCTTGGCAAAGCAATGCATCACAAGCATACATCTGGCGAAATCTACTCAAATCAATTTTATTTCTGTATCTATCGCCATATCACTACACCTATTTAGATGACTGATTTAAATTTATTCGATACAATGCGCATTTTTCCAACAAGTCCAATAGAGTTTTATTAATCAGTTTAAGGAAACATATCTATGAAATCTAAAAAGGAAAGCAATCCATCCGTAGAGAAACTCTTTAAACAATCAAATACCACAAAATTAGAAGAAATTCTTAAAACGCATAAAAAGCTCTCGCAAATTAAAGATGCACTCAACGACATCATTGACTCCATGATCAATAAACCCAGCCTCATCTCACAAGCAGCACAGTATTGGAGTGAAATTCCACTATGGCAAAAAATAAGTTTTGGTGTTTTATTGGTTGCTCCTGCCTTCTTTATTGGAATATTTATCCATGTGGCAGTTCTCACCACTTTAAGTTTGGTTGCCTTGTGTGCTTATTCTGTTAGTAGTTACCTTCTGGATGACCATTTTGCAGATCATTCAGCAAATTTAGATAAATTAAAACAAGGTATTGCAAGTCTTGGAACTTTACTTTATTCAATGATTGAACTTCTTGATCTGTTAAACAAACAATTCGCTGAAGAAATGCAGAAACTCAAAGACAACAACAACCTATTATCTGACCAAATTGATTCCCTCGATGATAAAATTGATGATCTCAATCACCAAATCGAACAATTTAAAACAACTCAACAGAAACTGCAGCAGATCCAAATTGAACTCGAAGAGGCATCAATACGACTCAACATGGAAAACAAAGAACAATCGAAATTAATCCAGACCACTCAGGTTCAATTAGAACAAGTAACAAGCGAATACCAAAAAAATCAAATCGACCTATCAACTCAAATTATTGATTTAACCGAATCCAAGGCAAAAATCGAACAAGAATTGGAACGTTTGCGCAAGTGTATTGCCGTATTTCAAAAAACGACCGAGCAGCTTACTTCTACTTTGCTAATGAATAAAGAACAACAAACAGATTTTGTACAAAGAATTAATGAGTTTATCTCTGACAAAGAAAATCGTTTAGAACATGTTGTTGGAACGATATGTCATAGTACAGATGCATTATCTCAAACAAAAGACGAATACAAAATATCGATTGAACGCCATAAACAATTGGTTGACCAATATGAGCTTCTGGTCAAACGCTATGAAGCAATAGTGACACAGATGGAGAAAAAGACAGAGATCCATAAGCCCAAAAAAGAAACAGCCAAAGCACTAACTCAGTTTGGTTTATATTCTGTTGATGGTCTTGACTCTCCTCTAAACCCAAAGCAAGACCATCACATCTATCCCGCTATTGAGGTAAAGTAAGAAAGATTAATCTGGAAAAAACAAAGCGCTTTTTAATTTCATCATTTATAACGCAGGGCTATTACCAGAGGGTATAGCCCAAATTCATAAGAAAGAAGGTGTAATGAACTGACTTCATACTCTCCTTTAATTAAAACAAATAATTTTATTCTATGTACCAACAAAAATTCTGTTATCCCGCAGAAACCATCTTAAATTAGATATCATTTAGAAATCATTAAGGCATCAATAAAAAATCAAATAAAACTCCAATAGGAATCTATAAGATATCTAATAAAAACCATAAAATAATCATATAGGAATAATATAAGTATCATATAGACATCATTTAAAAATCAGCCTAGGAATCAATAGCCTATATACAAACAAAATAATGGGAAATCGACACCAAACACAAATCGGGTCAATACCAAAATAATTAACTCACTCAATGTCCAAATAGCCAATTTAAAGCACATATAAAAAACAAATATAGAAATCGATCGAGAATCATATAGACATCTAATAGATATCAGGTAACAAAAACAACCTCTCATTGGGAATCAAAAAGGAATCAAACCGGAAATCATTTAAGTTACCATTATTAGTAGTAATAATTAATAAAACTATTACTTAATAACATATAAAAATATTATATTATTTTACTTATATTTTCATTGACTACAAAAAAAACGCGGTTTAAGATAAATCAATAAATTGCCGTTAAACTTAAACACGGGAGATTGAAGAATGGATCCAAAGATGTTAGTTAGCGAAGCAGCAGAAGCATTTGGTGTAACGGCTCAAGCACTTCATAATCAAATAAAAAGAAAAGAACTTGAACATGGTAAAAGCCGAAATAGAGTTTATTTCGGTTATAAAACTGCCAAATCATTACTTTCCCTCAATTTCTTATCACAAGTATTATGTTTTCAGATAGTAAAGGGAGGAACAGGGAAAACATCTATGTGTTTAGCTATAGGTGTTAGAGCATCATTATATGGTGCCAGAACACTCCTAATTGACCTTGATCAACAAGGTAATTTAACTAAAGCATGTAGAATTGATGCTCATGACAATCCAATAATGATAGAGCTAATTAATCAAGATATTCCCATAGAAGAAGGTATTCTTCCTGTATATGATGGTCTTGATATCCTACCGAGTCGAATTGAAAATGCATTATTAGATAGCAACTTAATGTTGAAAAGGCTTCCACTGGATCGAATCTATAAGGACATGATTGCTCCATTAAAAAATAAATATGATCTGATTTTAATTGATTGTCCACCAGCCTTAGGTAGCTCTGTTACCGCTGCTGCATTGGCATCAGATCGAATCATCGCTCCAGTAACTCCTTCCGAATTTAGCTTGGAAGGGTTAGAAATTACGAAACAAGAAATAAAAAATATAGAAAAAAATTTTCATACATCTCTCTTGCTAAGCCCTCTTCTGAACGAGTTTGATGTAAGAACTTCTTTATCTCACGAAACGATGAGGTTTTTAATGACTAATTATGAAAAAGGTCTTATTCGTTCAGTGATCAGAAAAAGTCAAGAATTTGAAAATGTTCTAACCAAGGGTGAGTCTATCTATGACTCATTAAATAACTCCCCAGCTAAAGAAGATATCGATCTGCTAACTAGAGAAATATTAAATATTGGATCTTTAGTAAACAAAGAGTCTAACGATATATCGCGTTTAACCACAGATAAAAAGAAATCAAATAATCTTGTAGAAGCTTGATAAATATTGCTAGAGGACAGTTAGAATGCCTACCCTTGAGGAATTAACTAATAAATCTAAGAAAAAGTTTAAGAAATCCGATTATAGGCCATGGAACTATATGGATGAACTTGATAAAGAACATGGCAGTCAATCAGAATTCAATAAGGTATCTATTGATAATCAATTGGAAATCCAATCTGAATCAAATGGAAACCAATTAGAAATCGATAAGGAGTCAAATAATTCAGAGCCTCTAGAAATAAAAGATATTCATAAAATAACCAAACCTAAAAAGACAATAGAGAGCCCTATTAATTTCACTCCAAACAATTTAGAAACAGTGTTAGATACCATTTTCAGACTTACTGGCCATCAAAAAAAAATATTTCTTTTTATTACAGAACGCTGTATTTCGAGAGCAATGTTGTCAACAGGCGTCATTAAAGGCGACATGCTCATGCAGATTACTAGTACTACCATGAAAATGGTAAAAACATCTATTCAGAGACTGGTAAGTAAGCAATTGATTGTGAGAGAAAAAGGCAAAACCGGGCGAGGAGGTTTCTACTCTTTTAAATTATCTGAAATCGTGAGAAATGCCGCATTAGAATATAAAAAAATGGTTGGTATTGATAAGCAATTGGATGTCAATTGGGAATCAATTGGCGATCATTTAGAAATCGAAAGGAAGGGAGATAATAAGAAAGTGGATAAAACTCTCTTATCCGAAGAGTGGAAAAAAATTAATATCTATCCATTGGAAGATATTGGATTTAATCATAATCACTTAAGCGACATTTTTGAAACCAAGTTAGCTGATCCGCAAATGGTTCAAGAATCTATTTTGCATTTTGCGTATGGCTTGGAATATGAGTCAGTCAAATATAAGCAGTATGATGATCTTTTAAATTTGCTAATTGGTCGGCTTAGAAAGGGGAAACCATGGTTTGAAAAAAATTATCGATCACCGCAGGAAATCGCACAAGCGCAACTATTAGAAGCTAAAAAGAATGAATTAGAACGAAAGAAAAAAGCAGAAGAAGATGCGTTTAAACTAGCATTAACCGAATGGCAAGAAGGGTTAAGTCAAAGTGAGATTACTAATATTACAGCTAAAAAAGGAGCGGGAGACATTATTCCGCACGCTACTAAATTGTCGATATATTTTAGAGAAAATATATGGCCTGAACAAAAGAAAACGTACTTAATTGTAGAAGAATAAAATCATTTTTACCAAGAGGCTTTTGAAATTACATGCAAGAAGAAAGCAATTTAGTTACCGATCCCTTATACAAGGTTCATGATTTTTATCGAAAGAGAAACGGAAATTACATTGTTGTTGCCAAAGAGGAGGGTAATCCAAGAGGCGTATTTAAAATTTCTGCAACAGATTTAGTTACCTTAAAAAAAGATCTATTATCAAAATTTAGTTTAGAAGACAAAATAAATATCATTGGTCTTGCTACCACTGAAAAACCACCCACCGTAGTGGTAGTGTTTAAATAACTGTGTCATCTCTTTTAATTTGTTTATAATTTAACACTTAAAAGAGGTAGATATGAATAAAAAGAAAATAGATTTATCGAATTTTGATTTCAATGAGTTCAAATTAGAGGCTTTGACCCAGTTAAAGTCTGGCCAATCTCTCACTGGAAAAGACGGCATACTGACCCCCTTAATAAAAGAGCTATTAGAGGCGGCATTAGAAGGTGAAATGGATTCTCATATGACTGATTGTCATGAGACAGGTATTTCAAACCGTCGCAACGGCAAAACGACTAAAACAATTAAATCAACAACTGGAGTTTTTGATTTAGAAACACCTCGAGATAGGGATGGCAGCTTTGAACCCGAGCTTGTAAAAAAACGTCAAACGGTACTCAACGAGTCACTGGATAATAAAGTCCTAGCCCTCTATGCGATAGGCATGAGTTACGAGGCGATAAGCGAGCATTTATCTGAGATGTATGGACTAGAAGTCTCGAGTGCTAAAATCAGCCTGATTACTGACAAACTATTACCCCTGATTACCGAGTGGCGTAATCGCTCCCTAGAATCTGTATACCCAATCGTTTTTCTTGATGCCATGCACTTTAAAGTACGTGTTGAAGGTAAGGTCATAAGTAGAGCATTTTACACCGTCCTTGCTGTAAATTCAGAAGGTAAAAAAGATATTCTAGGGCTCTATTTATCTGAGGCAGAGGGAGCTCGTTTTTGGCTTAGTGTATTAAATGACCTTAAAGCTCGTGGTGTAGAGGATATCCTTATAGCAAGCATCGATGGACTTAAGGGATTTCCTGATGCCATTGCTGAAGTTTTTCCTAACACCGAGATCCAGCTTTGTGTCGTTCATCAAATTCGCAACTCATTAAAGTATGTGGTTAGTAAGGACCAGAAAGCCTTTATGGCCGATTTAAAGCTGGTTTATAAGGCTTCAAGCAAAGATATGGCTTTGCATCATCTACTTGAGTTGGAAGAGAAATGGGGCAAAAAATACCCGGCGGTGATGAAATCCTGGAATAACAACTGGGAAGCTCTATCACAATACTTCAAATACCCAGAAGAGCTAAGACGCATCATTTACACTACCAATATTGTTGAAGGCTTTCATCGGCAAATTCGCAAGTACACTAAAAATAAAGGCGCTTTCACCAGTGAAAACGCCCTTATTAAGCTTATTTATTGTGCTTGCCAGAAAGTACTGGAAAAATGGAATCAGCCCATGCACAATTGGGCGCTTATCGTGTCCCAGTTACAAATCTATTTCGAAGACAGACTAACCCTGGGACTTAGATAATGACTGAGGTGACACAGTTGGATGAACACTCTCACCGTAGTTATTCAAACAACAGAGCATTTTCGATATTTTTCATTATTAGCCATGATTTTTGGCTGTTCGTTGATTGCCTCTAATATTGCTTCGTCAAAATTAATGACATTTTTAGGTGTTACATTAACAGGGGGTACATTACCTTATCTGTTGACGTATGTTATGGGTGATATTATTACAGAAGTTTATGGATACAAAAGAACCAGGCAATTAATTTGGGGGGCAATTGCATGCAATTTAATTGCTGTTTTATTTATAACATTAGCAATAAAAGCTCCTGCATCACCATTTTGGAGTCATCAGAAAGAGTATGCCTTCATTCTTGGATCTATTCCTAGAATTATTACGGCATCAATGATTAGCTATTTTAGTGGGGAATTTTTGAATTCATATGTAATAGCTAAACTGAAGATATTTCATGATGGTAATAAATTATGGCTTAGAATCAAGTCGTTGCTAGTAAATGGCTTTAAAATTGCCTCAAAGGATGAATTAAAATTGACCTGTAGTGATTGTTCATGAAGAAGCCTCCAGGAATGAACTTATTTGCCCATTAAGATCAATTATCGCTCTGTTTAGTTTTATTTGAGACGAGTTATCGCCTGGGTTCAAACACCCCATAAGAAAAATTATGCTTTGCTCAGAGCTCTATTTGGGACTAAAAAAATGTCTCAGATTGATCATTGTATAGGCTATGGTTTTCATGGCATAGTGATGTGGGCTATGATGCTCAAATCGAAGAAGCAAGCGTTTGAATTTGTCTTCCCAAGCAAAAACTCGCTCAATCGTACGAAACCGCTCTTTAAAAATAGCTTTGTTGAATAACCGCTTTCTTCCTCGCTTGGAGCGTTTGCGATTGCGTTTGTTTTCATTAATATTTGGGATCATGCCCGCGTTAAAGATCATCTTGCGATTGGCTTTGCAATCATAAACACCATCAAGGCTCATTACCGAGCCCTCCAGTGAGAAGCCCACTGCTTGGGCAATTTGTTTTAGGGGTTTAAACGCATCCCGTAGCATGGGGGATTCATTTTTGTTCCCTGGTCCAGTGACAAATGGCGCAATAACATTGCAGTTTCGGTCACAAAGAGCAACAACTTTGTCTCCTTTGAGATGTTTATGTCCACTGAACCCGAGGTTATCGCCCCTTTTTTAGCAGCAGTTGTTGTGCCGTCACCATGAATAATACTTGTGTCGAGTAGATTGTTTTTGGAAAGTAATTCCACAGAGGCCTCAAACATCCGATCAAAGCAACCTTTCTTGAGCCAGGCTCTGAAGTGTTTGAAAATACGGGTGTAACTGATTTCTGGCTTGCCGTCAGCCATTTTATCAATCGGCAATTTATACCATTGGCACCCTGTATGAATGACGTACAAAATGTAGTTAAATATTTTATACAGTGCTACTTTGGGCCTTGGTCCGCGTTTTCCTTTTTGCAGATAGGGAAAGACAAATACATTGAACTCATTTTCAGTTAATTGCGTTGGAATCCTGTTGTAGCCTCGCTTACTCACATTAGCCCCCTGTTTTTATTTTCTTAATTATAAAATTAAATGTTGGGGCAATTTGTTGAATTTAAATGTATTTTTATAAATTACAAAACTAGCAACGAGTTGGATAGCATACAGAATATGATTATAAGAAATTATTTTATAACCAATAGGTTTTCTTGGAGACAAAAATATTGTGAAGAAATCAGCCATTACCTTAATTAGCTTGATATTCATTAACTTATATTATCCGACTGCTTTCTCCGAAAAGCCTAATCAACGCATGATGAAAAATCAAGCAACACATTCTTTGAAATCAGAAAATACGATGCAATTATCTGTTCAAGAGATAATTGATAAAAAGGACAAGAAGCTGGTGTTAATCAAATTAATTGACACAAAAAGCCATAAACCAATCACCTTAAACGATCTTATTGAAGCACATACACAAAAGATTCATTTGTTGATTATCGATGATAATCTCCTTGACTATAGTCATGTCCATCCTGTCGAAACAACGAAACCAGGTATCTATCAATTTGAATGGCAACCTACTCTTAAGAGCGCTTCCTATCGAGCATGGGCTGATCTTATACCGACTAGTACAAAAACCCAAGAATATGTAGTTGCTGATTTACCCTTCCCAAAGATCAAAAAAAGATTGGGAAATCCTATTCATCGACAACCATTATTTGACAGTATTGTTGATGGCTACCAATTCAAATTGTCTTTTGATAAAACACCATTGCACGTTGGTCAAGCCGTCATGGGCAAAATTGATATCACCGATGCAAAGGAAAACCCAGTTCATACCTTAGAACCCATTATGGGAGCTTATGCGCACATCGTTGGTTTTAATGAGGACTTTAAAACAGTAACTCATGTTCATCCAATGGGGAAGGAACCTACAAATATTACTGAACGAGGGGGACCTGAATTGCTATTTCACATAGAGCCTAACAAAGTAGGATTTATTAAAATGTTTGTTCAAGTAAAAATCGATGGGAAAACACTTTTCATTCCGTTTGGAGTTACAGTAAATTCCTAGAGATCTTGCTGGATTGTGAGCTCACAGGGCTTTTAAAAACCCATAACAATGATGTTCATCAATTGCCAAGCATCAAAATGCGTGCAAATAGTCCTGGCAAGATGACCACCAATGCCTAAAGTACAACGTTTCATAATTATAAATGATACAACCAGCGTCCAAATTGGCATCAATTAAACGTACACAACCTCAGCCATAATCATGTTGGAATACACAAATATTCCCCGTAAATTCATTGTGAAGAACGCCAATTTCAGGCCCAAGTTTTTTTCCTTAGGTGTAGCGGCTCGCTTTCAAAAACGACTCGGCCCGCAATCAGCGCATGAAATTGGCCCAAATTAAATGCGAATGAAATTTAGTTTCGGCTCACGTTATTTGTACTACGTAAAATCCGGCCCAAATTATTTGCAACTGAAATTTTTCCCACCACAAGAAAAACGTCTGTTTAATTTATACCGAAGCCCCTTGGCTATAGGTTTGAAGCTATATAGTTTTTGACCTATAATAAAAAGGAGTGGTCATGTGGTTAATAGAAACAACAGACACCTTTGACATGTGGTTCGACGCTTTAGATGATGTGGATCGAACTAATGTGTTGGTATCAATGATAGCATTGAGAGAGAAGGGACCTATGTTACCAAGGCCCTATGCAGACACAGTCAAAGGCTCTTGTCACAGCAATATGAAGGAGTTACGAATCCAAAGCAAAGGTGACCCACTCAGGGCATTTTTTGCCTTCGATCCAAAACGGAGAGGTATTTTATTGTGTGCTGGTAATAAAAGCGGAAACGATAAACGCTTTATGATGAGATGATTCTAATAGCCGATCGTGAGTTTACAGCTCATTTGAAAAAGTTAAATAAGGAGTAATTATTATGGCGAGAACTCTTGAAAAAATTCTTGCAGTAGAAAAAAAAGAGGTTGTTAAGAAGGCGCAAGAAAAGGCAGAAGAAATTCTGCTTAATATCCATTTAGCCGAACTTCGTGAGTTAGTACAAAAAACTCAAGTAGATTTAGCCGGTGTTCTTGGAATAAAACAACCAACTGTAGCTGAAATGGAGAAGCCTGGTCGAGATCTTAAATTATCATCTTTAAAACGCTATGTTGAAGCAACCGGAGGAAAACTGCGGCTTGATGTGGAGTTGCCGGATGGTACGCATTATGGTTTTGCTGTTTAAGCAAGAAAACTTCGAAATTAATATGTCAATTTATATTGATTTTCTCTATGGGTTATTTGGTTTGTTTTAAGCAATGTTTTATGGAAAATTAAATCGCCAATAAAACGAGCGTTTTTCTGGTGGTGTGGCGAATTTCAGTTGCAAAAAATTTGGGCCTAGTTGCAATTAATGTGGGCCGGAAATTTTGTAGTGGCAGTTAAAGTGGCCCAAAGATTAATTTCATTCGCATTTAATT
>NZ_JAPHOQ010000018.1 GCF_026191355.1 Legionella sheltonii
GAAAAAATTTCTAGATCTCTTCTCGCATCCTCAATATAGAAAGTATCTGTTACAACTTTGGAAAGAAGGATTTAGACCTTTTTCCCAGCAAAGATTTAATGAGCTACTTTTCTCCTATGATTTCAATAGAGAATATGGAGAATTTAGTCACGATATAATACAGTTTTATGTTACGGTTGCCCGAGACGATACTTTTCAAGATTTTTTTTCTTTTTCAGAGGACATTGATCCGCTCCTGCTGTTCATAGAAAACCCTCTTATAGAGGTCAATCTATTTAAAGAACTCCAGAAAAAAGTAACGAGGGATTGTAATTATGAATCATTAGTACAAAAGACAGTAAGTCAAAGTAAATACAATCTCTACTATTTCCCTCATCAAGATAAGCATATTGAAAAATACCTCAATTTAATGAACAAGCTAATTTTTTGCTTATCGCAGTGCCATTCTATTGATCATTTAGCATCAACTCCAGGCTTCTTAAATACAGCTAAATTCGATCTGCATATGTTCTTATCAATGGGGTTAGGCTTGGTCGTTGCTTCTACAATTAATACTCAAGCGATAATCCCAGAACCTACTTTAGCTAATGAGACTTTATTTTTTGGTTTTAAACTTCTGTTTAAGGATCCAACAGCAATAGAATTAAATGAATCAATAAAAAAACTGATTCATATTCTGAAAGAAAGAAATGCGAATAAATCTCAGTTATTAAATTTATTTTTCTATCTTTATGTATCGAATAATAATCAAGTACGCAAAAATAGCTTATTCTATGAGTTGATGCGAGAACTAATCAAGGGTATTTCTCCTCAGGAGATACTTCAAATTGTAAATAAATACTTTTCTTTTATAAGTTTGTTTCAGGCAAAATTGAATGTTCTCCCTACCCAGCAAGGTTTATCCTGGCGTCAAGCAATACCTGATTTTATACTTTTTATAACAAAAGCAATTTCGCTTAATTGCGCACAGCAAGATGCAATTCCCATCCAATTGCCTGTTGTCTTATGTAATTTATTAATACTTCAAGTGAAGTTACAGTGCCAATTGAATGATCAAAAATCGGATATTTTCACTCCTGATGTAGAAAAAGTTATAACATCTTTTCTTACTCAGATTGCAGAAATTCGTGAGGAAAGACTTAATGCAAAAATCCTGATGGCATTCGCCCTGAATATGATTTTTGCATATAAAAACGCAGGAATTCAATTATTAGAAGTTATCTCACAAATTGAACCATCCTGGATAAATTATATACCCACCCTCCCTCTCCCACTACATAATCGCAAACTTGACCTATTATCCTTTTTATTAACCCAATTAAGCTCAAAAGATGATTCAATTGTAATAAAAAATGCTGACATTATTTTATATTTATTGGCAAAGCTGATGAATAATAAAATCCCCCTACCCCCTGATTTTTTACAAAATGTTGCTGAATTGCAGCTTAACTTCCTGAAAAAATCGCTATTAAGTCAGAAATCGCAGGAAGCACTGGAATTGATTTTTAATCAGTGCATACATAAAGTTCGAGGTACTGAGCAGGACGCTCTTTTTGAGGACATGCGTACAAAAATATTATTAAAAGCTGATTTGGATCCATCTAAGGATCCTCAAGCAATTCATACCAAGGAAAATCATCTTTATGCAGATCAAATATATCAAGAATGGCTTCAAACTCTTGGAACAAAAGAGGAGCAAAAAGAAAAATTATTGAAAGGATTAGGCCTATTTATCTCTTATATCAGTTTGGAAAAAGAAAAGACGATAAAAAATTCGCTTGCTTTCACACAGGATCCAGATAAGTTAAAAGAACTTATTGGCTATATTTATGGACTTAGGAATGAGGAAACGGACTCGGAGCAAATCAAAGAAATCCATGAACGAGTTATTTACCATAATAAGGCCCTGCTATATTTGCA
The DNA here is from genome assembly GCF_026191355.1 of Legionella sheltonii. Classification (GTDB taxonomy): domain Bacteria; phylum Pseudomonadota; class Gammaproteobacteria; order Legionellales; family Legionellaceae; genus Legionella; species Legionella sheltonii. The sequence goes on from NZ_JAPHOQ010000018.1 coordinate 1,921, forward strand.
ACAAATCAAAACAAGAGCCATGACTTCATCACATCATGGAATGAAAACTGAAGAACATCGAATCATTGAGGATGCACAGAAGTTATTAAATATCATTTCAATGGTTGGATATTATTCTGATTCCTCGCTTACTCAACCGTTCATTCGTGATGGTAATGAAGCACTTAACATACTGAAATTGGAATTATTTGATCAAATAGAACATCCATCATGCGACCAAGGCCCTTATATGAGATTTTTGATGGCTTTGGAACCGGTTACGAACATTAAATTTCCTACGCTACAGAGAAGAACCATTCCATTTATCATTAAAAATTACATTAATGATTATTATCAGCAATTACCTCGGGAAGCGAAACAACAGTTTATACAGGAAATATATGGGAAAATAGATGATCTAGAAGGTCTCGAGGAAATTGAGACTTTACCTGCCAATGCATTTGATTCCCTAGTTAAGGTATTCCTTGCTGATAATGAAGGAAGACTCGGTTACCTTACTCCTAAAGAAGTCAGGGATTTATTTAATTACGAGCGTCCCAAAGAATATCACCCTGAAATTATTAAGGATCTGAATCAGTATCATCAGTTAAAAAAGGAAAAAACAAATTCTAGTGCAACTAATCTAAATAGATTTTTTGCCTTGTCCCCTGCTACGAGTGCTGATGATGATACCCAGCCTAGCCAGGGTTTAAATAATATGTAGTTTTTTTCTTCCAAGGAAAAAATCAATTAGGTACTTCTAAAACCAATGTAAAGCGGCTTAAAACCGCTTTACAGTTATGGTGTTGAATTTATCTTGTAATTACTGCTTTTTTCATCATCAATTATTGGTCATTTATCACGATTTCTTTTCGTCCCGCCCTTATTTCTTTCATCGAGTTTTATTCAAAAATTTATCTTATTTTTGCATCTTAAAATTCTATGTTTCATTCCAGATTATAGGTAAGATAGCTAGATTAGTGGAGTTCATTACTTTTATAAGGAAATAGAAATGTATCAAAAAATTTTAGTTGCGATTGATGACAGTGATACATCAATTCATGCCTTCAATGAAGCCATTGAGTTAAGCAAAATACATCATGCAAAATTACTCATTGTGCATGTAACCAATGAGTTTTATGCCCCATATTTGGGAACCGGAGTGGATTATGAAAAACTGGAAGCCTCATTTAAAGAATACGGAAACAAATTTTTGAGCAAGATGCAAACAATTGCTCGAGAGCGCAGTGCAGATTGTGAAGCACAATTACTTGAAATGAATTCAGCACAAGAAACCGTTGCAGATAAAATTATTGCAGCAGCAAAAAAATGGCCAGCCGATTTGATTGTCGTTGGAACTCATGGTCGACGAGGTTTTCAGCATTTATTATTAGGCAGCGTTGCAGAAGGAGTTATTCGCAATGCATCCATACCTGTTCTGCTTATTCGCAGCAAACAATCACCTAAATGATGCGAAAAAATTAGGACCTAATGATGCATAGTATCCTGTTCATAGTTTGTTATAATGCAGCAAAAATTACTGATTGGATCTATTTTAATGCAACTGATTAATGATTTTCATGAAATTGAAAAGCACTTTTTTTCTCTCATCAGCTTAAGTTATCTTGATTATCAAACAATAGCTGCATTTGAAACCGGAGTACTTGCATCAGGGCTTAATCCTGCTTTTTTAACCCAAATAAATGAGCACTTTTTAAAAGATTTGGAGCAATGTAAATCATACTTCACCCAAAAGAATCTACCTTGGGCACTGATCATTCCTGAATTGATACCTAATTTCTCAAAAGACGAATGTCAATTACCTCCAGATTATAAATTAGTCGATACCGGTGTAGGGATGGTATGTGATCTTTTATCAAATAATCTGCAAGCTGCTGACGTCGAACTTGAATTTAAATTAATGAATGACGATTTAGATACCTGGAGTATTCCCCTGATTCATGGTTTTCAATCAACACCAGAAATTACTCAGATTTATACCCTAAGACATGCCGAGGCATTAAAAAAATGCAAAGGTATCTACCATTTTTCTGGGTTTCTCGCAGGAGAAGCGGTTGTATCCATGACGTTAACCGTCAAGGAGCGTCTTGCCCGCATCGATGATCTCGCCACAGTTCCTAACTTTCAAAAGCGTGGCTTTGCAAGTGCCATGATGGCTTATGCGTTAAACAATGCTTTAGCGTTGAAAGTCCAAAACTGCTTTTTAGAAGCATCAAAAGTGGGTCTAAATCTATATCAACGCATTGGTTTTCAACCACTTTTTACAAACCATTATTATGAGCTATAACCTGGTACAAGCAGCCCTATCATCAATTTAAATTTTTTCTCATACTCGCTTGGGGAGCCATTGTTGCAATGGGTTTGTCTTCGATCGTTCTCACCTCTGAAAATCGTTCGCTCTTAATCGCTTCGAGATTGGCAGGCGCAGATAAAGTTTGATTATTGTAGGACAGCAATTGTTGAATGATTTTGGGATCAGTGACTTCTTCGATAACATTGATAACTTTTTTTCTAGTCCCCTCGTCAAGCTCCAGCCCCTCTAGACGTTTGATTAATAGTTCTGTTGGCGATAAAGTTTCTGGAATTCCCATCTCTGCTTTTCCGTGGAGATCCTTCCATTTATCCGATGCAGTTGGAACAATTTCCTTGTTGGATTGGGATAACGCTGAAATTACAGAGTCTCGGGGCCCTATATCTCTCAGCTCGATATCTTCTGAAAATTTCGTTAATTGCTCGCAGTGTCTTTCTATACGTCTTTGAAATCGAGCATGATTAGTAGCTGGAACTTGGATAAGTTGTGCTTCATTTACCGCAAGTGTTATTCCAAATAAATCGAATACTTGCTTTGCTTGTTGCTTTGTTTTCGGAATGATCTTCAGCGACAAACTGTTATCCTCAAGCCATAAATAACTCAGATCCACTTTAGGATCTCGAGGCCGATTATCTTGACTTAGTAAAGCGCTCAAATTAGGTAAGGTTATGAATTTATAAGTGGGTTTAATCAGCAATCCATCCCTTTTTTGATTGTACTTTAGCTCTGCATTTTTTATTAGCTGACTCAGTGCATCAGCATTGATATTACAACTTAATCCCGCATCATTTTGTTTGCAATCAAGCCCAAACTCATCCTTTAATTGGCGTGCAAGATTTGTATTGGTTGTAGTTAGCGTATAAGTCCCATTCTCTTCTTTTTTTAATTGAAAGGGAGTTCTGCCACTTGGGGGATCAAAACGCATCGTATTCAGAAAAACCTCACCATCATGAGACATCACCGAAGCTGGGGAAAAATATTTCTCTAGATGATCAAGCAGATCAACTTCCTGAGCAGTTAATAATACTCGTTGTTGGAACGTGGTTAATATATGTTGGTTGCTGTTCCTGGCAGTTGCTGCCATTCCATCAATAAACTCTAGGTAATCAGCAAGTTCTGCATCATGCATCTCGTTTTTAATGCCCATGTCAATTAAATCGATTTTTATTTGACTAAAATATAAATCAAATGTGGATAGTTTCCCTGAGCATAGCTCTATAATTTGGGCATCGATTAAAGCCTGTAAATGACTCCCTTCCTGACTTTGCTCTCTAAGCCTTCCTAAGACATTTAATAATTCTTCAGGGGAAGGAGTTTTTTCTTGAATTCGATTTAATTCCTCTCTTAGCCCTGGATAACTTTTCATTACTTCTTCACTGGGATTTTCTCCAGTAATCATTTTTCTGAATAAATGAACTCCCTCCATGCGTTCAGACAAGGCAGTGTCATAGAAAATACTGTAGTTTCGATACATAAAATGACGAGCAAAACCAATCGTTGATGAGCTTCTAAATAGTGCAGGAGCTTTAGCAAATTTGTCTTCAAATGAAAAATCATCACTTAAACTTGCTGCTACGCCCTCTCCTTCATAAGGTTTACCATAGTCAAAACCATAAAAAGCCTCATCTGCAAAACCTTTATTTTGTGCTTCCTTACCTATACCATCCCGATCGCCAACTCCAATACCAAAAATTAAATTCTTAGCTAAGCCAAAAATATATTTAGAGTGCTTGACTGCTGCGTCCTTATCCTCAACCAACACCCCATTGTAATCAGGCTCAGAACCGCCATATAGAAAGTGAGTTAGTTCTTGTAATCCATTTTTCCAGCCACAAGCCAATACAGCATGAACTTCTCCTTTACCTTTATTGATCCAAACAATTTCCTGCCTTTGATTTTGAGCACTAAAAATTCCCGCAAAACGAGTACCAACAAATTCTCTGAGTGCTTCTTTATTCGCTTTGATTCTGTCTTTTTGCCCCTCTGCATAATCCAGTTTATACATCCAGGCGCTTAAGTGATTATTCTTGGCAACTGCCGTTTTCACTTCACCGCAAAGCCATTGGATGCAAGGAGTCATTACTTCCTTAGCATGAGGTCCTTTTATGTGACTGTTGATAAAAATTGAAAAAATAATTTGTTTTTGGTGCAAATCCTTTTCTTTACTCAAAAGTTCCTTCAAGTCTTGGAGTTTTTGCACATCTCGAACTTGTTGAATCGATGGCAAACGATCATGAGTTAACAGCTTATCCAGTTCCAGAAAAAATAATTCATCTATATCAATTGCCCTAAATCCTGGCTCAACTCCACTGGGTTTTTCTGCATAGCAGAATTGTTTGTCGCCAAACATACTGCCTAATCGGGTAAATTCAGCATTTTTACGTAAAGTGAATTGGCCTATTTGCTCTCGGGACGATTCGACATAATCTAACGAAGGACTGACTCTAGGCTTTGGCTCTTCGAACTTTCCTAGCACTGGAGCACTTTTTGAGACATGACCCACTGCAGTTGCTCTCCTTTGAATGGGCGGTAATAAACTCTCTTTCTCTGAGGATTTTATACCTTGAGCTTTTAAGATATGCATTATCAAACCATCTGGTTGGATATGAACAGTTGATTCCGGACCTAACTTGACACCAAAATTTTGTGCACAAAATTGTCTGATAAATTTACCTAAGCCACTATTTGAGCCACGAAATGATTTTGAAATCAGAGCATATTCACTCACAAAAACATCCAAAAGTGCAAGAAGTTTGGCATCATCAGATAATGTTTGATCCTTCTTTATTCGGATTATTTCCTCATTCAGTCTTTCTAAACTGTTTTCTCTTGAAGTATCTACTTCGAGTCCACTCAATAGATTACTGATTTCAGTGTATTCCTTTGCGAAGTGATTTGTTTTTATAAGTGATTTTCGTTGATTCGGTTCAGTACTTTTAGAATACATACCATCTCCCCTAAGGATTTATGATAAAATACATGTTCAAACCATATGTTCAACATGCACTCGACTGAATCATATTTTAATCATATCCCCTTATGATTAAGGAACTATTAAGCAGCTTGTAAAAATAATGCAACTGCATATTGCATAAAAAGAGAAAAATGACTATTTTTTTGATCCAGTAATAGGTAAAGTATAGTACACAAGACTAAATTGTAATCACATGGATATTGTTACAGCCAGCCTGTTCAATTTATTTCAGAAACAAACTAAAATATCATGATTCAATTGGGATGGTTTATAAATGAGATTGAACCAAAATGGCGAATGGCAAAAGCGCCAGATTCATCCACATTCTAAAAGGCGTATTGATTTATGACCAATACAGGAAAAGATAAAAAATCATCATCCTTTACCTTATTTCCAGTGACACAACAAAATGGAACGGTGGTGTATTATGCCTCTGATTTTTCCCAGGAGTTAGGCTCTTCGGTTTATAAGGGACATCAATGTACATTGATCGACAATGAGCCTATTGATTTAAAACCGCGGCGCGTGAATAAAGAAGAACTTATCATTGATGAAAAAAAGCCTGTATCAATAAAGCTTTATGACGACAAACAACACCCGTCTCCTTTTCAATTTTATGCGTCACAGAGAGCGCGCTTAAATATCGAAGGCCGAGATGTGCTTATCATGGATTATATTGATGGGTTTCATATTTACCCAGATTCCAGCGACAATCCGGAACTAAATCAACTCACTTTTTTTCAGGCGGTCGATGTGTCTTGGCAATTAATTCTAAGACTGAATCACCTTCATTATAATAATACCAGCGGCCCTCCCATTGTTCATGGTGATATCCATGGTGAGAATGTCAAAATAAAAATGAATGCCATCATAAATGCTGAAGAAAAAAGATATAAATTTGAGGTGTCCTACTTAGATCTCGATTATGCCAAACGTATTATTGGAAGGCCGCAAATCCCTCAAGGGACTCCAGAACATATCGCCTTGGAAATACTTCAAGGCGACTATTCTGAATCCAGTGATTTTTTTGCATTAACACCGCTTTTATTGAGTATCTTTGGTGCGAAAAATCCCCTAAAAAAAATAATTGAATTCAGAAATAAAAATCCAGATATGAAGTCAGATAAACTAATAAGGGCTTTTCGTGAGCTTGGTTTTTGTAGCGAGGGGCTCTTTGAGCATTTTGATAACAAACCGGACCCATTTATTTGTGAGTTGATAAAAAAATTTATCCTGCAAATGGGCGAAAAGAACAAGGAAAATCGACCTTCACCTGATGCAATACTTGAATTTTTTACTGCATTAAGGCAATTGCTCCTCATCGATGAGGGTGCTGAAAACGATAAAGAGTGTTTGATCTTGCGGCTTTGTATCGCTGCCAAAGAGGATAATTGGCTAACTGAGAAAAAATATCAAAACTTATTTTTTAATTTGGATGAATCTTTGCAAAATAGATTAATTACTTTGATGAATCCGAGTCAATGCGTTTTTCTTTATAAAATGGCTCAAGAAAAACAAGCACCTGCCTCACTTGTAAATCAATTAAGACACCCTATCGCTGCTTATCTAACCGAATATATTCATTTTTTAGAAAGACCATCATATTCAAGATTGCTTTTCTTTTCTTCAATAACACAACATGATCTAAAATGGTTACTTAACTGTTATGAACAGAATGATCCCGCAGTTTTTTATTCCGCAAAACATGAAAAACAAAGAAAAAAGCTAGAATCCTGTACTGAAAAAAACCTAGCACCTTTCATCTCCATTATTGCTGAAGGAATTAAAAGCGATCTCTACCTCGTCCCGTCCTGACATCACTGATAAAATAATATGAAATTGAGGCATTACTGATGACCTATATTTTCCCCGGGTTTTTCTGCCTTTACTAGTGAATATCCGATTTATATTGATACTCGATAGAAAACACTTCCTGCATTAGTTCAGCGGATTTTTCTTGTCAGATCCTGAAGTTAATGACGCTTCAGATTGATTATCCTCTTCAACTACAACTTCGACTTCGGCTTTTCTTTTTTTATTAGGTTCCGGGGTACTTAAAACTCCTAAATCGCTTTTCGATAATAAAGTGGGAGCACTCGCTTTTTTTCTCCAGCCAAATACATTAATGTTTGAATCCTCTTTTAAATTTTTCGACATCTCAAATGTGACAAAATTTTGCGAAGCTTTGGCACAATGATTTTTAAAAGCGTGCTTACAGGATTCTTTTCCTAAATCCAATAGAAGATACTTTGAAGGTGAGTCTTCTAACTCATCAAGCCGTTCCTTCTCCGTTTTTTGAAACCAGTCGCTTATCCCAATATCATCAAGATCTGGTGGATAAAAAGCAAATTTATTATAAACGGCAAGGGAGTCTGCTGTGGGACTGACGGACATATTAGTCTGCCCTGTATTTACGAAAAAATTAAAAGCCTGCACCATCATTAAGTTAGCAAGTCCTTTACAGCGATAATCTTTACTTACAAATAGACTATATAATTGGGATATATTTTCTGAGTTTTGGATTAGCCTTAATTCTATAAAGCCAATAACCTTGCCATTATCTCGCAAAACAAGCATTAAATCACATCTCTTGCCATCTTTATGGAGCAATTTTCCATTTTTGTTAAATAGCTCAACCGTATCATCCTCTAATTTTTCCACCTCTTCATTTTCAAAATAAATTTCTGCCATCGCACTCTCGTGCTTCACGTAATTAAAGAAGTCCAAAAAATCATTTTTATTAGGATAATCCAGAACATAGTGCGGTGTACTTAATGGAACAACATTATCATCTGCTTTTCCTTCCATAATTGATACCCAAATTACCATCACATTGCTTAATTATAATTCTATTGGAATATATATTCAACAGCAAAAATTAAACGGTAGGTACCTCAAATCGTGGTGGCATCAAATGAGGCGGATCAATTTTCCATTAAGTCACCCTAAGGAAAGACAAAATGAGTATACTTTCTGAGGATATTATCATTTCTCCATTGGTATATACTTAAATGAATCCAGTTGTTTTTTCTACTCATTTAATAAAAGTAAATACGCGTCTTAAAAAAGGGGGAGCGTGTGGAAAACAAACAATGGCAGTCGCTCTGGTATGTGCTGATGATTTGTTGGATGATTATCCTGTTCCAGAACTTATTTTTCGCCTCACATCCTGTCAATATTGCTTACAGCGATTTTATCACTCTTTTAAAAGCAGATAAGTTAGATAATGTTCTACTCGATGAAAGCTACATTACCGCCAATGTGAAAACTGAAGGTTTGGTAGGATTACTCCCTGAAGATAAATTAAATGAAATAAAAAAATATGGTGGTAAAGAACCACAAATCACTACCGTACGAATTAATGATCCCTCTTTGGTATCGACTCTAGAAGCCGCAAAAGTAAAATTTAATGGGCAAGCTGAAAATAAATGGATAACCCTACTGCTATCTTGGATTATTCCTGCACTGCTTTTTTTTGCTCTGTGGAGTTTTTTGTTAAAACGTATGGGCTCAGCTGCTGGTGGTGTCTTGGATGTGGGAAAAAGTAAAGCCAAAATGTACATGGAAAAAGAAACCCATGTATCATTTCAAGATGTTGCTGGAGTAGATGAAGCAAAAACCGAGCTTATGGAAGTCGTCGAATTTCTCAAAAATCCGCACCATTATACGCGTATAGGGGCGCATATACCCAAGGGAGTACTTTTAGTTGGGCCACCAGGAACAGGAAAAACACTGCTCGCACGAGCTGTGGCAGGTGAGGCTGGCGTGCCATTTTTTTCAATTAATGGGTCAGAGTTCGTAGAAATGTTTGTTGGTGTTGGGGCGGCGCGAGTCCGAGATCTCTTTAATCATGCCAGAGAAACAGCACCAGCAATTATTTTTATCGATGAACTGGATGCTTTGGGCAGAGCACGTGGCGCCTATCCTATTGCAGGGGGTCATGATGAAAAGGAACAGACCTTAAATCAGTTGCTGTCAGAAATGGATGGTTTCGATCCCAGTGAAGGATTAATTCTCCTTGCCGCAACCAATCGCCCGGAAATTCTTGATCCCGCATTATTACGTGCTGGGCGTTTTGACCGCCATGTATTAGTGGACAGACCCGAAAAAAAAGGTCGCATAGAAATTTTGAATGTTCATCTGAAAAAAATAAAACAGGCTCCGGATGTTGATCCCGAAAAAATTGCTGCGTTAACCCCAGGTTTTTCTGGTGCTGACCTGGCGAATCTCGTCAATGAAGCAGCTTTGCTCGCCACACGCCATAATGGCGACTCGGTATGTATGGATGATTTTACTAACGCAGTAGAACGCATTGTGGCCGGATTGGAGAAAAAGAACCGTTTACTCAATCCTGAAGAACGTAAAGCGGTTGCCTATCATGAAATGGGTCACACGTTGATCGCACTCTCCTTGCCCAATGTCGATCCAGTGCATAAAGTTTCAATTATACCGCGCGGAATAGGCAGTTTGGGTTATACCATTCAACGCCCTACAGAAGACCGCTATCTCATGACGGAAGAAGAATTAAAAAATAAAATGATGGTGCTTCTTGGAGGCAGAGCCGCTGAGTTTGTAGTTTTTGGCCGCTTTTCAACTGGAGCAGCAGATGATCTCGCGAAAGCAACGGATATTGCCCGCAGCATGGTCATGCGCTATGGGATGGATAAAGAACTGGGACCAGTAACCTACCAGAAAGAACACTCTACCTTCCTAGAGCCTCCTATGGTTCATAACGAACGTGACTTTAGTGAGGAAACTGCGTGCGAGATTGATTCAGCAGTTCGCAAAATTATCCAATCTGCATTTGATGATGCCGTGGATATTATAAAGAAACGCATCAAGATTTTAGAAAAAGGGGCAACCTTGTTATTACAAAAAGAAACTCTAAATGAAGACGATTTAGTTGCATTGAATATAAAGTAATACTGAACAGTAGCCTAGCTGCAGTACAACAAACCTATCATGAAATTCCCTTCTTCCCGCGGGGAGAAGGTGCCCGTCAGGGCGGATGAGGGTATTAATCAGAATTTATGTCCTCTCACCCCTACCCCACAAATGGGAGAGGCAATTTTTAACTGCATCATTCATTGCGGCATCAACTGTTCCAAGCTTAAAGGGTGTAACGCACTCGTTTTATCAAAATGAATTAATCCATCAAACTGATAAGGCAAGTGTGTAAAAAAATAATGACTATAACGTTCAGACTTCGGCAAATAAACCACACCTATGGCACGTTGTAGGCGAGGAATAGTTAAATAATGCTCGAGTTTCTTATTATCTAATAAATTTAAGAAAAAATTCTTGTATTTTAGATGATGAAATAATTCCTCATAACTTCCTGGTAAACCAGGCTGTACTTGTTTTTCCTCTCCGGGTTGCCCCCAATCCGATGCAGCCATAACCGTGCCTTCATAAGTCGAAAAACCAAGAGAATAAGAATGCGTATCATATTGTTCGCGTACTAATTGCCCCAGGTTACACTCTTGACGCTCCCCCATCTCAGTGGCCCGTGAATCCCCCACATGTGAGTTATGTGCCCAAATAATGATTTTAGCCGGTTTCTTGAATCGGGTTTCCAAATGATCAGCTAACACATTAAGTGTTTCTGCCATATGTTGATCTCGGATATTCCAGGTAGAAACCCTTCCTTCTAACATGGAGCGATAATAATTTTCTGCATTTTTTACCAATCGGGCATTTTGAGTTGCAAAAAAGTAGGCATCCTCAACCGCTATCCCGTCACGATGCAGGTATTCAAACGCACGATGTTGTAATTCAACCAATTGAGCTACTGCTTCACGGATACAAGCCTTTTTTATCCCAGCATTAATTAAATAGCCATACATTTGCGGATCTTGATTCAAATGATCAAAACACGCATAACGCTGCTTTGCACGTTGTGCTGCTTCAGGGTCGATTCTGTTTAAGAAATCAATCACAGCGTGCATGGAGGCATTTAAACTGTATAAATCAAGACCATAAAATCCAATTTTTTGTGCTGCAGGTAAATTGTCATTGTATTGACGTAACCAACTTAGAAAGGGTGGAAGAGTAGTATTTCGCCACATCCAAACAGGGAAACGCTGAAAACTATCCAGAGCCAGCTCACTAGAGGTTACACTTCCTTCACCTTGTAAATAACGATGGACACGATGGGCATCAGGCCAATCCCCTTCAATCGCAACGGCCATAAATCCATGCTCTTTAATAAGACGCTGAGATATTTTAATACGTGTCTGATAAAACTCATGCGTTCCATGGGATGCTTCACCAATCATCACAAAACGCGCATCTCCTATTTGCTCTAGCACCGCATCATAGTTTTCGTTTTGGGCTTCCAGAGGAATTACTGAATCATCGAGTGCATCAATTAGCTTTTGTAACGCGTCCCTATTCATAAAAGCCTCCTCAACTCACGCATCCCAGTATCACAATAAATCTCCAGGTAAGGTGCTCGGGATTGCGGAGCAGTATGACGTTATTTTATCCAACACAATACTGGTCAAACCATTTTTTTGCTAAATCCGCTACCTCGCTTAATTTTCCAGGTTCTTCAAATAAATGGGTTGCCTCAGGAACTATTTTCAATTTTGTGGTGCAGTTCATCTGAGCCATCGCTTGTTGATTAAGCTCAATAACCTCATCATCATACCCCCCTACAATAAGTAAGGTAGGTGTTTTGACTTGAGGTAAATAATTTCTGGCCAAATCAGGCCTGCCACCTCGGGATACAATCGCATGGATGAACTTAGGCGTCTGTGCTGCTGCTACAAGTGCTGCCCCACCTCCTGTGCTTGCCCCAAATAAACCGAGAGGAAAATGATATGCCGCTAATTCATCGGTACACCAATGAACGACATCAATCAGTCGAGAAGCTAATAAATGAATATCAAAACGAAATTCGCGAGTCACATTATCAATAAAGTCTTCTTGTGATGTAAGCAGATCAAAGAGCAATGTAGCGTATTTCCCTTCATTCAAAGTACTTGCGACATACTGATTACGACTACTGAATCGACTGCTACCACTTCCATGCACAAAAATCACAAGCCCTTTAGCTTCTTCAGGAATAAATAAAAATCCATTCAGGTATACATTTTTACTAGGAATTGTCACGGGATGTTGAATATCAGCAGTATAGGTATTCATGAGCATTCCTTTTCCTGAGCCTATCATTATTTCAAGTATAGACCAGTAAATGGCTCAGAATTTACAGGCTAGAGTCCTGAGGGATTCAAAAAATGAATACCGTTTACTGTTCATGACAAAAACCAATAAACTAGACCACCGCTTGTGATCATACAGAGTAATAATAACGAAGATTGCAAAGCAAAACGTACAGGAGTTAAGCTCCATAAAAGCGCAATTTTAGATATAAAACTCGCACCGATTGCAGCGTACAGCATCAAACAGGCTTGATCGAGTTGCACTTTTTCTCCCAAATAAAGTAAGGCAGTCGCTAGAGAAATACCATGAATTTCAAGCAGCCCTCCCAGAAATGAAATCAATAAAATCCCATTGATTGAAATGATGCGTTTTGCCATAGCTACAAGTACTAACAATAATCCAATAAGAATCGAAGTACGCAATATTGATAACAAATTCAATGGAGAAGAAAGTAGCGTAAAATCATGGTTTGCTTTTTTTTGATTATGAAGCAGAATCACTGTCAGTAGAATTCCTGTACTTATCATCGCAATGAGTGCTCCAAGAATTGAAACCAGTAACATGGGTGAAGCGACAAAAATGATAATAATGACATCAACAAGCATTGCCACTGTGGCAAGCAGACCCGAAGCTAAAATAGCGGGTACCGACTGAGGGTATCTCTTTAAGGTGTTGTGGACTTGGGCAAAAACTAAAGTACTCGAAACCAATCCCCCCATAAAACCACTTAACGGGATACCTAAACGTTCGCCAAATAGATGAATGGACACATAGCCACATAATTGAATGCCGCCAACAGTTGCAATCAACAAACCAAAAACTCTTGGATTAAAAAACTGCCAGGGATCAATCGTACGATCAGGAAGAAGCGGCAAAATCCCCAGAGTAAAAATAACCAATACAATGACCGTTTCCATTTCATGGGGCTTGAATTTTTTCCGCGCCAAGAGATGAAGTCTTTTTCGTTCAATAAGTATGAGTAAAATAATCGCACTCAGGGTAATTGCTACTAAAGGCAAGTGAGGTACCATATAACCAAGACAAAAAATAAGGCCTGCCGTAATTTCTGTTAAAGCACCAATATTACTGTTCATCCGCTGATTCGCACTGATTTGAAAATAATTGAGCAGTAAAATGGCAAACACAAAAGCACTTGCAGTAACCGTAAGCCCGGGTTGGTTAAGTGTGGCAATTAAAGTTCCGAGAATTGATAATAAGGTGAATGTTCTAACACCAATAAATTGCGCCCCCTCCGGATGGCTGCGCTCACGCTCAATACCGATCAGAAAACCGATCAAAAGCGATATAATAAATGATGTAAGTATCTCTAACATAAAGCAACTCTTCCCTGGGTCTATTTTATAGGTTCAAACCACGTTCCAGGCATTGGCGCGTATCAACTAAATTGAAATCTCCTTAATAAATGGATTATAGTACATCTATCTCACTATTAAGTAATTGAATTAACGTTTAAAAATAAGGGGAACTTATTCATGGATAATAGAAATCCCTGGGCTTTAAACGTCCCTATTGATTCTTTTTTCTTTGACTGTGATGGCACCCTCTCCCTTATTGAGGGGATTAATGTGTTGGCAACGATGAATGGCGTCGCCCAAGAAGTACACCAAATTACAGCACGATGCATGGGAAAAACCGGCATGACACTCGATGATTATCGACAGCGATTGACCTACGTTCAACCCACGCTCAAACAAGTAGAGGAACTGGCAGAATGCTATAAACGACATACAGCTCCTGGTGCCCAGGAGCTCATTCAATTATTGCGTCGTTTACATAAAAAAATTTATATTATTTCCGCAGGGATCAAAGCGGCAGTGGTTCCATTTGCGCAAACTTTAGGAATTCCTCCAAGTCATGTGCTCGCCGTAGACGTTTATTTTGATGAAAAAGGAAACTATCAAGGATTTGATGAACAAAGCAATATGACCCAAGGCAATGGTAAAACTGTAGAAATCGCCTCCGTACTAAAGCCTGGTGAACACTCCTTATTAGTTGGTGATGGAGTCAGTGACTGGGAGGCTCGAGAAACAGTTACCCGATTTATTGGTTTTGCTGGACTAAGCCCTAAAGAGTGGGTGAAAAAGCATTCCAATTTTTATATTTGCTCTACAAGCTTTTACCCAATAATTCCTTTGGGGCTGACGCAAAACGAGTTGAATCAATTATCGTCACAAGACTATGCTTATTATGAAAAAGGACTTACGGATATTTACAATTCTGTTGTTTTGATCAAGGGGAATGACCATGTTTACTATTCAGGTTCTTGATAATATATCACCGCAAGGCTTAAGTTTATTTCATCCTGACCTTTATCAATTAGGTCTGAACCCTATTGATCCTGATGTGATTCTAGTGCGCTCCCATAAATTGCATGATCATCAGTTTGACAAAAATTTAAAAGCAGTAGCTCGCGCTGGCACAGGTACGGATAATATTCCTGTTGAGGCTCTTACCCAGTTAGGTATTCCAGTATTTTATGCTCCTGGAGCAAACGCCAACGCCGTCAAAGAGCTGGTGATGGCAGCCATGATAATGGGCTATAGGCATTTAGATGAAACCCGCACTTTTATTACCGAATTGTCAAAAGAGGACAATCAGTTATTAAATCGAGAAATTGAAACTAAAAAGAAGAAATTTATTGGACATGAGATTTCAGGTAAAACGCTAGGCGTCATAGGATTAGGTAATATCGGTGTTAAAGTAGCTAATGCGGGATTGGCTTTAGGAATGAACGTATTGGGTTTTGATACCAATATGACCCTAACTAATGCACTCGCATTGATGCCTGGAGTTGAAAAAGTAATGGATATGAATGAATTGCTTATTAATGCAGATATCATTACTTTACATATCCCTTTAAATACTGCGACCACTCATTTAATCAATGAAGAAAATATTGCCCTCGTAAAACCTCATACACTTTTACTTAATTTTTCACGCGAACAAATAGTAAGTGAAGCAGCAATTTTGCAACAATTGACCAGTCAGCGCCTCATGGGCTATATCACCGATTTCCCAACCATTAATTTGGCGGGACACCCTAATGTCTTATGCTTCCCCCATCTGGGAGCAAGCACTCAGGAAGCGGAGCAAAGCGCGGCTGAAATGGTCATCCGCAATATCTGCAATTATTTGGAATATGGAATCATTGAATATTCGATCAACTTTCCGAATATATCCCTCTCTACTTCTCAAGTATCTAATTGTTACCGCATACTGGCGATTAATGAAAATACCCCTGGAGCTATGGGTAAAATCACTCAGCACATATCAAAACTTGGATACAATATTGAACAAATGGAGAATAAATCCCGTGGACCAATTGCTGTGAACCTTATCGATATATCAGGTGCCAAAGAAGACCTAGCCAAGCTGTGCAATCAATTGAAGCATATTCCCAATTTAATGAATATACGACTGGTCTCGAGCTATCAAAAATAGTAAGCCATCACCCCATGCGTGGTAAGGAATCTCCCTTCGTAACTTAGTACTACAACTTAGGCCTATGTCATTTTGTTCTTTGCGTTTTGATACCCCAAACTCAAACCATTGGGGGGTCAAAAGAGCAACATAAAAACAAGGTTTCTGATAAAAAAGTGTTTAATTTTTGAAAAACACCATTTTCTTTACTAAACTTCTAAATGTTATTCCCTTATTTAAGATATTTTTACTCTATTTTATAAGGATTGCTGTGCATAATATTGAGTTACTCGCCATTCGTGATAACAAAACAAATGGCATGGCGGTTTGTTTAAAGCCAAGAATTCCATACATTATTACCCCATCTTTGGTTCATGAGGTTCGGAAGTTACAAAATAAAATAGCGGAGCGATACTACACCTCACCATGGGATGGAATTTATTATATCCTTTGGTATTTACATTATGATACCGCACCTTGGAAGGGGCTAGACTTTCATTTTATCCATGAAGCATTGCTCAGCCATCATGAGCGCAAAATGGAGCATTACATTGAAAGTGTATTTGAATTGTTGTTTATTAATTATGTAGGTTTTGGCCTTCCGTTAATTAACTGTTCTATCATAAACAGGAAACTCAGCGGAATTTCAAAAGATTTCTTCTATGTCAATCGCATCAACTTCATAAAGCGGTATAAAGAGTTAAATTGCTCTGACTTGAATCAACCGTCTTTTCGTAAATTAAACTTTAATTCTGAAATTAAAAAAGCCTCATTTCCTCTTAAAATTTATACGCGTAATAATTTTTATTGTTTTGATTCTATTAATTTAAATTCAATGAAAAAAATTCTTGGCTCACATCGTTATACTCCCATAGACCAGCCACAACAATATGAAATAAAACGGATATTCCATCAACTTAGCCAGGAAACAATTACAAAAATATATCAATTAGCATCAGAAAAAATCAATTTAATTGAACGTTTTGCGCTGATTCAATCGTTACAAAATGAATCGAGGTGAAAGCAAATTTATCTTATTACAATCCTGTATCGAGTAAGTTGGGCCCAAGCTTAACCTACATCACATGCTAATCCGGTCTACCATTTAAATCGCAATAGAGTATAATATGAAAAAAATTTATACAGGAACAATGAATTAATGTTTGGACTGAATGACAAAGTAGGCAAATCATTTTTTAAGGATGCGAAATCCGATGAGCTCTTTGTGACCAGTCGTTTTTTTACCTTACAGGGAGAAGGACCATTTCGGGGGCATCCTGCCTATTTTATTCGATTAGCTAAATGCAATTTGGCATGCTCTTTTTGTGATACTTATTTTGATGCCGGCGAGTGGCTTGATTTTAACTCCCTGTTGGAAGAGGCAGATACAGTCATACAGGCTTTTTTTCAAAAACGTAATCTTCCTACCCCTTCTTGGGCGCAAGGACTTAATAAAAAAATGATCCTGGTAATTACTGGAGGGGAACCTTCATTACAACAGAATTTATCTGCATTTTTAGAAAAAGCCCAACCCTATTTCCAACATACTCAAATTGAATCCAATGGTATTACCATTCTTCCTGATCTCCCTCGATGCACGACTCTGGTCGTTAGTCCTAAGTGTCTGGAAAAAGAGGGTAAAATAATTCGATATTTGAAGCCTAATAGTAACATGTTGGAACGAGCAGATTATTTGAAATTTGTCTTGTCAGCCCCCGAAGATAATCAATATACACCCTATAGTGAAATACCCCAATGGGCGCATGAATGGGCCGAAAAAACAAAAAAACAAATCTTTGTCAGTCCCATGAATAGATACCTAAAAGAACCTCAGCGTGCGCAAGCGATTCGCGATAAAGGGCGTGATCTGACCTTGGCAGAACGTTCTGAAATCAATGAAGTAGTTAGTTTTTGGGAACCTGGTCTGTTAAATCTGGAAAAAAATCAACGTAATCACGAATATGCCGCAGAATATTGCATGAAATATGGGTTTATTCTTAACTTACAAATCCATCTGTTTGCAAGTTTGCCTTAAGGTAATTGGGTTTCGCAGCCGGATTAGCGCTGCGTAATCCGGGATCTTTTGGATATAAACCCGGATTACGCAGCGCTAATCCGGGCTACAAAATTTTCTTACTAATCTGAACATACCATATCATGGCCACAACATATAGGTGATTTAATTTGCCCACATCCATTAGGACATTTTGCTACTTGAACATGGCCTTTATCCGTTTTGACCATATCACTCACTAAGGGTGTATTGCATTTACTGCAGGTTAAATTTTTCACGCCCATTCCACATTTATGGCACTTGTACTCCATTACAAACCCTCCTAGGAAAATAAACTTCTTGTGATGTACAGAGATAAATTATGAACTTTTAATACCGAAGGTCACTTGTGGTTTACCCTAATAATGCGGCATCTAATGCCTCATCAATATGATCTTCATCAAATACTTGCACACCATGCTCCATCAAGAGCGCTGTAGTAACGCCATCCCCTTGCATCAACGTACGTGAAAATGTCCCATCATAAATCATCCCCGAGCCACAAGAAGGGCTCCGAGCCTTTAAAATGGCCACACGTATCTGATGTTTCTTTACAAGCTCCAGTGCTTTTTGTGCCCCTCTGAGAAAAAATTCAGTAACATCATGATTATTATTGGTTGTTACTGAAGCATTCCTCTTTAATACATCAACACCCGATTGTTTCTCTTGAATCTCGGCTGGCGGTCTTGGTGTGGGTAATCCCCCGGCCATTTCCGGGCAAATTGTGATAATGTTTCCCTCTTCAAGCCATTGCTGCAACAACGGATGATTTTGCAAACAGTCACTGCCGTCATAACGAACTTTTTGGCCAAGCAGACAAGCACTCATCAGTATTTTGGGCATAAAAACCTCTTTTCTAATCAATATATTGAGAACTCCCTTCTGACTTAAGGCGACCTGCTACTAAGGTCTGCTCACTCGTTTATACCCGACGTACTGTGCATAAATCAGGGGACATCGGCGATCAAGAAGACTTTTTTAGAGCTTAAGTCTCCGTAACCTAAGTGCATTAAAAATCACAGAAACAGAACTTAATGCCATCGCGCTTGCGGCGATAATCGGATTAAGTAATAGTCCTGTTAGCGGATACAGCACCCCAGCAGCCAACGGAACGCCTAATCCATTATAAATAAAAGCAAAAAATAAATTCTGCCTGATGTTACTCATGGTAGCACGGGATAGATGATACGCTTTAACGATACCACTCAAATCACCATGCAGCAGGGTAATGCCTGCACTTTCAATTGCAACGTCGGTTCCCGTACCCATGGCAATACCAACATCAGAGATTGCCAAAGCGGGCGCATCATTCACCCCATCACCAGCCATGGCGACAACAAGGCGATTGTTTTTCAATTCACTGACTACACGGCGTTTATCTTCAGGCATAATTTCAGCAATCACCTTGTTGATTCCTAATTGCTTCGCAACAGATTGTGCTGTTTTTTGACTGTCCCCGGTCAACATGTAGATCTCAACCCCATTTTTTTGCAGCGCATCGATAGCCTTAGGGGTACTGGGTTTTATTGGATCTTCAACTGCCAAAATAGCGACTGTTTCACCCGCGATAGCCATAAAAATAACTGTTGCTCCTTGGGCACGTAATTCATCAGCTCGTTCAATAAGTGAGGTTTGAGCACTTCCATATTCCTGCATCAACTGCAGATTTCCAAGTGCAACAGAGGATTCATTGACCTTTGCAATAACCCCTTTCCCGGGGATCGATTCAAAATTCATTACCGTACTTAGTGGCAACTGTTTTTCTTTTGCAGCAGTAATAATTGCATGAGCCAGTGGATGCTCACTATGATGTTCCATGGTAGCTGCTAAAGTGAGTATTTCATCCGTTTCGAATTCTTTATCCGTAATAATTTGGGTTAGTTTGGGACGGCCCAACGTCAGCGTACCTGTTTTGTCGACAACAAGTACCTGAACCTTTTCCATTTGTTCGAGTGCTTCTGCATTTTTGACCAATACTCCATTCTGCGCCCCTTTACCCACACCAACCATAATGGACATCGGTGTTGCTAAACCTAACGCGCAAGGACAAGCAATAATGAGTACTGAAACTGCCGCAAGCAAAGCATAGCTCAATGTGGGTTGAGGACCAAAGAAAAACCAAATGAGGAATGCCAATACTGCGATGACAATCACTGCAGGTACAAACCAACCCGAAACAATATCAGCTAAGCGTTGAATGGGGGCACGGCTGCGTTGTGCTTCACTCACCATACGTACAATATGCGATAGCATGGTGTCACTGCCAATATGTTCTGCCTTCATCACGAAGCTGCCATTTTGGTTAATAGTCGCACCGATCACCTTGAATCCCACCTCTTTGCTTATTGGCATCGATTCCCCAGTCACCATTGATTCGTCCACATAACTATGCCCTTCGAGTACTTCGCCATCCACGGGAATTTTTTCACCAGGCCGAACCCGAAGCTTATCGCCAACCTGAACCTGCTCTAGGGTTACTTCCTCCTCATTGCCATTTGGGTCAATTCGCCGCGCACGTTCAGGAGCTAAATTCAATAAAGCTCGAATCGCACCGCCTGTTTGTTCTCGAGCTTTCAATTCCAATACCTGTCCAAGCAACACCAAAGTGGTAATCACGGCAGCGGCTTCAAAATACACATTGATTAATCCTTGATGACGAAAAGCAGCGGGAAAAATACCTGGAAATACCAAAGCAATGGTACTGTAAATCCAGGCGACGCCAATTCCCATGGAAATGAGGGTAAACATATTCAGTTGACGTGTTTTCAATGAGAGAATTCCACGCTGGAAAAAAGGTAAGCCACACCATAAAACTACAGGTGTAGCCAATACAAATTGAATCCAGACGGAACTATTTGCCGAGATCAAATCTTGGAATATGTGCCCGCCCATTTCGAGTACAAACACCGGAATACTTAAAATAAGAGCCAGCCAAAATCGATGCCTCATACTTTTGTACTCAGGATTTTCTTGTTCTACTGAAACCGTTTCCGGTTCTAAAGCCATACCACAAATTGGACAGTTTCCGGGTCCGGATTGACGAATCTCCGGATGCATAGGACAAGTATAAATTCCAGTTTTAACTCCATGTGCATCTGGAGCATGGTGCTGATGCATCTTATGGTGTTGGTGACACCCTTGATGAACATTTACTGGTTCCGAACGATGTTCCTGATGTTGATGTTCGTGCTCACAATGTCCGTGTTTCATCTTTCACTGATCCTTTATCTATGCCATGTACTCTAGTGCAATCCCTCACCTACCCCTCTCCCACTTGTGGGAAAGGGGCGTTTTAAAAGTGGGGATGTCTACCATTAAGTTTAGCAGCTCCCTTCTCCCCTTGGGGAGAAGGTGCCCGTTAGAGCGGATGAGGGTACCAATTACCGAATTAAATCCTCAATAGTCCAATCATCGTGTTCCAAGACTTTTGCGATCACCTGATTCAATTCCCGCGCAATTAATTCTTTACACTCGGTCGTTACTGGACCATTAATCGAAATTAAATACTCTCCTTGCTGATTTCTTGAAAATAAGACCCATAGAGAACGATTATTTACAGGGCGATCCTCACTTCCAAAATGATTCGCATACTGAAATTTAAGATTCGTCAAACTACTATCAGGAGCTGCCTTACTGAAAAAGGAAGGGGTAATGTTCATGAGAACGCGTAACCGCTCCGGTTTTTGCAAAGGCCTTTTGCGATTAAATAATTTATTGAATTTTCTTTTAAGTGAGGTATTGAAACTAATGACTTCAGCCCAGCTTAGGTACTTAAGATAGAAATCAACCATCAATGAATTAAGCTTCGTTTTCCTAAATTGTTTCATTAATTGCAGTCTATTCCACCTATAAAATAAATAATGGCTTATTGTGAATCCCGAATATTTAAACTCACTGTTTTTAATGATATGCGAGCATTTTTGAAAAGAAGCCGTTTTTAATTGTTGTTCCTCAATCGATTTAATCAATTCAATAAAGTGATCTTGCTTATCCAGGGTACTATTTAGCCGTTTATACTCTGAGAACATGCCGACAATAGACTTGTATTGGCTCCCCTCCCTACCACTATGGATCAGAATAAAAGGGATTTTCTTTTGCTGACTTAACTTATAAAAAACAATATGACATGCAGCAATTAACCCAAGACTGACATTCATATTTTGAGTCCTATGCCATTCAATAAACTGTTCGGCCTTATGCGAATCAATAGGATAATGGAATAAATACTTTTTCTGACTGTCTATAGGCATAAAGTATTTAGGTCCTAGGTACAGCATTTTAAAGCCCTTGTTATAATTCTGCCAAAACTTAATTTTGTGTTTTAAATTTGCTGCATACAGATGATTACTTTTTTTGACATAATTGAGATAGGAATCTCTTTCTGGTTCCAAAATCAATTCCTGACCCTGGGCCAACGCTTCATAGCATTTTTTAAATTGACTCAATATATAATCACATGAGGGTCCATCAACGATGATATGAGGGATTATCATGTGCAATTCGTGCAAATCACTGTTGATTCTATAGAGATAGACCCTAATGAGTGGCTGTTGGGTTAATGGGATTTCATGCCTCATATTATTTTGAAATTCCTGATTAAGCTCCGTCTCTTCATTATTCAGGGAAATGTCTTTATAGATTAATTCAAATTGTCCTTTGTTCCTCAATACTTGAATCGGCACTTCCTTGTCAAATTGCAACCAAAAGGCGCTATTTTGTTTTACAACTGCATCAAATGCCTGAGCAACATAATCCTTATTCAGCTTACCTTGAATCTGTAATTGTGTGCCAATATTATAGGGATAACCGAGTCTATTGAGCACCCAAAAAACATATTGAAAATCACATAAAGGAACTTCCTCACCGACTGTATTTACAGCCATTTGCTGTTCTGTTTTATTATCAAAATCAAATACATTTTGTAATTCATTCGCTATATTTTTAGCAATCTTGCCCACACTGGGATCATTAATAAAATATTCAATGGATAAGTTCAGGGTGGGACATTGCAATTTATCATGAATGCGATTGCGAATTTCAATTGCCATCAGTGAGTCCAAACCCAAAGAGAACAATCCATCATTGACCTTAATCTGTTCTACATCGTCCAAACCGAGAACCTCGGCAGCAATTTCACGCAAAGCTTGGCTCAATATGGGGATACTTTCTTCCTTGGAATGCTGACGAAGCGAATTTAAAAAATGCTGATCAACTGGATGAGCCTGTTTCATCAGCTCTGCGAGCCATGCCTGCTTGGGCGAGTATTTAAAATAAATATCCCAATTAATCGGGCATACAGCAATTTGCGCTAACTCGCTTTTTAACAAAACATCAAGAACATCGATACTGTCTTTATCTAACAAGGAAAAGCCACGTTGTTGCATTGCCTGTCCTAGGTTTGCGCTCATTCCCATTGAGTGAAACGGCCCCCAATTAATGGTCAATGCAGGCAACCCTTGTTGTTGTCTAAGGTAAGCTAATCCATCCAAAAATCCATTGGCAGCCACATAGTTAGCTTGTCCTCTGGCACCAAGTATGGACGCTGAGGATGAAAATAAAACGAATAAATCCAGTGGAATATCTTTGGTTAACTGATGCAAAATCAATGCACTGTCCATTTTAGCACTGAGTACGCTTTGCATCTCCTCATCTGTTAAATTAACCAATAAACCATCTTGCACAATGCCGGCAAGATGAAAAACACCTTGCAAGCGTTTGGCGCTTTGTTCAATCTCTGCAATGAGGTGCTCCATTTGCTGATAGTTACTGGCATCTGCCTGATAATGTTTAATAAAAACTTGTTTTTTACGAGCACGATCAATCAATAGTTTGATTTCGGGGGAACATTCAGACCGGCTAGTAATCACAATATCATGTGCCCCTCGACGCATGAGATACTCAATTAATGATTTTGCCAAAGCACCTGTACCGCCTGTGATCAAATAAGTTGCATCACTTTTAAATAACATCTCTTGTTGGGGCACATTTGCAGAAAACGGCGCTTTCTTTAATCTAGGAATATAAAACGTCTCACGGATTGCAAATTGATTTTCAGCGCTGTTAGTAGCAAAAAGATACTTTAATATCTCGGGCAAAGTACTCGCCGTCCCTAAATCGATTGCATAATTATTAATGAGTTCAAGCTCATTACTAAAAGTTTTCCAAAAAGCACAAGCCATGGTGTGGTAAGGGTTTACCTTATCGGTTTCATGAATCGAATAAGCATTTTCAGTGACTAATATGAAGCGATTAGGTCGTGACCTAAACATCTTTTGACAACAATGAAACAGATCATGGAATTGACTTTGATTGTATAAAAAAACGATGTTTTTATTTTCAATAGGTCCTAACTCATTGGCATCTTGAATCAGCTGATAATCCAGATCACCCAATACTGCCTTTGCTTTATCGGGATCATTTGCAATGACCACTAACTCAGGAAACGGTGTTTGAGTCAACACGTTGAGCTTGAGGGGACTCCATCGGATTTGATACAGGTACTGGAGATAGGATTCATAAGGTATGAAATGACTTTGCGTCACTTTTCTGAGTTTAAACTTTTCAATTTCACCAATCAGCAACCCCGAATTATCATAAAATTTGATATCGAAACACAATTCATGTTCATGTTCAGACACTCTTTGAACTACATGGAGCCACATGCTGCGAGGGGCTTCCTGGATTGTCGTCATTCGTGCAAATGTATAAGGCACATAAACAGTGTGCTCATCATGATTCATTTTGAATAACAAAATACTTTGCATCATGCCATCAAGCAAAATAGGGGGATAATAATAGTTAACACTTTGACAGTTTTTAGTCATTACTACCTTAGAAAGAACACCATCTGCATGAATGTAACTCTCTTGGAGAACACGTAAATCATCGCCATAAAATACGGCATGCTTTTTAAAATGTTCATAAATTTGTGATGCATCAAATTGCCGTTCAGATGATGATTTTAAATCATAAAAATCAAGAGAATCCGATATAGCCGGTACCTGCGAATTGATTTCCATTTCAGAAAATAATTGCCAATTATCCTCTTGTTTGGCAAAAATATTGATTTTATATTGTTCGTCATTTTTCGGTTTCGCATGCAATTGAAACTCTTGTTCGTGTTTCGGATACAATGGACGTTCAATATGAAAGTGTTCAATTGAAAAAGCATGATGCTTCAATACAAACTTGGCTGCCGACAAACCCGATTCAATAAATGCTGTCGCCGGAAAAATGACCTTGTCAAAAATAAAATTTTGATTGATATACGTTAACTTTTCTAAATCCAGCTTGTTGCTGAATAAAAATTCATTACCGGGCATCGAGAACATCTGCCCTAAAAGAGGATGTACCACATCAGCTGAGGGGCGGCTCGAAGTGCTTTTATCAATCCAAAATTCAACCGGATCAAATACATAATTAGGTAAGTTAATTTTGTTACATTCATAACCCCTGTTTTTATAGTATAAAGCCCAGTCAACGTGTTTGCCCTGCATATAGTCTGTCAGCACCGACTGAAGCATGGGCTCATTTTGCACTTCAATAGTGCTGTTTTTTCCGTGTGATAGTGCAAACTGTCCTGTTTCTAATAAGTGACTTGCCTCTTGGGCATTATGGGCTACTAAAGCTAATCGATAGAGCTGCTGAGCGCGACATGTTGCTGCAGTAAAACAAATATCACCAAAATCATCTTGTGTTGTTGCCAAATACTGCTGATAACTTTGAGCTAAATGCTCCAGGGATACTTGCGAATTGGCAGAAAGAATCAATAATTCGACTTTGGTCGATTGAGTTGGCTTTGGTTCTACGGGTTTAGGAAACTCTTGTAAAATAACATGTGCGTTAGTGCCACTAAAACCAAAAGCATTGACCCCGGCACATCTTAATTTAGAGCCCGAATTCCAATCGATTTTTTGCACAGCAAGAAGGGTATCACCCAAATGAATGTGGGGGTTTAATTTTTTAAAATGGAGCAACTTATAAATTTTTTTCTTTTGTAAGCTCAGCACTGTTTTAATCACACTCGCCACGCCAGCAGCACTTTCAAGATGGCCAATGTTGGTTTTAACCGCACCAAGATATAAAGGATTATCCTGAGAATGTTCTTTTCCATAAACTTGGTTGATTGCATGAACTTCTATGGGATCCCCCAAAGAGGTACCCGTTCCATGCGCTTCAATGTAGCTGATATCACTCGCAGATAAATCCGTTTGACTTAACGCCTTCATCATGACCTCTTCCTGGCTTTTGCCATTAGGAACGGTCAATCCCGCAGATCGTCCATCATTATTTACCGCGGAAGCTTTAATGACCGCCAAAATGTTGTCTTTATCACGGATTGCATCCGATAGTCTTTTAAGAAAAAGCACTCCACAGCCTTCTGCACGGGCATATCCATCGGCTTGTTCATCAAAAGTTTTACAGTGACCATCAGGAGCTAAAGCTTTGGCTTTACATAAAGTGATATTCGACTCAGGTAATAACAGTACATTGACCCCACCAGCTAATGCGTAATCAATTTCCCGATTTTTTAAACTCTGACATGCATAATGAATGGCAACTAAAGAGGAAGAACAGGCAGTATCCACACTGATTGATGGACCTTTAAAATCAAAAGTATATGCTACTCGGCCTGGAATAAGATTGGAGACATTCCCTGTAATCGAGTAGACACTTAATTCTTCATTAGAGAAACCTGATTTCTCCAATTGCGCATAATATTCATTGGGACCTACACCGGCAAAAACTCCGGTCAAACTGCCACGTAGTGACTCAGGCAAATAATTTGCGTTTTCAAAAGCCTTATAAGAGCACTCTAAAAAGATGCGTTGTTGAGGCTCCATTAATTTTGCTTCGCGAGGGCTAATACCAAAAAAGCTTGCATCAAAACATTTAATATTTTCGATTAATCCGAGTTTATTGACATAAGATTTTCCTGGCGCATCCATATCTGGATCATAGTATTTTTGATTATCCCAACGCTCAAGTGGAATATCTCTCATGCCACTTTTTCCCTCGTCAAGCAAAGTTTCAAATGCTGCAATATTGGGCGCATTAGGAAAGGTACAACTCATACCAATGATAGCGATTGAATCCTCTTCTTTTCCAACTACAGGCTTGGAAGCTGGCTGAGTAATTAAATACTTATTGAGTTCTGAAGCAATATGCAAGGCCAGTTTGTTAATGGATGGGTAATCAAAACCAATGGTCGCCGTTACTTTAAGGGTTGGTGCCAGTTTTTCCTTAAGTTTGCTTGCCAGCTCAGTAATCATCAATGAATCGAAACCCAGCTCAAAAAATCCCTCATCCTCATCCAACTCGTCTGCGTTGGTTATTTCAAGAATCTCATTACAAATAGCACATATCATATCTTTGCAAGCCTGGAAGCGATTTTCTTCTCTCGTTTCCAGATAATCATTTAGCCATGAAGATAAATTTTTATGGGCAAACTGCTCTGCTGCATTCAGCTCATCCCCTAAATGTTTATGAAAAGCAGGTACGGGCTTGGAAACAAAGTCCAGCATGAACTTGAGGTATTCCGGTGAAATAATGGCTGCGTGGCTTAGCTGATCATTGATGAGAATTTTAATGAAGGCATGACCTTGCTCGTTACTTATTAAGGATTGCTTCAAACCTTGATCTTGGGAGCGTTTTTTTGCCATCCCTACTTCGCCCCAAGGCCCCCATTCAATCGCAGTTCCGACCATCCCCAAACGTTGACGCTCAGCAATCAAAGCATCTATGAAACTGTTGGTGCCGCTGTAAACGGATTCTTTATTACTTCCGAACACTGAGGAAATTGAAGAATAGACAACAAAGAAATCCAAATCGAGGTTTTTACTCAACTCATGCAAATACCAGCTGCCTTGTACTTTGGCAGCAAATAAATAATCGACATCGTTATCTTTATGTTCGAGTAATGGCGCCTTAATTGCTGCTCCGGCAGCATGAATAATGCCTTTGAGCAGCCCATCCGCATTCAATTCTAAAAGTAAGTGACGCATGTTTTTTTTGTCAGTCACATCGACACTGACCGTACGAATGGTTCGCCCTGTATAATTGTATTGAATTTTTTTGATTGCTTCTTTTACCGCAGGTTTATCCGGATTTCTTGAGGTCAGGATAACCTCTCTTGCACCTGCAGAAAGTAACGCTTGTGCCGTGACCAGACCTAAACCACCACAACCACCGGTGATCAGATAACGACCTTCACCATATAAAGAGGGCCTTCTGTCCAATAATTTGGTTTTTTTCAAACGGGCAACGAACCGTTTGCCTTCACGATAAGCCACAACATGCTCATACCATTGATCATAATTATGCTTGATTTCATCGACGACTTGCCCAGCATAATCTTCATCTTCCGTTTTTTCTGCATCAATTAAAATGGTATTGAATTGAGGTAACTCTAAAACCAAAGTTCGGCAGAAGCCAATCAGGGGACTATCATTCAGATTAAGCGCACCTGCTGCGAGTTCAGGGATTGCATTCGTGGTAAGGACGATTAATTGCAATTGAATGCTTTTGTTATTGAGCTCTTTAACTAATGCTAATAGTTTTTTTATCGTGTTCTTTTGAAAATCAATACTGGCTTCAATATCTGCTGCCGAGGGAGAATCCAATCCCATCGCAAAAATAATTCCATCCAAATGTTCTAAGGGAAGATTCTCTTCCTCTGGAATAATGTCTAATCCCTGCGCGCCAAGACGAGGAGCAAGTTGTCGCGCACCTATCAGAAGCCAGTTATTACCCTGTGTTTTGCGATTAGTGCGAGTACACAGTTGTTGTTGCCACTGTAATTGAAAACACCAATCTTGAGGCATATGGATGTCTTTTATTTTGTCTTTCGTTTCAAACCAATGTTCTTCACGATCAAACTCATATAAAGGGAGGTTGACTTTGATAAATTGGGTATTCAGCGACTGATAAAAATCAGTCCAATTGATCATAAAGCCCGCTTGATAATCAGCCTGTAATTGCGCCAGTGATTTTGGTTGTTGTGAGGAGAAGGGATTGTTTTTTTCTTTTTTGATCGAATAGATCGTGTATTCATTTTTTTCAATAAGCACAGCCGCTTCGTTTGCTGTGCTTGCTTGAATTGCGACTCGAAATAAAAAATGGTTTCGACACGTTGCTGCGGTATAGCAAATATCTGCAAATTCCTCATGGGTATTGGCTAAATATTTTTGATAACTTGCTAAAAGTAATTCAAGTGCCGTTTTACTTTTTGCGGAAAGCACTAACAGAGACTCTTGGGGAAGTATGCGCCTTTCTATTGTTCTTACCGGAGCTTCTTGCATCACGATATGTGCATTGGCACCACTAAACCCAAATGAACTCACCCCGGCACACCGTAAACCTCCCTCCTTCGGCCAATCCATAGTACTCAACGGAATGACTGTATTTTTTAGCTCGATGGCAGGATTCAATTTTTTAAAGTTAAGGTGTTTAAATAATTGATGCGTTTGTAAACTTAGAATGGCTTTTATCACACCAGCCACACCCGAGGCACTTTCGGAATGGCCTATATTCGTTTTTACCGAGCTAATATAAAGAGGTTTCTCTTCGCTATGGTACTCACTAAAAATTTTACTCAAGGCATTTGCTTCGATAGGATCAGCCAGCGGCGTACCCGTACCATGTGCTTCGATGTAATCAATGTCTGCAGGCGATAGCTTTGCTTTGGCCAGCGCGCTTCGAATTACCTCTTCCTGAGCAATACCATTAGGAACAGTAAAACCACCACTTTTACCGTCACTATTAATCGAGGTTCCTTTAATTACTGCAAGAATCGTATCATTTTCTTTTAAAGCAGTACTTAATCGTTTCAAAACAATAACACCGCATCCCTCACTACGCGCATATCCATCTGCATCCTCACTGAAGGTTTTACAACGGCTTTCAGGAGATAACATTCTGGCTTTTGAAAGGGTAATGTTAGAATCCGGAGCCAGTAAGATATTCACTCCACCCGCAAGGGCCATATCACAATCGCCATTTTGCAAACTCAAACATGCATCATGAATCGCAGTCATCGATGAAGAACATGCCGTATCAATTGCTTGTATGGGTCCATGAAAATCAAATGCATAAGCCACTCGACCGGGCATCGCATTTAAGACATTTCCGGTTGCAAAATAAATATTAAGATCATCCAAACCGACGCCAAGACCCGCCAATAATCGGGGGTACTCATTGGTACCGCAACCAACAAAAACCCCAGTTTTACTGTCTTTAATCGCAGCCAGGGATAAATTGGCGTTCTCCAAAGCATGATAGCTCGTCTCCATGAATACCCGTAATTGGGGCGACATGAGCTTCGCTTCACGTGGGCTGATATTAAAAAAATCTGCATCAAATGTTTTGATATGTTCAATTAGACCAAGTTGCTTGATATAAAGTCGCCCTAAAGCATTTACATCAGGATCGTAAAATTTTTCATTATCCCATCGTTCCAACGGGATATCAGCCATACCACTTTCGCCGCGCTCTAATAAGGATAAAAACGCATCAATATTTTCTGCTTTGGGAAAACGGCAACTCATTCCAATGATCGCAATAGGTTCATTATTGAGTACATTGACAGTGGGTTGTCGATAAACTGGCTCTGGCATCTGGATTTGTTGTAGGTGTCTGGCCAGCTTATCCAAAGTTAGAAAAGCGGGAATTGCCATTTTATAGGAGAAAAGCGCATAAACACTTTGCTCGAGTTCGGATAGTAACTCCTGGTTGAACCCTAAAGAGCCGAAATCCTGATACTCCTCAATGTGTTCATTTTTTAAAAGAGATTGTATTTGAGCGGCAAGTTTTTCTTTAATCGTTTCTATTTGTTGTTCTTTGGGTTGCAGAAATAAATTATTTAACCCACTCTTGGTTCTTGACTCATGCCAATAGGGCTTTCTATCAAAATAATAAAGTGGTAAATCTGTTTTATTAAATGGAACATGATCTGGATCGATTTTTATATTAAATCCTGCAAGATATGCCTCATATATCTGATGTGCATCAGGAGCTACTGTTTGTAGCTCTTTTTTTACAGCGATCTTGCGCAACTCAAAATCGTCAGACTCAATCTTTTGGATCAAGGTTTCTTTATCTCGAGTAACAATCGCACAACGATATTTAAAATGATCGCGACAGCTGATGAGTGTAAAACAAATATCATGCAAACTCGTCGGCGTCTCTCGAAGATATAGTGCATAACGCGCCAACATTTGCCTTAATGAATACTCACTATTTGCTGAAACAACAAAACATTTTTCTTGCCCATCATCTAATGATGCAGATGGTAAGTCATCATGAGCTGCTTCTTCAATGATGACACTTACATTGGTTCCACTAAATCCGAAGTTAGATATCTGTACCTGCCTCTTTTTATTTTTTTGCTTCTTAAATGCAATTGCTTTCACCGGTAAAAGTGCAGGTATACTTTCAGGATCTATAGTTTTGTTGGGTTTCGTATAATGTAAATTGGCTGGAATTGTTTCATGCTTTAATGCGCCAATTGCTTTAATCAGTGATGCAACCCCTGATGATGAAATACTGTGACCTATATTACTTTTTACTGCGCCAATAATCAGAGGCTTATCTTGAGTATGATGCCCTTTATGGATCTGTTGTATTGCATTAAACTCAACTGAATCACCAACAACCGTACCCGTTCCATGAGCTTCAATATAATCAATATCACTTGGCGTTAAATGAGCTTGTGCCAGCACTTCGTGGTGGAGCGCAATTTGTGACTTAATATTTGGAGCCACCAAAATCGTCCCATCATCACCATCCTGATTCATGACAATACTTTTGAGTACCGCATGGATTGTGTCTTGATCTTTGATCGCATCACTTAAGCGTTTTACAATAACAACGCCACACCCTTCGCTTCGTACATAACCATCAGCATTTATATCAAAACTGCTGCATTGATCCCGCGCAGATAGCATGTTTGCTTTAGTCACACTGATAAAGCTTTCAGGACACAGGCTTAGATGAATGCCACCGACAATCGCCATAGAACATTGCTTCGTTCTCAACGAGCTTGCAGCAACATAAAGCGCTGCCAATGAAGAAGAACAGGCTGTATCTACAGCCATACTAGGGCCTTTTAAATTGAGAAAGTGCGAAAGTCTTCCTGCAGCAGCACTGCTGGCTGCACCAATCTGGGTATACGCATTAAACTCGATATTGTCTTTATAATTGAGTTGGCTGTAATCCTGAGTTGAACAACCATAGAATACCCCGGCATTTGAATTATTTAATGAGTGCAGTGGAATGTTGGCATGATTTAAAGCACGAATCGCTACTTCTAAAAAAAGACGATGTTGGGGATCCATTTGTTTGGCTTCGATTGCAGATATTTTAAAAAAAGATGCATCGAACAACTGAGGATTATTAAGAAAACCGCCTTTACGACTAATTATTTTATCGGGTTTCTCACGATCAGGATCATAATACTCATCAACATCCCAACGATCCTTTGGCATTTCTCTAATAGGCGAAAGCCCCTTGAGCAGCATCGCATAAAATGCCTCAACATCTTCCACATCCGAATCAACACCAGGAAATTGGCAATTCATTCCAATGATTGCAAGAGGTTCATTGAGAATGTCTTTTAGATTAAGTTCCTGGTTTTTTTTCACCACTTTAAAATACTCCCATACCACCAGAGACAATACCATTAAGTTTAATGGCGATGAACACCAGAGGCAGTGCACAAAATAAAAATAAAAAATAGCAATAATAAGGACTTATAACAAGACACTGAATTTTTGCGTGATAGGACAAATATACTTTGATTTTGTTTATTGCTGAATATCAGTTTCTTTTATATGCTTATTCAACGTATCCCCATTGCCTTTGTTTCATCTGAAAGCAATAACGTCAAGGCTCAAAAATTTATTCACAAAGTTCCTTGAAAAGCAACTTCATGACACTCATACTTATTTAATAGCACAAAAGATTCAATAGAACAAAAAAACAGAACAAGAATACTTCTTTGTCGCAGTGTTGACGGGGAGTTGTATTTGATTAATACAACACTCCATGATAGGTTATTTATTTAATGAATGATTTAATCACGGAAAATAACATTAAAACCTATGGCCAGGCTCTCAAGCAAATTCGTTCCTTATTGAGACGAGTGACTCTTCATCCCTCTGAAGTAAAATTGATTAAAGACCAAATTCAGGAGAGCTATGAAAGCTTTGCGCATATTATTTTTGATAAATCCTTTTTGAATTGGGGATTATGGAATCAACAAGTATATGATGAATACGCTGCATTGAACTTTGATTTTTCAAAAATATGTACGATACAAGATATTTATTCTCCCTTACTTGTCTTTTTTCTAATAAGACCATTAGTAAAAATGGAATTTTTTGATAAAAAACTGCTTGAAATTGGGTGTGGTAACGGTATCGGTTTAAGAGTTAGTTCCGAATTACTCAAAACAAAATATGCTTTAGGCGTTGACTTAACAAAAGAATTAGTAAAGCACGCAAACCATAATTTCTACAAAGAAAACAAAATCAATTACATTCAATCTGATGCAGAATGTTTGCCTTTTGAAAATAACAGTTTTGATATTATAACCAATCTTGAGAGCTCCCATCTTTATCCGCAAATTGAACTATTTTTTTCAGAAGTTGAGCGTATTTTGTCCCCTGATGGTTTTTTTTGTTATTCTGATCTGAGTATTAAAGATAAATTACAAGCAAAAAGAATTGAAGCATATCTTAAGACAAGTACCTCTTTAAAAGTAATTCAAAAGGTAGACATAACTCGAATGGTTCAGTCGGCCATTTATAATCGCTTAGTTGTAAATGAGAAAAAAATAATACCTTACATTAATTCGATGATGAGAGATGATGAAGAACTTCAAGATTTCGTTAGTTCCATGGGATTAGCATTTCTTCCCTGGTGGTTTTTTTTGTTTAAAAAGTCAGCTCTCCGCCACATGGCAAAAAAAGAGCGTAAAAGAAACCTTATCTATGGAAAAAAATATTATTTTTACTACTTAATTCAAAAGGTTAGTCGATGAAAATTATGGATGTGAAGACCATAGATTATTTTTATGGCGATGAAGAGAACATCAAGAATATTTTATATAAGTCTAAGGAGCCCCTGCTCATAAAAATAAAAAACTTTAGGGGTAACTTTGATTTAGATTATTTCGAAAAACACATTCAAGCAGACACAACCTATGCTACTTTTGAAAATAATCGTCGCGTTGCGCATCAACCTGCTGATTTTGGGACAATAATAGCTAAGATAAAACAAAATATGCCCTACCGAATATTTGGTCAGATTCTTACCGAAAAACAATCTGCCGAAATTGAAAAACATATCCCCCTTTGGCAACATATTCCCTTAAGACCGAGATACTTTAATAAGACTTTAAAAGTTATCTATTTTTTTGGTGGCCAAAACACGCATACCTATATGCATTACGACAGAGAGCATTGTAGCAATCTTCATGTATGCTTAAGTGGGAGAAAGAGATTTTTATTATTTACTCAAGATCAGAGTGAAGCGCTCTATAAACTTCCCTTTGTGAGCGATAGCTTGATTGACTTTAGCCGACCTTTGGAAGAAATTAATCAACAGTATCCAAGATCAAAACAAGCTGAAGGGTATAGAGTGACTCTTGAAAAAGGGGATATGTTATTCATGCCAAGAAATTGTTGGCATTATACTGAATATCTCGAGCCGTCTTCTTCTGCCTGTTATATTTTTTATCCTCAAAAAATACTGCATATTTATGGGTATTTTACAGGATATTTTTTCCTTGGGTTTAAAGAGCCAACTGGTTTTTTGATTAGTAATTGGCCCATTGTTAAAAAATTTAGTGAACGTTATGCTTTAGCGACTGGAGTAAAAAAATATCTGATGAAAATGATTGAATTCATAATATTTCCAATCATCTTACCTATTGTAAGTATACTTGCCATTATTGCTCATAAATTAAAACCCCGCCGTGTATATTAATTTTTTACCAATTGACAAAATACATTCATCATCGCAATTTGCTCGATGTTCGTTGGAATAGCATCCAGCAAAAAAGGCGAATAGACAACAATTGCCAAACACTGGGCTCGCGAGATGGCGACGTTTATTCTGTTTTTATCAAAAAGAAAATTAAGTCCTCGAGGAGATTCATCTGCATTACTCGCACACATGCTCAAAAAAACAATTGGTGCTTCCTGTCCTTGAAATTTATCAACGCTTCCTACTTTAGCCTGCTCACCCAGCGCTATCTTCAATTTATTTACCTGATGATTGTAGGGAGCAACAAAAAGGATATCCTCCCAACCAATTATTTTTTGCACGTCTTTATCCTTAAATGTTCTGCCTAAAAGTTCTTTGGTTAATAATACAATTTGCTCGACTTCCTCATCACTGGCTTGGGTATTGCCCTCATGAATGACAGGTACAGGAATAATTCCTGCCTCTTTATTCAGCACGCCTTGATATCCTTTAGGAATGCTTATCAAGCGATATTCATTCCCAGGAGCAGTTTCCAGTTTACCTTCATAAATCGCTTTGCTAATAAATTGATTCACTGCCGGATGCATTCTATAGGTAGTACCTAAAAAAACCCCCATAGAGTCAGGTATAGTGGGCGTTGTATGTAATAAGTAATCCAATAGGGATAAACCACTTTCTTCGGGATGGCTTCCTTGGGAGGGCTGACCTAACTGCATTTGATCGCCCATTAAAATAATATTACGGGTTGAGCGGCTCATCGCAATTAAGTTGGCAACACTTACTTGCCCTGCCTCATCAATAAATAAATAATCAAAAGCATCAGCTAATTCTTCTCGAGCAAACCCCCAAACGGTAGTACCTACGACACATCCAGGCTGAATAAAATCAATGATCTGTTTATTCTCCAATACGGTAATATTTAAATTTTCAATTTGTTCCTCTGTATTACGGGTACAAGCAAAATGTCCTTTTATTCCTTCCTTATAGCAATAGGCAGCAGTATTCAGCAACAAGTTATTAATCGCCTTGTGGCTGTTTGAGGAAATACCTATTTTTTTTCCTTTTTGCACAAGCTCTGCGATTAAATGTTTTCCAGTATAGGTTTTACCTGCACCCGGAGGACCTTGAAGCGTAAGATAACTGTTATTTAGATTTAAAACTGCATGAATCATCTCCGCTAATCGTTCGTTAGGATCATGACTTGGTGCGATAGCCAATCCTTGTTGATGCTCGTTAATGCGCGGATACGATTTGCTCAGAAAATCCAGTATCGCTGTGTTTTCAAGCAACCCCTGCTCGAATGACGCAGCCTGCTTCGCAATGGCTTCAGGAATTGAATGCGGATCAACATAGTCATTAGGAACCAAAGTAATCGGATCATCTGGTTCATTTTTCATTTGTAGTACAATAATTCCATGCTCCAGATCACTATCGTCTTCATAATAGTTGACCACAACAGCCTTACCGTCTTCTGTTTCCTCGCCTAAAATAAAATACTGTTTGGCACTCCCTTTAAATTCCTGTTCTGGATCAAAAAAATATTCATAGGCCAAATTGCGTGATCTTGGCGAGGGTTTGTAAGGTGGCTTAGCAGTTCGTCGGCAATAGGCCAAACAGTCAATATCATCGAGTAGCTCCTCTCCAGTGAGTCCCAATCGCTCAAACATACGCCAAAACACAGGCTTGGCCTCACGTCGGTGGAACTCAATAGACCATGCAAAAATCATATTGATTTGAGCGCGTTGCAAATCCCCCTCTGCCTTCAAGCGTTCGGATTCCATCAACAATCGATCGCGCAATTGAATTCGCTCACTCAATTCTGTCTTCACTTCAAGCACAACCGGTTCGGTTTTACCTAAGTAACAAATACCTTGCTCTAATTGCCGTGCTCTCAACCAATCAACCAATTCCTGAGTCGAATTACAATCATCAATATTGTATGCGCGAATATCATTTAATATTTTTGATGTCTGCCAACTTTCCCCATCTGGTTTTTCTCGCCATTGCTCATAAACAACAACAGAGTCGCCTCCAGAACCTACCTCAGTATTTCGTTTACCCCGATATAAATGCTCTATATTTTTAATCGAATAGCGCGGTTCCCCAACAATCAGTGAGTTTTTAACAATCTTATATAAATCAACAAATACTTGATTACGTAAGAGCTGATCGACCTCATCTTCACAAACACCATATCGTCCCATGAGACGTCGACATGCAGAGATTTCATAATTGGCATAATGATAAATATGCATTTTCGGATCTTTTTGCCAACGTTGATAAGCCCAAAGCACAAACGCTTGAAAAGCTTCCTTTTCCTGCTCGGGGTTATGTGCCCAAAAATCCTTATATTGACGTTGCGCTTTTTCATCAAAATAAGTAATCCCCCAAAGATATTCCAAGCCCCCTTCTTCAAGAGGAAAACCTTCAATATCGAAAAAAATATCATGCGGTGATGCAGTAGGTAAAAGCGCTAAGCCTTGCTTTTGTCCTGGAACATGAGGAATTAATTGATATAAGGGGATTTCCTTACCGCTGCTTGCTTTTTGAATTTTGGCTTGTTCTTGCAAACGCACAAAACGCTCTGGCTTTATCCCTTTTACCCAAGAACATGTGGTATGAGCCAATTCGGTCATCGTATTGATACCCGCTTGCTGCAACTTTTTGACTTGTCCTGAGGTAATGGTTGCTACCTGGATTAAATGATCCGCTTTTGTTAATAACTCTTCGGCATAATTACTCCATCTCCCCCAATTTTTCGATGCAGCGGGATCAGGACACTCAGTCGCATCAAAATTCTGATGCGCCAATAAAAACTGCTGCTTCAAATTTTGGTAAAAATAAAAATAATCTGCCGTGCGAAAGCGTCTCTGTTCCTGATTTCCCAAAACTACGGTGATGAATTCAGCTCCACCGCCTTGCATTGCTTTAAGCATTTCTGCATAACAACATAATTGCAACAGAAAACCAGGTTTTACTGATTTTGCGAGCTTGGTGTCCCAAACCTCATAACAATAATCCCCAAATCGACTCTTCCCTGGTATTTTTATTAAAAAATCAGCATATCCCTGAAATGGAAGCAATTGTAAATGCGCTTGATAAATCACGTCAGCGCCGCTTTTCATTGCAATTAACGTTGAATCATAAGAGTTTGCCTGTTGATGCAAATTGACAATGGTTAATCCTTGGTTTTCAAAAAGAGTCAAGAGATCCAACTCGTGTTGATTTCCCAAATGTTGCAGTACATCTACTAATTCATTTTTTGCATCAGGTGAGGGTAATAAATCAGGATGCACCACTGCAAGATGTTCTATCCAGGATACAAAAGGACTTTCCATAAACTGAGTCAGATCCGAGGGTGAGAAGACTAAATGGCTCGATTCGATGTACATTTTCGATAGAGATTCATAGGGCTTATCTTAAAAGTATATCAAAATATTGGTTCAATGAACTGTTAATCTAACTGTATGATTTTATATGCTTTTAAAAAAGAGGCATGTTGCCTGAAAATAATATAAAATCTCGCCCAATAATAATTTGATAGCCTGGTGTTAAACCAGACTGCAACCATAAGTATAGCCCCTGAAATGGAAGAGAAACACGAACAAATTTCCCCAGAAAATCAAAAAAGTATTAATTTAGCGGTCGGCTTTTTATCAACCTCTATCGCGATGTATGCACTGATTCGCAAAGGCAATTTCCGCGCCGCTTTTCTTTTATATGAAAAAGGCGGGGGTGGTTTGAATCTTTATAAGGAGCAGGCTAATGGCAAACTAAAACGTTGTTTTGCCATTGACTATCATCCTTTTTGGGATAATAAGACCAAACAATCCTCGTGGAGATTACATTACCATCGGGGTGATAATGAAAGCCAAATGAAAAAACATCGACCGTATGAAGGGGGATGGTAATCTCCCTGCTTCCTGTGATGAATTTTTTAATTAAGCCTTGCAAAGGATTCTGATTCTTCTATAGCCTATAATTGTAATTATTATCCAAAGAGTGCGCGAATCATGTTTCTTTATTTGAGCTTCAACCACTCGATCTTGAGATAGTGAAATCACTATGAAACCTGATGCACAACTTGTTATAGATGCTTTAAAAGCGATTGTTGACGAGACAGAAGATTTTAATTGTTTTTTAGATGAAATCGAGTTTTTAAAAGAAGAGAACCGCTTGTTGATTTTGACTCAAATTGTCAAAGAGGATAGTAAGACAAGCAGAACAAACAAATATGCGCTACGCGATAATTTTTTTAAAAAATATTTAGGGGTTACACCTGTCAACCTGGAAGGGGAATATGCCTTCTTAGTCTCAGTCGATGAATTAAGCCAGCGGAAGATTATTATTGATAAAATCAATCAATTACAAAATCCCTCCGTTCGCAACACCAACTCGATACCCAGTGATGAATTCAGCAGAACACATCATCATGACTTAAGGACGTTATTACACACTTTAAATCCCTCCGAAGAGTTGCTCTCAAAGCTGGGGCAGCCAATGCATTATATTCGTTTTAATAGTTCACACGAGGTAGTACCCAAAGGGCGACACTTTATAACCAAAAGCATTGATAAAAATATGAAAGACACGACAAATAAGGTACTGGCCGAATTAGATGCCCTAGATCGACTGGATAATACCCTGTTCATTAACTTTACGGGGCATGAAGCCCCTGTTGCAAGTGCATTGTATATGAATGGAATTGATTGCATTTGGCAGCTATCCATCCTGTGTGATGAAACCTCGCAAACGCGGATTATGGACCAATTACAAGATTCTTTACCTCGTGATCAATTGCTAGCACGCGCTTCTGTATCACATGACTCTTCATTAGGTTTAATACTTGAACCCAATCATGGGTTCACTGAAATTGATGCTGAAAAATTGCCTTCATGGGATCAATTAAGCGCTTTTGGAGTGAAACAGGTGATTCTATTAACGGAGAAAAACTATAATCAAGGGAAATGTGTTTATCCGCTTGATGAACACTATTTCAAATGTGAATTATCATTTTATCACTGGCTCCAATTAATCCCCCAAGATTTTATTTTGTTAGTTATTGGCGTAGGAAATTTTGAGGAAAAACCTGAAGAGCATTGCCAGTCTATTGAAACCGTTTTTAAAAAGAAAGAGGCAACTTCTTTATCAACCTATAAATTACCTAATCTCCTTACCCTCTTTAAAAACATATCACTCTATGGCACTTCTTCTTCACCGCTCAGTTCAAATGGAATCAAAAAAACAGATAAGGAGGAAGATGATACGGATCAAAACACAATCAGCCTGGATTAAGCAGCATCCCTAAGTCACGTAAAGATCTTTGAGGATAGTTAAGTATTGCGGCCAGGTCTAATAATGAGGCGGCACTCCTGGTTGCAAGCAACTGACTCTTCTACTCATCTCTGAAAACCTAATCCAGCCCCACTTCCGGCGGACGCGGGATTCGGGAAACTACGCTAAAACACTAAGCCCCGCGAACAGGCCGCGCTTACATATTACTTAACAAAAACTGGTTTAGGTTTTTCAAAATTATAAATAATCCCAAATGCAAATTGTGCAGAAACAGGATAAATGCGAGTATTTTTTGTAACACCACCAAAAGATTCAAAAGTGTGGCTGGTGAATTTCTCGTAATTGATTTGGCTATAATCCGCCATCAATGTCCATTGAGTGGTCAGATTATAGCGAACTCCAACACCGTAACGAATGCCACTACGATTTGCTACTGAACTACGTACTGTATTGTCTGAGTTGTGAAGTGCAACATGACCATTCGCATAACCAATTCGTCCATAAACTACAGCACTATCGGTGAGAAGGAGCCCTGGTAATGCGCTTATTCCCTCACTATAGTGAACAGTAAAAGAAGTTTTCTTGAAATCATGATGAATATACTCTTTATTAACCAATCGATATTGAACTGAGCTTGGATTAAAATTGGCTTCACCAGCAAAATAAAACCGATTTCGTATCCAGGAATAACCTCCAAAAAAAGTGCCAAAAATACCGACTCCTGAAAAATTCTGTTCATCTATCACATTAAAGTTACCGTGATTATCAAAAACATGAGATTTTTGCGTAAATTGAGCATATTCAGGCCCAATACCAGCACCAACATAAAATCCAGCAAAAGAAGGGTTAACCAATACGAAAGAAATCACAGCTCCCCAATAAATCTTCCTTAACATTTTATTTTCCTAGAAAGTGGTTAATAATTACCTCTGCTTCAACGATAAGTCTTTATATTAATTTAACTTTTCCTGATAATGAAACCCGAAAAAAATTTTTGAATTCTTTTTTATTAAACCAAGGAACGGCACGCAATCTTGGAATAGTCCGCACATCAACGAGTTGGGTAATTTGATGTGCGTGGACTATTTCAAAAAATTCTTGCAACGTATGCGTTGAATGTCCAATCGTAAAAAGCTCAGGCATAATAATACCTTCGCTTGGGTTTCGTTGCCCTAAACATCATGAGCAGGCTGTTGTTCTAAACTCTTCGCCCTCACCCATCTTGGAAAAAAAGGACCTAGCTTTTTAATAAAATCATAGGCCATAAATAACGCACCAAGCGCAAATAACACGTCCCCAGGCAATCGTAACCACTGCCATATCAACGTTGTATTATAAAACTCCAGGCTCCTTGAATGAGCGAATCCGTTTTCATATACATCCATTAATTGCGCCCAACCCACAGGGAAGAAATTCAACACTATCCATAAAACCAAGCCTAAGTTATAGAGCCAAAATGCCCAAATTCCCAAACGATCACTCCAAGGAAAACGCTCACCTGCAGCATAACGTAAGCAAAAATAAATTAAGCCCAGACCCAATAAGCCAAAAGCGCCAAATAATGCGGTGTGTGCATGGTTTAAAGTAAGAAAGGTACCATGCTCATAATAATTGACAAGGGGGGCATTGAGTGTTCCTCCACCAAATACTCCTGCGCCCACAAAATTCCAAAAAGAAGCCCCCAAAATATAAAGAAAAGCTAGCTTATAAGTAAATGCAGATTGACGTTTAATGAGTTGATAATTTTCGATTGCATCAATAATCAGCAGCACTAAAGGCAATACTTCAATAAATGAAAACATGGATCCTAGTGGCACCCAGAGATCCGGCGTCCCTGTCCAATACCAATGATGTCCTGTTCCGATGATACCGCCTAAGAATACAAGAATTGTCTCAAAATACATTGTTCGTTCTGCTAGAGAGCGCGAAATTAAGCCGGTTCCCATTAAAAGATAGGCAGTGGCGCTTGCAGCAAAAAACTCAAAAGACTGCTCCACCCAAAGATGAACTACCCACCAACGCCAAAAATCAGTAATCGTGAACGATTTTTCAATTCCCGTTAATGGAATCATCCCAAAGCAATACAAAACTGCAATATTTATAGTGCTTGCCCAAAAGAGATGCTCTAATCGAATACGCCCAGTCCAAAACTCAACCGTAGCACTCTTTAAACCACTCCAGGTAGGCCACATGCCACGAAAAACAATAAAACTCCAAAGGAAAAGCCCTATACAAAACCCAATTTGCCATAAACGACCAAGCTGCAGATAAGATAACCCTTGATTACCAATCCAAAACCAGGATTCGTTTACATAGCCCATAATTCCTAAATAATTACCCAAAATTGCACCACCAACAATAAACAATGTGACCCAAAATAGAAGATCAACGAAAAAGCCTTGTCTTTTGGCTTCTTTTCCACTGATAAGAGGAGCCATAAAAACAGCAGAACTTACCCAGGAAAGAGCAATCCAAACGATTGGCGTTTGAATGTGGACATCGCGCAGAAAGTTAAAGGGTAAAAATTCATTAATATTAATCCCATAAAATCCCGTACGTTCTGTATAGTAATGTGCCATAATTGCCCCCACAGCAATCTGGATCAAAAGGACGAGTGCTACGACCACAAAATATTGCCCTACCTTATGTTGACTGGGGGTCAGTGCTTCAAATCCGAGAAATAGAGGTGTTTTAAACGCATCATCCGCAGCACTCAAATAGCGATGATAAATAAAAAGTACAGCTCCAAAACCCAGGAATACAAAACAAAATGATACCCAGGTCCAGTAAAAAGTATGGGGCGTTGGATTATTGCCCATAGTAGGCTCATAGGGCCAATTATTGGTATATGAACTATTTTGTCCAGGTCGATGCGCTATCGTAGTTAACGAAGAATAAATAAGAAAATCTGCAGTGTGTAGCGCACTTTGCTCATCCAAACTGTACGCTTTAGTCCAACCTCGTTGTGGATCATGATTCAGTAAAGTTTGTGAAATTTGATTACGTAATTGCGCGATTGCATCAGCGACTGGCTGCGACAAAATACTGCGTTGCTGGCTCAAATCGGTACGTTGTAGAGCCTGTTGCATTGTTTGCCGCACGACATATTGGCCCCCAACATCCAATTTCATAAAGGGTTTGCCGAAATGTTGTTGGGCGATTTTATCCTCTATAATTCTGCCTAGGCTTACTAAATATTTTGCAGTGTAATCTTCGCCAAAATAGGAGCCCATTCCGTAAAGACTTCCATAATCCATGAGATCGGCGCGTTGAAAACCGGCCTTGCCCTCAATAATATCCTCTGCGGTCATGACGATTTGGCCAGAGGGAGATAGAAATTGCTGCGGTAAAGGAGGGGCAAGCTGATAGGTTTTATAGGTACCCCAAATCAATACTATAAAACAGATAATTGCGGTAATTAGAAGAATCCATTTTAACACGTTTGCTACTTTATCAGAGCTTAGATGCTCAGCAACAACATTTTGGGGTGTACTATCCATTCGGCACATTCCTTGTGTGAACAATTTTGGGTTTAAATTTTAAAATAAGCGCTTAATTTTATAGAAGAATTATCGCAAAAAATAGATCCTCCATGTCAGTAAGTTAAGAAGAAGCCTCCTTAACTTTTGTTCCCGTCATCGCGAGCATAGCGAGGGAGCTCCATACTGTAGCACGGTCTTACAATGAGGAGATCCTCGCTATGCTCGGGATGACGCAGGAAGAAAAGAAGATCCCCGTCAGGGGTTGATGAAGCGCTTGATTATGGGGAATGCCCCCTCACCCCTACCCCTCTCCCACAAATGGGAGAGAGGAATTTACTTTTTTAACAATAACCACATACCTCCTTCTCCAAATGAGGGAGGGGGATTACTCAGAGATTTCTGGAGTTTGCCTAGAGTTGCTTTTCATGCATGCGCTTTAATAACAAATGGAAATAAACCAAACCTGCGTAGGGATGCCATTTTGCGGTGATTTCTGCGATTTTCTTATAATCCGGTTTCTTATCAAGATGCAAAAATTGATATAAATTATTTTGTGCGCCAAGATCGTCACCAGGAAAAATATCAATTCTTCCTAAACCACGTAATAAAACGTATTCCGCAGTCCAGCGACCTATGCCTTTAAAATCACATAAATAATTAATGATCGCATCATTTGATTTGTTTTCCAGGGTTCCCAAAATAAACTCATCTTGCATGATTGCTGTTGCTATTCGTATAAGGGTCTCACTTTTAGAGGTGCTATAGCCTATTTTCTTTAATTCAGGAACCGAGCAATTTGCCACTTCATTGGGTCTTGGAAATGCATAAAACAGGTGCTCTTCTTCTTTAATCCTTAGGCTCAGAAACTCAGCCAATCGATTTTGAATTTGCAATCCGGCGTCCAAAGAGATTTGTTGACAAGAAATTGCATTAACGAGCGCTTCAAAAACAGAAGGAAATCGAGGTGGTTTGAGCCCTTTAAATTGCATGACGATAGGATTTAATTGGGCATCGTGC
This sequence comes from Legionella sheltonii, assembly GCF_026191355.1. Taxonomy (GTDB): domain Bacteria; phylum Pseudomonadota; class Gammaproteobacteria; order Legionellales; family Legionellaceae; genus Legionella; species Legionella sheltonii. The sequence goes on from NZ_JAPHOQ010000018.1 coordinate 46,647, forward strand.
TGTGCGATATGATAAAAGTCATGCAGCTCACGTTTCAACCCGAGTATGCTCTCTACTTCATTTACAATTTGATTTTGATAGACTTCTAAGCCCTCGCCTTTAATCGATAATACCAGCTCGGATTGGTTGAAATTTTTATTTTGTTCGACCACCACTTTAACGGGCACGTTCTCCATAACCAATAGTCTTGTGTAACGTTGGCCATCCCAAAGATCGACATTATTTTTACTTCTTCTCCGTAAAGCTAAAGCAGTATAATCCAAGCGAAACGGAGCTACTGGATGTAAGGTAAAAGAAGTTTCCATCTCAAATTACCTTTCTGTTGAATCAAACTTGCGATATAGTGTAGGACAATTCATCAGGAATTTAGTCCAAACCCCAGGCCAGAAAACCTTAACATTGAAGCCATTAAGTGAACACTTATTCTTATGGTTGTAGTGATTGACTGGGTCTAGGTCGTTCAAACCCCATTTGCTCAACTATACTCGCGACTTTATGCTCATCATTAAATTTTTGTTTAAGAAACTGTAATGCCTCTTGAGGAATTTCTGTTTTTGAACCGTGATTCTCAAAGCGAACTATATGATTTAAGGTTTTTCCTGAACATTCCATAGGATAACGTTCGTTGTTCCCAAAATAGGACGTTTCGAAACCTTTTTGTTGCAGTAAGTTTCTAAAAGCAGCCGCCTCTTGAGGATTGTCGAAAGCGATTTTGAATGTACCATTTTGTAAACCCTTACTCACTATGGGCAGTTCTGGTGTTGTAGGCGCGCTTGACGCCATCATGGTCCGAATCATTGCACTGACCTCTATGCTTGAAGTGTTTTTATGAGTCATTTCATACAAAGAATTTTTCATGCGCGAGGAAGCAAAATTATCTTTTTGGGGTGATATAGAAGAATCTGGCAATTGTTTACTGAGTTGAAAAAGATCCATGTTGCTGTAATTCCGGGTCATAATTCCTCGAGCTCGTTCTGATAAGTCACCTGGATTTTGCACAATCGTTGAAAAATGGCCATCTCGTTGGTACAAACGATTTCGCTCCTCCATCCATAAGATACCGAGTTTATTGCCTGTGTCAGAAAATGACTCAATCGCCCCCCCTTTTTTCCAACCCCAATTACCATCCTGATTGTTAGTGGCTCTACTTCCAGTATCTTCTATGAGACACGCATTTCCTGTTGCTCTTAACGCTTTTTGAACTTCAGGGTTTTTTAATTTTTCTTGAATTGCTCGTTGCATCGCTTCGTCAGCTAATCGAAAATCCGTCCATGCTTTTTTTTGCCCCTCATCCCTCGCATTCTGCGCATTTCCTTGCAGAATCCTGTCTAGATATTCTTTATCCTGAGGATCTTTTTGATATTGAAAATAATGTTCCACTGTAGGAAACGTCCTTTTTCCAAAAGGTGTCTCCATTTCGATGGGGATTTCTGCATAATTAGAAAAAATCCCCCATTCATCCCCTTCTCTATCAAAAGCAACTACATCGATACTATCTGATTGAGTTTGATAATTAACATGATTTGAGGGACCACTTAATTTTTTAATTGAACCTGTTTTGAATCGTCTACTCAATGGCATAACTACACTCCATCTTTTGAAAGCATTCACCTCCCAAACGTAGTGTGTGACCTCCAATATTCGGCATGAATAAAATGCTCAAGTTAGGAGCGCCCTCCTCGTGAATTCTTCAAGAGAACGAGGGTCGTGAATGGTTTACTTTTGAAAACACTTTCCCAAAGTATAGTACATTTATTTAACCAATAGATTTTAATTAAAACAATAAAGAACAAAAAAATTATGGCGGGCGATGTGTATTTCATTAATAAACAATACGCTACGGCTCAATAGACTATCCTTTAACACAAACAATAGGTACCAGTCGGGCAACTTTTTTGGTTAAACCAGACGCTTGTGCCGCATCAACAACGGAATCGACATTCTTATATGCCTCGGGCGCTTCTTCTGCTACACCGCGATAAGAGCTGCTGCGAATTAAAATTCCTTGTTGCGCCAATTGCTCAATGATCTCACTCCCACGCCATTTTTTGCTTGCCTGATGCCGGCTCATTGCCCGCCCTGCCCCATGGCATGCAGAACCAAGTGATTTGTTTTCCGAATTTTCTGTACCGACTAAGACATAAGACGCCGTTCCCATACTGCCACCAATAATTACAGGTTGTCCAACATGACGAAACGCCGTTGTTAATTGAGGATGGCCGGGTCCAAAAGCTCGTGTCGCCCCTTTGCGGTGAACAAATAAGCGCTTGGGTTTACCTTCGAGCTGATGGGTTTCCTCTTTACAGGTATTATGGGATACATCATAAATGAGTCTTATTTGAGTTCCTGGCATTTCATTCTGAAATACTTCACGCATAAAATGAGTAATAATTTCACGATTCGCCAGCGCACAATTAATTCCTGATCGCATAGCGCCTAAATACTGTTCCCCCATGGAGGAACGAATGGGAGCACAAGCTAATTCCCGATCAACGAGTTGGATCCCATGCTGTTGTGCGTGTATTAACATAGAACTTAGAAAATCAGTTCCTATTTGATGACCAAGGCCACGTGAGCCACAATGGATACTCACAACCACATCCCCTAGGGATAAACCGAATGCTGCAGCAGTCTGTTCGCAATATATTTTGCATACCTCCTGAACCTCCAAGTAGTGATTACCAGAACCCAAGGTACCCATTTCATTTTTTTGGCGTTTTTTTGCATGTTCTGAAACATGCTCAGGCAAGGCCCCCTCTACACGACCATATTCTTCAATTCGCTCTAAATCCTCTTTTTCTCCATAGCCCTGTTTTACTGCCCAAACAGCACCGCCATGCAACATATCGTCCATTTGATTCATGGTCAGATTAATACGACTTTTACTCCCTACACCCGCTGGAATATGAGCAAATAGAGCATCTGCAAGTTGCTCTTTATAGGGTTCAAACTCCTCGCGCTTAAGCCCCGTAGATAAGAGCCTGACCCCACAAGAAATATCAAAACCCACACCCCCTGCTGAGACAACACCATCATTATCGGGATCAAATGCTGCAACTCCCCCAATGGGAAACCCATATCCCCAATGTGCATCAGGCATCGCATAGGAGCCGCGAACAATTCCAGGTAAAGTAGCTACATTCGTCACTTGTTCATAGACTTTCATATCCATATTGAGAATTAACTCTTCTGAGGCAAAAATAATCCCCGGTACACGCATCTTCCCATGTTGGGGAATTCGCCATTCAAAATCACTGATTTTTTCTAATAGGTTCAAGTCCATGGATTTTCCGCCTTTAGCTGCCTTACACATCAACAACACATTGTGCCACCCAATTGTTATTGCTTGGGTATACTTTTAATTCAGTAAACGTAGCTCCTTTGACCTCCACTGCAGGTTGATGTCGGCTAATATCTACGTGTTCACCTGCAATTATAGCATTTAACTTCAGCCCCTTAATGGCGACATCAAACTCACGAAACAGCATGTTGTGGATTGCCATGTTATAAATAATGGCATTTAACCAATCGACAAATAAAATCTCCTGATTGGGGGCCTCACAGGTTATATGTATTTTCTTGTGGGGATGGACTGATTGCGAGCGAGTAATGACATTCGTCAAGGCAAGCGCCCCCATTGCAAAAGCTTCCGACACCGTTGCTCCATAACCTCTGACTCCGATATCTGACTCATGCGAAAAATGTTCCCACCTCTTTTTTGCACTCATGGGGCATAACCTGGATTCGATAAAAATTTAGAAAATACTTTATCTCACATAAACTTGATTTTGCAAAACCATCTGCTTACCGCTTTGCATAAACAGTAATTGAGAAAATCACCATGCCCATGCCTATTGCTTGTCCTAGAGTCAGTCGCTCACCCAAGAGTACCCAGGCAATGAGCACCGTAGCCAATGGCATCACTGCTGTTGATAATGAAGCCATTACCCCATCCACTTTCTGACAACCAAAATTCCAAAAAACATAAAAAAGACCCGAGCTTAAACCTAAAATAATCAAAATCATCCAATCTAAAAATTGGATGGTTATCCCACCCCAGGAATTAAAGCCCAAACAAATCAATAACAAAACAGCGTTAACTGCATTGAGTAAAGAGGAAATTAGAAATACGGGAAGCGAATTCGTATGCATCTTACTTAAAATATAGTAAGTCGCTTCAGGTAAAAGAGAAATTAAAACAAGCGCATCCCCCTTAAAAGAATGGCTCACGGGCAAACCCACGAGCTTATCGCACGCAATCACGATTAATCCAAGGGTTGCAAAACCCACACAAATAGCCTTCTTACCGGAAATCTTTTCACCAAGAATGCTCCAGGACATAATGGCAATGATCGCAGGTAAAGCACTGGTAATAATACCCGCCACATTCGCATCAGTGTAATTTAATCCCCATAATATTAAGAAATTGAACAATACCCCCGCAGAAACCGCCTGAGCCCCAATAAAAAACCAATCGCGTTGTTTTAATTGCGAAAAATAATAACTCAACGACTTATTTTTAGCTGAAGTTAACCAGTGCAAGGGTAATAAAATAATAGCGGCCAACGTAAAGCGCAGAGCCAAAATAAATAGAACCGGAATTGAAGAAAGCAAATACTTGGAAAAAACAATGTTCACACCGACCATAATTTGAGCCAAGATAAGGAAGACCATCCCCTGTAAATAAATATGAGTTTTTTGCATATTAATACCTTCTCTAAATCGAAAGACTTTGTTGAAAAACGGAGGTCATTCCCGTGAATGAGGTAGTTTGGTCATTGTATTTTTTCAAACTGTTTTTCAACAAAGCCAAATTGCAACGTGAAAACAATCTGCAGTTTATCAATTTTGCGATCAGTACGAGTTATCCATTTCGCGCATTTTCTTTGCTGATAACGCTTTTGTTCTCCATTGAGAAGGCGATTCCCCAAATACTTTACTGAATCGTCGACTAAATGCGGGTAAATTTTCATAACCCACAGCAAAAGCTATGGCTTCAATGGAAAGATGCTGGGCAGAAAGCCATTGTTTGGCCTGATTTAATTTTTTAAATCGCCAATACTCTGCAATACTACAACCTAGAGATTGCTTGAACCGACGCTGTAATTGACTAACACTTAGATGACAATGCTGCGCCACTTTGCTTAGATTTACAGTATCAGCGAAATGAAAATCAATCCAATTTTTTGCCTTAATCACCGTTCGGTCCAACTCTGGTGAGAACGATTTTGTAGCAAAATGCACGAGTAATTGATTAATTAAAGAATCAGTCAAAAAATCTCCCTCATTCGCCGCTAAATAATAGTGTGTAAATTGTATGAGTTTTTTAATGCTCGTCGTCAAATTAAAGGCATGAGAGTTGTGTTCCTTATAGAGATTATTTTGGTTTGCTACATCAACCACTAAAAAAAGATTCTCCTGACTTCCCGAAAAACAATGCCGTTCACTGGGGGCAATAAAAACACCAACCTGATGATTCACAACTCCAGAATAATGACCTGCTTCCAACTCCATGGAGCCAGCAAGAGGTAAAACCAATTGCGCAAAATCATGAGAATGGCTGCAGCTTTCTGTATGGTAGGAGCGAAGATCAACATGATGGGTAATCAATTGCACGACTCACTAAAAAAACATTTAAAATAGGGCTAATTATACCATAGGAATTTAAGGTCGGGTTTGGGCATTTTTTGTTTTTGACTTACATTGTAGCAATGAGGTGTTGGCATTCACGTACAGACAGGAATGACTAAATCAAAAAAAAATCCTCTAAAATCTCTATTCGTAAACCTCTTTACACGTGAATAAAATCATTACATAATGCCCAATTATTTATTCATCAAATGGTTTCATTCCAACCCTAATTATTCTTCTTAATTCTAGTTTGGAGTCCGCAATGCAAAGTAAACATGAGCCAACAACAAATCAAGCGGCATTATCTTTAGATGTCCTTTTTGAAGAAAATACCAGGGAAGCTGTAGATTTACCTCAAATCCAATCTACAGCAGCTTCAGCCATGAAGATACTTATGTTAGGTAATCAACAAGGCTATATTAATGAAATCAACCAACTGGCAAATGCCTGTGCGCAGATACTGGAACAGGGCTCTACTGTGGATTTGGTGGTACAAGCGATTCAATCCGGTATGACTGCCTCGCATCAACAGGCACTGGACAAAATAACCAGTGAAATTGGTTTAGGACAATTTCAATTGAATCATTCCAATCGCCTTACTGTCGCCGGACAGAATCTGGAAAAACGCGTTCGCTGCATGAGACGCTATAAAGAAACTCCTCTTGCAGAACTTATTGAGGCTGTTACGACAGATACCTTAGTTCAAGCAAGTGCACGATTTGGCGCCAACCTAGGTGATTTTGATTTTTTAAATTGTAAGCCAGGGTCTGCTAAACTATAAACTTTGTGAAGTAGAAACTTTAGTAATGCTGATGTAGGTTGAGTCTTGGCCCAACCTAAAGAATCATCTCTATAATTTAATTGTTAATACATCCGTAGGATGAGAGAACAATTGATTTTCCGCTATAATTTGTGCCCCAGAATTTTGATAAAATCGATTTAATGAAGGTTTTAATGTATCCAGCATGACGAACTCAGCTTCTTTGGATTTTGCTATTTCCTTGGCTTTTTCGATAATTTGCTTGCCAAAATTTAATCCACGATAGGGTTTATCTACATAAACATACATTAATTCACTTACGGTGGGTGCTTTGAACTTGTTTTCATTAAACTCAGGGGCCATTTCTTTGGGAAATAAAGCAAATAAAGCTACAGGCTGACCATTAGATGTTCCCACATAGACATGCTCCTTCAAAGAGCCAAGAAGTTGCTCACGGTATTCAACCCCTTTGTTACGAATATAGCCCCACTCGTTTTCTGCCCAAGCGGCAACCAATGGTAAATACTCCATACACTCAGATAATTGAGCAAAATCCAATTTATGTTTAAATAATGCAGTGCTAAAAAGTAACATGTTACATCCTCATTGCAAGTAAACTCATGCTGGTCATTGAGTTGAACCGAATCCAAACTGGTTAAGTAGGGTACTCATTTTTTTTAAAATTTGAAGTTTTTTCATAGGACAACACGCTGATTGAAACGATAAATCACTTTATATTAAGGTCCAAAATCTTATAAAATGGGGCTCAATCAAAAAGGGAGGCCATTTCATAATGTCCCTATGGAAAAAATTTAAAGCATTTTATAATGCCTCAGCTGAAAATCGAATAGGATTTTATAATTTCCTTGCCTTTCTCATTATTCCTATTCTAGGGATGACGATTTTGTATGTATTGGTGCGTATTTTTTGGATAAAAGCTTAGGTTGGAAGGTGTGGTTAACACCCTCACCCTGACTTCTCCCAACCTTACACGCGGTGGAGAGCGAGTTACTCCATGCTCAAATAATGTCCCCTGGTGATCATGATGAGCCAATTTTTAGAGCTACTTGGCTTGTTCCACTTTGATCTCTCGAGTTCCAGTTTTAGATTCCGTTTTTTTAGGTAAATCAACCCAAAGCATTCCTTTTTTAAACGTCGCTTTCGCCTTAGTCAAATCAACGCTAGTGGGCAAAGAAATGGATCGTTCATATTTCCCAAAGCTGATTTCTCGGGAAATATATCGTTTACCTTCATTTTTTTTCGAACTGGACTTTTCACCACTAATAGTGAGTACATTATCCAATATGGAAACCTTAATGTCTTTTTCGTCCAAACCTGGCATTTCTAACTGAACACAGAAATGATCTTTATCTTCAACAACATCCATTGAGGGAGCAAGAGCTAGTTTTTCAAATTGTCCCCAATTAAATTTGGTTGGTGAAAAGAAATCATTAAAGTCACTAAATAATCGATCCACTTCATTTTGCAGACTTAAAAATGGATTTTGTGAACGATTAATTTGAATGGAAGCCCCCTTGCTTGTCGATCCTTTGCTGGGAGTTCCTTTCTTAAATTGCGTTACTTTGCTCATGATATACCTCCATATGATCTATGGCATCTAATAAAATTTTGGTACATAAACCAGTTTTGTCAAATGAAGGCTGGATTGGTTCATTCTTGAATTGGTCACCTCCAGAAAATCAAAAATCAATCAAATTGCGCCATTTAATACAGCCCTAATGAGCTATGATCTTGCACAATCCAAACACTTTAACTTAATGGACAATTACATTCTGCATCACGTGTCTCACCGGGTGTCGGTATTGCATCCAGAGTAATAAAAAGGCAATAACGGGCATGAAGATATCCGTCCAAAATACGCTACCTGCGTTGCCAGGTTCAAAATTATGAGCAACAATCATTTGATAAAGATGCACGCCGGCAGCCCCCCATAAGAACAGGGCAGGAACAATAATCGTTGCGGCACGAAAAGCAATTGAACCTCTAAAGCTGATTATTCCATTCATGGCAATTCCCAGGCTGGCAAAGCCGACTTCCATTTGAAATGGACTTTGTGGCCAACCAATAAACTGCGCGGTAAAATCACCCAAGAAGACATGCATTATAAAGTTAAATAAATAGGCTAATCCAATATTAAACAATAAATACCAAGAAAAAATGATTTCAATAACCTTCGCTTTTTTCTTCGGTCTGGAGCAGAATAACCATTCTAGAAGAGAACATATCAAACCAAGTATCAAAAAAGTCAATGTGACATTGCGCATTGCCAAAATAATCAAATTAACCATAACACCGCCCGTTGATAATAGACTGTATTTAAATAATAAATTACCCTGAAAAGGGTAGTAAATACAATTTATAAAGCACTGCATCCATAGTTTAATGGGATTGAATACTTCATTTTTGAGCAAATTTGTTTTCAGGGTGAATAAAGATGACTATTACGTGGGTTAAATGAAATATAAAAGATTTATAACCACTTCATTTCTTCCTTTAACCCAATACTAAGGTTAACCAGAATAAACTATAGAGTCCATCTGAATTAACATGAACTATCTTTCATATAAAAGAAAACAATACAGTACAGATTAATTTTTTCGCATACCATAAAGCAAATGAATTTCTGTATTGAAATGCAGCTCAAAATGAGAAGTCTTAAGTTGTATCACTTAGACAGCGTATTGAGACGTAATTGATGGAAAATAATGATAACTAATTCTCAAACGTGCAAAATATCAAAACAAATCCATGAGATAAATCAGCTTTTAACAGCAATGAAAACCTATTTAGGTGGTTGCGAACTTATACATCAGGAACGGTAATGGATAAGCCTTATACAAATACCACCGTTTTTATCGTCGATGATGACCCAGAGATTTGCAAATCATTTCGTTGGTTATTTGAATCAATAAATCTTAAAGTTCAAACTTATGAAACTGCCAAAGATTTCCTCGATAATTATAATAATCAAAGCGGATGCTTGATCATCGATGTACGTATGCCTGTGATGAGCGGTTTAGAATTACTAGATCACTTGAATGAGTCAAAAAACCAATTGCCCATAATCATTATTACGGGTTATGGTGATATTTCAATGGCCATACGCGCTATGAAAGCAGGAGCTGAAGATTTCATTCTTAAACCAGTCAATCACCAGAATTTATTGGAAATATCACAAAGATGCCTTAAAAAAGTTAAAAGTAATATAACGCTGTCTCAAACTGCTTTTCAGGAGCGAATGAATAGCTTAACCAAACGTGAAAAACAGGTCATGAATTTGGTTGTTGAAGGCAATCTTAATAAACAGATTGCCTACGAACTTAATATATCGATATCCACTGTTGAAGTTCATCGTGCTAATGTCATGAGAAAAATGCAGGTAAAATCGTTAGCTGAGCTGATAAAAATTAATCTGATTTATAACCAGATTATTGAATCCACTAATGCCTGAATGAACCCCATGCAACTTTTTTGCCTCAACCTTTTGATCTGGATGAATTATTCCATCTTTTGAAAAAAATAGGATGATACAAATGAAACAGCGGTCCGTTTTTCATCCTTTTCATATTAAGGCCGCGGGAATGAACTATTGGTGCTTGGTATATTTTTACTTTACCAAAGCAGTAGAATTAATCGAGCTGTTCGTTTAATCTACACCCACTCATTAGAAGTCGATTAACATAGGTTTTCAAATATGATACGTACATTACCAAGAACAATTATTTTGACTATGCTGTGCTCAGGGATTTTAAGCAAATCAGCATTGGCACACGCTCATCATGAAACAAGCTCAGTAGGAAGTCCAGGGAATGCAGCAAAAGCCACAAAAACGATTCAAGTGACTGCTTCGGATAACATGCGTTTTAACTTTTCACAAAAACTAAAACTTCATGATGGTGACATTATAAGCTTTCAAGTAACCAATATTGGAAAAGTACCTCATGAATTCTCGATTGGCGATGAAAAGGAGCAAAAAGCACATCAAGAAATGATGCGCGCAATGCCAGGCATGGTCCATGAAGACGGTAATACAATTACCGTTAATCCTGGTGAAACGAAAACATTAACATGGAAATTTAAATCGAATCCAAAACATGAGGTTGTATTTGCCTGTAATATCCCGGGGCATTTTGAAGCCGGCATGTACAAAAAAGCAACGGTTGCGACTACTTAATATAAATCTCTAAGTCCCCAAGGATTTGGGGACTCGTATTGTATCTATTGAAAAAATATTCGGTAAAACCCGAACTCTTACCAATTTTTGATGCGGACTTGCAAAAGGAAAAGAAATTATCTGACTTTTTGCGAAAGAATTTATTAGCATAATTTAAAGTATAAATAGCCTAGGAATTCCTGCAGCCTAGAACTGAGAGACAGACGCACAATTTAAAATAATTTAAGATTTTTTAGTGCAGTGCTTTATACAATAGTTGCCAAATTATGTTTTAATTTTACGCGCCACTCCGGTTTTAATGGCTGCCTGTTTCACAGCTTGAGCCACCCTCTTTACCACCGTCGTATCAAAAACACTAGGAACAATATAACTACAGCTTAAATACTGTTCCTCTATAGAGTTTGCTATAGCATATGCTGCAGCGAGCTTCATTTCCTCATTAATCTCAGTAGCCATACAATCCAGTGCTCCTCTGAAAATACCAGGGAAGCAGAGTACATTATTAATTTGATTCGGATAATCACTTCGCCCTGTTGCGACAATGGCCGCATATTTTTTGGCATCTTCAGGCATTATTTCGGGTATGGGATTAGCCATTGCAAAAACAATTGCATCTTGATTCATTTTTTTTATGTCTTTCGCATCAATCACGCCAGGTTTCGAAACACCAATAAATACATCTGCGCCCTTTATCGCATCATGTACGGTACCTTTCTCAAGATTAGGATTTGTATGTTCCGCATACCACCGATGGACTGGACTTAACCCGGGCTTCCCGGCATAGAGCACCCCTTCACAATCACAGCCAATAATATTTTTTACTCCTAAGTTGAGTAACATTTTGGTACATGCCGTCCCAGCAGCCCCAATACCAACGACAACTACTTTAATCTGTTCCAATTGCTTCTTAACCAATTTGAGCGAATTAATCATTGCAGCAGCCAGCACTACTGCTGTGCCATGTTGATCATCATGAAATACCGGGATATTCAATTCTTTCTTGAGTCGCTCCTCCACTTCAAAACAACGAGGTGCAGAAATATCTTCTAAATTAATTCCACCAAATATTGGAGCAATATTCTTTATAGTAGCAACGATTTCATCCACATTTTGGGTATTCAAACAAATAGGAAACGCATCGACATTTGCAAATTCTTTAAATAATAAGGCTTTCCCTTCCATGACAGGAATGGCAGCATAAGGCCCCATATTTCCCAAACCTAATACTGCAGTCCCGTCAGAGACTACCGCGACTGTATTTTTTTTAATTGTTAGATTAAAGACATCTTCTGGCTTTTTATAAATCGCCGTGCAAATTCGCGCCACCCCTGGGGTATAGGCAATGGACAGATCGTCACGTGTCTTTAATGGAATACGACTTTTAATTTCAATTTTTCCGCCTAGATGAGCCAGAAAAGTTCGATCAGACACGTGAATCACTTCTAAATTAGGGATGGTGCGCAGTAGTTCGACGATTATTTCTGCATGTTTGGTGCCACAGGTGTAAATGGTAATATCACGTATCTGGGCATCTGTTTCAACACGAACGATATCAATCGCACCAATTTGCCCACCTTCTTTTTCGATAGCAGCTGCTAATTTACCAAAAGTGCCAGGAGCATTTTTTATGCGAACTCGCATAGTAATGCTATTCGAGGCAGAACACTTTTGATTTCTCATAGCAGCTCCTTATCCCATATTTTAAAATGAACTCCTAAATTTTTTCTTTAAAAACTTAAGTATAGTCGTTGCCACCATCCTCATTGGTTGAATTGATAAACTCCAGATCCATTGGTTTTCCAGGAATTGTTCGATTTTCACTAGCCCACTCACCTAAATCAATGAGTTTACATCGGTCGGAACAAAATGGCTTAAACGGGTTTTCTGGATACCAGGTATTTTGTTTCCCGCAGGTAGGGCAGATAATTTTTTGATGGTTATTCATAACAGTCTTCGTTAATTGATGTAGTACGGAGTATGCGACATACAACCCGTGATTTTCAACTCAGCTCTTACATCTATAAGTATAGTACTTGGCTCAATTTTTCATGGATATGAAAAATTCATATTCTGTAGGTTGAAGTTCGTGCGTTCGATCGAAATATCGATGCTCAAAAAAACAACCATGTCTTTATTTTTGCAACAAGAGAGTCTTGTTTGTTACCATAGTGGCAATTTAATTTAAGTTTAAAAAAATGTCTGATAAGAAATTCGATATTCTTTCGTGCACCATTGATGAGGATCAAATGGTAGTTGCCAAACAATGGGCTGATACCTTTATATATAATTCAAAAGATGATGTTGCAGTAAATATGACTCAGCTCTTACTGGCTTGTTTGGCTTGCGGTGACTTCAAGACTCGTTCTTATCTATCCAAGTCATCTAAATTGCAAGCTCCGTCAGATCAATTAACCATCGCTGATTATGTATCCCATGCAAGCCGCATTATTCTTGACTATCAAGAGCTCAATGGATCGAATAGGAAAGAATTATTAGATTATTTCCCTGCTCCAGACTCACAAAATACTGTTTTTTCCCGCTCAGCCACTCATAATGTGACTCGCGGTATTGATGGTTCAGTGGTTGAAGGTAAAGGGGTTCTTCTGGGAATTATGGGACAATTACCCGTAATGATTAAAACACCCCTGGATTTTGGTATTAATATTGCCATGGGTGGCATGGGAAAAACGAATTTTTATGGAAAAAAAATAGCAAACAATGGATGCAGTGGCCATTTTTATTTTCACCGTAATGATAACCATAGCCTGCTTCTACTGGGATTGGAACAAACAGCACCTTCAGCCTCCGCCTTAGAATTCCTGTTAGGAACTAAAAAAGATCCTGATGAGGTACAACAAAATCACGATCAATTTGGTCAAGGTCATTCCTTAAAAGGAGCTTCTGACACATATACTGCTGCCGGTTCTTTATATTTTAGCGACCCTGTTTATCAAGCAAAACTTCTATTAGAAAAAGGCGTTTTTCCACCAGATAAATATGGCGCAATGCGAGTCACGATTACTGACGAAAATTGGCCATATATCAAGCAATTTTTAGATCAATTAAAAAAAGCGAGTCTTGAAGATGAAAGTCATCAAAAGCAATTGTTAGATTTACTATTAAGCAAACCTAAAACAGCAACCCCTGATCAAGGAGAGTGCCTAAGTTATATTGCGCTTGATTTCGATAGTTATTTGAAACGTGTTTATCACGTTTTTATTACAGCAAGTCAATTGGATGCTGAAAATCAACTAACTCTCTTTAATTTACAATCTCAATTATTAGCGACGATTAAAAAGTTGCAACAAGGACATATTGAGCAATATGAAATCTTTAACGATCAGATTACTCAAATCATTCAAACAAAAAATACGCCACCTGAATACCAACAGGCTATTCTTCGTATTCAAAAGTTATTTGAATTGCAACTTAAAATTGATCCAATACTGAAGCAAACCCATGAGGAACTCTTATTAAAAAATCTATACGATGATTTACATGAAGAAAGCAAAATTCTCCTGGAAAAACTGTTAGGAATTCAAAAGCATTTCCAAGAGCTATCTCATGAAAAGCAGACAGAGTCACTAACCCACTTTCTCCAGCAAATTGACATGCACATTAAGGAGCTGCAAAAATCATTCTCCACTTTTCCAGTAGAGATTGATTTATCTTCAAGTTGGGTAATGTGTGATTATCCTGTTTCCATCACCACGAACTCTATTGAGCAATTAAACAAAATCATTGAACGCGCTAAATTATTTACGAAACCCATCGCATTAACAGGCAAAGATGCAATGACTTTCCCTGATCTCATCTCAAGCTGGGAAGAGCAACTCCTACCTTTTGCTCAAATCAATCTTATTGATTATGCAAAATTAAACCTGAACGATTTAGCGCAACAATTTAATGATTATGTGGATGCTTTAGCACAACAATCAGAGCTATTTAACTTTTGGGAACATCAGCCCTCTCAAACAACAAATATCTTAGCTGACTTCTTCATGAAACAACCCGAATTTGAACTCGGGCAAACTCTTGTTGGACAATACCGTGAAAGTACGCTCCTGAAGCGCTTATTTTCTTTAGATCTTGCAAATCTTAGTCCATCGGGTTTTAAAGCCTATGAAGATCTTAATGCAGAATATAAGAAACATCACCCTAATTCATACTGGTGCCAAGTCAACGAACTTCTTACAGCAGGCTCTGATGTACTACTTATGCTTCGTGCTTTAAAAATCCAACAGACCACTAAGTCTTCCTGGGAAGATATGAGCGCTACAGTCACTTTATTTCAAGAGGCTGTACTGCGATTTAAAAAAGCGAATGACGAGCTACAACGTTTCCGCAGTACTTTTCAGAAATCTTCTGTTGAAGTATTTGAAAGTCCTTTTTTCTACTCCATTAATGATGAAACACTGCAACAGATGAATGGGGTGCAACTTGCTACTATATGCCTGGAAGAACTGAATGCGACCTCACCGAGTATTTTGGTGAACCGCATCATGAAGGATCAAGCACTGTGGCAAACTATAGATCAAGGATTGCAAAATGAAGCATTTACCAAGCATAAAGATGTCGAGAATAAAATCATCACGTTGCGTCAAATCCGACATTTTTGGGAATTAGTCCAGCAATTTAAGGAACATTCTGATCTGGAAGCAAAGAAGGACTTTTTTGCGAAACTGCAGAATGCAACGACAGAATCTAAGTCTATCTTTGGAGCTGCTGAAACGATTGAAAATGCGCAAATGGAGCTGCAACAACTGCAGGAATACGTGCAGCAACGACTTAATTTAGCAAAAGAGGAAAATAAACCCGCTGCACTGCACTTATTGGAAGAAAAATATAATAGGCTTCCAGAACATGAGCGAAATCACTATGCCTCCCAATTGTCTCAAGTAAAAAAAGAGATTTATCAATTTTATCTGGGGCAAATCAATTTATCGCAGAATATTGAAGAGAGAAAAAAGATATTTCTTATCTTAAATCAATTATTTGTGAAACTGCCTCTTGATATACAAAAACAATTCCAGGAAGAACATCAAACCCGACAAATAGAAGATATTTTGTATGGGCTATATGACCGCTTAAAAAAAACCATCTCAGTGGCTGATAAGAAAAGAGTATTCGATGATCCTATTTTTTCGAAAACTATAGAGGATTTTGAAAGTTTAACTAGTACATTAACCTCTGAGGATGCTCAAAAAACGCATAAACAATTGATACGTGACCAAAGACTTTATGAAAAGCTTCTTGAAACTCAGGTCATTAGCCAAGAGTCCTTAGTTGAACCTATAGATAAACTTTTAACGCAGTTCGAACCAATTTTAGACAAAATTGCCGCCTCTCTTCAAAGCCAATTAATAGGCGCAGCGCTCCATGATGCCATTTTTCGACAACTAATTCTGAAAAAAATAGAAGATAAAAAACTCTCCTCTGTAGTGATCCATGATTTGCTCATTCTAAAGACGTTTCGCGATAAAAAAATGAAACTCAGCAAAGAGCAAGGATATGGAAACGAATATGATCAATCCATCAATCAATTTTATGAAAAAGCATTGAACATACGCTTATCAGGCCTCCCCATACAAAAACAAGCCGATGATTTAATGAAGGCGGCCAAAGATGAATTTAGTCATCGTCACAATACGCGCCGACTGATTGCTGATATTGCGATGATAATTACGGGTATAGGACTTTTTGCAGGATTCGCGCGTTTAGCCGCAGGAAAAACTTTCTTTTTTAGCAGTGCAAAAACAGATAGAGAAATTGAGTTAAAAAATCAATGGCTTTGCGACTACCAACAGGTGCAACCTAAGGATGAAAATGAGGTTCCTTTACTTGCCGCTCCTGCTGCTTAAAATTAAGACCCAAAGGATTGCGGGGGCTAGGATCCAATGGCACTACCTTTAGAATAATATTCTTTTTTGCGTTACAAATAGGTCGGACAATTGACTGCCGACCTATGCAGCAAAACATTTTGGAAATAAATTAATTGGTTAAGCCTGCTACACAAAGTACCCTGCCGATCTCGGCTCTCACCTCAGAAATTAGAATCAAAATCGACAATAAAAAACATTTAGATACATTGGAAAGAATTCTGAAACTATTCTATTCTTAAAAAACTTGAGTCATCGATTCAAGCAACTATTTAATTTTTTTTATAAGGATATAAACAATGAATGCATGGAACAGTGTAATTTTTATGAAAAGTAATAAATCGATGTCTGACATGAATGCCATGGCAAAATGGGATGGCGTGGAAAAAATGTGGTCTACTTCAGGTGACTGGGATTGGTGCATAAAATTAGATCAAAAATCATCAACTCCTGAAAAGGCAGAGGCTTTTGTTGCTCGTATGCGTGAAGGACACTGGGCAACAGAAACCCAAACAAATTGGTGGAAAGAAGTTCCTGCAAAATAAATGGTCCACTCGGAGCCAAGTGCTCCGAGACTACAAAGCATTTTAACTAGAGTCTCTTGATAACTCCTCATAGATCGACTTACATCCGCACCTCCTAACCCTACTTTCTCGAAAAGCATTAAAAAATCAAAGTGTAAAAAAATTTTACGAAAACATGCTTGGCAACACGATTTTTTATAAAAAGCATAGCAGTTCGTTAAAAATAAATTCCCTTAATAGGAAAAAAGTTTTAAATTTTAATTTTTACCCTAATCCATTCATTATGAAATCAAAACTCTTTTTTTTATTATTATTTTTTGTCAATGCAGCATGCGCAGATCCATGGTTCACAGGACCTTTGCTTGCCCCTGCTGGAAAAACCATACCAGCGGGCCATATTAATTTCGAACCCTATGCGTTTTATAGCGGCTACCCCCATGGATTTAGAAATTTTGAAGTGACGCCTATTGTGAGTTTAGGGGTGCTTAGCTTTTTAGATTTACAAACTGCTTTGCCTTATGATTACAGTTGGGATAAAAGCGAACATGGAAACGGCATCGGAGATTATAGCTTAGCTCTAGGGGTTCAAGTTTTGCGTGCAAAGGAAAACTCCTGGATTCCCGATCTTCGTGTCGTAGTCCAAGAAGTTTTTCCCACTGGACGCTATGAAAATTTAGATCCCAAAAAATTGGGTACCGATCAAACAGGTTTAGGTTCATTCCAAACCTATCTGGGTTTTAACTTTCAAAAATTGGTTCTATTGCCTAACAAACATTATTTACGCACCCGTTTAAGTTTGGTGGGAGCCAAATTTGGTGATGTCACCGTACATGGAGTGAACGTTTTTGGCGGTGCTCCCGATACCGTTGGTAAGGTAAAGCTGGATAACAGTTATTCTGCTGACTTGGCATTTGAGTACACACTCACACAAAACTGGGTTCCTGTTTTCGAAGTGTTATATGTACACAGTCCAGGAAGTAATTTTGACGGTAATCCAGGATTTACCCCAGGCGGAACAGTTGCCGGTATAGGGGGAAGAGCAAATGAACAGGTTTCGTTGGCTCCAGCCGTTGAATATAATTTTACTCCCAATCTGGGTCTAATTGGCGGTGTTTGGTTTTCTGTCACAGGACCACATGCGGCTGAATTCGTCACTGGCGCATTAGCCCTTAATTGCTATTTTTAGGCCTAAAAACGTAGAAACTGGTATTTTTCAGTTGTATAATGCAAATAATTTGTTCATTTTTATCAAGCGTAGGTTGGGCCTTGGCCCAACATTTCTTTTATAATCCTCGACGTTGAGAAGCAATGCTCCATAATGTTTGGCCCAACCTACGCAATAGAAACCAGTGTCAATCCACAGGGTAAAAATTTAGAAGGCATAAAAAGTATGTACTCATTTTTTAATTTTAAGACGTTCAATACGGCATTAAAATTAACAGCTCAGGACCGATTATTTATTCATATTTTTAATCAGGAAAATGATAATAGAAAACTGGCATTAATTAAAAACCAAAAAATTGAAACGATTACTCGAATAGCTCATCACGACCCTGTTTTTGAAGCCTTTTGTAATCGTGAGGAATTAAAGGATTATTGGGAAAAAATTTGGTCTTCCTCTGGTGTGGTCTTATCTCAGCAAAAAAATGTCCCTTTAATTTTGTTTTTCTCTCATCCTCAATTAAATCCGTTTAATTTAGTCCGAGGCACCTATTTTTATTATCTCTCCCAAGAAGTAAGAAAAGAAATGAAAGTTGATTTTGGATTTTCTGAGATGGAAGCGATTAAGATGGCGATTCGATACGGTTCTATTCATGCAACTCAGCGTTATAATGAATACATTTACTCAAAACTACAACAACATGCAAACAATAAAGAGTCGGAAAAGCTGTACCAAAAACTTATCTCCAATAGCAAGCTCATGCTTCCCTATTATGGCAGTTACGGGTATATGGTTTTAGCCGAAGCAATGGCTCATTACTGCTTTTGGTTGCTCCAGAATCTTGAAGTGGAAAAAGCCCGGGAAATCTATATTCATGTTTTAGAGTCGCTAGATTATGCCCAGCTCATTTTAAAGGACAGCCAGTACAGCATACAAAATGCAAGTATGGGACTAGGCCTTAAATACAGTAATTCTCTAGGATTCGAATCTCCGTCCCAAGCAAAAGATTTTTTTATGAATCAATATGATGCGTTACTTCAGTCCATTCAAACAACTCGCGCACTACCGCATTAACTAGTCAATAATTAAGCAAATAGTCTATATTATAATTAAGTCATTTGATCTTATTTATCGAATAAGAAAGAGGATATTATGCCCAAAATTTATATCACCTATGCAGCCACTCCCAGCGGAGCACTGGTTATCTCAAGTTATCATGAAAAAGTCCAGTCCAAACTTAACGCTTTTTCCCTAGTTAAAACGGAAGGTTTAAAATCAGCAGATTTGCAAAGTTTAGAGGGAGATCTTCCTGAAGCATACGATAATGAGATTGTAAAAGCCAAACTGCTAGAATTATTAACTGAAGTTAACAACAAGGGGCTAGATTTTAATCGAGTGACCTATAGAGGTGATTTAAACCTCTGTACAAAGCGCAAAGAAGATTTGGCACCTTATTTATTTGATGGCACAGTTAATCGCTTTTTTGCTGGAAAAGAGGTGCAGCTGATTTTAGAGTCAGCCAATAAAGAATATGTAGAGGGTGCAATAGATTTCGCAGACAGAATAGGATTTACCGACGCTGTGATTCAAACTAAAAATGGGACTCCCAAAGGACAAGAACTCTCTAAAACCTATCCTAAAGAAGAGCGTGCAATGGATGTATCAGTTCCAAAACCAAAAACATCTGAACTGGCACAATCCAGTGTTACTGTTCAAGATTCCCATGTTTTATCTGATGCCCTAGGAAAATTTGGAAGTTTTAGTCCTGCGACCTCTGAAACCACTTCAGCACCAACTAAAAAACAAGATAAAGAAGGCACAGAAGAAACACCTGGCCTAACTAATTAAGAAATGTTGAGCCCAAGGGCTCAACAACTTCCTTTATTTTGTAACGCCTGAATTTAACAAAGCCATAAATTCATAAGGACTCATTTGACGAGAAAAATAAAGTCCTTGTCCATACTTACAACCATACTGCTTGAGTTGCTCTCTAATTTCCCGATTTTCTACCCCATCGGCCAAAACCTCTAACTCAAAGGTTTTAGCCAGATTAATAATAGCTTCGACAATTTTAGCCTTCTTCTTATCTTTCACCATGTTCAAAATAAGGGATTTCTCAATTTTTATTTCATTAATAGGAAAATTGACCAGATAAATAAAGGAAGCATAACCACTACAGAAATCATGTATTGCTATTTTAACACCTAAGTGACTTATTTGGTTTAATACATCCATAGATTTTGCTTGATCTACTAAACAAGCACGTTCATTAAATTCGAGGATTAAATACTCGGGAGAAATTTTATTTTCATGAAGCAACTTCTTTATAAAAACAGGTAATTTTTTATCAATCGCGTCTTGAACGGATAAATTAACTGATGCAAAAATCTTATGTCCAGCATTATGCCAAAGCGCCAATTGTTTGGTGACATGGGTTAACATAAACAAAGTTAATTGTTGGCTTAAACTGGAGCCCTCAATCAGGGAAATAAATTTTTCCAGACTAATTAATCCGTATTTTTCATGCACAAAGCTGACCATAGCCTCGGCACCTATAATTTTACCTGTTGCCAATTCCACTGCGGGTTGAAAATAGATCTTCATCTCTTGATTTTCTATTGATTTTTTTAACCCATTCATCACCATGCGGTTGGTAGTGAAATCCTCTTCCATATTGGGATGATAAAGAGCGAAAGGTTTGTCCTTTTTTCTTGCATGAAAAACGGCTGTCCGAGCATGACTCACTAATGTGACTTCGTCATCCCCATCATCGGGATAAACGGCAGCACCTGCCGTAGTAGAGATGTTTATATGAATATTGTCCACTATAAAATCAAGCGTAGTTGCTTCTATAATGGCATTCAGCAGTTTGTCCCAATTAATCTCTTTATTCAATCTGGGCAATAATAACGCAAATTCATCACCCTCCATTCGAGCCACACTATTAATACCCATGGTAGCCTGGAGCATAAAAGGGGAAAGCAACATATCTTTTAATTTTTTTACGAACTGGATTAAAACACTATTGGCATTAAAATTACCAAAATTGTTGTGAATCGATTTAAAATCATTCAATTTTAATAAAATAACTGCCAACTCATTCGGGGTCTCAATCTTATGAATGGCTTGCTTAATTTGCTCGTGAAAAAGCAGGGAATTGGGTAGCTGAGTAAAAAAATCATGTTCACTTTCATATTTTAGTTTCGCTTCCAGATCGCCACTTTTATAAAGAAGCTCCTGAGTTTTATCTGCAACAAGTGTTTCTGCCGTATTGGCCAATCCATAGCAAAACGACTGCCCCCAATAAGCGAAAAGAAATGGGCTCAGATCAAGAACCCAAATGGCAGGATTTGTTGTTTGAGCTCTAACAAAACCATTTAGATTGATAAATCCTGTTATTTGGTATGACACAATAAGTGATGCAATAATGATGCTAGTAACCGAAATGCATAATCCAATATAAGCATACTTATTCACGTAATCTCTAAAGACAATTGAAGTCTTTGCGAGTTTGTAATTTATGTCCATATCAGCCAGCTTTTTATCTCCATATGCTAATTTTAGTACTTAATTTACAGAGTGGGTTAACCCTGACTGCGATTAAAAAGAAATCCCTCCCACCAGGTTGAAGAGGAGGAAGTGTGAGGGCCCATGAATCATGATCAATACCCTCTCCTCTATTCCCGTCATCCCGATTGTCACGAGGGATGACGGGATATGGAGATTTCTTAGTTTAAATGAGATGATAAACAGTACCATCGCAAAAAATTCAATTGACATCATAAAGCCTAATTTGATATGTTAAGCAATTAATAGATAAAATTTAATCAATCTTACTCAATATGAATCATCGCCATAGTAACCAAAGCAATACGCTCCCTGCAGTTCTCACTGCAAAAGCGTTGCTATGCCCTGATTCGTTACCTTCAGCAACCTCTTTAGAAACTATTATTATTATTATTTTTCCCTCTTTACCCTAGAGCGGTCAGCTATTTCTTGTCCCGAACCTCTCTAGGGAGGAAATATCGGGTTTTTAGAAATAACTGTTTTGAATACTGGAGGGTACTGTGACTCAAACCAATTCTTTTAGCTTAAGAAACAATTTATTGCCTTTTGTTATGTGGCTTTTCCCACTTTCTTTTTTTGCTCTTCAATTTATATTGCGCCTATGGCCGGGATTAATGATGCAAGAAATAATGGCTCAATTTTCAATCGATGCATCCAGTTTCGGTTTCTTGGCAGCATTTTATTATTATGGATATGCGGGAATGCAAATCCCTATGGCGCTATTGTTAGATAAATTTGGTGCCAGAATAGTAGTTTTTATCTTTGCCCTCCTTTGCGGCCTAGGCGCCCTACTCTTTACCTCTACCAATAATTTCCACTTAGCATTATTCAGCAGATTTTTAATTGGAGCTGCTTCGGCTGTTGGTTTTTTAGGTGTATCCAAAGTGGTTTCTGAATGGTTTAGTAGCAATCAATATTCTCAAATGATAGGTTTTTCTTTTAGTGTGGGACTTTTAGGAGCGATCTATGGGGGCAAGCCATTAAATCAATTGATCTCAACCTACGGCGGCCAGCATATTGGATTAATCTTAGCTCTATGCTCTATAGGTGTAGGATTTTCAACTTTTTTAATCTTGCGTACTCCAAAAAATCCTAAAACAATACAATCGAGCAACATATGCCGGTCCCACTTATCTGTTTTATTCACTTTAAAAAGCTTATGGGTTCTTGCCTTGGTTAATTTGTTAATGGTTGGTGCGCTGGAAGGTTTTGCTGATGTGTGGGGAGTCCCCTATTTAACTACCGCCTACGGTTTTACTAAATCGGATGCAGCCCTACTGGTCTCTTTTATTTTCGTGGGTATGTTATTTGGCGGACCAGTACTTGCTGTTCTTAGCAAAAAATTAGGAAATTACACTGTAATAAGAATGTGTGGCCTCGGCTTAGCCCTGGCTTTTTTGGTACTTCTTACTGAGGATGTAAGCAATTGGTGGATACTTAGTGCGCTTTTCTTTACGATTGGACTGATGTGCTGTTATCAAGTAATTGTCTTTGCAGCAGGATCTACCCTTGTATCCAATAAACATTTGGGTATAACTATCGCTTTTCTAAATTGTATCAATATGTTCGGTGGCTCATTTTTCCATACTTTAATCGGTAAAATCATGGACTCTTACTGGGAGGGTGGCGTTGGTGCAAATGGACTAAGACAATACAGCCTTCAATCGTACCATCATGCCCTACTACTGATACCAATCTGCGCTCTTTTGGGTGCATTATTGGTTTATTTAATCCAGAGAATGGCTAAGAACTCAATGAATGTACAATCTGATAAGCATACCGCAATGGTTGAAGTCTAACTGAAAAAACACACTCTACTTAGTTGGGCCTTAAGGAATCGAGTGATTTGGAGAGTCGTTTCTGCGAAAAGCACGAATGTATTGTTATTTGGTGCACTTTGCCACTTCATGAAAAAATCCCTGCCTTCGCAGGAATGACAATTGATACCCAATGAAGAAATGGACGCAAAATAGTGTTCAAAAAATCGTTGATACCTTAAGGTTGGACTTTGGCTTAACCTTTCTTTCCCCTCCTCATTTAAACGGTTACGGAAAGACAAAAAAAATACTTTTTTTTCATAATGTAACACTTAAGCATCACTTAATATCAACGTGATAAAATAAAACACATGTTGTTTTTCTTGGAAGGGACGAGATGAAACGGGCATTGACTGTTTTATTGACGATACTCCTGTTGCCTTTAACTGCGGTAGGCAGTGTAGCGCTCGTTGCTTTAATGCTCGCCATGCTTGCTGTCTGCTCGATACCACTTATTCTCGGCGGTACACTAATGGCCGCAGGAGAATTGTCAAAAAAATTCACTGATTGGCGGTATCCTGATATGAATAAAACATTAGACCCAGGAAATGGGCCTTTGATTACTTCAATATCAACAACACTCATCTTGTTCCCATTCCTCATCCTACCGGTTACTGCGGGCTCAGTAGTAGCTGCTGGCTTTATTTCCATTTTACTAGTGCCTTCTATGACCATACTTGGCGCTTATAAAGGTTCCGAAAAAATAATATACGGTGCCGAAAAGGCAATAAATAGCCTTGCAGATCGACTCAATTCAGACCAAGGAAAAGCACGAATAAATCACAGCTACGGTATCTTATCGCAGGATCAAGGTCTTGAATCGGTCGTTATAGAAAAGATATCTTTTGAGCCAGAAATCACCCATTTCAATCCGTTATTTCATCGAAAAACACACGTTCCCGTGCATGAAGACACAAAAGAGCATGATGACACAATGTCTCAAGGTAAAGAGTTTCCTAGTCCATTCGCTTCATCAACTGATAAATAAGCTAATTATGGGGCGTTTTTGTGACAGGCACTGAAGACCTTTTGGTTTTTAATTGGATCATGATATAGCTACCAACGACTGCAATCACAATTAAACTAACCGACATAAGGGGTCGTGTAGCAAACCAAGCGATTGCCGTCACCATGAGCCACACGCTCGTCCCTAATAGAAAGGCAGCAAATCCACTACTGGATCTTACAATGGAGCCTAAAAAAGGCAGTACATCGGCTAAAATGACCAATGGGGTCACCAGCTTTGAAAATCCCCAAACCAATATAAATAAGGAAACTAAACGCAACCCCCAGGCAAGTGCCGTGTTTTCTGCTTGAGCCTGATGAATCATTTCCTCTGATGAATGTTGGCCTGTGGATAATAACATGACTGTTTGCCCTGCGGGTGCACGATATGCTTGCAGAGTATTTCCAGTTTGTTGCGCAATAATACTGACAGTTTGAGGATCAACAACGGCTAGAGTAA
This sequence comes from Legionella sheltonii, assembly GCF_026191355.1. Classification (GTDB taxonomy): domain Bacteria; phylum Pseudomonadota; class Gammaproteobacteria; order Legionellales; family Legionellaceae; genus Legionella; species Legionella sheltonii. The sequence continues at coordinate 71,647 of NZ_JAPHOQ010000018.1, forward strand.
TTCGTAGATCACCCAATTGGGGATTTTGGGAATCTTGCCCCACATATAATTCATTGTCGTTGCTCAGCTCAACTGGCTTATTTAGTTGGTCTTTGAGCCTTTCTTTATTGACCTGAGATAAATTGACCGATCGACTGGCATGAATCTGGTTAATCAAATCATCAGGCAGTAAAAAATCACCTACAGTCACCCTTTTCGCATACTGTACTTGCGACTGAACCGGCATGGACGCTGGGTTTTGATGTCCTTTGGGATTTTCAAAATGAGCGCTGTCTATTAAACTTTCAGACCAAGTTTGATCATAGGTATAGGTTTTTGTTTTTTTTTCAGAGCCCCCTAAAAGTGATTCCGTTTTTGTTTCCGTTTTTTCCTCCCATTGATACATTTCAACTTTACGATTAAGGCAAATAGCATTGATTGTTATCCCTAATAAAGAATCGACCAAATTCTCTTTAGTTGTCGCAAGACCGCTTAAATAAACTACTTTGAGATTGTTTTGATGATTGATAGGAGCATTGGGTATAGGAATGAGAACATTTTCTGCTTGCGCCAAGGACTGTGCCATATGTAAAGCGTGTCGTTCATTCCAAAACACAAGAACAATTGCGCCGGCAATCAACGCAATTCCAATAAGAATATCAGCGAAAGACTCTTTTAATCGAGAAAACCAGGAGGTTGTTGTAACTTCTTCATCCATGATTTATGCACTTCCTCATTTGAACCTGCTCATTCGCAATACAATGCTTAAAAAACTAATTTTATCTTTCGTTAACTAGGATAATGTCTGGCTTTGTTTCGGTTCTTCCGGCTCCGGTATTTTAAACGAATCAAGCGCTGTCCCTCCAGGTTTCATTTTGTCTCCAGACTTAAATTCCTCTCCGTTTGCATGATACAGTTTTCCTTTATCTCCATATCCCATCACTTGGTTGGTTTTTGAATCAACTATAAGAAAGCTAGAGTCCTTCTGTTCTGCAGCCATCTTTTGGAAAAATGAGTTCATATCCGATTCGGATTTAAAGGATAAATTAAGTCTGCCATCCTCGCCTTGTTTCGATGGATTATTTTTGTACCATGGATCGTCTTTATATAATTCTTGAAATTTCTTAAAAATGGCCTCACTTAACGGACTTGCAACAGTCACATCTTTCTTGGGAGTAGACGGTAATGGGGTAACTACTGTTGGTGTTGTCTGAGTTTTTCCCGGTGCGGATAAAGTCATTTCTTCATCGGGATTTATAAACCTGTTGTATTTTTCCTTATTATCAAGAGCTGTCTTTTCATATACATCATAGGCTTTTTTAGTGTCTTCATCGATGAGATCTTTTGTATCCCTATATTTTTTATAAGCCTCGTCACGCTTTTGATTCAATTCTTTCGATTTTTCATCAGTCAGTTTGCCCTCTTTCGAAAGTTGGTCTCTTTGGGCATCTATCGCCTCTTGCGTTTTTTTATACTCTGCCAGAGCGACACTAATTTTGGCGTCATTTAAATCGCTCTTCGCCAAATACGTGTTATAAGCTGCTTTATTGGAAAGCTCCATAACTTGACCAAACTTCTCAATACCACTACGTGAAGGAGAGGTTCTTACTAGATCATAAAGTTTTAGTGTTTCTTTTTGATCGGCAGTCGACTTAAGACTTTGCTCTTCATAAGTTTTTTGCAGTCTATCTCTCTTTTTAATTGCTTGCTCTAAATTTTTTTCGGCAGCAGTAGGCATTCTTTTCTCCAAGTATTACTACCTAATATAGATATTAGATTACTTTGGAAGATAAAGTATGAATTTTAAAGCACCTAGTCCTCAATCGATGAAGATATTTTTTAAGCATATGTGTTTCTTTTGCATTGAGATATCATCACCTTAATCTAGGTCTGGTAATCTGGAACAAAATTCAGGAAAAATAAGAGCTATTCCGAATTGGTTTATTAACTCCTGCTCTCACAGAATGGCTTATCCACAAGTCCATAGGCCAGTAGAGCCTTCATCGTCTCGGATAGGCCTGTGGACCCTGTGGGTAAGCCATGACACACCGAACTATGTTTTAGAAACCGTACTAGGGTGTCCGAAATACACTTGAGCTGGTGTTAAATATCCAAAAGACTGATGGAGTCTTCGGTTGTTATAATATTCAAAATACTCAGCTAATTCCAGCTCTATCTCTTCGATTGTTTCGAAATCATACCGATAGAGTTTTTCTTGCTTAACACTGCGCCATAAACGTTCTATGAAAATATTATCGAGGTATCGGCCGCGCCCATCCATACTGATAGAGATTTTGTGGGCCTTCAAGGTATTGATCCAATCATTAGACGTGAACTGAGCACCCTGATCGGTATTAAAAATATCACACCGCCCCTGTAATAACGCGTTTTTTAGCGCCTCTACACAAAATTCTGCTTCTAATGTTGGGGACACCGCCCATTGAAGCACATACCGACTATACCAGTCCATGATGGCAACCAAGTAAACATGGCCTCCCTTCATACGCACGTAGGTAATATCAGCAGCCCAGACCTGATTAGGCTTAGTGATATCGATGTCACGTAATAGATAGGGGTACACGGTGTGCTCTTTATTGGGAACGCTTGTATTTGGCTTTGGGTAGACGGTTTCTAATCCCATAGCCTCCATGAGTCTCTTGATGCGTCGTTTACCAACAGGATAGCCAACTTCAAGGGACAACCATTGTGCGCGCTTCACTTTACCTTCACATGGATACTGGAGATAATGCTCGTCTAACAGCGCCATGAGCCGCTCGTCCTCTGCTGATATAGGAGACGCTTTGTAATAATAACTGGAAATACTCAATCCGAGTAGCATGCATTGTTCTCGGATTGATATTTCAGCGTTGCTATCAATCAGCTTACGCTTTTCATCCAAGCTCAGTGGCAGTCTTTTTTTTTAACCATGATAATTGGGCTTGAAGTCGACCAATTTCCTCATACAAAGCACCAACAAGCTCGGCTTGCTCTTTTTTATCCTTATCATGAGAATTGGAAAAAGCATCTGAAATAGCCTGCAATGCTGTTTGCTTCCATGCTTTAATTTGGGTAGGATGCACACCGTATTCGCTGGTCAGTTGAGCCTGAGTCAATTTTCCTTCAATTGCCGCAACTGCTATCTTTGATTTTTTTGATGCCGTGTAATAGTTTCTTTTTTTGCTCATTCTATTCTCCTCTGTTACTTAGAAGAATAGCTCTTAAAAATTACCTTTTTTCGTCCAAAAAACCGCGCCTATATCACCTTTCCTAAACAATTTATCGAACTTTTAATAGGCCTATTGTTTATAGTGTCATTCGGGTTGGGGAATGACAGTAATTTAGTCCAAAAAATATTTTTACTTTTAAATGGGAATTATTGAAATAACTTTTGTGGCTGAAACTTACAGCCTGAATTTAAAACAGGATGTAATTCTGTTTCCTCAGAAGTATTGGGAACATAGATACTTCCAGATAATAAGGGTGATTTTATTGGTTTCACTGATGACGGTAACTTGGATGCGGCTTTTTCATCAAGCATAATGGTAACGTTTTTATGTGCATATAAAGCCGTTGCAGGAATATCTTGATTCGGTGAAGAAGCAGCATTTACAGCAGCAATAATCCCTGCTTTTGTGGAACCTGATGCTAACAAATAACACTCTTTGCTGTATTGCAAAATCGTTCCAATTCCCATCGTTATTGCATGAGTCGGTACCTCATCTTTTGCATTAAAAAAACGTTTATTGGCTTCGCGAGTTTTATCATCCAATTGAATCACTCGTGTTCTAGAATCCAATGCAGAGCCTGGTTCATTAAAACCAATATGACCATTCACGCCCAATCCTAAAATTTGAATGTCGATTCCACCAACCTCTTGCATCAATTCTTCATATTTTTTCGCATGCTGTTCCATTTGATCAAGTGGTACGGTTCCATCCAACAAATGGATATTTTCCTTTTTGATATTAACGTGATTAAAAAAATGATGATGCATGTAGTAATTATAAGATTGTATATGAGTTGGTTCTAAGCCTAAGTATTCATCTAAGTTAAAGGTAATGACTAATGAAAAATCCAAATTCTCCTCTTTATGCAGACGCACTAATTCTTTATATACGGGCTCAGGAGTGCTGCCTGTTGCAAGTCCCAAAACAGTAGGTATTTTTTTCTCATTATTTTCCATTATCTTTTTTTGAATTGCTCGCGCGGCTCTACTTGCCATACCTTCAGGTGTTTCCCTAACAAAAATGCGATCGAACATAAAATTTTCTCCATGAATTCTAGAGGTTATATCCACATAAACAAGAATTCAGAATAAAGAGGGTCAGTATGCACTACCTCATTCATCTCTTTTCCATATTTTGTTACAATGAACTTTGTGCAGGATGCCACTGAATAATAAAGAAAACTTGATTTATAGCCTTGCGATTTTAGCTAATTTATCAGTGAAACTCTAGGCCATTTTCTGAGGGTCAGCTCTAAATAGTTATTAGAGATTGAGTGCAAGTAGATTAAGATTTCCGGTATTGTTCCCTAAAAGGATTTGAATATGCTTATTAAAAATATTTATGTTTATAACGATGCTGGGATTAAAGAATTAAAACATGTGTACGTTTCTGATGATGGCTTAAGGAAAATCTATAATCTTGATGATGATTTAACGTCTTTGCAAGAACAAAAAATGATTGATTCCAAGGGCTGTTATTTCTTAATGCCAGGCATGCTCGATTCTCATGTTCATGGCCAAGGTGGTGTTGATTTCGCTGACTTGAGCGAAGAAAAGAGTACTGAGGACTTAGATCGCATTGTCCGAGCGCTGGGAAATACTGGTCTGTCTTATGCCCTAGCGACCCTAGTCTCCATGCCAATACCCTCCTTAAAGAAATCATTGATACAAATTAATCATTTTGTAACGCAACAAGGACAAAATCCTACCCCTGGCTTTACTCAGATTGTTGGTGTGCATCTAGAGGGCCCCTTTATTTCAAAGAGTTGCAAGGGAGCTCACGCTCCAGAGGCACTCCAAGAGAAGATTAGTATGGAACAATTTAGGGATATTATTCGCGTAGCACCCAATATTAAACACTGGAAAATAACCATTGCCCCTGATTTGCCAGGAGCTGAAGAATTTATTCAACAGACCAAAGATCTTGAGCAAGAAGGTATTTTTGTAAAAGTATTTATTGGCCACTGCAATCCCGAGGATAAGGAGACCATTGATCGCGCAATTGCGGCAGGTGCATGTGGATTCACGCATGTGGGAAATGCGTGTCAAGAATCGTGCAGTCGAGAAACACGGCAACTTACCGGAAATGATGCCAAAAGTCATGTCGTGCAATGGATACTTGAGAACCCTGAGCGTTGTCCTCCTGGTGTGGAACTTATTGCGGATGGGGTTCATTTATCCGACTCATTTATTTCGCTAATTCACAATACAGTTAAAAACAAAATTATTCTTGTAACCGATGCGTTAGGCCCTACAGGGTGCAAAGATGGATCCTATAAACTAGGGACTTTGAATATTCGTAAAGAACTAGATAGTTTCTATTTGGCAGATAGTGACGGCCATTTTCTGATGAAAGAGGGAAAACTGCCTACTGGGGAAAAAGGGTTGGTAAAAACTCTTGCAGGCAGTGCAGCCTCATTATCGCTTTGCGCACAAAAATATTTTAAATTAATGCAGGGTCCAGTGGAAAGTCGTATGGACTCTTTGTATGCGGCGCTCATCACAAACCCTAGAATAACCTCTTTATCAATGGCGGCGATAAAAAATTTACCCGATGAACGAAATTTTTCTATATTCAATAATCAGGGACAACTTATTTTGAGTTCATGCCATGGTCAAATAATTGAGCATCAGCAATTGCAATGGCCAATATCAAGCATGCTTCATTATGGGTTTTTATCGAGTCGTTTACCTACTGAAAGCAACCGAACCGAAACAGAAATAAGTCCTATATTCAATTAGTTTTTAAAAAACTAATGATCATGATTATTTATGACTTCGGTTTTAAAAAAAACAAACAAAGAATGCTCGCGGTCAATGCTGTAAGGGAACAGAGCACAATGGGCAAGATAATTGATAAAACAATCATTAAACCGCCTGCAAAGCATATAATGGCATCGCCCAGGGTACGCAAACTTAATTGCGCCCCCATGACTTCGCCTTGCATAGTCGCTTGCGAGCTATTAGAGATATGAATCGTCAGAGTCGTGACTACACTAGTGATACTAAACCCAATGAGTGCAAAAAATATAAACATCACTATGGGATTTTGAAAGGTGATCATGGCAGCAAAAATTAAAGTAGTTGTCAGCATCGCCAAAATAATAATTTTATGAATGGGCAGATGTTTTGAAAGATGGTGGGGAAGCCAGGAAGCACCAATAGCAAGCGATGCGGATAAAGCACCATTATAAACTGCAATCATGCTGGGAGACATAAGCCATTTTCCAGCCAAATACACCGGACCAAATTCATAAAACATATCTACTGCAAAGGTAAACAGCGTACTGATGATGAGCAAAGGTTTCAAATGCGGGTGATACTGAAATAAGAGCTTGAATTGCCGAATAATATTGAGTTGTTTCAAAATGGATTCTTTCTGAGGGGTCCCCAGAGTTTTATGCTCTGGCAATTTCCACCAGGCAAGCCCTAGGGTAATCACTGATGCGAGTGCGGCAACAGTAAAAGGAAATGACCAGGAAAACCAAGGAATCATATGTGAATTGGACAATAAACCACCAATTATCGGCCCAATGATGTAACCAATACCGGCCATACTGTTGATCCTACCAAAACTTACATACTTGTTAATGGTCGTCAGCTCTGATGCGAAGGCCCTGGCCACAGCAAAAGTCCCTTCCATGAATCCTGTTAAAAAGCGGCTGAATAATAAAAGCCAGAAACTGTTGATCTCAAACGAGATAACGGTCAATACATAACCTAGCATGCTTCCAGCCAGACTGATGATCAGTATTTTTTTGCGCCCATAGAAATCCGAATTTCTTCCTAAAATAGGAGAACCTATGAATTGCCCCAGAGGAAAAATTGCAAGGGTAAGCCCCAGTAAAATACGTCTGCCGGTTTCACTCCATTCAGGAGAAATAATCAATTGATCGGTAGCTTGTAAAAAAAGAGGCGGTAGAATGGGATAAGCAATGGATGAACCGATAAAACTGATTAAAACAATGAGTAAAATAATCCACAGTTGTTTTTTTTCATGAGTTGTTTGCTGCATTTTTATTCTAGACCCTGGTTGGAGCATCGGGCAACTGACTTAGAAGTTCAGTCATCATTGTAACATGTTTTTCAAATGGTCGATATTTTTTCAACAAGAGCAATTATTGAATTACCCTCACCCTCTCTGCGAATACGTTCCCCCTTCCTTCCGTCATTCGAGTATAGCAAGGAGAATGAAACAGGAGCGAAAATAAAGCAGAAAATTTAAAAAAAATTCTGTAAAATAGCGCATCATATTTTTAAACACTTATATTAACCATGCCTCATTTTCAAAACCTGCAAAACATCTTGGATATGGATTTTAAACAAATGCGCGCGATACCCGGCCATGAAGGCTTGCGTGCAACAGATGAAGCGATTCACTTATTTGTTGATAATTTAATTGCTTTTTTTTCTCAATTTAATGAGCCACCTGCTAAAGAACAATTAAAAACATATCAAGTGTATATGGAGAAAATAACCAATAAAATCAATGAAAGCGAATACACTTATTATTTGAATAAATACACAGCTCTATATGCTGAAGATGCCGAAAAAATGGCTTCAACATGTATGCTTAAAAGCTTTAAAGAATTACCTAAACGAATGCAATATTGGGCTGCATCAGAAGAATTCGGGGAATCAATACGTAATTCGAAAAACCATAGTATTGCCGTAAAAAAATTAAATACTTGGGCTTTATGGATTAATAAATCCAACCCCAATGCGTTCTTTCATGCTGATGCACCTGAAATTGACCTAGAACCATCCAATAAATCTATTGTGAAATTGGAGATGCTATAATCATTATAATGAGTTGTGATTTTTAAAGTAAATAAAATTATGGCTCCATGTTGTTAATCCATTCGGATCAATGAAAAGTACTCTGAAGAAGGAAAGATAAAATGTTGACTGGAGCTTTTATTTTTTTAATTATTGCAATCATTTCAGGATACATCACATATAAAGGAACGGATCCTTCATCACTATATTATGCAAAAATTGTATTTTATGTTGCGACATTTCTTTTTCTAATATTACTGATTATTTATTTCTTAACCCCAGCGCCGCCTGTTGCAACCGAAGTGATAAATCCTCTGTTGCAGTAATGAGAATGGGGCATTTTAATCTCGATTTACCCTCCGGCGCCGGTGGGAGCCCCTTCCACCGCCGACATTATCCATTCTCATTGCATTCATTTTCAAGAAACACTTTAAGCTGCCCAACCCATAGCTCATCAACATAATCAATCAACCTTCTACATGCAGTTGATTTCATTGTTTCCTCAAAATGTTTATATAAATAAGGACGATAATAAGCAAGGTCGGGAACATCCATACCTATTTCCTTGGCTTTTTCATCATTAATACGCACCCTTAAGATGTCTTTAAAATGGATATTGGTTTCAAAAAGAAGCATCTCTTCTTCAGACATTACTCCGCCCTGGAAGAAAAGGGTTTTCTTACTTGCTTCAGATAAACGTGCAAAATAGTCCTTTTTCTTTCCCGCTAGATAACGTTTGGCATTCACATGATTGCCGATGAGCAAAGCAATTTTTGCAGAAAATCCCAGCTCATAAGCTAAATTTGCACCTATCCATTCATGATGCACTACACCTAAATCTGCCATCTTATTTTGTTGGGTATCTAAAGCAAAGTGGCCGATATCATGAAATAAGCAAGCGAGAATGACTTCCTGATCATGTCCTGCTTGCTCTGCGAAATAAGCACACTGTAACGCATGTTCAAATTGTGAAATAGGCTCTCCAATGTATTCCATGTCTTGAGCAGAATACAAATACTGAAAAGCCCTATTAATTTTTTGGTCAATATCATTCATAGTAGTCATAGCATCATTTCGGAAATAGGATTAGCAACATTATAGATTGCAGCGCCTGCAGAATAATCTTTATTGGGGTCGCGCTCACAATCTGGAGGAAACTTTTCTCTCTTATCTTGATAATAAGCCTCACGCATAATTCCACCTTCAGAAAATTTGCTAAAGGTAATAAAAATCGCACGCCGGGGTTTATTACTGCGATTCGCTTCAGAGTAATGGGGCAAATAGGAGTCAAATAAAATAACGTCTCCAGTTTTACATTCAATTGGCGACCATTGAAACTTTGCAGCCATCTCTTTTTTTATTGAACCATCCACTTCTTGAGGAAGAATTGTAGGCTGATTAGCACCACCTTGAACGACTTGCAAACAACCGTTTTCTAAAGTGCAATCATCTATAGCGACCATCATGGTGATGTGAAATTTCTGATTAAAGCTAATAAATGCGGGGGCATCTTGATGCGGTTTAAATCCGCCACCACCGGGAAATTTATAGTTAATTTTTTCTTTAAAAATGGCAGCTTTCTCTCCCATTAAGATAGAAATCAAGTTTAAAGTACGCGCGCTGTTGGCAACCTCATTCATACCCTTATGGTAATCAATAAAATTTTCAATACGACAAAGCTGGCGCTCTCCCTGAGCATTCCTTTCAAAATATTTCATCCACTTTCCGGGTGTTTCAGGCCAAGAAGTTAATTCATCACACCACGTTTGCAGATGTTGTTTCATATCCAAAAAGAGAAAATCGGGCAAGATGACAAATCCTTGTTCTTTCCAAAAACGGTGTTGTTGTTCACGCAATTGATAATCCATGACTTCTCCTTTCAAGACGCTGATACCAAGGTACTTTCGGAAATAGAATCCGGTAGCTCAGCCAATTTATTCTCTTCGTGTTCTAACCATCTTGTTAACAACCAGCCAAGCAAAAGAGTACTTGCAAGAATGGCTAAGGTCAGATGGATCCCTAACTGAGCTTGGAACATCGGTAAAAATACAGTTCCAATAAACGCGCCCAATTTTCCTGTCCCCGCTGCTAATCCATGTCCTGTAGCTTTGAATTCAGGATTATAGAGCTTTGCGGGCAAAAGATAGGTTGTAATTCCTGGACCAAAATTAATAAAAAAGTTGAATAATATGAACCCGGTGAAAATAAGGCCAAGGCTTGGAAACAAATAGCTTATGCTAAGGATTAATAATCCCAAAAATGAAAATATAAATCCTATCATCTGAAGTTTAATCAGCGATACCTGATTAACAAAAAAAATCACTGCAAAAGCACCTAAGGACACGAAAACATTAACTACTAAAGTACTTTTCAGTACTTCGGTTTGCGCACTTAAAAAATTAGCCTCCTGCGATAGATTAAACGCTTGTAAGACGTAAGGGGTGAATAGCCCTATTCCATAATAAGAGATATCTAATAAAAACCAGCAAGAACAAAGACAAACAGTGATTCTTATCATGCGCGGAGAAAAAATCAATTGATAATGCCTAAAGACTGAACGACTTGATTTGTTTTTTAAACCTTGATGCACTTTCCATAAAAAGCTTTCGGGTAACTTGGCTCTGAATAACAACCCAATGAGCGCAGGAATTGCTCCCGAAGCAAATATCCACCGCCAAACATCGAGTTGCGGATGCAATTTAAATAATAACCAGGCAACAATGACGCCTATTGGGGAAGCAAGACAATTAATAAACATCGCAGTTGCAATAAATTGGGCACTTTTACGAGCCGGTATCATTTCAGCCAGGTAGGCGGCACAAATGGGGTAATCAGCACCAACACCAAAGCCAAGTAAAAATCGCAACACACACAAAGAGTTGATACTCCAGGCAAAAGCAGAACAAATGGCAATAAGAACAAAAAAAATAAGATTGATAATGAGCATGCTTTTCCTACCCAACATATCCGCCAATCGACCAACAATGACTGCACCGAACACCGCACCAAGAGGTGCTGCAGCCTGAGTGAGACCAATCATCAGAGAAGAAGGATGGTATTGCGCATTAATGAACGGCTCAGCTACCGAAGCAATATATAAATCATAACCATCAATGAACAAACCCAGCGCACAAACTATCCAAACATGGAAAGTTAGGGATTTACTATTATTTTCGTCCATGAAAATCTCTTGATAATAAAGGATATTCGCAATTTTATTGCATCCTTAGGTAGATGATTTTTTAACACAATCATCTAATAAAAACAAACAAGCTCAGGATGAAAAACTCAAGTGGTCACTCAAATTAAGGGGGGCCCTTGCTCATAGCCGTCAAGCTAAGAAATAAAAATGGCAAACTCCCCCGCGCCCTACCCCGGGGGAAGAGGGGACTTTGGATCAAAATGCTATTCAGATAGCACTGAAAATTCCCTCTCCCGCGAGAGGAATTTGATTTAAAAATGGATATAAAATCGCGGGAGAGGGTTTTGGTACATTGTTCCTGAGCTTGGCGGCTATAGGCTAAGACCCAACATTTAAATTGTGCAGCCTACACAACTAATCTCAAGCTACTTCCAATACGCTTTCCTTAGTAAGCATCATTCGCTCAATAATAAAATACATGCCAATTCCTAGAATGATCGCCCCATCAATAACAAGGGCAACAGGACGCATCGAACCATCGAAGAGAAGACCAGTTAAAGCAACGGCTCCGGATGAAATAAACAAACGTGTTGACATAATGAATGAAGAGCAGGCCCCCTTGTGATGAGGTAAAATTTCTAAAGATTGTGCAAAAGTCACGCTCATTGGAAATGCACAACCAACCGCCATCCAACACATTGAAAAGGTAATCAAACGGGGTGAGTCGGGATATTGGAACGCAAAATAAGTAAACAACACGATGGATATTGCACAACACATCATCCCAAAATGGACTGCTTTGCGACTGCCAATTCTTGCGATCACTTTTTCAGCATAAAAACTGGTCAGCGAAAACAGCAATACAATTACCCCTTGTTGCACGGCAAATTGGAAATAAGATAATTTACACGTATTTATGTAATAAAATGACGCACTACCGACAAAAGTTAAATACGCTGTCACTAACATATTGGGCATGCTGGCATAGATTAAAAATTTTCCATGAGTAGAAACGGTCCAATAGTCTTTTAATATCTTCAAAATCTCTAGAGATTGCTTTTCCGATTTGGTTTCTGGTAATTGCCAAATCAGGAAAAACCATGAAATCAGGGCAATAATTGCGATGAAGGAAAAATTCGCTCGCCAAGTAAAATAGTTGATAATGGCACTGCCTAAAATAGGGGCTGCTGCCATAAAAATAGTAACATAGGCATTAATTTTACCAATATAACGTGCAGCCACTTCGCCACTATAACGATCAGAGATCATCGCAAAACCTATCACTAAAGTACTGCTGGCGCCTAAACCTTGAATAAAACGCCAAAACATGAGTTGGTATATTGAAAACGAAAACACACACCCCACTGCTCCAATTAAGAAACAGGTTGCTCCAAAAATCATTAAACCACGTCGACCCAAAGCTTCCGATAAGGGACCGTACAACAAACCCGAGAGACAAAATGCTAAAAAATTAAGGCTTAATGTACTTTGGACTTGAGCTTCTGTACTACCGAAAAAAGTCATAATGCTAGGAAAGCTGGGTAAGGAAATATCGATTTCCATGCAACATCCTAATAGGGAGATAACAATGAGAGTTACAAGCGGTAGCTGAAATTTGGTGGCTGTCATAATGACTTCTTCTTAAAATCGAGATAATAGACGATTATCTATTGCAGAATATATTTAATCGTTGTGCAATTATATCGGTATTTGCACACCTTGAGAAGGACGAGCTTGTTAATTGATTTTTTGCTTAGTTTGGCGTCAAATTCGATGAGCTTTTTGCAATCTGCTCAAGTTGCCCTACCAAGTCCACCAATTCAGCATAAACGTCCGGTGGCTTTGTCCAAAAAGAAAATGGTGTCGCTTCAGACTCTTCTTTATCGACTTTGGAGACCGTCTTTTTTTTCTGCTCAATTTTTGTTTTTATTAATTCAATGTCTTTTATTAAAGACTCAGAATGGTCATCTTTTCCTGAAAGAAGTTTCATTTTAAGATCCTCTAGCAGAAAACTTATTTGGATTAACGAAGATACTTTGTTACTTTTTTCAATCATTTTTTCGATTACTGGAAGCCGTTTATCTTCATGATGTTCTATGCCCTCAAATGGTTTTTGCGGATCAATCTTAAGTTCAAGCATCTTTTTTTGCCTCCATGCTTCAGGTAGATGCATTGAGGTTTGCATTTTGGACTTTATAAGTTGCAATGAATATTCAGAGGCAAATTCTTCTGCGGATAATTTTGCGGTTTCTGGGCTTGTTAACCAATTAGAAAATTGGATATTTTCAGCATCCTGACAGCCATACTCAATCACTTGTTTAAAGGTGAGGGTATCACTTTGATCTTTTGGAATCCCTAAGTGTAACGCAGCACTATCAAGTAATAATTGATAAGGCACGCCCCAGAAAGTTTCCTTCATTAATTTCATTCGCTTCTCAATCAATTGAAGTAACTCTTCTTTGGCTTCGACTATCTGTCCTTTCGTTTCGCCTACAAGCATTTTATCAATTGCATTTTCAAATGCTTTCTTTGTTTCCAGATCATCTTTGTTAAACAGCTTATCTCCAAAACACAAGCGTTCAAAAAGTTCACTGCGGAATGACTTTCGTTGATCCAGAGGCATTGATTCATTAAAATTTTCTATCATATTGATGGCATTGAATAAATCGGCCATTTCACAGGCCATGCGACTGTCTTTTCTCATTCCAAATTTGAAATAGACAATAGGCGATTTTTCAATGGCCTCTAACTCCAATTTCCCCTGAAATCCTCTGGCAAAACTCTCACGAAATGCGTGCTCAAGAAATAAATAGCCCATGTGTTTGATAAAGCCAGTATCAGTGGGCGGAAATCCATTTTGAAAGTTATCCATACGGTTAATGTGAATGCAGTGAGGCCTCAGATTATAATCCATCACTCCCACAAGTTTACGATCTTTACCTTCACCGGTATAAACTTCAAAAACCTGATGCTTTTTACCTCGTTGTGAAGGTTTCACTACAGTTTGAAAAGCCAATTCTTCGTTTTTTGCATTTAATAGCTTTGTAGTATAGGGCATATTCAATCTCTTTTGCTCATAATGATTAATTATAGCTCTAAGTTGAGATTATATGGTTGTTAAAAATAGTTTTGAAAATATAAAGTTACTTAATGGATACTATTTTTTAGAAATCCTCATTGACTCTTTATCTTTTAGCTCATGTTTAGAACCATGCTCATATCATTTAGAATGAGAAACTGGTCCCCATCCTCGACCTCGATGGTCATCCATAATTTTAAGAAAGCTTTTGTACCCTTCAACTGTAGACCGTTCCCTGTCCTCTGCTTTCTTTTTGCTTTCTGCATCTACATTGCGGTCTAACTGCCCCTTAATTTGACCTATGATGGTTGATCACGTTTTCGTATTTCCATATTGATTAAAATGATTACAATGCAAGTTTATGAAAGATCATCTATAATAATCTACGACTCAATTTCTAAATGCAGGGATATTGGACAAATTATTTAAAAGGAGTTTTTTATGATTTCTATAAATAGGATTTCGTTCAAAATAATACTTGGAACATTAAGTTGTCTCTCATTTTTACCTACTGCCTTTGCAGATGCACCTGCTACTCAAACTTCAACATCTGATATTTCGGGCACCTATTTATGCAATTTTCGTGATCCTTTTTCTAACCCGACAGATGGCACAGAAGTACTTATCATTAAAAAAAGCAGTGACAATAATTATAGAATGTTCAAAAGAGGAATACATCACACCACGCCAACTATTGCTGGGGTTGGTTTGCAAAACAAAGATATAAATAACGCATTCTCATTTATATTTTGGTGGTCTAAAGATCTCACAACTACTTTTACCCAATACATCCTTATCAAACCTGATGGTACACTGGAGGGGAAATGGGTACAAAATAATAAGAATCAGGCCGCTACATTTAGTTGTAAAAAATCATCATAAAGTGACTGATGTATTTGGGTGAATTAACAAAAGGAGTTTGTTATGAAAGCAGCATCGGCAGGTATCTCTTTAACAGCCATATTATATTTCATTATCACAACAGTTTATGCTGACAATAAGACTGCCAGCCCATCTCCATCTTTTGTTGGGAGTTATCAATGTCAATGGAATGGCTCTTTATTGGCTAATAAAAACTTTACCCTTACTATATCGCAGACTGGCGATACTTATAACTCAGAATGGGAGGATAGTACTGGTAATCCAGTACTGTATGGTACGGGATTAATGAGTTCGAATATCAATAATTTTTTGACTACTTCTTTTTGGGGCGTCACCGATAACACGATTTCAGGTGTATTATCTCTTGCAATAAAACCAGACGGGTCTTTGCAAGGCAACTGGATATCTCAATCCGGAAAAGACACCGGCACCCAAACATGCACTAAAAGTTAATAGCGACGAGCTTAACGCTGAGGCCGGATTACACTGTGCTAATCCGGGCCACCGACTATAATGATTTTCTAATATAAAGTCGTAGTGATTTTTTGAATTGAATTTGCGGCAGGAGAATTCTTGAAGAAGTTAAATGTAGCGATAAAAATGTGATTTATAACCTAGGAGACTTAATACCGCTACAACAATATAGTACCATTTTAATCTTAATTTAGTATTAACTGCCTTTACTTTTTTCTTTTCTTGGTAAATTCTTAGTGAATAAGCAATAGACGGGTTGTGCAAAGCGATTTATTTCAGAGAAATGTCTGACAAAGAACGCTGAAAAAAGCAGCAAAATCGACGCCGATTTCAACAGCTTTTTTCAGGATTGTGCGGCATATTTAATAGTGCGGTAACTTTAGCACTGTCAAAGAAAAAAACACATATTCCATTAATATCAATAGGCTGATGTTGATTCTTAACAATATGTTTCATATAAAAGTTAATACGAACTCTATATACATCATTAGAACTTATCTCATTAAAATTAGGAATCTCATTATTGCTGCTCACCGTCAGAGTCATTTTTTTATGCAAAATATTATCAAGTACTGATACATAGCCTAATGCATTTAAAAAACAACCTACAACTATATTCCCCGTCTCCAAGAGGGCTGACTCTTCGAAACGCTCTATTTGTCTTGTTGAACCAAATGGTCTATGTAAAAGAACATCACAGATTCTTAAAGCGGAAGTTCTTGGTAAAATATAGGAACCAAAGCCCTCTAAAGTGCCAAGCAAAGGAGTAGTCATTATTATTGCTCCTCCCAAGTCAGGATTAATTTGAGCGATCTCCTCTTTAATACTCTCTTTGATGATGCTTTGTACCTCAGTGACTTTGACGCTGACATCGGCACTTGTTAACGTCATCTGTTGGCTTAATAATTTTGATAAGGCAAAGGTCGCTTCTGTTGCTGCGAAACTCATTAATTCATTGAATCGTTTCTCTATCTTCATCATGATTTATCCTGTATGTTTTTGATTTAAACATAGGAAAAGCTCGTCGACATCCATAATTAAAATCGTCTCACCTGATCCTAATAATGCCGTCCCAGAGAACAACTTACTCCCTCGAATGATTGGATTAATCGGTTGAGTAATAATTTCTTCTGTGGTGAGCAGCGCGTCTACAACCAAACCTAATAACTCTTCTTCTTTTCTTAAGACAACAATAAACTGGCGTTCTTCTGCAGTTATCTTTTCCTTAAAAAGAACGGACAAACGCAAAAGAGGGACATTGATTTGCTCATACACAAAAGCTTCTTGATGCAAGAGAGCGGCTGTCTCCTGACACGATATCGTGATTAAACGTTCTATGCTATTGATTGGAAGTGCATAAATCTGATCGCCTTGACGTACCAACAAAACAAGAATAACGGTTAAGGTTAAAGGAATCTTTATCGTAAATTGAGTCCCTTTTCCTTTTTCAGTTGCGACTTCAATCCTCCCGTTAATGGATTCAATGGTCTGCTTAACAATAGACAAACCCAGACCCCTTCCTGAAATATCCGTGACTTTTTCTGTAGTGGAAATCCCATAAAAAATAGCGTTTGTTACTTCTAGTTTCTCTGCTCTTGTAGGTAATAAATTGCGCCTTATCGCAATATTTTTGATGGCCTCGAGATTAAGTCCAGCACCATCATCGCTCACTTCAATGACTACTGACTCTTTATGACGTTTCGCTTTTAAATTAATGCTTCCTTCTATAGGTTTCTTTTCCGCCTTTCTCATGTCGGAAGATTCTAAACCATGATCAATTGCGTTTTTGATTAGGTGAGCCAGAGACTCGCTTATAGCGTCGATTAATGAACGATCGACCTCAATATCTCTGCCTTCAGTGCGTAATTCAACCTGTTTATTTTGCTGTTTCGCGAGATCTCTGACCATACGGGAAAAACGATCGAATACAAATCCTATAGGCACCAGTCGAATTTGCATGACGTAATACTGTAACTCATTGAGTGTTTGATTCAGCATAGCTACTGTTGTAGCTAGTTCAGGGGATTGAATCGTCTCACTTAAACTGTCCAATCTCATTTTATTAATAAGCAATTCTTTAGTAAGATTGAGCAATTTATCAAGGCGGTCGACTTTAACTTCGATGCTGGTAACCGATTCCAAGGGGCCCAATGATTTGATTGCAGATAGATCCGCAGTGTGCTTCTCATCATCAGATAAAACACTGTTAATTTGTTTAATCATTGTCTCGGTAGCAGGCTCAGGCTTTCCTTCTGAGATTTCTTTTAAGGCTTCTTTTAAAAAATCAAAGCAATTAAATAAAAGATTAACACAAAGTTTGAGTGGAATTTTTTGGGTACGAATTGCATCGAGTAAATCTTCAATAGCATGATTTAATTTTGCTATTTTTTGAAATCCCATAGTTGCAGAAATATTTTTGAATGTATGAGCGCTGCGAAAAATGTCTTGCAGGTTTTTCTTATTATCTTGTTTTTTTTCCCAATTAATGAGTGCTAAATTCATATTTTTAATATGATTATTTGCCTCAATAAGAAAATCCTCAATGTATTTATTCATGTCATCATTCATCAACGACATCCTATGGTGAGTTATAAATATTTTTTTAGTTCCTTTTTAATTTGCTCAATCTCAAATGGTTTTTGAATATATCCTCTTGCTCCCAGAGATTTGCACCGTTCCTTAATCGACGCATGTCCAACGGATGTCACCATGAATACATTGATGTGTGGATATTGATTATGAATGCATTCCAAGAGCTGAATTCCTTCTACTTCACTGGCATTCATGATCACATCGAGTAGTACGAGATCGGGTGATTTTTTTTCGAGTAAGAGTAAGGCCGCTTTTTCGCCATCAGCCTCTATGATATCGAGATCTGCGAACTGTTTATTTAAAATATCTTTTAAGATTGTCCGCATAAAATTGGAATCATCTACAATCATCACCTTCTTACCCATCGTATTCTCCTCAAATGAGATCGACTTAGTTCTCTCGAAATCCCAATCGTCAGAGTTTCCCGAGAAATCATTTCGTATTCGTTCACAATCTCGTCATTTTGAATGAGTTTACGACGAAGGATCTCCTACAATATACTGGATCTCCCTCACTACATTCGGGTGACGTATCGTCGTGAACACTTACAATCATTCGTTTAATAACGTTCTAAGGCGGATAGCTTTATAAGTTCCTCTTGCGCTAAAATACTGGCTAAATTTAATAAAATAATTAGACGATTTTCATCAATCACTACCCCTCCCACATATTTTTCATGAATATTTATTATGCTGGAAGGATTTTTATTAATATCCGCACCGTTTACACGTAAAACTTCTACTACTTCATCAACCATTAGACCAAAAATCCCACTATTTTGTTTTGTAATAATGATATGCTTTGGATTATCGTTAACGGCAGTGGGAAGAAAAAATAGGCTCTTAATATCAATAATCGCTACAATATCGCCACGCACATTGATCAACCCACGTATAAAATATGGCGAATCAGGAATAGGGGTGATAGGCACGACCTTGATAATTTCTCGGGCGTCACTGATTGGTATACAAAACTCTTTATTTCCTGATCGAAATACAATGAGTTGCACTAATTGTTGTTCTTTTGTTTTAAGAGTTGATGATGATCTGTTCGGCATTATTCACCCCTGAGCACGTGCGCTTCAGAAGCCATATAGGCTACTTTAAATCGTTTCAGGGCCGTTCTTAACTCATCGGACAGAACGGATAAATTCGAAGCGGACACCGTCATTTGTTGCATACTGGCTGTTTGTTGTTGAATTGACGAGGACATCTGCTCGGCACCAACTGCTGCTTGCTCTGATGTCGCCGAGATTTCTTCTGTTGTTTTTGCAACAGCAAGGGCTGCCTTGGCTTGCTCTGATGTTGCAGTTGAAATTTCCTGAGCCTTGACTGTGATTTCCTGGGTACCCGAACTAATTTGGCTAAGAATTCTTAACGCTTCATTGACAATATCAATGGATTCAGTGACCTTCTGTGTACCAGTGGTCATACCTTCAACCACTTGTGTGGTCGACTCGAGTATGGTGTTCACCATACCCTCAATTTGCACGGCTGCTTTTTTAGTCCCTTCAGCAAGCTTCCTAATTTCGTCGGCCACCACAGCAAATCCTCGACCTGCCTCGCCGGCACGTGCTGCTTCTATTGCGGCATTTAATGCCAAAAGGTTTGTTTGATCGGCAATACCTTTTGTCGTACCGACAATCACCCCAATTTCTTTGGCTCGCTTATCCAAATCTTTGACTGTATCGGTATTGGATTTCACGATATCATCAATAGACTTAAGCCGTGTTGCCGCTTGTTTTCCTGCATCAGTACCTCTGCTTGCCAGTTTTGCGGCTTCTTGGGTTACTTCCGCGGCACTACGTGAATTTGTGGCCCCTTGTTGAATGGATTTAGACAGTTCCGTAACAATCCGCGTACTTGATTCCAGTTTTTTCGCCTGTTCTTTCGCCCCCACAGCGATTTGCTGTGTGGTGCTCGCCGCTTGTTGCAAAGTACTACTAACCTGCTTTGAGATATCCGCTAATTGTACTGACGCGCCAGAAACTTTGGTCGAACTGTCCATAGCAAAACGAATTAATGCGCCTAAATCATCAAAAGACTTATTCAATGCATCAGATAATGTTCTGATATCACCCTGGGTTTCAATACTGACTCGTTGCGACACATCGCCCATGGATAGTGCGACCGCAAGACGAATCACTTCTTGTACCGGTGTCGCAATCGAATTCAAGAGATTATTTAATTTATCAACAATATCTTTCCAACTGCCTCCAACACCTTCAACATTAGCGCGTTCATTTAATCTGCCTTCTTTACCCGCTACTTGCGCCACACGGGATACTTCACTCGCCAAGCGATTAAGGTCATCCACCATTTTATTGATGGTCTCTTTGAGCAGTAACACTTCCCCTTTAGCCTCAACAGTAATTTTTTGCGTCAAATCCCCTGCACTGATTGCAATCGCAACTTTTGAAATATTACGTACTTGATCCGTCAGGTTGGAGGCCATCGCATTCACGTTGGCGGTTAATTCTTTCCAGGTACCACCGACTTCCGGTACTGAAGCCTGGCCACCTAATTTTCCTTCGGTACCCACTTCTTTAGCAACACGTGTTACTTCAGCGGCAAAGAGATTTAAGTTATCCACCATCTTGTTCAGTGTTTCTTTAAGTTGAAGAATTTCTCCACTGACCTCAACGGTTATTTTTTGATTCAGATCGCCATCCGCAACCGCCGTGGCGACCTGAGCAATATTACGCACTTGGCTGGTTAAATTTGCAGCCATCGCATTCACATTATCGGTTAATTCCTTCCATGTGCCAGTTACCCCTGGAACCTGTGCTTGACCGCCTAATTTACCTTCGGTACCAACCTCTTTCGCTACCCGCGTTACTTCACCTGAAAATGATCTTAAGTTATCGACCATGTCGTTGATGGTATTTTTTAATTCTAATACCTCACCTCTCACCTCAACGGTAATTTTTTGATTCAAATTGCCGCTGGCTACAGCGGTTGTAACTTGCGCAATATTACGCACCTGGTTGGTTAAATTGGCCGCCATCGCATTCACGTTATCCGTTAATTCTTTCCATGTACCGGTAACATTGGGTACTTGTGCCTGACCACCTAATTTTCCTTCGGTACCCACTTCTTTTGCAACCCGAGTTACTTCGGAAGCAAAGATGGTTAAACTATCGACCATTCTGTTAATTGTTTCTTTCAACTGCAACACTTCCCCAAGTACTTCTACAGTAATCTTCTGATTTAAATCACCTTTTGCGACTGCGGTCGCAACTTGGGCAATGTTACGTACTTGACTGGTTAAATTAGCAGCCATCGCATTCACATTATCGGTTAATTCTTTCCAAGTACCCGTAACGCCTGGCACCTGTGCTTGACCTCCTAGCTTTCCTTCCGTGCCCACTTCCTTGGCTACCCGTGTTACTTCTGAAGCAAAGATAGTCAAACTATCCACCATTTTATTCAGGGTTTCTTTCAGTTGCAGCATTTCACCTTGAACTTCAACGGTGATCTTTTGATTCAAATCACCTTTAGCCACAGCGGTTGCCACCTGAGCAATATTGCGCACCTGGTTTGTTAAATTTGCAGCCATCGCATTCACATTATCGGTTAACTCTTTCCATGTGCCTGTGACACCAGGAACCTGTGCTTGCCCGCCCAATTTACCCTCGGTACCGACTTCTTTCGCGACCCGCGTTACTTCACCTGAGAACGACCTTAAATTATCCACCATCTTGTTAATTGTATTTTTCAATTCCAATACTTCGCCTTTTACTTCGACAGTAATTTTTTGATTGAGATCACCACTGGCAACGGCGGTGGTTACTTGGGCAATATTACGTACTTGGCTGGTTAAATTGGCAGCCATTGCATTGACGTTATCGGTTAATTCTTTCCAGGTTCCCGTGACACCTGGAACCTGTGCTTGACCACCTAATTTACCTTCGGTACCCACTTCACGGGCAACGCGGGTTACTTCTGAAGTAAAACTGCTTAATCCTTCCATCATACTATTATAGGAATCAGCTATTTCGCCAAAAATATCATACTGGTCTTTTTTTAAGCGTTTGGACAGGTCGCCTCGCCTCACTGACTCCATAGCCTCGAGAATATCACGAAGTCTACTCTCCATTGAGGCCTTACTTTTGGGATGATGAAAAGGTTCTAAATTCATCGCTACTTCCTGTGTTCCTTTCTGTCGAGGCATTCTTAAATTCCATTTACGAAGCGATACAATAAATATAGTAAAAGTATAATATTTTTACAAAAACGAACACTGATGATAGAATAAATAAAGAACACTTAGTTGTTTTTTTCTCATAAAATAAAGTATCCTTTGTTGGGTGGAATTTGTTATGCCAAAATGTACTATTAGATTATTACTCGATGCCGCACATCTCGCTTATCGTATTGAAGGTAAAGATAATAAGCTGCGCGAAGACGAACACGAAACGAGTGAAGGCTACGTCCATACAAAGCTATTAACAGAGGGCATCGCTCAAGCAGGATATAAGATACAGGCTAAAATAAATCCCGAAGCAGTAAACTCTGAAGGTCTAGCGGCTGTTTGTCTTGAACCAGACGATGACAAATCCCCTATTATCATCTCGTATAGAGGAACAGCGTCTTTTAAGGACGTGTATTCTGATATTAATTTAACCTTGACTGGCACAGTAGGAAAAAAATTACAGGAAAAAGCGTTTGATTTTTATGAGAAAGCAAAAACAGATTTTCCAGATAGAGAGATAATAATCGTCGGACATTCTCTAGGAGGGCACATAGCTCAATATGTCGGAGCTCGAGCCTATGCCACCGATAAAGACTTGCAAGAATCAAGAAAATTACATGTGAGAACATTCAATACTGCCTCTATCGATTCGCTCCATGGCCGATCATTGACTAAAAACCACCCTAATCTTCTTGCTCAATTTTGTAATTACAGACTAGACATGGATATTGTCAGTGGGCTACGCGTTCCACAAAATTTAGGTGGATTACCCACTCCACGATATTATGGAAACACCTTTTCTTTTTGCACAGACATAAACAGGCTCGCAGCCCATCCTTTAAGGGCGATGAGAGACGTTCTTCCTGACTCTGTAAAAAATTTAGAAGTAGGCGGAACCGATGAAGCCCACAGGGATTTGAGCACTCTGAAAGAAGCCGTTCTAGGTATAAAAGAAGCCTATGCTGCCCACATAAAGGGGCAATGGTTTTCTAGGTATCGAATGGGTAGCCAAAATAAAAAAATTATTGATAAACAATTAGATAAAGTTACCGCTGCTTTAAATGAAAATCCACCTGATTTTGAACTAGCAAAATTGGAACTTAAATTTGCCATGAGTCAAACATCTGGCCCTACCTCGTATAATTGCCTTGATTTTTTAATTAAAGAGATTAAGTTTGTTAAGAGGGAATGGGCTGAGGATTCGACACTCTTGAACGTTAGTACACCTCAAAATAAGATTTAAATTTCATAGGTACTTCACTGCATTCATATAAAGGTATTTTCCATAGATTATGAGTAAGGCTATAGTTCAGATTAAACCATTCACTGTTTATTACCACCATATAGCCAGTGGATTTGCTGCAGCCACTGCCGGTTCTGGGACCACCTTTACCCTTGACTCAATGAAAAAATTTCCGCCTTCACAAGACCTGATTGAAGCAAGTTATCCATTAAACTCCATATCATTGTTAAAAAATTGACAATACTTTCAGATCCAGCTGCTAATTCACGTTGTGTTAATCATATCCTAATAATTATTTAGTATAATTACCAACCCAAGTGTTCTTTTTTAGTTGATTAAATTTTATGCCTGATAATTTTGGTTTCGCTGAAATTAGTACTATTGAAGATGCCACTGCTGCGTGGCAATCATTTTTGGGTCGTTTTTTCTCGCCAGAAATTCCACCAGGTGTTGATGACACTTTTGATCCAACATTACGCGTGTTTGCTCCTAGAGAAAATAAAAATGCTAAATACAAACATCCTGGGTTCATCGACCCCAAAACAAAACAGGTTCCTGTAGATCCAGAAAGAACCCTACATTCTGATGATTTTGATGACTTTTTAAATGGTAATAAAATTACTATTCCGGCACATATCACTCTTAATGCAGAAGGCTTGGAACGCGTTGCAAAAGCAATTGCACTTGGTGATTTCGAAGATCCAGCCTTAAACGAAGAAGATCATACTTTTTACGCGTTATGGCTTTTCAAACAAAACAAAATCACCCGCCAACAAATGACTACAATACTCGCCAGAGCTCAAATTCCTAAAGAATATCCTCTGGAGAAAACGTTTCCTATATTTGCTAAAGATGGGAAACTTACCCAAGAGGCTATTGAATTACTCTTTCCAGCCATTTCAAAAAGTATCTATGGTGAACCACTGACTAGAGAGCAAAAAGAACGATTATGCTACCTTATTTTAGCGGCCCCCAAATCAGAACAAGTTTTTTTTATTTCAAAAAATAATCCAAACATTATTGCTCCACCGAACACGCGTATCCAACTCGGAGATGCTCTGCTGAGGAATGGATCTTGGCATAGGGCAACATATCAAGGAGAAGAACATGATCTTTACTTATCTTTCGGTGTTATTGAAGCACTGCAAATTGCACGGTATGGAGCTCATGGAGCTGCTGCCAATCGTGCCAAAATAGGAAAGGTAGGAATTGATGCAGTCAAAGAGGGCGTTGAATATAACTATAGGCCGACAGCAATTAGTCTAAATGATAGTGGCGTTGAAACAACTACAAAAAATATCCATGGTTATGCTGACACTCCAATGCCAGTAATAACAGAGCATGATGTGTATCATGCAAAAATACAAAGCACCCTCAGACCAGATTTCAACCTGATGTTAAATCATATGCATCAGATTATTTCTCAACATACGAAACTAAAATGGTCAAAAACCATGTGGGAATTGGTAGACCGTGAGTTTCTTGCCTTTGTACATCCCACAAAAAAGATGAAATTGAAAAGCGGTGAAGAGCGTTTCATTGAAATGCTTCATCGTAAAGATCAGGATCAAGCGCGTCTATTCAGGAGCTACGATCCTCCACTGTTCAGTGATGATGGATTTGCCATAGTTTGGCATATGGTGAATCAAAGTGATGTTTGGAAAAAACTCTATCACGTCGATATTAATCGGTTAGGCTATCCATATGATATGTTAATCAAGCAAATTAAGGCTTTTCAAAAGACGCTTGATGGTATTGACAAGGAAAAGAAGAAAGAAGTTGCCAGTCATCATAAGCACACTGAAATACTTACACTGAAGTATCGTTTGTTTGGTAGAACCTCTCCTACTGAGTTCAAAAAAATGTGCCAGTTAATTGATGCACTTCAAGACCAGTTAATTCCTGAAAAAGATACAATCACTAACAACATTCAAAAATTGATATTTGGAAAATATACTGATGGAGAGGATAAGAATTTAACCATACTTAAATTCAAAAATTTTGGCAAAGAAGTATTAATTGATGAAAACTCAGTAAAAGAAATAATACCTATGCTGATTGACATGCAGCTTCAATTTGGCGAGAAGAATCCAGAAAAAGTAAGAAACGAAGTGGAACAAATCGCCAAGCAATTCAAAAGCACTTATCTGGAAAGTACTTTCTCAAAAAAAGCACTGGAAGCTTCGATTCAAACATTCTCAACTATGAGCGAAAAACTTGATTTTCTTGAGGCATGTTATGAAAAAATAATTCATTCAAAGGAATATAC
>NZ_JAPHOQ010000019.1 GCF_026191355.1 Legionella sheltonii
ATTCGATAATAAATAATATTCTTTTTATTTGTTTTTTAACTTATGTAATTTTTCGCCCCGTTTTTTATTTGGAAAAATCTCACGTAATGAAATAGAAGTGCCATGCTCCGATACCATTCTTGCATGTGAGCGAGATAATTGACGAGGATGTGATAGATCTGGTTAAATTAATCAACGAACGCTCTTCTGATTCTTTATTTGCTTGTGATGAAGAGAATAAAACGCTTTTACATCTGGTCTTAGCAACTGGTAACGATGAAATGTCCAATTTTTTATTTGATGAAATGAAAAATAATAAAGTAATTTATACAAAAGACCATGAGTTAAAAACGGTTTTTTGGACCTGCATAATTAATAATTTCGCTTTTCAATGTTGGCAAGTGATATACAAAATCAGCATCACTATTAACATAACTGCCAAAAAATACTACTGATTTGAATAATGCTTTAATAGCCATAGATTCTTTTTCCATACCTGGATTAAATTTATCGATAATTGGAAGCATATTAGAAAATGCCTTGGCTTCTTTTATTGCCTGAATAAACTCTTGTTTACGTTTATAATCTCCTGAAAATGAATCTTTTTGCATGGTTTTAAAAGTTTCTGAATTATTGCAAAATGTTCTAATTGCATTTAATTCAGAAAGTACAGAAACCCCTTCTGCAACAACTGCAAAGAAGCATTACAATATTCATTCTGTCTTTTCTATAAATTTCTTAAGTGACAAACAGATTTAAATCATCGAAAGAATATTGTCGTAACTTTGAGATTTCTTGTTCGCATTTGCCCCGTTTCTGTAATTTAACTCAATTATCAACAGCGAAGTTATAGCCAGATAGGAGAAAAAATCTTCTAGCCTGACTTATTTGGAGAAAAATCATTATCCGAGCTCTTCTCTTCAGTTTCTAAGTTTTCCCTCTTCTCTTTGGCGAAGATGCCATAACTTTGCAACATGGACTCTGCTTGTTTACTAGCGGCCTTGTCTGCAAGATAGTATGCTCGTTGGTTGGCAGCATCAAGGTATTTGGTTACTATTGCCTTACAGTCCTCGCCATACTTTTCCAGGCCTTCCTCTGAATCCGGGATGGTTAAGGCATCAAGTTCTTTTTGTGCTTTGACAGAGTACCGGTTATCGCTTTTCATATGGCTATTAATTTGGGCCATTACTTCCACGGGGAGGTTCTCAAGCTCAGGAGGCGGGGCATTACCTTCACGTAGAAGTTCCTGATACAAGAAATTCGTATTAGGTTCATTCACTAATTGTTGCAGGCATTGGGATTGAATTTTTTTACTCTGCTCAATTACGCTAAAAGAGGTTACTTTATCTTTTAGTTCCTCGGGTAAAAGCTTTTTAATATTTTCGTATTCTTCTTCCTTATCCGTATTAATGACAATATGTTTTAGGTTAACGCAGCCCTTAAATGCATCAACACCAATCGATTTTAATCCCTTTGGCAGCGTAATAGTGTTTAAGGCTTTGCAGTTATGAAATGCACCCACACCAATCGAGTTCACGCTCTTTGGTAAGGTGATGGTGGTTAAACTAGTGCATCCGAAAAATGTTAGATCTTTAATCGAGGTCAATTCCTCTGGCAAGATGATGGAGGTTAAATTCTTACAACCGCCAAATGCCTCTGTACCAATAGAGGTCAACTTCTTCGGCAGAGTGATAGTTTGTAATCCAATGCACTCAAAAAATGCCTGTGTTCCAATCATTGTCAACTCATCTGGCAAGGTAATGGATGATAAGTTCATGCATTGAGAAAATGCCTCTATACGAATCGAGATCAAATTCCCTGTATTGTTGACGGCGGCTAAACTCCGGCAATTTTTAAACGCTTCACGACCAAATGAGGTAACTGTATCTGGTACAATGAAAGTTCCATCACTTTGTACATCGCTGTCTAAAACCTCATACAAGACGCCACTTTCCACTCTCATAATAACCCCTAATTGATAACTATTTAAATAAAAATATCAAAATTTATACAATAAATCAATACAATGATCCAAATGATTTTTTAGTGAACTATCTTTTGTTATTTGGGAAGGCGCCGATACGTTTAGTATAATTCTCTTTCCATAGCTGGAGATTTTGAGTATAGGGCCTGGTGTGTACGTCAATGGCATTCGGTTAAGCATATGTGACTTTATCCCCGCAGCTACTTTTCCATTTGTTAATGGGTTTCTGTGATTGTCTTGGTGAGTGACGACCTGGTCTAATTTTTTAGCACACCCTCGAAATACTTTTGAGTATGTTGCTTACGAAACCACATCCCTCATCGGCCACAGATAAAAAGTACTCTTTTAAGACTGCGTCCTATCACAAGTAAACAGTTTTTAAAGTTGACTTTAAGATTTTGATTTCACTACAAAAATTTTTACAATAGCTATTTTTAAGCTCATTGATATCATCTTTCTGATGATATCCTGATGAGGGTGGCGGTAATTGTTTATCTGCCTCTAACTCAAATATTCGGGCAAGATTAATCAGCAACATGTGAGCATCTGCCTTAGGTTTCGTTTAATAATAAGCATTTCCTGCTTTTTCTTTAGCTGTTTTTAAAAGTTCACTCGCTTTTCTTTTTATTTCTTTTGCATTCTCATCAAAGTCATTCATCACTAATCTCCCTTTAGCCATCCTAAATGAATTGCAATTTGCCATGCGTCTATAAATAAGCTTAATAAGAGGTGACTATTTGTCAAATTAAAATTTTTCAATAAATAAATAGATGCTATTTTAGACTCTAACTCAGGTAACCCCTCGTCTTTGATTCGAAACCGCTATGTTATAACTGATTAAATCCACTTTTTAAGAGGAGAGGCAAGCTCATTAAAAAAACAAAGAATTAACAATCATTCTATGCTTAATTGGCAACTCATACTGCGATAAAAAATGGCTGCTCTTGATGGACTTAAATTGCTAGGTTACTGATAGATAGCTCCTCTTATTGCCGCACGACTACAAATAATTTTTAATAAAAAAACGTTAATATAATCAGATAAAAATGCATCACTTGAGCTATCCCATTCCTTTCTTTTTCCAATGAAACCTCATTGTGTCCTATAATTAAACAGTATCTATTATACCTAAATGTACTTTTGAGAATAAATCAGGGAGTTAAGGATGGTGCGCTCAATTTGGAAAGGTGATATTTCTTTTGGATTGGTTTCAATTCCAATTTCATTGATCTCTACCGAAGAAAAAAATGAAATACACTTTCATCTACTAAATTCCAAAACACAAACCCGCGTACGTTATCAGCGAGTAGACGAAGAATCGGGCAAGGAAGTACCCTGGAACGAAATTGTAAAAGGTTATGAATACGATAAGGGTAATTACATTATCATCAATGAAGAAGCTTTTGAAAAAGCGAGTCCTGAGCTCTTTAAAACCATTGATATCGAAGAATTTGTCGACATGAAAGATATTGATAGTCTCTTTTTTACAAAACCCTATTATTTAATTCCTGAAGGAAAAAATAAAAAAGCCTATGTACTTCTACGTGAAGCTTTAAAAAAAACAAACAAAGTGGGTGTGGCCAAAACCATATTACGCACCAAAGAATATTTGAGTATCATTCTTCCACATGAGCATACTCTCCTTTTATATCTTATTCATTTTAAAGATGAACTCCGTTCAGAAGAAGACCTTAATGTTCCTAAAGAAAATATAAAAACGTACAAAATTTCGGATAAAGAAATAAAGATGGCAGTCGATTTAATTAATGATATGAGCGCCATTTGGGAGCCAGAAAAGTATCATAATGAATATCGCGAAACGATGCAAAAATGGCTGGATCAACAAATCAAGGACATAACCAAAAAAGGTAAAAAAGTCTCTAAAGCGGTTCGAAGCCATGATTCTGTAGTTGATTTTGTTTCACTTTTGAAAGAAAGCATGAAAAAGAAAAAATCGAACAAATCTTCTGCAACCAAAAGGAGTGCTACAAAATAAGGAATCGTGTTATGGGACTTAGTCAATATCATAAAAAAAGAGATTTTACTAAAACTCCCGAACCGAAAGGCAAGGTTATCAAAGAACATTCGCGTCTGTTTGTAATTCAAAAGCATGCTGCAAGCCATCTCCATTATGATTTTCGTCTTGAACTGAATGGTGTCTTAAAAAGTTGGGCCATCCCCAAAGGACCAAGCCTTGATCCAAAAGTCAAACGTCTCGCCCTACACGTCGAAGATCATCCCATTGAATATGGCTCTTTTGAAGGCATTATTCCTAAAGGACAGTATGGTGGAGGAACGGTGATGCTATGGGATAAGGGAACTTGGGAGCCACTCGATGATAATCCTTATACAGCCTATGAAAAAGGACATTTGCGTTTTAATCTTCATGCTAAAAAATTAAATGGCCGCTGGGACTTAATTCGATTTAAAGATGAAAAAAATTGGTTTTTGATTAAATACGAAGATCAATACAGCAAAGAAGAGCAAGACTATGATGTAACCCAAATTCTAACAAAAAGTGTTAAATCAAACTACTCCATCGAGGAAATTGCGAAACATTATACCCATGTCTGGCAAAATTCCGAGGCTAAAGCAGTTAAGCCCCAAAGAGCGAAAAAAAAAGCAAAAATTAAACCCACTATTTCCCTACCAGAAAATCTAAGAAAAACCAATTTTCCTGATTTTATTGCACCACAACTTGCAACTTTAGTTGGCGAGCCCCCTGAAGGTAACCAGTGGGCTCATGAAATTAAACTAGATGGTTATCGAATTTTATCCTTTAAAAATGGTGCAGAAGTCATGCTTAAATCGCGCAATAATAAAGATTGGACCCATGAGTTACAGCCTATTGCCGAAGCAATAAATCAACTTCCTTTTGCTCAACTCATTCTCGACGGGGAGGTAGTCGTCCTGGATGCTGAAGGGCGTTCGGATTTTCAATTATTACAAAGCTCTATTAAAAATAAAAAAAAAGCCCCTTTGATTTATTTCCTTTTCGACTTACTGTACTTTGAAGGTTACGACTTACGAGGACTAACCTTAATTGAGCGTAAATCGATTTTAAAAAAAATTCTTGCTGCTAATGTACCTCTCCTTCATTTTAGTGACCATATCATTACAGAAGGAAAAGAGCTTTATGAATATTCTTGTAGCCATGCCTTGGAAGGAATTATTTCTAAGCGTGTAGATGGAGTCTACCTTTCTAAACGAAGCAAAGATTGGTTAAAAATTAAATGCATTAAACGACAAGAGTTCGTAATTGGTGGTTACACTTCCCCTAGAGGAGGACGTGCTCATTTTGGTTCGCTGTTACTTGGGGTATATAATAAAAAAGGAACATTGGATTATACAGGAAATGTGGGGACAGGATTTAATACCCAATCACTGAATGAAATCAATGAACTTCTACTCCAAAATAGGGCACCAATTAATCCATTTAATAGCAAACCTCCTACTCAGGCCCATTGGCTAAAACCGCTTTTGGTCTGTGAGGTAGAATTTACGGAGTGGACAAAAGAAGGTCTTTTGCGGCACCCTAGTTTTAAAGGGATGCGATTGGATAAAAAACCCACTGAAGTCATGCGTGAGCTTGAGCTTCCTTTAAGAAAGGTAAAAAAAGAAAAAGCGACACAAACCACCAAGAACCATTCTCAATTTAAAATGACCAATCCGGATAAAATTCTTTATCCTGAAGATGACATAAGCAAACACGATCTACTGACTTATTATGAAGCAGTCAGTGATTACATTCTTCCTTATTTGACTCTAAGGCCATTAACCTTAGTGCGTTGCCCTTCAGATTACAATAAATGTTTTTATCAACGCCATTATAATAAAGCAACTAAAAAAGCGCTTCATCCCATTGAAGATCCCACAGACGAGGATCATGAGCACTACATTTATTTAAATGACAAAGAGGGGTTATTAAGTCTCGTTCAAATGGGCGTTTTAGAAATTCACCCTTGGGGCAGTACCATTAATCATCTAGAACAGCCAGATATCATTATTATTGATTTAGATCCTGCCCCAGATGTGGCTTGGGCTGATGTCGTTACTGCAGCATTCGATGTTCGCGAGCATTTAATCCAATATCAATTAAAATCATTTGTAAAAAGTAGTGGCGGCAAAGGGTTACACATAGTTATCCCAATTTTACCTGAATACGAATGGGAGGAAGTAAAGCTATTTACTCAGATCTTTGCTCAATTTTTAGAGAAATTAAACCCTCAGCGTTACATCAGTAAAATGACTAAATCAAAACGTAATGGCAAAATTTTTGTAGATTACTTACGTAATCAACGTACAGCAACAGCCATAGCACCTTATTCTACTAGAGCAAAAATTCATGGCTCTGTTGCAACCCCACTTTCATGGGATGAGTTAAGTGATAATCAAGCAGATAATAGTTTCACTATTAAAACCTTACCTTCCCGTTTAAAGCAATTAGCAAAAGATCCCTGGAGCGATTTTTGGATTATAAAACAATCATTAAGGCTTAACGAATTATAATCGATGCTTTCATTTTAAACAGAAGAGAAATTAAGATTTACTTTTCAAATAGGGTCTCATCCAAATCTAATTCAAGTTGAATCCCCTCAAGGATTGTCTCTTGCTTCAATTTGATTCCTATGCCTAATAATCGCACTGGCATACGCTTTCTTAAGAAACCTTCATGGATGAGTTGGCATACAATTTTAAAATCGAGACTGTCATGCACGCGCTCCACTGTGGTTTGCTGAAAATCATTGAATTTTAATTTAACAAAAAGAGTATGTATTCCAAGAACTTCTCCGGCTCGCTGGATTCGTGCTTCAAGGCGCACCATTAATTCGGGTAAAGCAGCCAAACAGGCTTCCACATCCGGTAAATCGTGCAAAAAAGTTTCTTCGACACTAATCGATTTTCGAATACGCTCAGGATTAACGGGACGCTCATCCACACCCCGCGCTAAATCATAAAGCCTCTGCCCCATCACGCCAAACTCATTCACTAAATAGTCCATTGAATGATGCTGTAAATCACCACAGGTTTGAATATTTAACGACTTGAGTCTCTCTTCCATTTTAGGGCCTACACCAAATAATTTACGTACAGGCAAATCAATCATAAATGCAGCCACTTCCTCTGGTTTAATCACCTTTTGCCCATTCGGTTTATGCCAATCACTGGCAATTTTTGCCAAACTCTTGTTCGGTGCAATTCCTGCACTCGCAGTCAATTGTCGTGTCTGATATATTCGCTCCCGTAACTCTTGAGCTATCCAAGTAGCACTTCCTTTACAATTAGGTGAGTCCGTCACATCAAGATAAGCTTCATCTAAAGATAACGGTTCAATAAGATCAGTGTATTCTGCAAATAAATCTCTAATATATTGGCTTTCATTTCGATAAACTTCCATACGCACAGGTCGCAAAATAAGGTGACGGCATAATTTCAGTGCCTGTGCGGTGGACATGGCAGAGCGTACCCCAAATGTACGGGCTGCATAATTGCACGTTGCAATAACCCCTCTGCGGTCAGCGGCCCCTCCTACCGCGATGGGTTTATTGGCCAGCTCAGGAAAATCACGCATCTCAATTGCGGCATAAAAACAATCCATATCAATATGAATGATTTTTCTTATTGAATTTTTATCCTTTACCTCTTTCATGATGTCCTCTTTTAATACACCCGAACCAGAGGAACCTCAGACCATCGAGTGGTATAAGCAGGTGATTTAAGTTCTGCTCGCATCGCCCAAGGCTTTGCATAGCCTTCCGCTGCGAGTCGAATGGTGCTTCGTCCAAATTTTTGGTTGATTTGATCAAACACACTCATCAATTGCTCTGCGTCTTGTATTTGTTCCTCACATGGTTGGTGAAACAAATCCAGCTGTCGTGGTTTTTTAGGAATTAAGTCAAGAAGACATACACCCGCTTTTTTATAGTAATATCCACTTTTAAAAATACGTTGCAGACATCGTTTGGCGATTTTAGTAATTAAGCGCAAATCATCAGTGGGAT
Source organism: Legionella sheltonii (assembly GCF_026191355.1). GTDB lineage: Bacteria > Pseudomonadota > Gammaproteobacteria > Legionellales > Legionellaceae > Legionella > Legionella sheltonii. The sequence continues at coordinate 7,966 of NZ_JAPHOQ010000019.1, forward strand.
TAATAAAACGAAACTCTATGGATTGAACATGTTGCGCCAAATCCTCGCGAAACCGATTGGTATGCAGAAAAACACTTATGCGTTGTGCCACCAAATGTTGATGACGCATTTTTTCCACCGCTCGGGCACAATGACTGCTGACTGATTCCGCGATTGAAGCCAATTGTGTTTGCATTTGTCCAAAACTTTTAGAGGACATAATATTTTGTTTGGCCTCGACCTCTTCTAAACCACCACAGGCAACTCCTTGCAGTTCGATTGCTGTCCGCATCAGCACCACATTAAAACTCTTCTTCAAAAGATGAGGATTCGTCGTTGCCAAATCATAGGCAGTATGAATGCCGCGCGCGATTAATTTGTTTTCCCATTGCCGTCCTACACCCCAGATGTCCCCTACGGAAATCTGCTGCAATAAGGATTCACGGTTCGAGGTAATATTAAATATGGGAATTTTAAAAACTTTTTTACACAAATGATTGGCTACCTTGGCCAAGGTTTTAGTGGGCCCTATACCAATCGAAGTAGGTATCCCTGTATGTTTTAAGATTTTCTTTTGTAATTGTTCGCAAAAGGAATCGTGGATGGCTAAGGGTAAGCTACTTAAATCAAGAAATGCTTCATCAATGGAGTAAATTTCCACATGCGGCCAGCTTTCTTCAATGGTACACATCACGCGATGACTGATGTTGCCGTAAAGAGTGTAATTCGAGGAAAAGGCTTTCACTCCGTGCTGTTTGCACAAATTTTTAATTTTAAAATAAGGCTCACCCATGGTAATGCCCAATGCCTTAGCCTCATTCGAACGCGCGATGCAACATCCATCATTATTGGATAACACCACGATAGGAACGTCCTTTAAATCAGGGCGAAACAAGCGCTCACAACTGGCATAAAAATTATTGCAATCCACTAGCGCAAACATGTTAGACAAGCTCATGTAGCACTAAAGTCACCACACCCCAAATCACCATTTCATCCTCCTCCGTAATATCAATGGGTTTAAATTTGGGATTAGCAGGGAGTAATTGTACCTTGCCTGCCTTTTTCGACAGGTGTTTTACGGTGAGCTCACCATTGACCGCAGCAATCACAATACGACCATCGGACGGTTCTATGCTTCTATCGACTAAAAGCCAATCCCCTGAAAAAATACCCGCATTCACCATGGAATCTCCTGTCGCTTGCAACACAAATGTGGAGGCTGGGTGCTTTATGAATTTGGTATTTAAATCGAGATAGCCCTCAATGTAATCATCGGCAGGTGATGGAAAACCTGCTTGTATTTTGCTTGCAAATACCGGCAGCTGGTATGCCCCGCGATTCTTTAGTTGCTCTAACTCAATAAGTTGAGATAGGGGAAGACGAACTGCTTTGGTCGGCTCACCCTTGGGACGCCCTGCACCTGCTCTTTTTCCGCCTCGTGGTGACATAAATGGTTCTTTTTTTGATTTACGTACAATTATCATAGGCAAAAGAAAACACGCTGTAAATCCCATTCCAAGGCACTTGCACTAAAATTCAACCTAAGTCGGCGAGAATATTAAGAAAAAAATTTTTTAAAATTTTTAATTGAGACAATGGTTCCATTGCCAATAGATGATCAAAATCAATTCAATTGTGGTATCACCAGAAGGAATAAATCTCCAGCGCAGTATTTCATGAGCGCTCGTTGGAACATCGACTGCTCATGAGGCACTATTAAATCGTTTGGTAATATGGATTAAATCCAATCAGCTTACTTATTTTCCCTCTATGAATGACATCCCCATATTCAAGCCCTCATCAGCACCTTCTTCAAGAAGATTTTCTCCTTGGTCTACTGGTGATTGATTTTGTCCGCCACTTACAGATTGCACAATATCATCTAGAGCATCAGGTAGCATAGATGAGGCAATCTGCATAAGATCTGAATTAGTTCCTGAAGGGGAGTCCATGCTCATGCTTGAGTCATCATTAGATTGGTTATTGTTTTGATTTTGTAACATCTGTGCGGCATCGTTTATTATGTCTAAAGAATCGTCTGCTATCTGCTTGGCTACTCCTTCGGCTATCTGAGCCATAATGAATACCTCGTTTATAAAGCTCTATATATAAGAATAGCACAAATAATAAACATCCCTGGCCTTACTGACGGGGCATGCAGTTCAGTCTAGGTGAGCGCTTGGGCTCCACCGCAAACCTTTTACTTACCAATGCAGAAACTGGAAAAGATATACCCTAATAAATCATCAGAAGTGAATTCGCCAGTGATTTCACACAAATTTTGATGTGCTTGACGTAAATCTTCGGCTAACAATTCCCCAGCTCGATGCTCGAGCAGTTGTTGTTGGCCAATAGACAGTATTCTTTTGGCTTCATCTAGTGCGTGCAGATGACGTCTTCTGGCAAGAAAGTGCCCCTCATTCGGTTGATAACCTACAACTTGTTTTATCAATTGCTTCAAACCATCCATTCCCTCTCCTGATTTTGCAGAAATATAGACGGTATGATCATGTATTTGCGTAGTATGTCCCAAGGTATCAATTTTATTGAATACAGTAATAATAGGAACTTCTGGAGGTAATGCGGTTTTAATTTCTTTTGTTAAATGATAATGCTGCTCTAAATCATTCACATCAACAACAAGTAACACACAATCTGCTTTCTTTAGTTCTTGCCATGCGCGTTTAATTCCCTCTTTTTCAACTACATCATTCGATTCGCGTAACCCCGCGGTATCGATGATGTGCAGGGGAATATCATCCAGTAAAATATGTTCTCGCATGACATCACGTGTAGTGCCAGCAATTTCGGTAACTATGGCAATATCACGTCCAGCCAAGCAATTAATTAAAGTTGATTTTCCCGCATTAGGCCTTCCAGCAATCACTACGGATAACCCTTCGCGCAGGATCACTCCCTGATTGGCTTGAGCTCGTATCTCTTCTAATTCGGTTACAATATTTTGTAATAAATGGGCAACTTTACCGTCATTAAGAAAATCTATTTCCTCTTCTGGGAAATCAATTGCCGCTTCTACATACAGGCGTAAATGAATAATTTTTTCATTTAATTGATTAATTTTATTTGAGAACTCACCTTGTAAGGACTTTAAAGCCATTCGCGCGGCAGTTTGTGAACTGGCTTGGATTAGATCAGCTATTGCTTCTGCTTGAGTTAAATCAATTTTATCATTTAAAAACGCGCGTTCCGAAAATTCGCCTGGCCGTGCCATGCGAGCCCCAAGTTGCATACATACTTTGGTAAGCATATCAAGAACAACAGGAGAACCATGGGCTTGGATTTCAACAACGTCCTCACCGGTAAACGAATGAGGTGCTTTAAAATAAATCATAATTCCTTGATCAATTAAAGAATCTAAGGATGGTGATTTATTGTTTGCTGTAAATGAGTAAAAGGAACAAAAAGTTGCCAAGCGGGGTTTTAAGGTCTTATTGCCATTAAGCAATACAGCAATAGAATATGCTTCTGGCCCTGATAATCGGATAATTCCTACCCCACCTCTTCCGGGTGGGGTAGCGATAGCTACTATAGTTTCTGTAGACATTTATTTAGCTGGAGCAAGTTTTTTTACAGATTTTTCATCAGAATATTTACGGGTAATGTACCATTGTTGCAATATAGATAAAGTATTATTCACAATCCAATACAATACCAAACCGGCTGGAAAATTCCAAAACAAACCTGTAAATAATACCGGTAAAAACATCATGACTTTTGCTTGCATTGGATCCGGAGGTGCTGGATTTAATTTTTGTTGAATCAGCATCGTAGCCCCCATAATTAATGGCAATACATGATAGGGATCAGCTGAAGCCAAATCTTTAATCCAGAAAATAAAGGGCGCTTGTCTTAACTCAACACTTTCCAGTAAAACCCAATACAGAGCAATAAAGACAGGAATTTGAATCACGATGGGTAAACAACCGCCCAAAGGATTTACTTTTTCCTGTTTGTATAACTCCATGGTAGCCTGGCTGATTTTTGCTTTATCATCGCCATAGCGCTCGCGCAAGGCTTGTAATTTAGGCTGTAACTTTCGCATTCCAGCCATGGATTTATAGCTAGCAGCAGATAAACGATAAAAGGCTAACTTGATTAATACGGTCACTAAAACGATAGACCAGCCCCAGTTACCTACAACATTATAAATCGCTTTCATCAACGAGAATAATAGCGATGATAAAAACCATAAAATTCCATAATCGACGGTAAGATCAAGCGATGGAGCAATATTTTTTAAGACACTGGTAATTTCTGGGCCTAAATACAATTTAGCACTGACCGTTTTTTGCTCCTCAGGTTTCAGTGTAATCGGGTTGCTTACAGCACCAATGGTATAATCATTATTTACCGCTCGTGTATAAAATTTATTATTCGTATCCGCAGTTGGAATCCAAGCTGTTAAAAAATAGTGTTGCTGCATGGCAATCCAGCCACCTTTACTGTCCACATCCAGGTTTGCTTTATTCATGTCACTAAAGCTTACTTTTTGATAACGATGTTTTCCTGGTTCTGAATAGGAAGCGCCTGTATATGAGCCAACATGAAATACACTTGATTTGTCTTCTTTGGGTGAACTACGTAAAAGCTGCGTATTCAAATATCCAGTCCAATCAGTGCTGCTGCTATTAACGATTTTGTAATTTACCTCGATGAGGTAGCTACCTTTAGTAAAAACGAGCTCTTTTTTAACATCGAGTCCATCGTCATTTTTTCCACTCAGTGTTACTACTAATTGCTTCTGATCGGGAGCCAGTTCGTATTGTTGTTTTGGGGTTGTAAAATTAAAATTAAGTGCTTGAACATTCTGTCCTGCAGGAACAAAAAGACTGCTGTTCGCCACATAACGCTCGCCAGATTGGTTCTGTAACAGAAGAAATGGCTTATTTTTTTCATCCACACTTTGAGGATAATCAAGGAGCTTTCCAGAGACTACATCGCCATGTTGCAGATCAATACTTACATCTAAAACGTCTGTTTTAACACGGACTAATGGGGCATTGCTGTTATTGGCTTGCTCAACAACTGCAGTTGTTGGAGTTGATGTATTGGAGTTAGAGGGTGCTACTTGAGGTAACAATGGCTGGCCACTGTTCTCTTGGCTCATCGTATTTTCTGTTGGTATAGGCTTAGCAGGATAATCTATTTGCCAGGCATTCCAAAGTGATAAACTAACTAGCGCAAGCGCCATATATAAAACAATACGTCGTATATCCATCAATGATTCTCGTTGTTGGGGAGTACTGGATCGTAACCACCGCGTGACCAAGGGTGGCACCGTAATACTCTTTTTAAAGCCATCCATAAACCTTTGGTTATGCCACATTGTTGGATAGCGCTTTCCGCATATTGTGAACAACTTGGGTAATATCGGCAACTTGGCTTTAACAAGGGGCTAATCAAATATTGATATAGTTTGATGGGAAAACAAACTATTTTTCGTAACATGAGATTATTTTTTTCCATGTTTTGCCCATTCTAGCGTTTATACTTGCACTTGTTTGTTTTGCTACGCCTTGTCTTGCTAAAAAAACCACATCGACTGCAGGTAGTTCTTCTTGTCGAAAGCTTTCTCTTAACAGCCGTTTGATACGATTTCGATCATGAGCTTTTGCTATCACTTTTTTTGATAACGCCAGCCCAAGTCGTGCATAACCTAAATTATTCTCTCTAGAGAGAATGATAAATTCGGATGTTACTATTTTTTTTGCTTGTTCAAACACATGATTATAATCTTTTTTGGTTAATAATCGTTGTGTTTTTTTAAATGCAAACACTTATGCAGTCAAACGCTTACGGCCTTTAGCACGACGACGTTTAATTACTAATCTACCTGCACGAGTAGCCATACGCTCACGAAAACCATGATCACGTTTACGTTTTAAATTACTGGGTTGAAAGGTACGTTTCATGATGAACCTGCTAATAAATTATGAGGCTGGCAATGATAGAGAACTTTTTTTCTACTGTCAATTTTAGCATTTGATTATTTTTTGTATATTTTCTTTTTTTAATTTGAAAAGTGCTCGCTGTTAATAACTTCATTAAATTTATTTTTTTAAATTTTTTATTATTACTATGTCTTATATCTCTTGTTGATAACTTTTTTATTTTATTAAAAATCAATAAGTTGGTTAATATATAAGTTTGTTTGTAAGCTCTTTTTAAGCCTGTGATCTATTTGTATGTATCTTTATGTTTTGCTTTATTCATTGTTTTATTAGCATCTTATTCCCGTTATTCGATCGTATTTATTCATAGGTAACTTGGGTCAATCTGCTTTGATTTTTAACATTTGTTAAGAGGAGGTTTGCGAAGGATTTGTCTTTTGGGCACGATAAATAATTATTTATTGATTTAAATATACTTTCATAGCTTCGTTTATAAAGATTAAAAAGTAAAAAGAGGCCCTTTATTTTGTCCAATATTTATCTGGGGCAATAATGTGATGAGGATCAATCGCGTCTTTAATTTTTTTGATCAAAGACCAATAAGGGCTCTCTAAATTAACAAGGGTGTTGATGACATGGATAGGTACGCGATGGGGGACAAACCCTTGTTTTATCCCTCGTTCTAAAAGATCCAGATAAAAAGCATGCGCTTTGTCTTTGCCAGTAGGATCAGAAAGATTGAATGCGACACGCGCTAATCCTACTAATACATCCGATTTATAGGGAAGGACGTGAAATCGGTTATCAGTCACTTGGTGCAGCTCAGCTGACGTACTGACAAGCTCATGAAAAGAAAGTAAGTTTTCTGATGTCGCTGCGAAGAGGACAATATACCATATAAAGCCAACACCATCTTCTGCTAATTCTAAATACCTGTCTTGAGGAACATCAATTTGCAGCAGTTGATATTGTTCTTTTAAATTATGCTCATTGGGATATCCTTTTGCATAACTCAATGACATGTCCAATAAATCTACTAATGAGGCAATTCGACTAAAATGCTTTTGCATAAAAGGACGATGAAACATTTTTTTTAAACGCAAAATGTTTTTATCGCCAATGGAGTAACCTTTTAAGCCTCCGTTTCGTATGAGCTTTTTTAACATTTTTTTTCTGGCTTGATGTAACGAGAGGTCCATACTCGCGATGATGCAAGAATAAGAATATCCACCCGTTTGTTTCGTAGGAAGTAAGGCCTTGCTCCATCTCCCACTGAGTATATTGCTGTGGCCATTTAGGGCATTATATTGATGATAAATATCAATGGTCTTAGCCAGGGCTGCTTTATCAGGAGCACTAATGTAAAAGGTAGTGATGTATTTGGGTTGGTGATATAACGCTATGGTCATCGCGGTGACTATAGCAAAATCGCATTGAATAAATAAACCTTCCAAGAGAGGACCAACACCAATTCTGATGGGGGGGGTGAGTTGTTTTTTACAAAGCACATTTATCCCATCGTTATAAAGGGAGCCATCTGGAAGTACGCATTCAATAGAACGAATGGTATGAATGGCCGATCCTAAAACCCCCACGCCTTTATCCAAGATATTACCTATAATGCTGGTATTCGGGCCGGCTCCGGTAATGGAACTCATGAATCGAGCTTTTTTGCTATCAAGAAAGACGCGTAAGTCGCCTTGAGTTACTCCGGGCTGAATGGTGATTATTCCTGTTTTTTCTTCAAAATGAATCACTTGTTTCATTTTGGATAGGTCTACAACCACTGATTTGTTACGTTTTGGTATGGCACTCCCCAATCCCCAATTACGACCTGTACTAATCGGATATAATGAGATTTGGAATTTATTGGCTAATAAAACCAGTTTTTGCACATCTTCCTTGCACTCGGGTTGGAATACGGCATCAATCTCCGCGTTAATACCTAAGGTGTTTTTTTTATAAAAGGCAAGATCTGGTTCTCTAATGATTGTTCCTGTAGCTTGAAGTTGTTCGAAAAAGGAATCCGGTATGTTTTGATCCATATTTTTTCTTCCAGATAGCTGACTAACTCGCTAGGTCATGCAAGTCCAAACTATTATTGAGTATAGGATATAAAGAGTAATGAATTGGTAGGGGTTAAAAATAATCATGCATTGATTCCCTTTGAATCGACTAAAACTTCTGGAAATCCCTTTATTATGGTCTAAATTTAAACAATATGGCTTTTGTAATCCACTTAAAGGTTGAGTATTTAAAAAGATGTATTAGCAATGCGTTGTATGGGATTAACGGTGTGAACTGAATAATAATTTAAAAAATCTCCAAATCCTCATTTCAAGCATTAACTACAGAACAGATTAAGAGCGCAACATGCTTTTTTCTAAAAGAGAATGAGTTTTGGGGTCAACGTGAAGAATTTGTATGTAAAAACGATCAAACCCGGACATTTAACTGATTCACAAAAGCAAGAGCTGGTTGCATTGCATCAACAGCAAATTCATCTGGACGCGCAAACTATTTTGGATTATCTGCTCCCTCGCGATTATCTACTGTTCTATTACCATAAACAAAGCCATCATTTGGTTGCTACCATTGGGGTACAGATCATTAATTTTAAAAAAACATCGATTATTTATTTTGGCAATGTCGTGGTCGATCCATCCTGTGCACATGAAGGGTGTATTTCTCATGCTTCAGCCAAATATGTTTTTCGTTTATTTTTAAAATATCCATTCAAACGCAAATACTGCTCCGGTTTAGCTTCAAGCTCGGGTTCTTTAGTTTATTCTTTAAAGCACAAACCCTCATGGCCTAATCCTGATGAAGAAACGCCAGAGGACATCACTCAACTGATGATCAAAGCCCTACATGAAATAGGAGTAGACAGTTATCGAGTGGAACAGGGAAATTTAATTGCTACTAATCTAGCAAAGAAAGTAAAAAAAGAGTTCCATGTGAAGCAAAAGCCTCCTACTGCAGCAGAGTCTTTTTTTAAACGAATAAATCCAGGGGCGGAACAAGGGGAGCAAGTATTTTTTCTAAATCCATTTACTTTAACCAATGCTCTCGATTTAGCTATTCATGCGTTGCATGGGCATTTAATTAAAAGCCCCGGGTTTTATCGCCGTATAAAGAAATATAAACAGGAAAAACCATTTTTTTGTCTTATTATCTTGGGGTTATGCATTGTTAAAAATAAATTTTGGTGAATCCGCTGTGATCTCGAGCACCTCAAAAGTAGTTTTCGCACCCAATCCATCGATTTCTCAGATTGTTCTATAGTTGTTTCAAATAAAGGTCAAGTGTAAGATGAAAACCAAGTTTTGGATTTGAAAGCTAACTCGAAGAGAAAGAAGGAGATATGGACTCTCTTTACAAACAACTGATTCGATCTTCAATTTTGGGGACGCTTGTGATGCTCGCCCTCCTTTTTATCCCAGCAGGTACCCTGAACTATTGGCAAGGTTGGGTTTATATGGCGGTATTCATGATTGCCTCTGCCGCATACAGCGTATATTTAGCAAAACATGATCCAGCGCTTCTCAAGCGCCGTACCGAAGCGGGCATAGCGTATGAAAAGGAACCTGCGCAGAAAATTATTATGCTTTTACTTTTTGTGACCTGTACCGTGCTTATTGTTCTGCCGCCGCTCGATGTGCGCTTCGGTTGGTCGCTGGTACCCGGGTACGTCTCGATCATCGGTGACGTGCTAATTGTTTTCTCATTCTATATTTTTTATCTTGTCTCAAAAGTGAATACTTATGCTGCTGCCAACATTCGTGTTGAAGAGGGGCAAAAAGTAATAAGCACTGGTCTATACGGGGTCGTCCGTCACCCGATGTACCTTGGTGCCATATTTCTTTTCATCGGCACGCCGCTTGCACTTGGTTCTTGGTGGACGCTGCTTTGGGTTCCGGTCCTTTTGTCCATTCTAGTTGCTCGTATCCTAAATGAGGAAAAAATACTTGCACGGGATTTGCCAGGATACACGGAGTATCAAAAAGAAGTCACCACGCGGCTTATACCGTTTATTTGGTAACCCAAACAATACTGTATTCTTCAACTTGTTATCGCCGTTGCCACGATAATAGATTTGATTAGTTATCCATAACGGAGCGCAAAATTAAATAAAAATTAGCTCCGATTAGCTAATCAGACCCTTTTAACATCCTAATCTGCTCATGTTACGCACGATCTATTTTAAGCAGCCATATTTTTAAGCTCCCGCCATGCAAGCTGATTTGCTCTAAGGATCAATCTGTACTTAATGGCAAAATGATTTAATTGAGTTTTTATCTTCAACAATTCCAGCTTGCAGTATGCAATAATAGAAGCATAAATATGATTACACTGAGTTTTAACGGTTCGAGTGGGCGACTTGGTTAAGCTTGCATTTTGCTTAATTGATTTGTGATACTCTTCAATCCGCCACCGTTTCTGGTACACTTCATAAAGACGTTCGGCACTACTTGGCATGTCATTAGAAACAAGATAGAGAATTCCTGTTGAACCGTTTTCGTTTTTGAACACTTTTTTCAGGAGCCTCACGGGGAAGTCTAGGCCTTTAAGCCAGACTGTGTGGGCTACATCCTCTTCTAATTCTAAAGCTCTTACTTGTTGGTACCGTCCGTTTTTGGCCTCGTTTTCAGATAAAGCTAACGTGCGGTTAGATTTAATCCCAATGATAAACGATTTTTGAAGGTCTTTATGGATGTGAACCATATTGGCCTTCGAGCCAAACCAGTTGTCTGCAAGCACATAATCAAACATCACTTTATTGGTAATGGCCTGAGTAATCAGGTTTTGAAATAATTGATTTTTGGTAACCGATGATTTTCTTCTGGCTTGTTTGGTTTTAATATCACAATAGGCAACATCTTTTTTAATCACCTCATACCCTATGGGTACACTGAAGTCAGCATAGCGAACCATGCATGACAAGATGTTGATTCCTTTGAGCACGCTCCCTTTAGCATGAGAGTAATGCCAACAATTAATTTCATTCTCATCCGTGTAGGGTTTCTCTTCGATGGAGTCATCCAGTATTAAGACACCACCAACCGTTTCTTGCGACCTCACTGGCTTTTTTACATAGCGCCAAAGGGATTTTGAATCAAAAGACTCAAAACGAAGAAATCGAGTCACCTTGTCATGCGCAAATGCTCCATCAACCAAATCAGATAATCCGGTGGCTGTCGCATATTTGTTCTGACAAATTAAATAATCACTATAAAGATCAAGCATATCCATTTAACTTCCTCCCTAAAATAAGGACGAAATTCTAATGCTTTTTATTCAAACTACAAGGTCATGTGCGTAACATGAGTAATCTGTAGATCTGGAATTAAAAGTTAAAATATAGCGAGAAGGATGTTCTGGATGATAACTAACACTTTTTAATTCTTTTGAATAATTATTATTGGTGAAATTTGCAATGGTTTTACACCAAAACTTCAAAGCAAGAACATTTTCAGGAATTACGCTTACCTCCCATTGCCCAGGATGAGTTTTCCAAAGTTCCTCGGCAATTTGAGCCGCTACACCTTTGCCTTGAAATTTTGCCAAAATAAAGAATTCTCCCATGTTCCATTGAGTAGTTGATGAAATGCCGATTTGATTCAGTAAGACAAAACCAGCAAGTTCATTTTCTACGAGGACAAGAAATGCTTTCCGAGTAGGGTCCTCAAAATAAATTTTAAAATCGAAACTTTCATAAAGACCTTCCTTTGGACAAGCCCAATCATCGGAGATAAATCCACAATAACGTGACATATCGTAAACATAAAAACGGGCCATATTTTGAATGGTTCGATAATCCTTGATAGAAGCCGGTCGAAGAAATGGATGAAAGGGCTCGAGTTTATTTTCTTGGATTTTATTATCCAAAATTAAGGACATATAAACCATATTCCATTGATAGCCAGCAGGCTTTAAATTAAAAAGTGGTTGGAATCCCTGACGCTCATAGAATCTATAGGTATTTAAATAATTCGCATCCCGTTCATCTGGAGATAAGGTTTCAACAGTGATTGTAAGTGCTGATTGAGCTACTGCATATCTAATTGCTTCCCGCATTAATGCATATCCAAGACCCTGTCCATGGAATTGACGAAGAATTCCGATCCAAAAAATACTCCCATTTCTTGGATATGGAAATTCTAAACAGAGGAGTCCTACATACCTCTTATTTACATTTACTGCAAAATTGATGTGCTCTTTTACTCCATTTACATAGTACTCATTGCATTCAGGTAGACCAAACCATTCTGGTAAATCGATAGTAATTTCCCTACATAACTGTTCAGCAACATTTGGTTGTACCTGATCTATTTGATAGTTCATTCTTTATACCCTATGGTCTTACTTTAATAAGCTTTTATACACTAGAGTTAATGGGCACGAAATCTAATTGTCTTAGTTTGGGGGTTAATGTGGTAATTCCTTGATGTTCATTACCATTACCATGCACTAGTATTATAGCTCCTGGAGTAATGGGCTGGTTTTTTGCTATCCAAGCATCAGCACCTAAAGGGATTAAGCCAAACTTCTTGATTTTCCTAATTAATTTTTTATTGGCAATAAGACCAGGGAATCTAAAGAAAATGGAAGGCACTTGATTTTGTTCTAAAAGATATTTTTCCGTTAACAGAATTTCACTCTCTTCATTAATCATCTTCGATAAAAGAAAGTTATTGGCATAGGGCAAATCATCGTAATAAGGATGACTAAAGGAGTGATTGACCCAAGTAATTGTTAATTGTTTTTTTGCTTGTAGATCCAATAGGTATTGAAACTCGTTTTGATGCATCAATAACCACAATCCAGACATCGATATAGCCACAGGAATAGGTTTTTTATTAGATAAACTCGCTAATTGATCAAAAAACTCTTTTTCAAAGGGTACAGAAGATTGGCACATATCTATAGTTAATATATTGCCTAAAATAGTACTTTTAGCATGGGTTAAACCATAATTTTCCATGACATAGGGTTTTGAGGTGTATTTTTGCAGTAATTGATAATAATTGGTACTTGCAATCTGCCACTGGGCATAATCACCAAGGCGGTTACTATTTTTCCCATCAGTAAGGGATATTTCGGTGATTGGTACAACACCGGTATCTAAGTTATCGGTATTAACCATTAAAAATGAAGGAATGTTATTTCTTTTGAAGGTACGAAGAGCAATCGAAAGAGTCCCATCTTTCGTATAAACCGGTATATAGGTTCGTTGATAATCAGTAATCGTAATGTTTTCAGAGTATAAAATTGTTGAACTACAAATTAATGCAATATAAAAGCTGATTTTTAAAAATTTCATTAATAATCAATGATAATTTCAGGTGTTAACTAGTTTAAATTGTTGTGAAATGAAACACAAATGTCACTTTTTCCTAAGTCTAAATAATGATTTTTCTATGGGATTAACCTTACAAAACCCGTTTATATTTTAATTAAGTATGGGATACCCTTAGTTCATTATTATTGGAAATGTACTAGTATTGAACTAAGGGAATATCAATTGCTCTAAGTGCTTGCCATGTTGACCCAATTAATCAATTATTTTATTCCAGAAAAGATTAAAGCACGTCGTGAAGATTATTTTCGCGCCAAAAATATTCTTGGTGGCGTCATAATTGCCGCTACCTCAGCGCCTATTTTTGCATTTTTTTATTATTTTTTGGGCGCAAAGGCTGCTGCTTTGGTGATTTTACTCGAAGGGGCTTGTATTGTAGGTGCCGCATTTATATTAAAGAATTCAGGATCGGTATTTTGGACACGTGAGCTCATTGTTGGTAGTTTAGCGCTAAGTTTATTTTGGCTGGGTTATACTACTGGGGGAATATCTGCACCGGCAACATTTTGGCTCGCTTTACCGCCCATCACAGCATTCTTTTTTGGTGGAATTAAATCAGGGATCTTTTCGGCTTGTGTATGCAGCATAGCGGTAATCTTGATCTATGGTTTAGGATTCTTTGCCTTCTTAACGCCCTCATTACCGATTGTGCACTCCCCACTTTTGGACATAATATCCATTTTGGGTTTGTTGTTCATTATTTTATGTTTGGCTTATTTTTATGACAAAAGAGCTTTAGAGTTTATAAAGAGTCTAGAGGATGCATTAAATAAAGAACAAGACATTATAAAAGAATTGGAAGTGCGAACTCGATCTTTGCAAGATCAGAAAGCTGTGACTGAAATAGAGCGATCATCTAAAAATTTATTACACAATGTTTTAGAAAGTTCGCGAGAATATTCCATCATAGCCACCAACTTGACCGGTGATATTTTAATTTGGAATAAGGGTGCGTTTTATAATTATGGATATACAGCAGAAGAAGTTGTGGGTAAGGCAAATCTTGAGATGCTCCATACACCTGAATATATTAACTCAGGGCAATATAAACGGTTTTTAGAAAAAGTGAACATGGAAAGTGAGGCTGAAGAGTTTATCGAACGCATTCGCAAAGACGGTTCTCATTTTATTGCCTCGGTTGTAATGACGATGCGCAAGGATGATGAAGGCAAACCAATTGGTTATCTCAACATTTCACACAATATTACCCAGCAGAAACGCTTAGAAGAGCAATTGATTAAAATTAATAAAGAATTAGAGCAATTCGCCTACATTGTTTCACATGATTTAAAGGCACCTCTGCGTGCGATTGAACTGCTTTCTACTTGGATTGAGGAAGATAGTGGTGATAAATTAGATGAGCAAGGTAGGAAGAGTTTTGCTTTATTACGCAGTCGTGTGAAACGCATGTCAAATTTAATATCAGGCGTTTTAGGTTATTCACGAGTTGGATATACAGAAAAGAAAATACAAACAGTCAATACTAAGGATCTTATAAAAGGGATAATTGAAACCCTAGATCCTGCTAAAAGTTTTAATATTCATTATACTGAACATCTTCCAACACTACATGCTGATGAAATTCAATTAAGTCAAATTTTTTCTAATTTAATTGATAACAGTATGAAACATCACCATAAAAAAGCAGGTAACATTGATATTGATGCTAAAGGGATTGACGACTTTTATGAGTTTTCTATTAAGGATGATGGCCCTGGCATCGAATCGGAATACCATGAAAAAATTTTTACCATATTTCAAACCCTAAGAGGGCGTGATGAATTTGAAAGTACAGGCGTGGGTTTAACCATTGTAAAGAAAATCATTGAATTAAATGGTGGAAAAATAAGGGTGTATTCAGAATTAGGCAAGGGCACCACTTTTTATTTTACTTGGCCTAAGAAACCCAAAAAATCAGAGTAATTCCTTGGCCTGGAATTTCATTTTCATGCCTTGATTGAGTGTTCGCAGCATCAAGAACAAGAAGAAAATTTCTTTTTTGAGTTGAAATAGTACCTGGTTGCTTGCCACAGTAATAGTGTTGTTATTACATATAATTTCATCTATTCTGGGACATTTCATCTATAAAAACAGACTTAAAATAAGAGTATGACACTATCTACCAAAGCGATTCTGGGCGCACTAGGAAAACCCACTGCCTCAATAAAAGAATTTCCCATTGATCCCAATGAACTTACAACGGAATATGCGCTTGCGGAAGCGATTGATGCACAGCATGTGTCTCTGCAAGATACCGATATGGTGGTCATTCTTTCCGGACGTAGTGGATTTTTTGGTAACTATTTAGAGGTGGCAGCTGATAAATTTGTTTTATGTGAAAACGAATACGATAAAACCGACACGGTACGTCGAATGGAATATGGAATTAACATCGCAAAGCAATGTACACAAAACAATCTTAAAAACGGCATTACTAAACCTGTTTATATTTATTTCAATGGAGTTCAGCGACAAAATGAGGAGCTGAGGACAATATTGAAAGCAAAAGGAGCGTTCAATGGGTATCCTGCCGCTTTATTTATTATTGATGCGATTCCGTTTGACAATACTCTTGGGCAAGTTCTTGGGTTAAGTCGATTTCTTGATACGCACTGGAGCCGCTTTTGTAAAACCCACAATTTATCTCGTTCGCCAAATCTGGTTATTTGTACCAGTAGCTATCATGTTCCTCGAGTCACGCTTGCTCATGGGGCAAACTCCCCTTTACTCACCGCTACTTTTTGGCACAACCAACCTGGGTTAGTAAAAAAATTATCTCATAATATGCAGAACTATATTTTAAATCCCGGTGAGATTCTTAAAAAATCGAGTATAGTGGTATTGGGTTGCGACCGACAAATTACGGCCAACCCATGCTGGGAAAAAGATTTAAAAGGGGATATGGAAGCCCGGGTACGCTATTCATTTTTACAAAAAGTTCCCTCCATTGCCCAAAAGCGTGCTGATAATGATGTGACGGTTAAAAGCGCCCTGGTTTTAAACAGTTTTTATAATCTGCTCAAAGAGCGGGTATTTTTTGAAACGATGAGCGATCAGAAACCCAACAAGGAGCAAGTAAGTCGGGATAAGGAAGATACAAGCAATATTTCGCTCACAATACAGTAGGATTTACCAATAGATTAAAGATCATAAAAAGCTCCCTATTTATCATTGCTTAGATAAAGAGTTAGGAGCTTGATATTGTTCTTTAGAAAGTATGGTATGAATCATTTGAGCTGTTAGGGGTAACCTAATGATTCTAAGTTATTAGGATTTCTTCATGGAATTTTTTAAATCAGTTTTAAATGGCGTTGGATCAGGAGCCGGTGTTGCATGGCCAGTGTTTGGAATAGTTTTTACTTTATTCGGTGGGGCGGTTGCTAGCCTTTTTTCTTTAACTTTGGGGATTATTTCAATTTCTTTATTTTTTGCTGTTGGCATTCCTATTTTTTATTTTTCGTATCAAGAAATGAAAAATGAAGAAGGAAGATTTCAAGAGCAATTAGATAAAAATCAACAAAAATTATTAACAGATATTCAGGACTATCTAAATAGCATTTATCGGTATGCGCTGCATGAAAAAAATAAAACGGATGTTCATGAAATATTCGCCCGAATCCTCAACATGGATCTCAATAAAATTGCCCATGAGGATGCGCGATCACCTTTATATCTGATCCTGTCGCTTCTCTATGAGGAATATCAATTAAAGCAAACTATTCCTAATAATAAAGTTATCTTAGAACATCTTGTTCATAAAATATCCCTATCTCCTGTGCCCTTAGCTCAAAAATTGGTTCCTCCATTTTTTACTTTTGTTGGTACTTTTGGTTCTATCACAGGGTGTAGCGCCGGTGTTTCAGGGGTGTTGACAGGCATGGGATTGTTTTCAAGTTTTGCTGCCTTTCCTTTATTAGGATGGGGAATTTTAGCCTTTGCATTAATTAGTGGCATTGCAATGGCTTCTGAATCCATTGCTAAAGCGAGTGAGCGTTTTAAAAAGAAAGAGTTAAATCAAACAATAAAAAATATGCATAGTCAATTAAGCAAGGCAACCATTGAACGTGATTTAACTGCAAGATTATACAGTACGTTCACTTCATTAAAGGAGCTGGGTGAAGAAGAAAGAGTAGCGGATCTCAACCAACCTATCTTACCCCATCCTTTTTTTAATCGCGCAAGCGAAAAGCAGAATAAATTGACTTTTTCATCTTTTGTTAATCTAAAACAATCGCACTCTGGCAATTCACAAGATGATGACCCTCTTTTTTATAGTCCTTCTTAATGACTTCTTATTTCATGTGCACTCACGTTATTTTTCATAGTGTTCTTGATTATTATTCTGAGACTGCATCCCTTGAGCAGGCATTTATTTTATGAAAGAACGGTAATTTAGTGAACTCCCATTTTTTCAAGAACATGCAAGTCTTTTGTGCTGGAGTTAGGGAAAATATCCACACTTTTTTTGTGGATAACTTTTCTTTATTCCAAAGCCTGAGTATAATTTGCTTGCAGCAGCACCTTAGTGAACTGAAGAAGTTTCTACTTCTCCACTTCTGCGAAGTAATTTTCATGCTTAATTATCTTGCTGTCCAGGTACTTTCAGTGGCATATTTAAATGCTGTGGATAATTAGTTTTAATATTCTTTTTACCACCCTTCTTTGATGAGGAGTTAAGTTGTGTCAGCATCTGTTTGGCAAAAATGTTTAGGACTGTTACAAGATGAGTATTCTGCTCAACAATTTAATACCTGGTTGCGTCCTTTACAGGCTCATACAGATGAGCAACGTTTTATTTTATTTGCCCCGAATCGATTTGTTGTGGATTGGGTAAAAAAACATTTTTTTTCTCGAATCGAAGAATTAATTAAACAATTTTGTGGTGATGAGATTAAATCAATATCCATCGAAATTGGCAGCAAGACTTCCAGTACCGACTCTGAGTCGAGCTCTTCGGGTTCATTTTCATCTGAAGTAAAAGCATCTGCACCAACGAATTCTACCGAAATTAAGGCAGTACCCAAAAAAGCGGTTGATTATAAAAGCAGCCACTTAAATAAAAAATTTGTTTTTGAAAGCTTTGTTGAAGGCAATTCCAACCAGCTTGCTCGTGCTGCCTCCATGCAGGTGGCGGAGCGACCTGGTGATGCATATAATCCCTTATTCATTTACGGCGGGGTGGGTTTAGGAAAAACACATCTGATGCATGCTATTGGTAATGCCATACTAAAAAATAATCCTGATGCCAAAATTCTTTATTTGCATTCTGAACGTTTTGTCGCAGATATGGTTAAGGCTATTCAGACTAATTCAATCAATGAGTTTAAACGCTTTTATCGCTCTTTAAATGCATTGCTTATTGATGACATCCAGTTTTTTGCCGGTAAAGACCGATCGCAAGAAGAATTTTTCCATACCTTTAACGCATTATTGGAAGGACAACAGCAAATCATCTTAACGAGTGATCGATACCCTAAAGAAATTGAGGGGATGGAAGAACGATTAAAGTCTCGGTTTGGTTGGGGATTAACTGTTGCTGTTGAGCCACCTGAGCTTGAAACTCGCGTTGCTATTTTGATTAGCAAGGCAGAGCAGTCCAATATCGATTTGCCTTATGAAGTTGCATTCTTTATTGCAAAACGGATTCGTTCTAATGTTAGAGAGCTCGAAGGTGCTTTACGCAGGGTTATTGCTAATGCTCATTTTACAGGTAAACCAATTACTATTGAATTTGTTCATGAAGCCTTACGTGACCTTTTGGCACTACAGGATAAATTAGTTACGATTGAAAACATTCAAAAGACAGTGGCTGAGTATTATAAGGTCAAGGTGGCTGATATACTGTCAAAACGACGTAGTCGCTCTATTGCACGGCCTAGACAAATGGCTATGGCTTTAAGTAAAGAGTTAACCAACCATAGTCTGCCTGAAATTGGGGATCATTTTGGTGGTCGTGATCACACAACGGTTATTCATGCCTGCAGAAAGGTTAAGGAATTGGTTCAGGATGACAGTGATTTTGCTGAAGATTATAAAAATTTAATGCGTATTTTATCTTCTTAATACATAAAATGAGACGGTACTAAAGTAGGGCATGGCTAAATCCTCATTTAGGCGGCGTGTGTCTATAGGTTTGTTTTTATTTAATCCTGCTTCATGCCCTAGTTCTGAGCGCTACGAGTAAGTTAAGAAAACTGCCTACGTCGCCCGACGTGTTCGTGGGGCGTATTGGGTCAGGGCTTATTTTAACAGAATGACAGTGCGTTGGGACTGGGTACGTGAGGTGTTTGTTAGTTAGCTGAATATGGAGTTCTATCTTGTTTGAATTCGCTATAAAAAAAGAAGACTTACTTGCCCCAATACTTACCGTGGCAGGTGCTGTAGATAAAAAACAATCCTTAGCTATTTTGTCGAACTTTTACTTTAAATTAGCAGATGGCTTATTGAACATCACAGCTACCGACTTAGAAATCGAAATTTCCGCACAAGTTGCTTGCGAGTCCGGATCACAGACTGGCAGTATTACGGTGCCTGCTAAAAAATTTATTGATATTTTTCGTTCTTTAGATGATCAAGCGACACCTAATGTGATAGTGGACAATGGCCTTTTAACTATTAAGCAAGGACGAAGTTCGTTTAAGCTAGCGACCTTACCTGCTGATAGTTATCCACTGAGTGAAGATGAGTGTAATGAAGTTGAATTAACTATCCCCCGTTTGGTTTTACTCAAACTGCTGCAATCCACTCATTTTGCCATGGCACAGCAAGATGTCCGTGTTTTCCTTAATGGCTTATTTCTTGATTTTGAACCTAATCTTATTTCTGCTGTTGCAACGGATGGGCATAGAATGGCAATTTGCCGTCATCAATGTTCTAACTTGAGTGAAAAAAAACTATTGTTACCCAAAAAGGGAATTCAAGAGTTGTTACGACTTCTTAATAGCATTGATGATGAAGAAGTTTTACTGGCTGCCGGTAAATCACATTTTAAATTAGTGTCACGTCAGTTTGTATTTTTGTCCAAATTAATAGAAGCACGCTTCCCTCCTTATAATAAGGCAATTCCTAAAAATCAGGACAAACAAATCATTATCGATTGTTCTGTGTTTAAACGTTCGTTGTCTCGGATTGTTATTTTGGCTCATGAAAAATCTAGAGCGGTTATGCTCCACCTACAACCGGGCATGCTCACTTTAATAGCCAACAATAATGAACAGGAAGAGGCTGTAGAATCTTTAATTGCTGAAACTCAGGGCGATGAATTAAAAATTGGCTTGAACGCCACGTACTTACTTGATGTGCTTTCTCATTTTGGGGAAGGACAAATCCGTTTATCCTTATCCAATACAGACAGCAGTATTTTAATTGAGTCTTTAGCTGACGATAATTACCAATATATTATTATGCCCATGAAGATATGATTTTATCCGAATTAAAAATTCATCACCTCCGTAATCTTTCATCAGTTCAACTCGATTTAAGTCCCCGATTTAATTTTATATTCGGGGCAAATGGAAGTGGCAAAACATCCATCCTCGAAGGGCTTTATCTTTTAAGTTGTGGTCATTCATTTCGCTCTCGCGAAATTTCTCCAATTATTTCCTATGAGCAAACTTCTTTAACGGTGTTTGCTCGTGCACAACAACAAGAGACGATAAGTATCCAAAAATCTTATTCTGAACCGACTCAAATTAAATTAAACAATCAATTTTGTTCCACCACCAGTCAATTGGCTTATGCTTTACCCTGCCAGGTTTTTTACTCTGATATTTTTCAAATTATCGATGCGGGACCTTCCGTGCGTCGCAGCTTATTGGATTGGGGACTGTTTCACGTGAAACATAATTATCTTTCCATTTGGAAAGAGTATAAAAGGGTGCTCAAACAGCGTAATGCGCTTTTACGACAGCACGCTCCTTATGATCATTTCATCCCCTGGGATAATTTGTTAAGTCAATTTGCTAATCAACTTCATTTACTTCGCAAGGACTATTTTGCGCAATGGTCTTGCGCATTTATAGACGTTTTAAAAGAGCTAACTCCACTTGACTGCACGCTGAGCTACTATAAAGGGTGGGATAAAAGAAATACGGGCAAAGACTTGGTGGACATATTACAAGAAGGGTTTGCCAGTGATAACCAAAAGGCGTATACCCAGTTTGGCGCTCATCAAGCGGATATTCTGATTGAGGTCAATCACAATAAGGCCAAACAAGTTTTGTCACGAGGGCAACAAAAAATAATTTTGTTTGCAATGCGCTTAGCACAAGCAAATTTGTTAACAAACGATTGTTTGTATTTAATAGACGATCTTCCAGCCGAGCTCGATGAGCAACATCAAACTAAGTTGATGGCCTATCTTGCAAAAAGAGCAGGTCAATATGTAATTACCTCTACGAGCTATCCTTCTTTATTGGTCCCCACAATCATCGATCAACATCATTTAATCGTACCAATTAGTGACGGTACATTAAATCATTGACAATTGTTTCACGTGAAACAAAAAGGAAAGGGCAAACTCAATTGGATGTAAAACTACAAGAGAGGAAGTCTTTAATTCCTCGCAAATGTCTTTCATCATAACTGGCCAATCCTCATGAATGTAAAGATACTCGATGAGATATAAACGCAGCTCAAAATATGCTATGATAAAGTATTCAGAATAGAACACCACGAAAGGTTAAGAGGACCTCCTAATGAGCGTTGATGCCAGTTACGATTCAAATAATATTAAAGTCCTAAAGGGGTTAGATGCGGTAAGAAAGAGACCAGGAATGTACATCGGAGATACGGATGATGGTACTGGTTTGCACCACATGGTTTTTGAAGTTGTAGATAACTCTATCGACGAAGCACTGGCGGGCCATTGCAAAGAGATTTTTGTAACCATCCATTCCGATGAATCAATCACCGTTAAAGATGATGGACGAGGAATACCAGTTGATATTCACAAAGAAGAGGGTCGATCTGCCGCTGAAGTGATAATGACAGTACTTCATGCTGGCGGTAAATTTGATGATAATTCCTATAAAGTATCTGGTGGCTTGCATGGTGTAGGGGTGTCCGTAGTTAATGCTTTATCTGAGGAATTACATCTGACGGTGCGTCGGCATGGCAAAATACATGAACAACATTACCGTAATGGAGTCCCCGATGCGCCCATGGCAGAAACAGGTGATGCAACTACAACTGGAACTCAGATTTGGTTCAAGCCAAGTGCCGAAACCTTCTCCAATATTGAATTTCACTACGATATTTTGGCCAAACGCTTAAGAGAATTATCCTATTTAAACTCTGGTGTTTGCATCCACTTATTTGATGAGCGCTCACAAAGACAAGATACGTTTCACTATGAAGGCGGAATAACGGCGTTTGTGGAACATCTTAATAAAAATAAAAACGTCATTATGCCTGCGGTTTTTTCCATGACCGCTGAAAAAGATAATATTGTTGTTGAACTCTCAATGCAGTGGAATGACTCTTATCAAGAAACGCTGTATTGCTTTACAAATAATATTCCGCAGCGCGATGGGGGAACCCATATGGCGGGATTCAGAGCGGCATTGACCAGAACACTAAACAATTACATTGAAAACGAAGGTTATGCTAAAAAAGCTAAGGTATCACCAACGGGAGATGATGCGCGCGAAGGCTTGACGGCAGTGCTTTCAGTTAAAGTACCTGATCCAAAATTCTCCTCACAAACAAAGGATAAGCTCGTTTCTTCAGAAGTAAAATCTGTGGTTGAATCGAGTGTTTCTGAAAAATTCAATGATTTCCTCCTGGAAAATCCATCCAGTGCAAAAGCGATTGTCGGCAAAATAATCGACGCTGCGCGTGCAAGAGAGGCAGCACGACGCGCTCGGGAAATGACACGTCGCAAGGGAGCGCTTGATATAGCCGGATTACCTGGAAAGCTCGCTGATTGCCAAGAAAAAGATCCCGCTTTATCAGAACTCTATCTCGTAGAGGGAGACTCAGCAGGTGGCTCGGCAAAACAAGGGCGAGACAGGAAATTCCAAGCAATTCTACCGCTCAAAGGAAAGATATTGAACGTTGAGAAAGCTCGTTTTGACAAAATGCTTTCATCCCAAGAGGTTGCTACACTCATTACTGCTTTGGGTTGTGGCATAGGACCCGATGAGTATGATCCAGATAAAGTACGTTACCATCGCATCATCATCATGACCGATGCTGACGTGGATGGTTCGCACATCAGAACCTTACTGCTTACGTTCTTCTACAGACAAACCACGGAGTTGTTAGAGCGTGGTTATATTTATATTGCTCAACCCCCACTGTATAAAGTAAAACGCGGAAAACAAGAACAGTATGTTAAAGATGATGAGGCGTTGTTCGAATATTTGACACAAAGTGCTTTGGATGGAGCAGCATTCTATCCAGGAAAAGACATTCCGCCGATCACTGCTATGGCTTTGGAAGAGTTGGTGCAGCAGTATCGACGTGTTGAAAAGATTATCAAACGCTATAAAAGACGATATCCCTCTGATATATTGAAACGTGTTGCCTATTTACCCACTTTGCATAGTGAAGACTTTAGTCAGCACGAAAAAATAGCCAATTGGTGCAAGCAATTGCATTTGGGCATGCAGCAGCTTGGAAGCAAGACAGAACAATATCAAGTAGAGGTTCACTCATTAGCTGATACCAACCAGTTTATCCCCAGAATAATAGTTACTCAGCATGGAATGGAAAACTACATTCCTATGAATGTGGAATTTTTCAACTCTAAAGACTATAAAGAATTAGTTAGCCTGGGTTCTAAATTAGCAAGTCTGGTGGAAGAAGGCGCTTATGTTAAACGTGGTGAAAAGGAACTCGCTGTAGAACATTTTGAGCAAGCTCTAAACTGGTTAATGGATGAAGCGAAAAAGGGCCAGACTATCCAGCGCTATAAAGGCCTTGGAGAAATGAACCCTGATCAACTTTGGGAGACAACAATGGATCCGGCAGTGCGACGTATGCTGCAAGTAAGCATTGAAGATGCCGTTGCTGCGGATGCTATATTCACTACCCTTATGGGTGACAATGTTGAGCCCCGAAGGGAGTTCATCGAAAGTAATGCCTTAGAAGCCGAAAATATAGACGTGTAACAACGAGCGCAAGCTTGAAGGGCTTGTTTCCATTCTTATTATTGTGCACAAATGGTCATGTTATCCCGAGCATAACGTGAACCTGCTAGCTGCCCAAGCTAAAGAAATGGAAACAGACCCTAGTAGGCCATGAACATACAAAATTCATTGCATCGAATCATGAGTCCATCCTAATAGCTGCAAAAAAGTATTCTAAATCAAGCAAATGGATCACCTAAAACAATTCTGGACAAATGATAGCACCTATGACAGGATATCTATCACTATTAGTTTACTTTAAAAATCGCATATCATTCTCGCTAAAAGGAAATGACTAAGGTCGAGTTTGGTTCTCATCGCTCCTTTAAGACTATGTATTGAATGATGTCCAAAATGCTCCTTGCATAAGTAGGATTTATTTCATAAGCAATGGAGTATTCGAAATCTGTTATTTCTTATTCAAGAAACATTTTTGAGTTTTATGGCTGTAAGGATTTAACTATACAAGGAGATGCTATGAAATTAAAATTAAATGGACTGCCATTTAAACTTCTAGTTACACCAGTTGTATTAGGTTTATTGAGTGTGCAGGCTTATGCTTTGCCAACAGCCCCAGGGATAGCACATCATCCCATTCATTATAAACCCAATACTCCTCACTTTATGCCTACTGGATTAACGCCAAGCCAAATTCGAGTTGCCTATGGGTTTAATTCTGTGAATGCTCAAGGGAAAGGACAGGTTATTGCAATTGTAGATGCATATGATGACCCAAAAATCGAATCAGATTTAGCAGTATTCTCAAAACACTTTGGTTTGCCTGCATGCACTACAGCAAATGGGTGTTTTAAAAAAATATATGCTACGGGTAGAAAGCCAAGAACAGACGCAGGTTGGGCTGGAGAAATTGCTTTAGATGTTGAGTGGGCACATGCTGTGGCACCGGCAGCAAAAATCATTTTAGTTGAAGCTGCAAATGATCAAATGGATAGTTTATTTAAAGCCGTGCAAGTGGCAGTAAAAAATGGAGCTACCGTGGTTTCCATGAGCTGGGGTGGCAGTGAGTTTGCTGGCCAAACCTCCTATGACGCGGTGTTTAATAATCCAAAAGTAACCTTTACTGCATCCTCTGGTGATAGTGGCGCAGGAACCATTTATCCCGCATCATCTCCATATGTCTTGGCTGTAGGTGGAACTACTTTAAATGTTGACTCCTATGGAAACTATCAAGGAGAAGAGGCGTGGTCAGGTAGTGGTGGCGGAGTTAGCTCAGTAGAAGCTTGGCCAGATTATCAAAAAAATCTACCAATCCCTCAATCAAACAATATGCGCGGGGTTCCTGATGTAGCATATAACGCTGATCCAGAAACAGGATTTTCAGTTTATAACTCCGTTCCAAGCAGTGATGGTGTAGGCTGGGCCGTAGTTGGTGGTACCAGTGCGGGTGCACCTCAATGGGCGGGAATCGTTGCGGTTGCTAATTCACTCTATGGTAAAGTATTTGGTGGCCATTTTGTGAATATATTATATGCTGCAGCAAACCCTAATGGTGGAAAATACCATTACAATTATAACGACATCACCTCTGGAACTAACGGCGACTGTGGTTACTATTGTACTGCTCAAGAAGGTTATGACTATGTAACGGGTTTAGGCTCACCAGAACTTGGCAGCTTGATTCCAGATTTACCGAATTATCAACTGATAGATATTCCGCCAGTCAATAAGTAAAGCCCAAACTCTTGATTGAATTCAAAACTCAATCAAGAGTTTCCTCCTTAAAAAATACCCCCCTGAAATAACAGGATCTCAAAAAAATCAGGGCTGATTACCTTGTAGCATTTGTGAAACAGCAAAATCAAAGCCCTTGAAAGAGATAAAGTTTTTTATAAATTTCATCTGCAAAAAAACAGCAAAAACTTTTGATTGAGTAACCAACTGTACATATGTATAATCCGCACGCTTTATGAACCTAAATTTGACATATCTTTGAGGCAAATATGATTTTTGTAATTATTGGCGGAGCATCGGGTTCCGGAAAGACAGGCTTATCTCATCATCTATTAAACAAATTAAAAAAAACTGGAACAAGCGCGCAAATATTAAACATGGATGATTATTATAAAGAATGCCCAAAGGATGTTAATCTCGAAGACTATCGAAAAAATACTAATTTTGATACACCTGAAATGCTCCATTTAGATTTATTGATCACTCATATTGGCGAGTTGCATCAAGGAAAATCGATCACTAAGCCCATTTTTGATTTCAAAACGAACAGTCGCATCGATGAAGAGCAGGTGGCCCCATCCGATGTGATTATTCTGGAAGGGATTTTTGCGCAATATTTTTATAAAAAATATTGGTCATCGGATGTGCCGGTAGTCACAGCGAATATTGCCACGGACAATTATTCAGACATCATTGAGCGCCGTATTAATCGCGATATGAACGAGCGCGGCCGAATTCGTTGCGATAGTATCAAACAGGAAAGAAAATACGTTGGTCCAGGATTCTTAAGATTTACTGCAAGTAGTTCCATGGGGGCCGACGTTTATGTTACCAATGAGCATAGTGATGGAGTAGAAGGACAGAACTTCATTTTAGATACAGCAGCCGATGAAATTATCGCTGTAATAGGCCAAAAAATTGAAGAAATAAATGTTGTAGCGACACAAACCAAAAAAAGTGCACCCAATCCCCAAGAACTTATAGCTAAGAGCCATCTTATCGCGGGAACCTTGTTCCACACACGTAAATTTGAGGGGCATTTTAGTGGCGTGTTTGGTGATTTTAAAGGGAAGTTTGTCAGAGAATTTTCTGAAGAGGAAGCAGAAAAAATCACTGCGTCATATAAACCCTAGAAAATAGTTATCTGAGATCGTATTGAGAGTTTGGGCCCAAAAAAAGCGCTGCATTGAGGATGTATTTTGTGTTGGGCCAAGACCCAACCATTATGGTGTTGTGGTGCTCTAAAAATTTGGAGGAGCAAATCTAAGGCACAACAACACCATACTTACAATGGAGTAATCTCTCTTCGTACCAGCCATGGCCGGAAGAGAGATTTTTTCTTATGGAGAAATAAGATATATTAAGCGTTTAGTGTGCCGCATCCTTGCAGCGAAGTACATCCCATGTACTGGTCCCTTAGTTTGACTTCCTGTCAGACGAATCCGTGTCATCCCTTTGAATTAGAGTATAGCCTTTTGGCTGTTGTTGTCATTGCGTGGATGGAGCAACACAATGTAAGAAATGTCTCAAAGAGTAGGTCGTGTTGTCTTAGACAGGCTCTTAGGCTCCTGTTGGGTGATGCAATGGATTCCCCCTCCTCCGGCAAATACATCCAGTGCATCAATTTGCGAAATATGATAGCCCGGGTATAACTGCGAGAATAACTGATAGGCTGCCTGGTCGTGTTGTGCATAACCAAAAGCAGGCATGACGATTCCCTTATTGGCCAAATAAAAATTAATGTAGGATAAAGTTAATCGTTCTCCATCAAGATAGGTGGCTGGTGGTTGCTCAACCGTATAAACCTCCAACTTTCGTCCTTTTGCGTCAGTCGCAGATTTAAGAATTTCCAGGTTCTCATGCAAAGTTGCATAATTAGGATCTTCCTTATCATGAGTAATAAGGCAAAGCACTTTTCCGGGGGCAATAAAACAAGCGATTTCATCAATATGACCATCAGTTTCATCCCCTAATAACCCCTTGTTTAACCAAATAATTTTCTGAGCACCCAGAAAATCATACAAATAATGTTCAATCTCTTGTTGGCTGAGCTTGGGGTTACGGTTTTCATTAAGCAGGCATTCGCGCGAAGTGAGTATAGTTCCTTCTCCATCGACGTGAAATGAACCACCTTCCATAACCAACGGCGCTGAAAAGGCCAGGGCATGAGTCTGCTTTAAGATTGCTCCTGCAATTTGGTTATCCAGCGCACAATCTTGATAGTTACCACCCCAAGCATTATGTATCCAATCAACTCCCGCTAATTGTTGGTGCTGATTTAATAAGAAAGTAGGTCCTGTATCTCGGGTCCATGAGTCATTAATAGGTAGTGTGAACAACGTAACTCGATCACCACATAGGTTTGTGGCTGATTCTTCATCCCCTGGATTGACCAGCATGGTTACTGGTTCATACTGGGCTATAGCTTGAGCAACCCGTGCGTAGGCACTGCGTGCTTTTTGGAGGCCAATTTTAGACCATGTTTCAAGATGACAAGGCCATGCCATCCAACACCGCTCATGAGGATGCCACTCAGCGGGCATAAAAAATCCACTTTGTTTTGGTGTCATCTTATTTTCTCCGAATATGTTCATCTAAATAGGTTAATTGAGAAAAAATGCTTCTTAATTCATTTAAATACAAAAGCGTCGTTTCCTTAG
Source organism: Legionella sheltonii (assembly GCF_026191355.1). GTDB lineage: Bacteria > Pseudomonadota > Gammaproteobacteria > Legionellales > Legionellaceae > Legionella > Legionella sheltonii. The sequence continues at coordinate 36,704 of NZ_JAPHOQ010000019.1, forward strand.
GTAGTTCTGCATGAATTAATTGTTTCTCATAGGATTGGACTAATTTTTTGGTATCAAAATGAGCGAGGTTCAGCACATTAGTTACTGTATCGCCACTGACCAAATCATTAAGTTCAAATTGCCCATCGTCAAACAGTTTGACATCCAAGGAATTGGTATCCCCGAATAAATTATGCAAATTACCCAATATTTCTTGGTAAGCACCCACCAAGAAAAAACCTAATGAGTACGGATTGTTATTGTCGTATGGAGGAAGCATTAGGGTTGAATTCACACAGGAACTACCAAGGTATTCTTTAATGGTTCCATCTGAATCACAAGTTAAATCTTGCAAAACACTGTGCATGTACGGTGTTTGGGTAAGCTGTGAAATTGGGGCTATTGGAAAGATTTGGCCTATGGCCCACGCATCCGGAATCGATTGGAAAAATGAGATATTACAAAAGACCTTAACGGCCATATCTTCATTGATTTTTGCCAACAAAGTTTCTTCAGAAGGGTTTTCCACATTGAGGCGTTCTTTAAGCTCCAGGCATATATTGGTATAAAATGCCTCTACTTTAGCCTTCTCCTGCAAACTAATAACTCCATGCTTGAACAAAGAATGGGCCTCATTTAATGAATGTTCTGCATAGTTATATATTTCAATAGGTGAGCTTGCAGTAATGGAGTGATACGTATCATAGATATCACGAATCACATGGGAGTCTTCATCCGTAATTTCTGGAAGCGAGGGCGCTTTATTCATTATTTCTATATCACTAATATCAGAAATTAATACCGCATGATGAGCGGTTAAGGCACGTCCTGATTCGGAAATAATATTGGGCTCGGGAACATTGGCTTCCTGACACAGATATTGAATGGCTAGGAGAATATGTGTGGCATATTCATGGATGCTGTAATTCATGGAGCAGCCCTGATTGGAATGGGTTCCTTCATAATCCACACTGAGTCCACCACCGACGTCAATGGTATCGATGGGTGCATCTAATTGGCGCAACTCAACATAGTACCGGGATACTTCCTGCATGCAATGGCGTATATCGTGAATGTTGGCAATTTGTGACCCCAGATGACAATGCATCAGCTGTAAGCAATCGAGCATATTATGGGCTTTTAATTTATTGACCAACTCGAGTACCTGCTTGGCGGTAAGGCCAAATTTGGATTTGACGCCGCCAGTGTGTTCCCATTTTCCGGCGCTTTTACTGATTAAACGGATGCGAACACCAAGAGAGGGTTTTATTTTTAAGCGAGCTGATTCTTTTAAAATAATATCCAGCTCCGAGATTTTCTCAATAACAATAAAAACCTTGTGTCCCATTTGCTGAGCAATAAGCGCCGTACGTATGTAGTAACTGTCTTTATAACCGTTACATACAATCGTGCTGTGTTGTTGATTGCCCAACATGCCAATTACTGCCATGAGCTCAGGTTTCGAACCCGCCTCCAGGCCAATCGAGTGATTGGGTGATTTCAACAGTTCGCGAACTACGCTTTGTTCTTGGTTCACTTTAATGGGGTAAACCAGCTTGTAATGCCCTGTGTACTCATTTTCTTCTATGGCTTGCGTGAAGGCTTCGTAGATACGGTGTACACGGTCATGTAAGATATCAGAACAACGGATGAGTAGGGGAAGATGAAGTCCCGCTCTGCTTGCCTCATTAACAATCGCTTGCAGCTCAACACCAGGTTTCCCCGGTGCTTTGCTTATTTCGATATTTCCTTGAGCATTAATACTGAAGTATCCTTCGCCCCAGTTGTTGATGTTATATAAATTTTCTTCAGGTGATGCACTGATGTTCATAGGTCGATTTTCCAAAGGCATTAGCGTGATTTTACAAGATCATGGTAGGTAGAAGGCTCTCGCTGCTGAGCAAAGGGAAATAATCTTCCCCACAATGCGCGCTGCTCAAAGTCGAGTTCGGCGACTAATACTGCGGGTTTGTCGCGAGATGCCTGTGCTAAAATTTCACCCATAGGCGTACTAATGAAGCTGCTACCATAAAACTCTAATCCGTCTTCACAACCAATTCGATTGGCGGCAATGATAAAGGTATTACTCATGATCCCTTGGGCAACCATAACCTTCTGCCACATGGGTTGCGTATTCACCTCAGGAGCTGTCGGTTCACCACCAATTGCAGTGGGGTATACTAAAACTTCCGTGCCTTTTAAACCATAAATACGCGACAACTCTGGAAACCATTGATCATAACAGGTGGGTAAACCCCATTTATGTCCCGCGATTTGGTGGACTGGATAATCGGAGTCTCCAGGTTTAAAGTAGAAATTTTCATGGTATTTTTCCCCACTGGGGATGTGTTGTTTTCGAGTGATTCCAATAAGCTCGCCTTTATTGTTATAAGCCACAGCAGTATTGAAACCGGCTTTTTCGAAAAGTGAGGCGGTGATGCAAATATTATGCGCTTTTGCCATTTGACTGACAAATTGAGCCGTAGGGCCTGTATGGATGTCTTCCATAAATGGGCTAGGATCTACATTGGCGCGCGTACAGAAATAAGGGCTCAGGGTAAGCTCTTGTAAACAAACGATGGCCGCTCCTTGTTGTGCGGCGGCACTGATTCCGGACGCTAGTTTGTCTTGATGTTCTTTAGGGTTTTCATGCCATTTTTCTTGCACTAAGGCAACAGTGAGTTTTTCGTGAGTCATTAATATCTCTCTTGAAATTAAGGATCAAAATAAAGTGCCCTTACTTTGTAAGGGCGGACGGGTTTAAAACGGAGTGAAATTAGATTCTTCAAAATATTCTTCCTCTTCATTCTCAGATGTTTTACCCTGAGAGAGTTCGTTTTCAGTGTCAGCTTCACTACTTATGTCAAGTTGTTTCATAGCCATTGATATGTCACTCACGGGAGATGTTGGTGAGCGATTAAATAAACTATTTCGATTACTGGCTTGAGACTCATTTTTCTTTTGTTCCGAGCCTTCCTTTTTATTTATGGCATCAGCAATTAATTTGAACGGATTCGTTGCATCAAAGGCTTCGGTATGCAGTAACTCCAGGTGGCGTTTGACCGATGAGCGGCTGACAGATTCTAACGCACACAATTTTCCGGCAATTGATTCTTCCTGGCCTTTTAATAAGACACGAAACATATTGACGAACATCCTGCAGCTATCCCCATCATAATCACGGCTGGTAAAAAATTTATCTGGTGTATCACTGAGTAACAATTTTTCTATATTGCGACGCAATAAAAATGCATGATGAATTTTTTCATTAAGAATACTCTTAGGAAAAGCGATTCCGACATTGAAAGCGATTTGATGGCGCTCTTGCTCTGGAACACACAAAGCTAATCGCTCTGCAATTTCTGACTCATTGCTTTCTAATAATTGCTTGGCAAGCGCACTAAATTGAAAGAAAGGTGCAGGATTAAATTCCTTAGCTGAAAACAAAACATGGGGTGATCTATTTCGGGGATCGAGTAAGGAATTGATGCGTTGTCTCACTTGGTATGCTTCAGTGATGACCGAGTGGAAACTATCCTCATTTTTAATTAAGCCACCTAATGCTTTGATGTGATTGCCATATTGTTTGAATTTTGCTTCCGGGCAGGCGGCGATTAGTTTAGTTGCCATGGCAATTTTTTCTTTACGACTTAAGGTCTCAAATGCCTTAGCATTCTCGGCGAGTGCATCACCATCGCTCAGATGTTCATAGGGATTTTCTAGGGCAATTAATTCTTCATAAGTAAATACCATTTAATCCTCCTTAAATTAAGATGAGAAAGGGTACTGAACAATAATACAAAGGAGCTACTCCCTGGGGTCTGTTGACCACTCCACTATCTTGTGCAAAAAAATGCCATTTTGACTCAAGATAGCGAAATTTAAACAGACCCTATAGTAACGGATTAAAATCGAACTGTCATGAAATTAATCTAAAGTTTTCTGAAAAAATGTCGAATAAGTGATCAGATGCATGTTTTGCCTTTAAAAAATACAATAACAATAAGGAGTAGGCAATGTCTAAAACTCATTTATTACAAGACCCTTTCTTAAATGAATTGCGTAAAGAGAAGGTGCCCGTATCCATTTTTTTGGTAAATGGAATTAAATTGCACGGAATTGTGGATTCGTTTGATCAGTATGTGGTGATGCTGAAAAATTCGATTACACAAATGGTTTATAAGCATGCGATTTCCACCGTGGTGCCATCACGTGCCATAAAAATGCCCGTTGAAGATGAAAACTCTGGAAATGAAGGTGCTGAGGAAGGTTAAATGAGGTTATCCATCTTTGATGCTTCGTTAAGCCAAAGCGAAAGTGGTCGCTCCCGAGGAAACAGGCATCCATAGTCGCTTTAGCGCAAATACTTGTACAAGAATAGTTCCCCGCCTTGCGGGGATGCCCCATTTGTTTGCAAACTGACTAAAATATTGTATATTCTTGGTATGCAAGCTATGTATTAAATAGCCAGAGTGAGCTTTGCAGAACAGTAATGAACACTTAATGTAGCGTTAATAAATAATATTCTATAATAAACATAAATAAGTCATATTTACTAACTTTTGACCGGGGAACCTTTATATGTTTTATTATCTTGAAGGCACCTTTACTGATATTTTCGCTGCCTGTGGTTTAGAGTCAATGATAGCAAAAAGGGACCTGGCCAATAATATTGAAATACAAAAAGATCTGTATGGACGAATTCCATTTTTCCATATGACTGGAATTAAGGAAATACTAGAGCAACATTTTTTACCTAATACAAACCTCCATTTAATGCCTAAATTGCCTGATGATCTCACAGGATATAAAGGCTGTTATATATATTGCAATCAAAGAGATAATAAAAAACTGTACTATATTAAGTCAAATGGAGCAGCTGAAGATGTACCTGTTAATGTGTTTTCTCAATTTGATCGAGAACTAAATCGAATACCTCGCGAGCAAGAAAATCTATTTAAGCTTACTCATGATGAAATTGGAACTTTGATAACATCAAACGGTGGTTATACTCATTTACCTGTGAATGCGGATCCAATAAGAAACCATTATATGCAGGGTGACATGGAAGCTACAAATTTAAAATTTATGTTAGGACATGTTCCCTTCTACGATTCGAATGATCCTGAGGATGAAGTCACGATTGCCATGTCCAGTGCTAAAGACGCGCGTGGTGGTTATATAGATTCTCAAAAAAAGCCGACAGGCATTACTATTTTTTATCGAAAAGGGCACCCTGAACAATGGATGATTGCCATAGCTAAAAATACTCATTTGCCAAAAGAGCAGCGCAAAGTTCACATCTTGTCTTCAGTAGATCCAAAAACTTTTATGATCGCTGATGATAGTTTAGAGAAAGTTGAAGAAGTTGACTTGAGGTCATTGCCAGAGAAGGTAGGGCAATTGAAGGCTGCTGCAGATTCACCTGCTATAGGAGAAATAATACAACGTGTATTGAACACAGATGGAACCATTAGTGAGCATCCCGCTCTATTTGAACTGTTTACGGGATCTATAAAGAGAGGCAAACAATTTGATGATGACCCAAAATGGATGCAACTTCTGCAGGAGCGTTTTGCGGAGATAATAAAGAATCCTTTTGTAATCGACTTATTTTCCTCATTAGATGAACGGTCCATAAGAATGAGTAGGGAGGAAATTGAAGCTTGTCTGGATGAAAAAAGTGAATTAGTAAAAGCTGTGAAATACATTCAGGCTAATGAATCTTTGAAGGAGCACAAGGAAGTTAAAAAAGAGTTGCTTTTATTAGCTCATAATCTTTATCAATTAGGGCATATCGATAAGTTTTCAGAGTTTGCTAATTTCCCGGAGAAAAAGAACGGCTTTTTTGATTTCTTTAACAAACTGGCGGAGGATACTAAAAGCCATAGGTTTTTGAAGAATATTTTAGAAAGTGAAAAGCTTGATCATTTACGCACAATCTATAACGCAATTCAAAAATGTAATGATGTCGCTGATGTGATTAAACGACTCAAAGAATCAGATGAACAAGAACGGCTTATCAATCAGCTGATAATATTTACTCAGAATATACCTCAGCCTAAAAACGAGGAGGTTTTGGCATTAGTTATTGAATTGGTATTAAGAGCTCCTGCGGATAATCAAGCACTACTTATAGACCAACTAGAGGGGCTTACTCAATATCTTACCGAACAGACAGTCAGTAAAAAAGCTAAAAACGAAGATGTTTTATCTTTAACGATTGAATTCTTATTAAGACATCCAATTAGAGAAGCAATACCAGAAAATCCACTTATATTTTTAAAAAATGATATTGCGGAAATTGAACGCTTTCCCCTAAATCGCCAGACTTTATTTTGTGAGCTCAAAAAGCTGATTGGCTTTTTAAATAATGCCGAAGGAATTAAAAAACTTAAACCAGAGCTTTTGACTCAATTTTTAGCTGAACATTTAAACACACAGGGATTAAACAATGAATTATGGAAAGCTGTTCAAGAAACTGTGGCAAAACTGGATGCTCTAAAAGTAAAAAACTCTGCAGCGTATTCATTGGCTCTACGCTCCATAGAGTTTAGAAGAATCGTTGCTGGTTTAAAAGTTGAAGAGGTTGAAAAAAATCAAAAATGCATTGAATTGGCACTGAACTTGGACAAGATGGGTAGGTTAGCTACTTACTCTGCATTTGCTGGCGACTTAGAATGGGTAAATGCCTTTAATCAATTTGTAAAATATGAAGAATTAAAAAATTTTCTCGTTGAAAAAATATCTATCCAAGGTGCGGAGGCATGTAAGGCCCTACTGAAAAATGAGAGATTAAGCGCCCTAGTTTCAGCAGATATAAAAGTTACAAAAGCACAAGCAAATAAAATTATAAATCCACAAGAGCCCTTGTCAGAGCAACTTAACGGTATTTTGAAAAACAAGGACTATAATCCGCCAAAAAGAAAGATATTATATCAATTGGCTCTTGATCTCGATATGATAGACGCCTCAGAGGCATTTAAAGAGCTTGCACAGGAAGATAATAAATTTCTGGAGTGGCTTCATGAGAGTTGTCTGGCACCTGAAAACCGCAAATTATTAACCCCTATGTTATCTGGATATGCGTCAGGACTGGGGGTATTGAAATTAATGGTTTATAGCGATGTTCCCTTTGCACTTTTTAGGGGCCATTTTAACCATGTATCTCAAAATTTGGTTGATGCCTTAAACTGGCTTAATAGAAATAAACCTACCCCAGAAATTACTTCCTTAGCGATAAGATTTTTATTTAAAAAGCCCAATCTCGAGATTGGAAAACTCGAGTCTGTAATCAAGTTTTTGCAAGACACACCTAAATGTGGAGTGGATAGAAAAAGTATTACTGAATTTCTTGCTGCTAATCATGAAGATCCGGCTTTACTCTCTAGAGTTAATGCGGTTTATAAAAAATTAGCTGCACTGGGTAACATAGATAACAAATTTTATACCTTGGCTCTAGAAGAGAAGCGCTTTCGCGCTGTAGTCGAAGGTCTCCCACCAATTAGTGCCGATCAGGACTGTGGCTTCATAAGAATGGATGAAACTCCTAAGGACGAAATACTCCGAACATATAAGGGCCCAAATTATATCCTGACTAAGGAAGGTTTATTTTACTATAACCCATCATCTCATAATAAGCTTCTGACTATAAATCTTGAGGGATCAGAATTAAAAGAGTTAAAAGAAAAGTTTCCTCAAACGATTGATAAATTAACAGCCGAGCAATTTGCGCCACTTACCACGCTCATCAAGAAATATAATATCATTTTAATTGAGTTGGCAGAAAAACTGGCTCAGCTTGGGCATCTAGATAAATATGAAAATTTTGCTTCTAACACCCAACTTGCCTCCACATTTGTTAGGCTTGCTAACATTAAATACATAACTAGACTTGAGCTAATTAAAAGACTAGACGCCATGGATTATGGCCTTAAATTAATGCCAGAAAGTGATGGACCATTAAGTGCGGAAGCGATAAAAGACGACACCGTTTATATTAAATTAGAGAAAGACTTATTTCACTACACTGTTAAGACACCCGAGGGTCAAATAGAAGAAGGTACAATCCCAGCAAAGGATATTAAAAAATTTAATCCCGAAAAACCTTTAGATGAGCAACTTCCGACTGTAAAGAGTAATATTCTTGCAATCACCTCAGAAAGAGGTCATACCTGCTCCAAGGAGCCCTCTGAAGTTCTAAAGCTATTAGCGAATAAACGTTTAATCGCTTTACTTGAGGCAGATATTGATCCCTCTGATGCTCAATTAAGGCGATTATTAGACCCTAATAGTGAAAAATCTAAAGCGATGGATATCTTAGTATCGTTAAAGTTAGATGTTGCAAAGAGAGAGGCTCATCAATGGGTGATCATTGATTCTTCCGCGGCGAAAAATTTCCGAAAAATTTTATTTCAAATTAATAAGAAAGACATCTCAGACGAATCTAAAGCTAAAATGATTGGTACTCTTTGTTCACTGCAGCTTGGTGACGAACCGCAAATGATGAGCCTTCGTCATGGAAAAGATGTTTTTAGCTTGTATTTGAGTGATGAACCCAAAGGTAGGAAATTTAGAAGATCTATTGATAAAATTGAAGAAACGTGTACTAAAATAAAAGCTCGCTGGAATACGGAAACAGCACCCACAGACGCCAAAGCAAAAGCTAAAGCATTTGAAGCAGAAGAACAAAGATATCGAAAAGGCTTATTTGAAGTGGTTTTTGATAATCTGCATACTCCGATGTCTAAAAAAGATTTTGAGGGCAGGATCCAACAGGTTTCTCAAAACATGTTGGCTGTGGTTGATGAACGTCGACGTTCTTGGTTTGTGGCAATTATGGAAACGTTGGCTGATGGTATAAATTTCATTTTTGGTACTTTGCCAAGCCGTATTGGTACCGATAAGCATAGAGCATTCTTTTTCGGTCATACCACATCGGGTTATCAAGTTCGTGATTTACATGAATCGCTTCGAAAGCCTGACGATGTGGAAGCTTCTGCAGTTCCTGAAGACTCTAAAGAACCAGAAGTTCCGAGGATAGACCCTGTGAATAAGGTTTAATTTTAAGGACAGTTCCCTCTTTGCTTATTTAGAGGGAATCACTCCAGCTAATGAATATCCTTTAGTAAATGAACCGGTTTAACCGATACATAAGCCGGTATTTGGATAGTGTTTTTTTTCTTCTTTTGGCATAATACTTGTTTCTTTTAATTTCAGCCTTTTAGGTATGGGATCCTGAGCTCTGGGTAAGAGTTGAGTGGTTTAAAGTTCTAAGGATCAAGTGACGCAATGAACCGATTTTTTTGCCGTAATGCTCTTTTATACTTATCTTTATCAGTAACAAAACCTATTTTTTCGGAGAACAAGTGAGTGTTTGAACGTCCTCAAGGTGGTGAGCGGGCGGTATTGGTGCAATTAGCACTACCGGGAATTGATGCGGATAAGGCATTGCAGGAGTTTGAAGAATTAGCTCTTTCCGCGAATGCGGACATTTTGGATTGTGTTTTAGGCACGCGGGCAACCCCAGATGCCAAGTATTATATAGGTAAAGGGAAAGCAGAAGAGATTGCACAGCTGGTTAAAGCGCTTGATGCAGAATTGGTGCTCGTCAATCATGAATTATCCCCCTCACAAGAACGAAATTTGGAACGTTTATTCGAATGCCGGGTGGTTGATCGCAGCGGCTTGATTCTCGATATCTTTGCTCAGCGTGCACGAACGTTCGAAGGGAAATTGCAAGTCGAGTTGGCTCAATTACAGCATTTATCAACACGCTTAATCCGTGGTTGGACTCATTTGGAACGCCAAAAAGGGGGTATTGGATTACGAGGCCCAGGTGAAACTCAATTGGAAACTGACCGTCGTTTATTGCGTGAGCGTATCAAATACATTAATAAGCGTTTGGAAAAAGTTCGCAGCAATCGGGATCAAAACCGTCAGGCCAGACGCAAAGCTTCTTTACTCACGGTATCTCTAGTTGGTTATACCAATGCCGGTAAATCCACTTTATTCAATGCATTAACTGGAGAAAGCATTTATGTGGCGGATCAGTTGTTTGCTACGTTGGATCCCACCATGCGCCAACTCAATTTACCGGGCTCTTCTTCAGTTATTTTAACTGATACCGTCGGATTTATTCGTGATTTACCGCATCAATTAGTAGAGGCATTTCGTGCAACCTTAGAAGAGACTCAACAAGCGGATCTATTGCTGCATGTGATCGATATTTCTGATCCTCATTGGCGAGATAACGTTTTTTCAGTGCAACAGGTTTTGGATGAGTTAGGAGTGCATGATATTCCTATCATTTTGGTATTTAACAAAATTGATTTAAAAGAAGGGTATCAGCCTAAGGTAGATTATCAGGAAGGGAAATGTAAAGTATGGATCTCCGCGGCATCCAATTTGGGACTGGATGTACTCAAAGAAGCAATTAGCACCCAATTGCATGGGGCCGTTCTTATTGAAAATGTAGTGCTTAAAGCAACTCAGGCAAAACTAAGGGCACAACTCTATGAATTAGGTTCCGTTTTAAACGAATCGCATAATGAAAACGGTGATTGGTTGTTGAAAATTCGCATTACTCAGGAACAAAAACAACGTTTGTTTGTGGCGCATCGCTCATCCCAAACGGAATGAGGGATCTCCATGAAGTGGTATGAGCTTTATAATCAACAATGACGCTCTATCAGGAGATCCTTCATCGTAAACTCCTCAGGGTGATGAGAGGTATATGATATTTTATGCTTCTTTTATTGCCGTATCTAAGGTTTTTATATCTTGGCCACCATAGAGCGTATCAACGAGCTCTCCTTTGGGATTAATCACAAAGGTCACCGGCACGCCAATAATGTCGCCTAATCCTAAAGCAAGTGCCGGATCGGAGGCGAGTGAGGGGTACCGAATATTAAATTTTTGAATGAGCTTTTTTTGTTTATGTATGGGTAGCCCATCATAATTTACAGCGAATAATACAATGGGGTCTTTTTCATGTTTTTGATAAAAGCGGTTTAATTCAGGAATTTCATCAATACAGGTTTTACACCAACCCGCCCAATAATTAATAAGTACCCACTTCCCTTTTAGCGAGGAAAACGGAATGGTGTTGCCCAGGGTATCTTTAAGCAGAACATCTGCCTGGCTTAGGGATGCGATGCTCATTAAGATAAATGCGGCAAATAAGTTCTTTATTTTTGAGTTCATAGTTATCTCATGCAATATTTGGAAGCTATTTCATTCTATTGTAAGTGCTCATAGGAAAAAATATTTTTTTGTACTATACCAAAAAAAGTGTTCAAAATCGCTCGGATTAATGAATTAATCAAGGCTAATCCTGGCTAGAATGATGTTCGCATTGAATTAGAGCACTAGAGTAGATTCTAAGTGGATGATTTAGGTATGATGAGTGCATTTCAAAAAAACTGAAATCCTATGGCAAAACTCTATTTTTATTTTGCAGCAATGAATGCAGGGAAAAGCACGGTGCTTTTGCAATCAAGTTATAATTATCGTGAACGTGGAATGAATACCATATTATTTACGCCATCCATAGATAATCGATATCAACATGGTGCCGTTCATTCCCGTATTGGTTTATCAGAACAGGCCTTTATTTTTAATCCCAAAGACGATTTGTACCAACATGTCCTAGCCCAGGAAAAGGAATATGCTTGCGTTTTGGTTGATGAAGCCCAGTTTTTAACACGTGCCCAAGTTTATCAATTAACGGAAATTACTGATCAACTAGGGATTCCCGTTCTTACTTATGGATTGCGTACTGATTTTCGTGGAGAACTATTTGAGGGAAGCCAATATCTTTTGGCATGGGCGGATGAGCTTGTTGAGCTCAAAACCATCTGCCATTGCGGACGTAAGGCAACGATGAATTTACGATTAAATGCTTATGGCGAGGTAATCACTGAAGGTGATCAAGTCATTATCGGTGGGAATGATATGTATTCATCAACGTGTAGAATTCATTTTAAGCAGGGAGAGCCAGGCATTACGCGAACGAAAAAAGAAGCATCGATGGAACGCGCTTGACCAAAGCGTTGTTCGCTTATCGCGACCTCCCGCAGCTTAATCCCAGGTCAGAAAAGAGAAGAGGAACAATTGGGCTCAGCTAAAATTAGTAAGGCTATAGCCCAATTGAAACAACAAAAATACTCTTAATCAGAGTCAACGAAAACAGCCATGAACTTCTTTGTATTTTAGTACTTTAATTTCACACAGGCATTATTCCACTTAACTATCTATTCAAAATGAGATTTATAATTGCAGAGTACTATCAAGTCCTTGTGAAAAAACTGCTTTTTTATTCGGATTTGATTCAATTATCGATGCTGCATAGTCAATGAGTTCTGGAGAGCCAAAGGCAATTTCATTTGGTACACTTTGTAATACCATGGTTTCTTCAGTCGCTTCATAACCTTCAATTAGTTTTCTATAGACCGCAGAGCCCATTAGAGTAGAGGCATCTGTTAGCGTTAAAATTCTACGGTCAGCCGGTATTAGTCCTAATTTAAGTGCGCGTTCATTCATTTTTTCGAATTGTTTGGGGAACATCGCACCTTCAGCGGTGGCCGTAGAGGAGACCTCTATTGACATAATTCTTGGGCGGTAGTCGGGGTTTTTCACCGTTGTAGTCTCTATTTCCCCTGCCTTAATAAATCCATTTAGTCCTTTCAACAAACGCCCAGCAGCTCCTTGTACCAGGACTATGCTATGCACATCTGTATCAAATCTTGGACGCCAATCATCTTCTTTTGTTGCTCCCAAAATTGCCGTTGTTTCATTATTTCCCTGAGCTAAATCAAAAATATCTTCAACCCTTCGAAACTCGCCGGGATCTTGTTGTCCATTAAGTAGTTTTTGATAATATTGAAATGCTTCAATATCGATATGTCTTGCTGTTTGCGGACGAATATAGACAGAGGGTAAACACATGGAGGCAATGGCTCCTTTCGCGCTGATGAGCTGAAACCCTATCATATATTCTTTAACGGTGTGTGGATCTGGTGAGGTCGAAAGCAATGCACTACTTTTAGGATCGTGGATGAATTGAGCGATATTTAAAATAAAAGGTCTTGCGGCATAGATCCCCGCACCAAGTCTACCATCGGTCGCAATACATAGTGGCTCTTTAAATCCTGACATCCCACGATGAACCATTTTTTTGGGTAAGGTAGTACACAGCTCAGAGTAATCGATTGTTGCTTTTTTAACAGGCACTTGCTCCATGGCTGCTATAGGTTGAGCTTGGGCAGCGTTAAAAAGTTTTCCTACTCCACTACGATTTGAAACCAGTTTATGAAGCACATGGCGGCATGGACTTGGTTTTACACCTTTCACAACTCGTGGTGCTCTGCTTAACATAATTGGCTCCTCCATTCCACTTTAAGGAAATGTAGTAATTTTAATTAAACTGCCTACTTTGTAAGCATAGCAGAAAATTATTTGTTTAAAAAAATGGGCGACTGTGTTGGCTTATATTAGGATGATGCAGGGTCTTAGTCCCAACTTACAGGAGTCTTAGAGCTGGAGCTTTGTCCCATAATAATGTTTATAAACTTAGTGAGTAGGCAGTTATTGTTGGTGGGATATGTAGTTTTCCAGTAGTTTGCTTTGATTCCTCAGCTGAATACTTCAGGAGTAGCAATAACTTTTGTTAGATAATGTGTATCCGATGCTTAGCCTGAGTATCTTCAGGCTAAGATTATCGGGGTTTCCTTGGCTAAGGTGTACAATTTTGAGTTGGCAGGTTTTCTGCCTCTATCTTGTCTACCGAATAGTTAAAAATACTTTTGGTGACCAAGGGGGATGGTTTTTTAGCAGATTTTGATTCTACTGATACGGAAGATTCTATTTCTTTTGTTGCAAGTGGATCCACCGGTACAGAAGCGGGGGCCTGCTGCGCCTGATTTCGCTCCATCACCTCTTTTATCTGCAATAAATCCGGTAACAATACAAAAATTAATTCAATAATTTTTGGCGCCAATAGTTTTTGATGTTGAAATGCAGAGGGCGAATTTTTGTTTAAATTTATTTCTTGGGTTTCAGTTAAAGGATCTCCATGCTCTATATAATTTCTCAGATTTCTTAATGCCTCGTAGCCTAGGGTTAAGTGTTTTGATCTCTGGGCTTCCGCGTACCCTTTAATTGTATCGAGATGCTGTAAAAGTTGTCCGGCATTATATTCAAGAGCATCGCTTAATTGATGGTTAGAAACCAATAACTGTACCAGATCAGATTGTCCCTGCCTTGCATGATATAAATCCCAGCTTTTCATGTTTTTATGAGGCTGACCGACAACAAGGTAACCTGCTTCCACTAAAAATTCTTGGATGTTGTTTAATGATTCAATGGCCGCATCAACTCTTTTCAGTGGAGTAAGCATATGTTCCCGAACTGGAGTTGCCATAAGCTGCTTGGCAAGTTCACGTATATGGTCTAGACCAATAAAAACACTTTCCCTGGCTGATTTACGTAACGCTGCTTCATTTTGTTCTTGCAACCTTTTTTGTTGTCGTTCAACTGCCGTGGTGCGTGGTTTTACGGTGGCATTTGTGAGTATTTGCGCCATTCTCTTATATTGTGACTCATACTCGGTTTTTTTGAACTTAGCGAAGGGTTGTAACAGTTCCCCTATTCTTTTTTTACTCGGTATCTCTGCTGTCCCATCAAAAAGTTTATGACATTCTGTAATCATTTCTTGTGGATTAGGAATAGTAATCATTTGTTTGAGTAATTCAGATTTGAGTAATTCAAAGAGTATAAAAAACTCATCTTCTTCTTGTTGAGGTATTCGGCGCTCAGAAGCGTCAACAACAACCTCTTGTTTGCCTTTGGCTTTTTCTTGCGCCACTTGAAAACGTTCTTGTTCTGCTTTTAGGACGCTCGCCCAAAATTCTTTAGGATTCTCCTTATAGGTGCCATAAACTTTTTGACGTGATGCAATAAACTTTTGCACTCTTTTAAATAGGCTGTACATTTCACCTGAAGCTATTGTTTCCAGCTTGTCTTTATCTTTTAGCAAGTTATCAATAATAAATTTATTATTCCCTTCATCTTGGTGACAAATGCCATCACGTAGGGTGATTAATGCCCGAAAATCAATTGTTTCATCAAATTCCGTAAAATCAGATTTTTTTCCGGTTAACAATTCTCCTATGCGCTGAAATCTTCGTAGCAACGCATGTTGTCCTGCTTTCGTTGTCAGGTCGAGTCTTCGGCGATATTGTACTTCAGGGGGTAGGGCCGTAAATACAGCTTTTACGCCAGATAATCCGGATAAAGTAAGTACTTTTTCCTGATCATATACTTCCCCTTCGGTATAATTCACTAGATTGAGTAAGTCAATTAAGTATTTAGTTTCCAAAAAGTAGCGAGTTATTGCCTTTACATTAGGTAAAATCAGTGGTTTATCCACTGTGGGGGTGTCGGGTTTAAGTTCTTTAGTGAGCAGAGATCTAAAAAATTGATTTAAAGCATTTAACTCGTTTAATACAGAAGGTATTGCTTCTTCAACGAGCTCCTCTCTATCAGAATGCTCTTGAAACAGCGAGCTCTCGGCATCATCAAAACGCAAATCAGTTAAATTTTTTTCTAAGGCAAAATGAAAAACCATTTCCGGGGTTGTTTTTGCTGTTGCACCACCAAGTTGTTCCAGGGTTATCCAGCTTAAAGGTTCAAGTTGTGTCTTATATCTGCTGCGCAAAGATCCAGATAAGTTACTAATAATGATAGAAAATCTATTAATGCTCTCTCTGATATAATCAATACGTCGATAATAGAGGACTTCCCTTTCGAAAGAGCTAAGTTTGCAATCAACTAAAGAAGAGTCGTTTAAATTATTATGATATTGCTGCAGATGTCTTAAGATGTGTAAAAGGCATATGAGACGTTTAACATCGAATTGAGCATTTTCTTGGTCAGTAAGAAATGAGTTTTTTAAAGGGAGCGCCTTAAATAAGGCATCAATCGATTCACGCTCCTTTATATATTGCGCATTTTCATGACTTGCGATTTTATAAACAGCATTAGCGATGAATTGCATCCATACTGGTTTTAGAAATTTATTTCCATTGGCGTTCGCCTTTTCCAGCAGAAAATGGAGCGTATAATTTTGATTCGTTATTGTATAATCGATAGGGCTAAGGCCATTTTCTTTAATGTCGACATCCAAAAAAAGGGCTTCCCTGTTTCTTATCAATACAGCCAATAACTCCGTAAGAATGGTATCTTGCGGGTTGCAATTTTTGCACCCGTATAAAAGAGCTTTGTTATATTGTTTTTTATGAATTAACTCCAAAATCAACTGATGTTGTTCGGTTGTTTTTATTTGACTTATTTCAGTAATTAAATTGCTATGTGCATCTTTTGTGGGCATAGACATCACCTCGAGCTAATGGTTACTTTTTTGCGCTTTTTGTTTTATTTAATGCGGCTCAAAAACTAAATATTATTCAATATGATCATTTGGTGAATGTATGATGCAATAAATATGTTTGCAAGGCTTATTTCTAATTCTATGGGATAAATTTATAGACTTAATGTGGGCTAAAGTATTGAATCGCACATAAAATGCACATGCAGTGATTCTGGCCTACAACCAATATTTGTATTGTCTGATAGTTTTTGAGCTATGCTATATAGCAGTGAATTGTAAATTAATGAGTGTATTAGCGAACATGGAGTGTACTCATGAGCGAAATTAAAGTAGAGCGATTAATTAAAGGTATCCTCGTGCGTGAAGGTGCTGGCGTGAAATTACATCGCTACATAGGCATCGAGAGAAGCAATGATTTTGAGCCTCTTCTCTTACTCGATTATTTCAATAGCACCGATCCTTTGGATTATATGGCTGGGTTTCCCGCTCATCCTCATCGTGGTTTTGAAACAATTACCTATTTGCTCGATGGTGAGATTACCCATGAAGATAATAAGGGGCATAAAGGAGTTATCACTGCGGGAGATGTGCAATGGATGACTGCTGGGAAAGGAATTGTTCATTCTGAAATGCCTTCAGCGAATGGTCGATTACATGGTTTTCAATTGTGGTTAAATTTACCTGCAGCCGAGAAAATGCGACTTCCTCGCTATCAAGAAATGCGAAGTGAGCAATTACCTGTGGAAACACATGATTCAGGTGGTCAGATTAAAGTAATTGCGGGCGAGACGGATAAGGGGACCATTTCTCCAATTACCGGTATTGCCACTCGACCTTTATTATTCGATATTATTTTGCCACCGGGTACGAGCATAGAGCAACATATCCCCAATGATTATCAAGCGATTCTTCTAGTCATTTCAGGAACGATTCGCATTGGTGAACAGTTAGTACAACAGGATACCTTAGCAAAACTTGGTTCTGGGGATACTTTGCTTTTGAAAAGTGAAACTGCAAGTCAATGTATTTTGATCGCTGCTGCCAGAATTCATGAGCCTATTACGCGTCATGGGCCTTTTGTAATGAATACCCAGGAAGAAATAATACAAGCGATGGATGACTTTCGTAGTGGTCGCTTTTAATTAGAACTGATTTTTCTCTGCCTGTTTCCAATTTCTGTGATTCCGAGTGCAACGAGGAATCTCCTATATTAACTCATTGTTTGAGCATGGATATTCCTCACTGCACATCGGATGAAGTGCACTCCATTTTATAATACCGCTTGGGCTCAATCTGACGAATTGCAAACAACTGCTGAAATTTGGTCTAAAATTGGATTATTGAATAAAAAAATGGCAAGTTAATGGAGTCAAGCCTGTGCACCCAAGAAAAGAGCAATCTGCTAAAGAGATCTATAGGATTGTAGACCAGTATTGTGAAGCAAACATGCACAGTAAATACCGATCCAGTTCAGCAATCTCTCTGGTCTTAGGTATTTCAGATGTTGATGCTCAGAAATTAATTAATAAAATTTTAATTGCTTTACCGGATTGTTTTTTTTATTTAGCAAAGCCTGAGCGCATTAGTGAGATGGTGAATTTTATTGCCCAGCAATATTTACTTTTCCAAGCGCAAGAAAACGTTAATGATGAGTTATTTTCTAACTTACTTATTAACTTTGTTGATAACTTAGTCGAAGAAATCATGCTTCGATATTTTTCATATGCTTGACCAGGTGATTTATGACTCGAGAAGAAATAATTCAAGGAACAGGACTTAGCAGCGAAGATTTAGATGCATTATTTTTGCTGAATAGGTTAATGCATGCGGATAACCCTACTCGGGTTCTCGAGTTAGCAGGTAAAGAAAAAGAGAGGGTTGTTGTTTTTTTAGAAAATGCGATGGGCAATTTGGAGCTAAATAGAAAAATCCTAGAGCTAGGGAAACTGAAAGAGCAAGATACCGGAATTAGTTTTGCGGTGATTAAGACCCTAAGAAATTTAACTTTTAAATCAAGGCATTGGCACAAAACTCACTTTGATGATCATGACAAAATAACCCTGTCAAAATTAGGGGCTTTAGCAGATTTAGCCTCACTTACCCATGATTTGGCTGTATTCGAATCCTCAGGCATCATTAATGATAGCGCTCGTTTATCCCAGCTGTATCATGATGCTCAGTGGGCATGGAGATCGGGTTTTTCTAATGATCTTGATCTTTCTTCTAATGTGATGGTTTTTGAGATTAAAGCGACAAAAGGTGGTGCGCCTATGTTTTTTCATACAAAGTACCAAAAAGATGCATTTGTCTTATCTGAATTTCTCTACAGTGAGGAGTATCGGATTAGGCTAGACAAGTTAATTGAACGTGATGAAACAAAAGGATTTTTAAAAAAACATTTAGGTGATGATTGGTTACAGCAATTGGAACATAAATTTGGAATAATTCAACGAGAAATGCATGATGCACAGCTAATGGGGCCTCATCAAGGGTTAGTGCATCAAGATGACACGGCGCAAGAGCTTTTTCGTGCAGAAGACAAAAGCCCCGTGACGCTTATTTGTTCTCCATTTGTAGGCTTATCTACCCTCGCTACTGTTAAAGAATTAAATGTACAGTTGATACAGGAATTAAATGGTAAGGGAGTGACGGATATTCCTCCTTTATTGCAATTACCTGTTCATGAAGAGGTGGAGGCTTTATCCCCTTCTTGTTTTCTTGATGCACTGGATAAATGGAACGCTTTGGAGCGAATACCTAGAACACGTCTGAGTGGGGCTAAAGATGAGGGTGAAGAGGAGCATCCCTCTCATCAGCCTAAGTAGTAGAACCCTCATCCCTCTCCCGCAAGCGGGCAAGGGAAGGGGGTTATAAATCAACCAGCTCAAATTTACTTAAGCCACTCCGTTAACAACGACTCCATCATTTGGCGAGCGTTTTTTAAAGAATCTGAATCCAGTGAGGAGGGACTATGCAAATCATCGCAATGAGCCGCTCCTTCAATCAATTGATAAGTCAATTTAGGATTAATCGCATTTCCGTTTTTTTCTGCCAAAGACAGTGTAGACCAGGGATCATTTTCTCCATTCGTGAAATAAATATTAGAAGTTAGAATATCCATTAAAGGAAAATAAAGACTGTTATTCAGTTCTGTCGTATTGACTGGTTGGGTTAGACCAAACAATCGTTGACATACTTTATGATGATAATCCAGATTAATTAATGAAGAACGAGTCGAGCGCGTTGGATTTGGATGGGCATTTTGCCAATATCCGTACTCCTTACACGATTGGTAGTACCATTGCCGCATCCCTAAGCCGTCTTTATAATCACTTGGATGTTCACTCATCGCGCCTTGTGCGGTCATTTCTACCGCACTGACATGCATGTCTTTATATAATTTTTTAGCGAACTCTGCATAACCTTGAAGTGGTGTCGGGCTGGTTGCCAGGCTGGAACAAAACGCATCGCGCATTCCATATTGCACTGCTGCTGCACCGGTATCAGCAATCAAGTATAAAAAGTCCACCGGATCTGCAACCGCAGAGGCATCAAATAGTGATTTCATTTGCTCCCACTGTGCTGCATCATTCAAGCTGGCTTCTACTTCACTGACCACCTCACGTATTTGACTGGCGCAATGTGATCCTGCAACTTGGGTCACGTGGGCATCATATTCAACGAAATCTTCTTTTGCCATTACGGGTGCTGACGAGGCCAAAGCACCTACCACCAGATATGGGAATTTTAAACGATAATAAGCGGATAAAGAGCCGGGGTATGAGCCCCCAAAAGCGACCCATTTGCCATTCCAGTTTCTTTCATTTTTTAGATGGCGTTGAAAATAGGCCAAATCATCTAGAGCTGCTTCCGTAGTTAAGAAGCGTAAGCTTTTAGTGGATAGTGAATTGAAAGGCAAACTCTCCCCATAATATCGATGTTCTAGGGCAACCAGTTTGGCATGAAATTTTTGTGCGTAATTTCTGATTGCCCCATTTAATGCACGTTTCGTACAGGCTGCTTCACCGCAAATATAAAAGAATACGGGGGAATCATCAGTGAGGCCATAGGATTCATCGATGTAGTAGCGTTGTGAAAAAGTACCCACTGTAGGATCATTATGATCGATCAACTGCTTAAAGTATGCGACTCGTATGGTTGTGTCGGCAACTAAGGGTATTCTTTCTTCTTGTCTTTTTTGTACATAGCGCTCTACTATTCCTGCATGAACCGCAGCAAAGGAAGTACAAAGACTAAGCAAAAGAAGAGTAGATTTTTTAGTAAACATCATATTTATCCTTAATTTTATAGGCTGTTTAGTTAGGCTGGGCCAATCACTCGAACACAACGCACATTGTGTGTGGTTTCTCTGAAATCCGTGCCCTGGACGCTTTGTTGACTACCAATAAATTTCTGATACCATCCATCAGAAGTTGAGATGCTGTATTCTGTAGAGCTCCAATATTGGCCTGACAAGTCCGTCAAAAATCCTAAACTATATAGGTTAGAAACGACATTGGGGAACCCACTAGGACATCCCGCATTGCTACCGGGTGGCTCAAATATTCCAAGTTCACAAATTGCAGGTAAATACCAGGTTCCTGGCATTACCGAACCGGTATTGTCGAGTTGAATGTCAAAACATAAAGCAGCGGCATTATTAGTAGCAAACTGGCCATAATGATTCACTATTTGTTGTGTATTACAAAAGCCGTCAGTAGCGCCGTTGCATGCATCAGGAGGATTATTGGACGTTTTAGATGTTTCAGTGATGCCAGGTATAGGAAACGGTGGCGCCGGAGCGTCATCACTCCATAAGGATGCTGAATCAGCATTTTGTATTACATACATATTGGGGCCCTGAACAGAAAATATCAAATAATCAAATATAGAAAACGCTAAGGCCATTGTTGGCGGAGAGCTTATATTATCCCCGTTAACTAATATCCCACCCTGAGCAACATAACCAGTAAATGCGTTGGAAGTTACAGTTAAGCTACAGGAGCCATTTCCTGGGATAACACTGCATGTGGAACTACTCACCGTTGTCCAGGCAGGGGGTAGATTTACGGTCACATTATAGGCTGGATTGCTGGTGAGATTTATTACGTTAAAACTCACCCCTACTGAATCACCAACAGGAATAATTGCAGTCGCAGGAACCGAGATTACCGTGGCGGGAATTGAACTGACATTAATGGTTATTGGAACTGAGTTTGAGGCATTGCTGGCAAAGATTGTTGCGGTGGTAGTACCTGAACTGGAATTCGAGACAAAGGTGAATTGACATGATGCATTTGGTGCTAAAGAAGAAGGACAATTGTTTGTTACGGAAATACCCAGAGTAGGAGAGGCCAATGTAGCCTGTATATTACTCGCATTTGCATTGCCAATATTGGTCAGGGTGACGTTCTTTGCAGCACCCCCAAAGGCTAAATTGACTGTAGTTGGAGTGGCACTTAGCCGCGCTTGCGTCGTAGGGCATGCCAAAGCGTGCATATTAAAAAAAGTTGAGGTGGTATTGGTTCCTTTGACTAATACATTAGGAATTAAAAAGGTTACTGAAGTATTGGTAAAAAAGGAAATACTGCAGCTTTGTCCCGGTTGTAATGAAGCTGGGCATCCATTTTTTTGCACGACATAATTAATAAAATTACTGTCCGCAGATGATGCTTGTATATTTTTCGCCACAATTCTGGAATTGTTAGTGATCGTAATGGTGCCAGGTTTAGAGAGGCACTGAGGGAGGTTTTGACTAATTTGAATCACACAATTTTGCAATGAACTAGAACAATTTGGTGCGGTAGCTCCAAAATTAATGAGTAATGAGGCTTTTTCTTTTATTTTAGGAGATTCCTGGGCCCATAATAGCTGTAGCGGAACAATGAAACAGAGAACAAAGTATAACCTTCGCAGTGTTGAGCGACTCATTGAAATCATCCTTAATTAACGGAACGCGTTGTTATGCAACCATATACAGAGACCATCTTTTTTGCAATAGTATGAAGCGATGTGATTGAGTGTAACTAGGGCGTGTTGACAATTCATCCCCACCGGCTACGTGCCGCGACTTGTTCGCGACAACCAGCCGATCTTAATCAGTGGCAAATTTCTTCATAAAGATCATGCCATTCTGTATTTAGGTTCTCAATCAAATTTAACTTCCACTGCCTGGGCCAATTTTTGAATCGCTTCTCACGTCGAGCAGCTTCTATATAGGTTTCATGAACCTCATAATAAACCAATATATGTACATTGTACTTAGCTGTAAATCCCGGAATCAGGCTGTTTTTATGTTCCCATACTCGTTTAATTAAATCTGATGTTGAACCAGCGTATAGTGTACCATTTCGCTTGCTTGCCATAATATAGACATAAAATGACTTCATTTGGCTTCCTTGTTTTGATCAGAGTGTTGGACTCAATGCGATGATATCACCTAAATTTCACGGATTACATTGGTAGCCAAATATAGGAACAAGCCATTGCGAGCATTGACGCATCATTTCTCTTCAATTTATCATCTCTTGTGGCAATAGCTCGAAAATGTTTAAGTCGCGCAAATACGTTTTCAACTAGATGACGATATTTGTATAGACCCCAATCAATATCAGCATTCCCAGTTTTAGAGTTCGTCTTCCGAGGAATCATTGGAGTAGATGATTTTTGCCTAATCTGATCTCGAATTTCCTCGCTATCATATCCTTTGTCTGCAATGGTGTAATCAGCTTTAGGGAGTGTTTCAATGAGACCTGAAGCTGCTTTAGCATCATGTACCTCTCCGCCAGTCAATTGAAATTCAATCGGAAGGCGGCAAGCATCAACTGCCCTATGAATTTTTGTTGTATTACCACCAATGGATTTCCCTATTGCTTGATGTTTCTTTCCTATGGCGCCTGAGCTATGTTGATGGGCACGAACGATACTGCCATCAATAAATTCCCATTCAAGATCAGGATGTTGTATGAGCACTTTGAAAATCATCATCAACTTGTTCTTTGAGGACCAACGATTGAATTGTTGATAGGCAGAATTCCAAAATCCAAACTCTTTAGGTAGGTCTCGTCAAGGGCAGCCTACACGCATGCGATATAACATTGCCTCAACCATCATACGAAGATTAGGTTTGTCATATATCTGATGTTGTAGCATTATCTCCTTTAGCTTAGACCATAGCTCATCACTGAGCATCAGTCTAGCCATTGCAAACTCGTTTTATACTTGATATTGAAATCGATATATTATGAGTTTGCTCTTATTCATCAATCGATTAGAGCAATGAATTAAGTTCATCTTTAACTTGACCATTTCCTGGATGCCGCGAACAAGTCGCGGCACGTAGCCGGTGGGGATAAATTGTCAACACGCCCTAGTAGAAACTATTAGTGAGTAAAGAACACGCCACATTTAAGATTCAATAGACATGTTTTTTCAAGATTAAGCGATTTTATAGGCGCTTTTTGATACTTTATCTTCTGGATTCTATGAACAATAAACGTGATAATAGGTTTTTTTTGTCATGCATTATTGAACCCGATTCTTTTAGTAAATAATGCAACTCATTAAGGATAGATGATGACCATTGGTAATAAGCTCAGCGTACTCTGTTTTTTAATTGTTGCCACTCCAGTGTTTGCTTCAATCAGCCCCCCTCATCCAGAGACTAACACCGCGTCATTGGGCATACAGGTCAATGGCAGTAATAAAAATGCTGCGAACAATTGCTCCCCCTCATTACAAAATTGTACGATTCAGATTACTCAAAAAGATTTAGGATGTTTGTCTCAACCTGGGTCTATTACGATTACTAATAAGTCACGTATTAATGCGATGAACATTAGTGCCTCATCGACTGATTCTAATTTTAATAGTTATGTAGTGCAAAATAATGGTTGCCCTGCTACGTTGCCTCCAGGAAGAAATTGCACGATTTCTTTTTTTACGAATGCCCCAGTAGCATTTACCGTGCCCAATGTGATTGTCAAAGGAACCAATACCAGCACCACACTTTTTAACATTCAGGCTTTTCAGTGTGCGGCTAGTTTGGGCGTCACTCCAGCAACTTTTACGACGACTATAGGTAGCAGTCAATTGGTCACTGTAACCAACTTTGGAAATACAACGGCACGCAATATTACGGCATCACCAACCAGTCCTCTCAGCGTACAAAGCACAACGTGCGGTTCCAGTTTGCCTCCCGGGGCTTCATGCCAGATAACGTTTAATGCAACAGGAGCAACGACGCAAACTATTCCTATCCAGGGGACCAACACGAATACAATCAGTTTACCGGCTACGGTGCTTGGCGCAGTTGCCGGAGCACCGATTCATTTAACTTCAGTTGCCGGCAATGGACAAGCCACACTTACATGGGGGGCGCCTACAAATACAGGAGATTCTCCCATTACAAGCTATACCATTACCCCATTTGTTGGCACTACGGCACAAACACCGGTAACAGTAGCCAGTTCTGTTTTAACGACTATGATATCCGGTCTTACTAATGGAACAACTTATACTTTTACGGTGGTCGCAAATAATGCCAGTGGCAAAGGCCTCGCTGCTTACAGTGATTTTGTTACGCCGAACTCGGGACTTGTTGTTAATCCATCCACTCTGGCACTTTCCGGGCTGGGTGGAGGCGCTGCAAGGACCTTTACTTTGACTAATACAAGCACCCAGACTATTACGCTGAGTGGCGTGGCGCCGCCGTTTCCGCCATTACCTGGATCAGCAACAGTTTCGATAGATAATTGTTCCAGTGTTATTAATTTATTACCCGGTGCTTCGTGCTCAATGACTATTGATCCAGGAGCTGTTGCTACCTCATCGTCAAGTTGTACGTTAGGAACCTCGCCGACTCCAAGTGCTATAGAATTCCTGCCGGTGTCTGGCCCTCCAGCAAGTGCCAATATTGTGATCTTGGGCTTTGGATGCATTTATCAAAGTGGCTATCTTTTTTCAATTGACGATACAACACCTACTACAGCCAGTATCGGTGGAATTGTTGCCGCATTAAATGATCAAGTATTACCCACGACAGGCATTACTTGGAGTCCAGGTGGCATAGATACTCCGATTTGGGGGATAGGAGACTTTTCTAGCCCATCTTCTCCCTCTCCTAATGCGACATCCTCTTACCCTGCCGTTCTTAGTTTGGGACAGGCAAATTGCGATGGTCCAGATGATGGATTCTGCAACACCAGTAACATGCTTACCTTTTTTTCAACCGGTAATACCTATTCCGCCGGCATATGCAAAGGTATTAGCGATGGGGGATATTTAGATTGGCATTTACCTGCAATGTGTGAATTAGGGCCTTTTAATCCCTTTGTTTCCTCACTATGTACTCCAGGTAGCACGAATATGCTCAATGAATTGTTCTTACAGGGTATTGGTGGAATGCTTGATCCTGGTGAATACTGGAGTAGCACCGAATCATCTGATGTGGGCATTTTTGCATGGAACAGACTATTTCAAACGGGCTTCCCACCCAGTGAGCAACTGCTTAATGGGAAGAATTTTGCGTTTGGTATTCGCTGTGCTCGTAATTTGGCAAATTAGCTAAATCTGCAGGGCTCTGAGCCCTGCTGGTTTTTAGTTAATTGATTCTATTGACCCGATTAACTGTATTTTAAATTTTGGTATTATTTGAGTTAATTGGCGACCTAGGATATTGGATTTTTGTACGCTCCATTAGTTAATCTCTTGAAAAAAAAGATTTTGTTTGCCCCAGAACACATAGAAAAAAATTTGCACAATTGACTTGTGAAGTGTTTATTTTCATGCCATCATGGTGTCACTCTGGATCTTTTGAGTGATTTTTATGATAAAAAAACTTCTAGGCTTTACTCTTGTTTTGGTCGCTTATGATGCCTTTGCTGTAACAGAAGTGGATTTATATCAGGCGCCATTAACTAGCCTGTCTCAATTTTCACTTAAGAAGCCATCTCATGTGAGTGCACGTACAGCAGCAACTCCAAGTGCAGAAAAAAATACCCTACAGCAAGTCAACCAGACTCAGGAGCATGCAAAAACTATCATGCGATATCAGCAAATGTATCGCGGAATCCCAGTTGTCGGGGCACAAATTATGATTACTAAAGAGGATGGCCAAGTAAACGGACATTTACTCAACGACATCCAATTGAATATACAACCTGCGCTGACCCCGAATCAAGCCATTGATTTAGCTAAAAAATCTTGGTTCAGTTTTAATTCGCCAATGCCTACTTATGAAGAGATGAGCGAGCTACAAATTAGAGCCGAGCAACAGAATGAATTGAAACTGGTTTATCAGGTTTCATTTAAAACAACTCAGACTGATAATAAGCCGGCATGGCCATTTTTTATTGTTGATGCACAAAGCGGTGAAATCACCAAGCAATGGAATAATATTAAAAATTATAGGGATGGGGGCCCCGGTGGCAATGAAAAAGTTCATGAGTATTGGTATGGAAGAGATGGATTACCTTTTTTGGAGGTAATCCAAAATGGCAGTCAGTGCGTTATGGATACAACCAAGGTAAAACTGGTTAATCTGGGATCGGCGTGGGATTGGAATGATCTTTTGAGCACTCCTTTTCAATATACCTGCAACAAAAATATGGAAGAAAACGTTAATGGTGCCTTTTCGCCAACCAATGATGCGTATTACTTCGGCCAAACCATTGTCGATATGTATCAAGATTGGTACGGAATCAACGCACTGCAAAATACGAATGGGACCCCAATGCAGTTAGTGATGCGCGTTCATTTTGGCCAAAATTATGATAATGCTTTTTGGGATGGACAATATATGTCGTTCGGCGATGGCGAGGATTTTTATCCTTTGGTTTCTTTGGATGTCGCAGGTCATGAGGTTACTCATGGTTTTACCGAGCAACATTCCAACCTTGAATACCACGATCAGTCAGGTGCTCTTAATGAATCATTGTCAGATATGGCCGGTCAAGCAGCGCGTGCTTATCTCTTGGAAAAATTTCCTCAGTTTTATAATAAACTATATCTGGAACCCAATACGGTAACATGGGGGATTGGTGAGACGATTGTGCGCGATTCTTTTGGCAAGGCTTTACGCTTTATGGATTTTCCTTCTTCAGATGGCAGTTCTGCTGATTGTATGGATAAAAATTTAGCTCAAAGTCATGGTGCCTATTGCGCCATTAGTTATCCTGAATTAGTTGCTTACGCAAAATCACGTATTCCCAATCCTCAAGACCGACAAAATTTTATAGTGCATACAGCGAGCGGGATATTTAATAAAGCATTTTACTTATTGGCGAAGAATGTAGGGATTAAAAAGGCTTATCAGATGATGATCATTGCCAACAGCAAATATTGGACTCCAACGACCAACTTTACAAAGGGTGCTTGTGGCGTGCTTTATGCTGCAAAAGACTTGAGTGTGGATCAACAAATGGTTAAAACAGTTTTTGATCAAGTCGGTGTAAGTACCACAAGTTGTGCAGTTCATTAAATCTGATTGCTGAAGGTTGGGCCTTGGCCCAACAAAATTCCATAATCTATTTGCTTTGAAGGCAATGTTGGAACAAGGTCCAAATCTACTGTGCCTTAATTATACAATTGCGTCAAAAGCAGCTTATTTGTGTCTTTACGCAGGTCATAAAGAGCCTTTTTTGATCTGCGTGTTCTTTGCTGGGCAATGGAATTAGTATATAATACGCAGTTCAATATTTATTTAGGTTGGTAGCCGAATGGTCATCCTTTTTATTACTCTAAGCATTTTGGTATTAAGCCTGATTTGCGTAGCTGTGATGGTTTTTAAGCTCATTCGTCAGCCCGCTGAGCCTTTATCTCTAATGCAATATTTGAAATTAAGTGTCAGCGGAGTGATTGCTTTTATTGCAGATACTTTGGGTGTTGGTAGTTTCGCTGTTAATGTCGCTTTGGCTAAGTTTTTGGGCACATTTCGTGATGATGAAATGCCGGCGGTTAATAATGGAGCACAAGTAATCCCTGGAACAATCGAATCCTTGTTTTTTATGGGGTTAATTAATGTGGATTTAACCACTCTCCTAACCTTAGTTATGGGTACCTGTGTTGGTGGTTTGCTGGGTGGGTTTGTCGTAAGTCATTTAAGCAAACAAGCAATCCGTTTGTCGATGATATGTTGTTTTGCTTTAATTATTATGCTGTTAATTTCACACCAATTCCGTTTATTACCCGTTGGTGGTGAGCTCACGGAGTTGCATTCCTGGAAATTGATCGTAGGCTTTTTAGCAATGGTGGTCTGTGGCGCTTTAACTTCGGTAGGCGTTGGTTTGTTCGTTATGGTGCAAGGTGTGCTCTTTTTAATGAATATTTCGCCTGTGGTAGCATTTCCAATTATGACTACTGCTGGAGCCATGCAACAACCATTAACTACATTGGTATTCTTAAAACATAATAAAATTCCTCTAAAGAAAACCATGATTCTGAGTCTTTCTGGTTGTTTGGGTGTCCTAGTTACTATCCCCATTTTTATGGAGTTAACCATAACTTGGTTGCATTACCTTTTATTATTCATCCTGATTTATAATTTCTTTGCTGTGGGACGTACCTATTTACGTTCCAGACCCAGCAAACAGTACGTACAAACTCCAAGACCTGCTTCCCTCGTTGCAGCAGAATAAGAATCAGTAAAATCATGCCCTCATTTGGTGAGGGCGTGAAGTATATAGTATGATGAGCTAATTTTAAGATTAAAGTGACCGTTCAGAGGGTATGCTTGAATCTTGGGGGACGGTTGGATTTGAGCGAAGGTATCGCGAAAATGATCCTGAGGAATCAAGCACACCTCCGTATGTGAGGTTTTCTAAGCATGATTTTCGCGTAAGAAGTCCCAAAACAGCCGTTCAGTGAATGGGCGTAAACACTTAGAGATTAAAAGAACCTGCTATGGATGAACCAGTCAGTAAATCACAGAAAAAAAGAGAAGCCGATTTTTTGCAAAAAATGGGTGTAAAATTTATCGACTTAAGTTTGACCAAACTTGATTTACTTCCCTTACCAGAAAATTTGTATAAAGCCATTATCGAGGCAAAATCAATTAAAAGTCATGGTGCCAAAAGAAGACAAGCGCAATTAATTGGAAAATTGATGCGTGCCGCCGATTATGAAGAAATTTTGGCGGCTTATGAGCGGGTGCTTGAGGAAGACAGTGCTGTGACAGCGTCTTTTCATGAGGTTGAGTATTGGCGTGATCGCTTAATCAACGAGGGTAAAGAAGCATTAACCGCATTTATTGAAGCGCATCAACCTGAAGACGTACAGCATTTAAGACAACTCATTAAAAAAGCAGTTGATGATCAGCAGAAAGAAAAAAATACAGGCGCTGCCAAGGCACTTTTCCGCTATTTGAGGTCATCCATAGAATGAAATATTCTCTATTTATCAGCTGTCCACGTGGGCTTGAGTATTTATTAGAAGAGGAATTAAAAGCTTTAGGCCTGTCGGTTACCCGGGTTAATCCACAAGGCGTCTATGGAGAGGCCAATTTATTGACCTTATACACCTTATGTCTCTGGTCAAGAATAGCCAATCGCATCCAATTAATTCTTTTTAGCGGATACGCCGGCAATGAACAATCTCTCCACCAACTGTGTACCGAATTTCATTGGCAGACGGTTTTTTCACAGGATAAAACCATTGCGATTGAATTTCATGGGTCTTCCGAACATATTCGTAATACTATGTATGGTGCTCAGGTAGTTAAGGATGGAATCGTCGATCATTTCCGACGATTGAATCATTCTCGTCCTTCTGTGGATAAGGAAAAACCACAAATTCTAATTCATGCCTATTTAAAAAATGACGTGGTCACGGTAAGTTTTGATCTTACTGGATACAGTTTGCATCAAAGAGGATATCGCCATAAAGCAGGTGCGGCTCCTTTAAAGGAAAATGTCGCTGCTGCGTTACTGATGCGCGCTAAATGGCCAGAATTGGCTTCTAAAGGCTATGCGTTACATGATCCTTTTTGTGGTGCAGGCACATTAGTTATTGAGGCAGCTATGATGGCGGCACAAATTGCCCCAGGTTTGTTGCGCCAAGATCAATCCTTGCAATATTGGGCACAACATCAATCTTCATTATGGGAAAAGATGCGAGTGGATGCCTTGAAGCAGGTTAAATCAATGCCATTGACTTTATTAGGTACGGATGCGGACCACAAAATAATTGCTATCGCACGTGCAAATGCTGAACGTGCTGGGGTGGCTCCATTGGTTGAGTTTAAAACGCAAGCATTAAAAGACGTTAAGGCATCCGCACAAAACGGATTAGTCGTATGTAACCCTCCTTATGGAGAGCGTCTCAGTGAGGCGACCCATTTGGTCCCGCTCTATCAGCAGCTCGGCAAAATTTTGCATGAACATTATCAAGGTTGGCAGGCTGCAGTTTTGACTTCTAATCCTATGCTGGCTAAGGCTTTAGGATTACGTGCCAACAAGCAATACACCCTATATAACGGGGCGCTGGAGTGTAAGCTTTATTGTTTGGATATTCACGTTGCGAATGAGCTTAAAGGGAGCATGGGCAGTACTTTATCTGAAAGTGCACAAATGCTTTTTAATCGATTGGAAAAAAATTATCGCCATTTACAAAAATGGGCGAAAAAAAACCATATTTCCTGTTACCGAATCTATGATGCCGATTTACCTGAATACGCCTACGCTATTGATGTATATAATGGTTATGCTGTACTCCAAGAATATGCTGCTCCTGCTAGTGTTCCTGCCCATAAAGCAGAAAAACGTAGCCTGGAAGTGATGCAAGTTGTCCCCAAAGTATTAGAATTAGAACCTAATCATTTGGTAGTAAAGCAACGCAAACAACAAAAAGGAAGTGAGCAATACCAAAAGCTAGCGCAAAGTCGACAATCTATGATTGTTACAGAAGGCCAAGCTAAATTAAAAGTCAATTTATATGACTATCTGGATACCGGTTTATTTTTAGATCATCGTTTAATGCGCTTAAGCTTTGCCAAATTAAAACCAGGAACTCGGTTCCTCAATTGTTTTTGTTATACTGCCAGTGCCAGTGTTCATGCTGCTTTAGCGGGTGCATTGACAACTAATGTCGATCTTTCTAATACTTATTTACGCTGGGCTGAGGACAACTTCAAGCTCAATCATATTGATTTATCCAAACATCAGTTTCTGCAGTTTGATTGTCGAGAATGGTTGAAAGTCGCTCGCGATCGTTTTGATGTCATTTTTTTAGATCCACCCAGTTTTTCCAATTCCAAACGCATGACGGATACCTTGGACATCCAACGCGATCATGTTGCTTTGGTGAACTCCGCCATGCGGTTATTAAATCCAGGTGGTGTTTTATATTTTTCTACTAACTTACGTCAATTTAAATTGGATCCTCTACTTAAAGACAAATATTCAGTACAAGACATAAGCGCACAAACGATAGATCAGGACTTTAAACGCAATCAAAAAATTCATTATTGCTTTAAAATAATGATGCCGCAATTTGCTGAGACTTGAACGGATGACTCGTGTACAGGGAGTACATATGAAAAAGCAAAGAAAAAAGAAAAAAAGTATCCTAACCCCAGCTAATGTATACCAACACATGCTGCGTAATGCTTTTTTTGGAATGCTTATGACCGCAGCCGCCCTTTTTATAGGAATGTTGGGATATCATCATTTGGAGCAAATGTCCTGGGTTGATTCATTTATGAATGCTTCGATGATTCTTTCAGGTATGGGGCCTGCATCCAATTTGGTAACATTTTCTGGTAAGGTTTTTGCTGGATGTTACGCCTTATTCAGTGGTTTGGCTTTTATTGCGATTATGGTGATTATACTTTCACCTCTGATTCATCAGTTTTTTCGTAAGATTCATTTGGAAAGCAAAACAATCTATTCTGATGACAGTCAAAGCTAAAAATATCTTTAATCTTATACGGACTATATTGGGCCTTGGCCTAACAAATGATCAATATGCATTTTAAATGTTGGGCCAGGGATCCAATCTACGTATTAGAGTGTATCTTTTTCAGGTCCGTATATTTGTGCTTTTAACGATGGCATCAATCCGGCCATAAAAAAGAGTTCTGCAACTAAGTATAAAGGGGCAATGAATGCTTGGCATAAATTATCCATGAAAGCGGGTTTCTTGCCCTCCAAATAATGGCCGTAAAATTGTAAACCCCAGCCCACTATAAAAAAAATGACAAATGACCAGACGCCTAATGTTGTGGGGCCATCTTGGCTAAACCAATTGGCGATTAATAACAGGATGAGCATTATTGGCGTAAGCACCAAAGATAATTGCCAATTTAAACGGAAATAATAAATTAAGGCAATCAACGTACCTATACAGGCAAGGTTTGTAGCAAAAACCCCAGGCATAATTATTTTTATAAAACCCAACAGGATCATTACAGACAAGATGATGATGGGGACGCCTGCCATATGCGTGTAGCGTGTCTGAATGTTCTGATGATATGCGGCGTAAAATTGCGCTTGTTCAATAAAGGATTTCATTTTATAAATTTTCTGATGGAAGTCCTTAAAACATAGCACATTATCTTAAAAAAAACAGTTGGACTTATTGGTAAGGTGATGAGGTTTTTTAGCCGGATTAGCGCAGCGTAATCCGGATTTTTTGTACTATCCATAGGATTATGCAGCGCCAATTCGGGTTTACTCTGGTTACACGGTACTCTTTTACTTATCAAAAGAGTATGTTCCTACAATATAAAGAACATTGCCATTGGTTGATGATCCAGGAACATAGGCGGCTTTGAGAGAAAGTTTTTTATAAAACACCCCTGCCCATGGCACGGCTCCTGGAAAAGGAATATTGTGTAGAATATCAGGACGTGCTGTAACTAAAATAGAAAATCCCAAACCTGCCTTAAAATCTTTAGTCAGGTTTGCTACTTTCAAATAGGCATATCCTGCAGTTGGTTCTAGATTACGGTGAGAGTCCAAGAACGCAAAGGCGTACAGACCGTGCCAATTCCCCTTCTCGTCAAAAAAGCCTTTGCCAAATCCGCCTCCCCATGCAAGCTCGTTGTATTTTTTTTCTCGAAGCCGTTCGGCAGAATAGGTAAAGCGGTTATGCCAAGCATAGCCAGAAAGATAAAGATCCGTATTTCCCTCAGTCCATACCTGATGCAGGCGATGGCAAAAAGGTTTAAATAATGGAAGCCAATATTTACATCCTTTAGGTTCGTTGTTTGTCAAAGCCACTTTATCGTTTTCTTGCTCTTTTTGAGTTACAGATGAAGAAGAAATTACGGAGGGATTACTACTGTACGTATTAAAAGAAAACAGTGTTAACAGACCAATAATGATCATTCGTAAGGTAAAGTTTTTCATTTAATTTAAACCTAAGCGAGATCTATACTACAAAATATAAATTTTGATCAGGGTTTCCTATTCTGATTTGGCAGCATTCTTGCTTATTTATATAGAAATATGAGTTTCAAAACTGTGAGCATACCATGGACTTGTTTCGTAAAAAAGAGATCAATGCATCAGTGGGGGAATCCCAGCTTACTAAATGTCTAACGGCTTTTGATCTCACTCTTTTAGGTATTGGAGCCATTATCGGTGCTGGTATTTTTATTTTGACGGGAATTGTCGCGGCAAGAGATGCTGGACCAGGGGTTATTTTTTCTTATGTATTGGCTGGATTTGCTTGCATTTTCTCAGCTTTATCCTACGCAGAGCTGGCTGCATCTATAGGTGGATGTGGTAGTGCTTATGGATATGCTTATGCCGGTTTTGGTGAGTTAATTGCCTGGATTGTGGGTTGGGACTTGTTGTTGGAATATGCCATTTCTGTTTCTGCAGTTTCTGTAGGCTGGAGCAGTTATGCAAATGATTTTCTGATGGCGATAAAAATAAATCTTCCTAAAGTATTTTTACATGGTCCGGTAGAGGGCGGTATCTTTAACTTATTAGCCTGTACGATCATTGCGACGTTAACCGCTTTATTAATTTGGGGTGTTAAATCAAGCTCCCGAGTCAATAATATTATGGTGATGATCAAACTATTTGTGGTCCTTCTTTTTATTGTGGTCGCTGCAGGAGAAGTGCGCCCGGCCAATTGGTCACCATTTTTACCTTTTGGTTGGGAGGGCGTAATTAAAGGCGCCTCATTAATATTTTTTGCGTATATTGGATTTGATGCGGTATCTACAGCTGCGGAAGAAGCGATCAACCCCCAACGTGATTTGCCTATAGGAATAATCGGTTCATTATTTATTTGTACCGTTTTATATATTATCGTTTCCGGATTATTAACAGGGATTGCGCACTACAGTACGCTCAATGTTGCATCTCCAATTAGTCATGCTTTATTAGTTTTAGGTTATAAATCCTTAGCCAGCCTGATTAGTGTCGGTGCTATAGCCGGATTGACTACCGTCATGTTGGTATTATTTTATGGTTTAACACGCGTAATGTTAGCCATGACACGTGATGGTTTATTACCTAAGTTTTTTTCCAAAACAAATCCATCGACTCACACCCCCATACGAATTATTTTATTGTGCGGTCTTTTAATGGCATCACTGGCTGCATTTATTCCTATGGATATTTTGGCTGAGCTGGTGAATGTAGGTACTTTATTTGCGTTTTTTATAGTCTGTGCTGGCGTATTGTTTTTACATTATAAAAAGCCAGAAATGCACCGTCCGTTCAAAACCCCCGCGATGCCCTATGTGCCTATTTTAGGGATGGCAACCTGTCTTTATTTAATCATTCATTTGCCCTCAATAACCTTAATCCGTTTTGTGATTTGGATGGTGGTTGGTTTGGTAATTTATTTTTCCTTTAGTTACAGCCATAGTAATTTGCGAAAAAAATAGGTAAGTATTCAGATTCGTTGCATGAGTTAAGAAATCTCCTCTCCCACACGTGGAAGCGGTTTTTTTGATGGCGGTGGAGCATGCTCTTCTTAAATATGACTTAATGTCAATGCGGCAGATATTATTCCTGCTGCAGGAATTGTAATGAGCCAGGAAAAGAAAATTCTTTTGAGAACATGCCAATGGGTTCCAACAATTCCGTTAGTTAAACCTACTCCAGCAATTGCTCCGGTAACGGTATGGGTGGTGGAGACGGGGACCCCACATTGAGTCGCAATAAAAAGCGAGACGGCCGCGCCAGTTTCAGCAGCACAGCCCTTCACGGTATCCAGTTTTGTAATTTTGGTACCCATTGTACGTACGATGCGCCACCCTCCTGCCAGTGTTCCAAGACTAATGGCTGCCTGGCATGAAATAACTACCCAATAGGGAACATAAAATGGACCTTCAATCCACGCTGATGAAAACAGCAATATTGAAATGATACCCATGGTCTTTTGTCCGTCATTACTTCCATGGGTCAAGCTAAGTAGTGCTGAAGAACACAGCTGAAATCCTTTAAAAAGTTTCAGTTCAGTTTTCCTTTTATGACGTGATAATCGATCAAAAAAATAGGCCACAAGCAGCGCAACGCATAATCCAACCGCCGGCGAAATAAAAATTCCTCCAACAACTTTGATAAAACCGGATATTTTTAGGGATGACAAACCTCCTTTGGCTATTGCAGCACCGGCTAGCCCGCCAACAAGCGCGTGTGTTGAGCTTGATGGAAGTCCATAATACCAAGTGACAAGATTCCAAAAGATAGCACCGACCAATGCCGCTAAAATAAAATGTGCATCAACAAAATCAGTATTAATCAGTCCCTCACCGATGGTTTTTGCTACGGTTAAATTAAAAACTAAAAAAGCGATGAAATTGAAAAAAGCAGCCCATAATACGGCTTGTTTAGGGGTCAAAACTTTGGTAGTAACAATCGTCGCTATAGAATTTGCTGCATCATGGAAGCCATTGATAAAGTCAAAGACATAGGCAATTAAGATAACAAAAAGTGTGAATAAAATGGCCGAGTCCATATCTAATAGTTCCTTGCGCCATAGCTTTATCTAGTCTAATTTCTAGAAATTCAACCACTTAATTGCGGATTCCGCTCCGTTTCATCAGACTATTATACATAGTAACTGCTTTTAGTCATTAATTTTGAAACAACACGCATTAACTGTTTCACGACATAGGGAAGTTCAATACCCCCAGCCTTCAACGCAGTTGCTGCATGTTGCTCTTCATCCTCTTTCATTTGAATGAGAATTGCGTGCGTTTTTTTATCGTGCTCGGGTAATTTATCTAAATGCCGTTGGAGATGAGTAGAGACTTGTCGCTCGGTTTCTGCAACAAAGCCTAAGCTGATTTTATCCCCCGCCAAGCCCGCAACTGCACCTAAAATCATCGAGCCGCCATACCAAAAAGGATTTAAGATGCTTGGTTTTGAATCCAATTCCGCCAATCGCGCTTCACACCAGGCCAAATGATCCGTTTCTTCAGCCGCGGCATCGCTCATTTGCTGTTTTATATGCGTTAGTTGTGCCGTTAAAGCCTGGCCTTGATAAAGTGCCTGTGCGCAAACTTCCCCCGCATGATTAACGCGCATGAGACCCGCAATATGTTTTTTTTCTTGTATAGAAAGGTCTGTGTCGGGAAGCTTTTCTGCTGGAGATGGACGAGCACTCATTCTCTGTGCTGGAGGAAATAAAGTACGCAGTGCATTATCCACTTCGGCTATTAGTGTATCAAGTGTGGTCATAGGAAGCATAGTTTTTACAAAAATTTTGGACTTGTATCTATCATATCCTGAGGACTGGGCTCCCTGCCAGAATTTTTGGTTGCTGAGTTAGAGGTTTCTGAGTTGCGCCTGCCAAAACCGGTTTTTAACATGTCACTTGAATCACGCACCGCTATGTCACTTGAATTAGGCACCGCTATCTCAAGGAATTCATCATCATCAAGAGCATTACCTTGGGCATCTGTTGCTCCCATGTAGTCTTTTACATTACTTGTTATAGGGATATCAGCACAATCATGCTGCTCTTCAGCTTGATTCTCCTCAGGATAAATGGTTTTGCGACCGAGTAAATGCAGGACACCTAAAGACAAGGCTCCGGTCGCTAAAGAGAGTGTTGCTCCTGTAGCCGCAGAAAGCGATACGCCTATTAAAGAAAATAACTGGGCAAAGGGGTAGGCTAAGGTAGAGAGCATGGACAATGCTCCAGGCCCCATAGTCGGCATAATTGCTGCGACGATAGGTGGGGCGAATACGGCGAGAGTCGCTATTAGTCCGCCAATAAAACATACTGAGGCCAAAGCGCTGAGATATCCTAAAACCGGATGAATTTTATGTGCTGCTTTAAAGCTGACCCTCGGTGAGGTAATGGTTCTAAGCAGATAGTTTGCACCTTTAAACAGCGCTTGTAGTCCGATAGTGGTAAGCAGCAAAAAACTGCGTATGCCCTGGGTGAAGGCATTGGTTGGCGCCCAAGAGAGGAGCTGGTTTTTTAAAAAGGAGAATGTTTCACTGAGCAAGTTAAGCGGGAACTCAAGGGCAAGTGACAGCAAATTAGTTAATGGGCTGGTAATAAACTTGAGTGTGATAAAATAAGCGATTTTAGAGCCTTTTGCCTGTGATGGCCAACCCATAAAATAGTGCCCAAAATGATAATTATTTCGTTCATCTTCATTAACAAGCGGCAAAAAAGTATCCTGCCAGGTCTTTTTTAAAAAAGAAAAAATGGAGGTTTCGGAGACTTTGGGGGCTTGTTGATCATGAAGTTCTTTTGCGGAAGTGGTTACGGGAGCTATTAATGCATCTAAAAGCTGTTCAGTACTTGGAACGAAATTGGCGTCCTCCTCAAGAAAATCGGCCAAAGTTTTGATGAGATGCCCCGTATGATAACCGCAAGTAATGCCATCAAAAAATGATTGTGTCCCCAAAGAATAATAGCAGGCTGATTTGATTTGCGGGGCATTAAAATGGCTTAAGTCAACCGTTTGTTCTGTACTTGCCAATGGGTTTAGGGCATGTAATAAACTGCTTGCAATACCGGTAAGGGTATAGCTGGATGGCTCGCGTGAAAAAAAACGCTCAGGATTGCTGAATTTGGAGTCATAGACTTTAGGTTGTGCTCCGTTTGGGGGAACATGCATGGTGACAATATGTTGTTCGGTAGCTCCTTGCCCCACCACTCCAAACAAGATATGCTTTTGGGTTAAGTCTTTTCTCGTATCAAGAAATGCAAAAAATGTTGCAAGTGATTCGATGGGTATTGAGTCATGCACAATAATCACATTATTGCGGTGTTCTAGTGTGATGTCTAACGCTGAAGCTTTGGTTTCAACCCGCCCGGTAGTTGCTTTAAATAAAAACGGATAGACAATATTACTAAGACGAAAATAGCCAGCCATATTAACCTTGAGTCTATATAACCTACTTAAGTATACACTGTTCACTATTAATGCAACCTTAAATGCTTAAGTAACAATGCTTAATAATCTTTGTTCCGGGCAAAAAACGAATATAAGTAAGAAAGATCAGAAATAACTCACTAATTTAAAACGTCAGCTCAGTTATTCAACCATTTAGCACCATATCAACAATGGTATTTGGTATGAATGTTCAGGTTTTGGCCAATTTCTCTATCTAACCGAAAGCAAAAACTCTCGTGAAGACTAGATGATTGTTGTAATAAACCAGAATCCCAGGAATGCTATCGCTTGTTATTTGAACTAATTAGAAATTGGCTCCTTGATTTTAAATATGCTCTCTAAGGAATTGCTCCTTAATACCTCAGCGCAACGCCTTTGAACACCTTATTGAATAACTTAACTTCAAAATGATCGAAAATTAGACATTTAAGTTGGCGTACTCTATGATTATAAATAGAACTTAACGGTTAAGTTGTTGTCATTTTGTGGGGCATGAGAAGAGCCATCCCCTGATCAGTGACATGTCGCCCTGGGTTTTGAGCATCTATCGAAAGTCATGACTTTCCTAGAGGTACGCTGTTTTCTAGCAACAGGCTACATACCTCTATGTATTTCAGATGTTTGAGGGCTTTGGTGTCAGACCCAAACTACTTGGATACTTAAGTGAGGAGGCCGCTATGAGAAGAAGTTTCTTTAAACTGGGAGAACTAACTGGAAAAGGAGCTGCGTTTAGAGGAGCGGTATTAAGCCAAACAGCCCAATCTGCAGGGTTACTTACAAACTATCCCGTTAGGTCCACTGTGGAGCAGGATATTGGCCATGCTGAGTTATTGAGGAGTTTACCAGAAGGGGAGGATATTATTTATCGAGGAACAGCAGGTACAGATGAAATAGTGGAGATAATGCGATCTGGTGAGATGGGTACTGGGGAATATACGAGAAGAGAATCAAATTTAGAAATTCCCGAGTTTATTGAGATGAATAATAGTAGATGCCTTCTTTCTGCTTCTCCTTGCCGTTATACAGTTCAAGACTATGCTGAAGGCCTATCTGTTCTACCTGCCAAAGGATATATTATTGTGATGGGTATGCCCAAAGTATTTATTCGTCCTCAATTAGTACTGCATCTCGATAGAGAAATTTATGAGGAATACGCACGATTGAAAAATGAAAGAGAGGATCAATCGGTGCGGACAGGTTATAAGTCTATTGTTGATACAGCGCAAACAAACAATGAGGTGACAATGATTTTGGGAACTGGTGGGCAAGATAATTGGAGACCAGAAATTGGTACTGATGTCATGAGAGTTGTTGAGATTACCGCTCCTGGTAAAATTCTAGGGAAGTTTATGGCTGCTAAAAAGGTTCACAGTCGAACGATTGATAATGAGGAGTATGTTCGGCGGCCTTGGGCTATAGAAATTGTAACTACCAGGTATTCAGATGCTCCTGATTTTAAATCTGCCTATGAGCGAATGAATCATCGCGCCGATGAACTCGGTCTGATGACTCTCTCCACTTCTGAGAGAAGGTTGCTGACGATTGAGGATGCTGAGGCAATTATGAGATCAGGAATACTCGAAGAGTTCGCACAAAATTATACTTCGGAGAAAACCGTCATATTTAGAGAGGTGCCAAAGGAAATTCCTATAGGGAATGCAGAGGCATTAGCTCAATTCATTGTTCCCGAACTTAAATCTCAATCTACCCTGCGGGAAATGATGCGAGCAGAAACCCCCACCCATTTTTAACAGAATGTACTATCTGTCCAGCACAAGGTCGGGCCAAGGCGCGGCCTTGCTTAATCATTTATAAATTTGTTATTGTTGAATCCAATCTTGTACCGCTGTTATGGTTTCCTGATGCACCTGGAGAAATTGTTGGTACAGGGTTTGTGGGTAAATTTTAGGATGGTGTTGGAAATGTCGTTCCAAAGCTTCGCATGCATGGCGCATGCGGATGGTGCCACAATAAAGGGCACTGCTTTTTATCTTATGGGTAATTTTATGAATTTCAATGAGATCTTGCTTTTCCCAAGCTTGTGTTGTTTTTATCAAATCTTTGACATTTTCTTCAATGAATAGAGGCATTATTTTTTTGAGTGCCGTTTCTGAGCCCAGATTATTTATGCCGTGAGTCAAATCAAATAATGGATACTCATCAATGGGCAGCATGGATTCAAATTTTGTGGTGGGTAAATCGTCAGTTTGTACCGTGCTGTAATGCGCCAAAAATTCCTCCAGCATGTTGCTTCGCAAGGGTTTAGTAATTACCCGATTCATCCCAGCTTGCAAACACTCATTTTCTACATCAGCCGCCGCATGGGCGGTCAAACCAATGATCGGAGTTGGGGGTTGATTATTGTTTTGTTCATGCGCACGAAATTGTTTTGCCAGGTGTATCCCCGTAGTATCAGGCAGACCAATATCAGTTAATACCCAATCAAAAGTATGTGATTGAAATAACGCCAGCGCTTTGCTCCCTGTCGATGCAGATAAAAATCGGATACCCAATTGTTGCAAAAGATTCTCTAACATTTTTAATGCAATCGCATTATCTTCAATTAGCAGTACAAGAGGTGAGCGACCTGAATTTGCTAGAGGATTGTTTTGCATGGTGATGGTGGATAGGGGCGGTTGATTCTGATTTGCCGGTTTTTCCGCAATGTGTACGGGAATTGTCAGTGTAAACGTAGTTCCTGTATGGAAGGTTGAGTCCACACGTATTTTTCCTTTTAATAATTGAGTATAGCGTTTCACTATATGCAAGCCCACACCATGACCTGAGTAAATCCCTTGATCGGTAGGCGTTGCACGATAAAAGCGTTTGAAAATCTTGCTTTTATCTTTAGGCTTAATGCCAGGCCCGGTATCTTTGACAAAAAACTCCAGGAATGTTTTTCCATGACTGTGCGACTTTGGCTTGACTCCTATCTCAACAAAACCTTTTTCCGTAAATTTAACCGCATTCCCTAATAGATTTAATAAAATCCGATGAAGTTTTACCTCATCAGTAGCTACCCATTCTGGGGTATTGATATCAATAGTGACTATTAAGTTTAAATTTTTTAGTGTGATGGTGGGAAATTCGAGTTCGGTGATGCTGCGAATCAAATCATGGACATTGCATACCGATTCATTAATTACATTTTCTTGTTGGCTGCCTGCAGCGATAATATCGAGTACTCCGTTAAGCAGTGCTAAGAGATGCTCTCCACTGATATTAATCATGCGTGCATGTTCTTTTTCTCGAGCATTTTGAGCTTCTTGCTCCAGAATGCTCGACATGCCAATAATCCCACTTAATGGGGTACGAATATCATGACTCATGTGACGGATGAACTCATCTTTAGCTCGGTTCGCTGCTTCTGCTTTATCTTTAGCCTTCATGAGTTCGGTTTCGATTTTTTTTAGATAAGTGATGTCGATGGTATTGCCAACTATGCCAACAATCTTTCCTGATTTATCTAATAAAGGCCTTTTAGTAGAAAGCAAAATGACTTCTTCGCCAGAAGGTAACATTGTTTTTTCTTCTCGGGACAATTCAACATTTTTTTCGATTACTTCAAGATCATTCGCCCGAAATAGATCCGCAGTTTGTTTACTAAATAGCTCATAATCGGTTTTACCAATCACTTCACTTTCATTGCACTCCTTGATAAATTTCATATGGTGTAGGCTTTCAATACACCGTTGATTTATTCCCGCCCATACTCCCTGTAAATCTTTCCAATAGATGTCTCCAGGCAAGGCATCAAGTAGTTTTTTCAATTGAGTGCATTGTGCTTCCAAATGATTGACTTTCCTTTGCAATGTATTGATTGTTTTTTCTAAATCGGCT
Source organism: Legionella sheltonii (assembly GCF_026191355.1). GTDB lineage: Bacteria > Pseudomonadota > Gammaproteobacteria > Legionellales > Legionellaceae > Legionella > Legionella sheltonii. Next base: position 79,231 of record NZ_JAPHOQ010000019.1, read on the forward strand.
ACTAAATTCGTCGAATTGGAAGTTTCTTTTTTTGCCATCTTTTTCCATTATCAATAATAATTTTTAAATTTAGCGTATATTGTTCACTCAGTTCTAAAAAACACGAATTATCCTGTATTTTAGAGCTTGGTCAATCAAGTTAATTGAAATAGAAGTAACTTGTATTTTTAAGCATAGCATAGATAAATACTTCTCTTGCTTTCTATTTGCAGCTACCTTGGATAAAGTGGCAAAGTTTTGCGCAATCGATATTGTAGAATTCTTATTGATTCAGCCGCTCTTAAAGTTGATGCTCTGTTTTATTTTTATTCTGTTATAATGGGCAAAGTTTAATATTCGGTGACATTATGTTAACTCCTGATGGACATTGTGCTAATAAAATTGAAAAAGTAATGCTGTTGGCGCTCTGGGCAAATACTTTAAGAGATGAAATTCAAACACAAGGTTTATCCGATACAAAAAAATTAATCTTTGCCGGTCTAGGAAAACCAACCTATCCCATTAATTCTCAGACTATTGCATCGTATCTCTCTTATTGGCAAAGATTAGATGATTTAACTAAAAAATGGCGATTAGAGCCTCATGGACTTGATGAAGATATAGCGATTGATTATGGAGATCCTCGGGGAGACTATGCACCACGAAAATTAATGGCTGATGTCATGTCGCGTTGGTACGCGACAGAAATTAAAGCAGAAAACGTCTTATTTACGGTGGGTGGTATTGGTGCGCTGCGGGTATTATTTGAAACCTTTAATACGCATTATGAGGATGTGCCTGGATATCGAATTATTACCCCTTTCCCATATTATAGTGCGTATTCAAATAATCCATCGCACTGTTTGCATCCTATTCATGTGATGGATGAGCCTGGGTACAAACTCACAGCGCAAGCAGTGGAGGATAGTATTCAAGAGGCGTATACAGCCGCTGAAATGGACCATGGCTGGCCAAAAGCCGTATTGATTTGCAATCCATCCAATCCTTTGGGAAACATCATTGATGAAGACGAGTTAATAAAAATTGCTGATGTTTTGCGTCACTATCCTGATTTGTACATCATTTTTGATGAAGCGTATACGGAGATGAGCTTTTTAGAAATGCCCTCTTTTTTAAAAATTGCCCCAGATCTTAAAGAACGGGTAATCATTCTACGTTCAGCAACTAAAGCCCTCTCCGCAGCAGGGGAACGCATGGCAGTTCTTTTAGTATTTGAATCCAGTTTGATGAATGAAATGCTCAATAAAAACATAAGCTATTTCATTCATGCACCACGCTCAGCACAAGCAGCCTACGCCGAAACGATGGTTAATTTCGGGGCTGAGGAAAAAAAGAGTATTGCGAGTTTCTATAAGAAAAAGGTCGATTATGTCGTTGACCGCTTAAAAGCTATGGGCGCTGCCATGCCCGATCCCTTATATCAGGTAGAAGCCACTTTTTATGTTCTTGCTGACTTTAGTGATATGTTCGGTTTGCCTTTGCCAAAGGAGGCGGCGCGAGTTCTGCAGAAAACAGGGATGGTCAAAACAGATGAAGAATTGGCTTATTATTTGTTGTTCCAAGATAACCTGATGATTACCCCTTTATCTTATTTTGGCTTGTCAAAACATGACGGTTTTATGCGCATTACGTGCAGTGGTCGAGAAAATGAATTGCTCGATTTAATGAATCGATTGGAGGGAAGGTTATTTGAGTCAAGAAAAAATAAAAAAAATATGCTTCTCGAAAAAATAAACCAAAGACTGCCGGAGTTAGAAAAAATCGATACTCATATGTTTGATTTAATTTGTCAGAAGTTGCAAGCAGGAACTATGGAAGAAGATACCTGTTTGAATTTAAAATCCAAGAATCAAGCCCTAAGAAAAATTTATGATACGATAATCGATTTTTTTGAAATCATGAAGCATGAAGTTTATTAATTGAAGAGTCAAAAGAAGCGGAGCTCTGATTATGGGAGCTCCGCTTATCCCGATCTTAGGATCTGAGTCGAGATTAATTATTAACAAATTGATTAATCGTAAGAGTTAATCGATTAACTAATTCTTCTATTTCTGCTTCGTTAATGATTAATGGGGGTAAAAGTCGAACTACCGTATCTGCGGTAACATTAAACAATATGCCATTGGCAAGTCCCAATAAACGAGCGTCAATAGCTGGTCGGTCGAGTTCAATGCCGATCATATAGCCTTTACCGCGAATCCCTTTCACACTTGGATGTTCTCCAAGATTTTTGATTAATTTTTCCATTAACAGGGCGCTGTTTTTGGTGACCTTTTCACAAATTTTATCGCGCTCTATGACTTCCAATACGGTTAAAGCGGTAGCACAAGCCAGGGGATTGCCTCCAAAAGTCGAGCCATGATTTCCTGGTTTAAATAAATCTTTTGCTCGTTTACTCATCAGACAGGCACCAATAGGGACGCCGTTACCCAAACCTTTAGCAGTTGTAAGGACATCAGGTTGAATGTCATAGTGCATGTAGGTAAAAAGCTTTCCAGTACGGCCATTTCCAGTTTGGATTTCATCCAAAATAAGCATCCAGTCGTGTTGATCACAGAGCTTAGCTAGGGCGCGAAGGTAGCTCTCTTCTGCAGCATAAATTCCACCTTCACCTTGAATCGGTTCAAGCATCACCGCAACCACATCTTCTCGATTTGCGGCAATGGTGTTAATGGCATCCAAATCATTAAAAGGTGCACGAATAAACCCGGGGACCAAGGGCTCAAAGCCGGCTTGCACTTTACGGCTTCCAGAAGCAGTTAAAGTTGCCATGGTACGACCATGAAAAGCTCTTTCCATAACAATAATTGAAGGAGTTTCTATTCCTTTTTTATGACCAAAAAGACGAGTCAATTTAATGGCTGCTTCATTTGCTTCAGCACCAGAGTTAGCAAAAAAAGCTTGCTCCATTCCCGTCATGGCTGTCAGCTTTTCAGCAAGTAACTCTTGTTGTTTGATATGAAACGTATTGGAGGTATGAATGAGTTTAGCTGCTTGTTGCTGTATGGTTTTTGTCACATCAGGATGGGCGTGTCCTAACCCACAAACTGCTATCCCGCTTAAGGCATCAAGATAAGCCTTTCCTTGTTCATCATACAACCAAACTCCTTCTCCATGGGTAAAAGTTATTGGCATAGGATTGTAACTTGTAATTAGAGCCATAATATTTTCCTTAAAACTGAAGGATGTCCACTACTCAAAAATTATCTCTCCCATTTAAGAGAGAGATAGTGAGGGTGCCATTATAGCCACAACTTTCTTTGCTTGGGTATAGGTAAAGACCCCCTCAGTAAAAAAGAAGGTACTTATTTTAGATTACTGGCTACAAAATCCCAATTGACTAAAGCCCAGAAAGCAGAAATGTAGTCAGGGCGTGCATTGCGATAGTCAATATAATAAGCATGCTCCCATACATCGCAAGTCATTAACGCGGTTAAACCTTCCGTCATCGGAGTGCCTGCATTACTGGTGCTGATTATTTTTAAAGCACCCGCATTGTCTTGAACAAGCCAGGCCCAGCCAGAGCCAAAAGTTGTAATTGCAGTTTGGGTGAATAGCTCTTTAAATTTACTGAAAGATTCAAAGTGCTTATTAATTGCTTCAGCTAACTTACCTTTAGGCTCACCACCACCATTGGGACTGAGACAATGCCAATAGAATGTGTGATTCCAAACTTGTGCGGCATTATTAAATATCCCGCCCTTTGATTTTTTAATGATCTGTTCCAGGTCCATGGATTCAAATTCGGTCCCAGGAATTAGTTTATTCAAATTGGTAACGTAGGCTTGATGATGTTTGCCATAATGATACTCTAAGGTTTCACTGGATATATGAGGTTCTAAGGCATTCTTAGCGTACGGTAATTCAGGCAATGTAAATGTCATCCTAATCTCCTATTATTTTATTCTGCTTATTTTATTCTGCTGGTAAGTGTAGCAGGAAGGGCATGATATTCAATGAAGAATAACCATAATACTTAAAAAAGCAAACTAGGACCATAACTACTACTGGGTGCTGCAATAAAAGAGCATGTTCACTGTCCATTTATATCGAATTTTTTGGTTATTAATAGATCAAATGGGGCATTAGTTGGCTTTTGGGCTAGGATCTGTTAATCTATTGTGCTAAAAATTTATTGGTTGCGGGCTTAACCGGTTTTCGCGATAATGGGCGTAATTAATTTTATTATTTAAGGTGTGTGTGTGGATACTTTAGAAAAAATTAAAAAGCAAATAGCAGAAAATGCCATCCTGCTTTATATGAAAGGATCGCCAAAAATGCCACAATGTGGATTTTCTGCGCGTGCGGTACAATGTATTGAATCATGTGGTGTCGATTTCGCTTATGTAGATGTTCTTGCTAATCCTGACATTCGCCAAACATTACCACAGTATTCTGATTGGCCCACCTTTCCACAACTCTATGTGAAGGGGGAATTAATCGGGGGGTCTGATATCATTGCCGAGCTTTTTCAACAAGGTGAATTAGAAACCATGCTGCGTGATGCAATTACTGCATAATAATGAGTCAATACCATAAATAATAACTATAATGATGGAGATCATAGAATGAGTGTATTAGTGGGACGAAAAGCCCCTGATTTTACCGTAGCGGCTGTTATGCCTAACGGTGACATTATGGATAAATTTAATTTACACGAGCATTTAAAAGGTAAGTATGGCCTCGTGTTTTTTTATCCTCTTGATTTTACTTTTGTATGCCCTTCTGAATTGATTGCTTTAGATCATCGAATCGATGAGTTCAAAAGTCGTAATGTTGAGGTGGTCGCTGTTTCTATTGACTCACACTTTACTCATAATGCATACAGAAATACTCCAATTAATAAGGGAGGCATAGGTCCTGTTCGGTTCACTATGGCTGCTGACATGACCCATAGTATTTGCCAATCTTATGGAGTTGAGCATCCAGCTGCAGGTGTTGCATTCCGAGGCGCATTTATTATCGATACGAATGGCGTAGTTCGCTCACAAATCGTTAATGATTTGCCTATTGGTCGTAACATGGATGAAATCATAAGACTCATTGATGCGGTACAGCACTTTGAAGAAAATGGTGAAGTTTGTCCTGCGGGTTGGCAAAAAGGTAAGGCGGGTATGAAGGCATCTACTGACGGTGTTGCTGCCTATTTAGCAGAGCATTCAGAAAACCTATAATTAGAGTATCAAGAACCTCCTCTTCTACTTGTAGGAGAGGAGGGAGAGTGAGGGAGCATTAAGTACAATTAGTACCCTCATTTGTCCTTACGGGCATCTTCTCCCTACGGGGGGAAGGACATTCCATAACTGCATCCCTAGTTGAAAAACTTTCTTGAGAATTTGAATCGAATCATCCCTTATTGCATTTAGTTGCAGTTTCTTGCATCATTTTCCACATATTGGCCATATGACAAAACAAATCAGCGGTTTTTTCTGCGTCATAAATTGCTGAGTGCGCTTCTTGAGCATTAAATTGAATTTTTGCTGCCTGAGCTGCTTTGGCTAATACCGTTTGTCCATAAATGAATCCCCCCAATGTCGCTGTATCAAAACAAGTAAAGGCGTGGAATGGCGATTTAACACCGGTTCTTTTTATTGCTTCCTTTATAAATAACAAATCAAACCATGCATTATGGCCGACCAGCACAGCGCGTTGGCATTGAGTTTCTTTAAGTGCAGCAAAAATAGGCTGAAATAAATTTTCTAACGCAATTTTCTCATCAATAGCAAAACGCAGAGGTTGATAAGGATCAATTTGATTGAATTCCAGAGATTTTTGATCTAATTCAGCACCTGGGAAAGGCAAAATATGCTCAAAATAACTTTCTCCACGGTGAAAATTACCTTGTTCATCCATACAAATAAATACGATACACATTTCGAGTAATGCATTTTTATAGGGATCGACTCCGGCTGTTTCCACGTCAACGACTACAGGCAAAAAACCACGAAATCGTTCTTTTAGATTAAGGCAAGGCAAACTATCGTACGGGTTCATGAATACTCCATTGAATGGTTTCACCCGCAGCAATTGGGACAACTTGACTTGAGCCGAAAGGCAGATGGCTCGGTATCGCTTGTGGCGATTTAACTAATTCAATGGTCTGCTGATTGGGGGGTAATTGATAGAATTCGGCACCGAAACGACTGAGAAAGTTGTTGAGTTGTGTTAACTGGTTCAGCTCCTCAAACACTTGTGTATATAAAGCAACAGCGAATGGAGCAGAATAAATTCCTGCACAGCCACAGGCAGTTTCCTTAGCACTGACACTATGTGGGGCACTGTCTGTGCCGGCAAAAAACTTTGGATTACCACTGCAGGCGGCCTTCTGTAATGCTTTTTGATCCTTTTCATGTTTCAAAATAGGTAAGCAGTAATAATGCGGTCTGACTCCGCCCACGAGCAATTTATTGCGATTGTATAGTAAGTGATGGGGTGTAATCGTCGCGGCAACAGTTGCTGGTGCTTCAGTCACAAATTCGACTGCAGCTTGGGTCGATATATGCTCAAGAACAATACGTAACTTGGGAAAATTCTTTACTATGGGTTTTAAATACTCATCAATGAATAAAGACTCGCGTTCAAAAATATCGCTGTGCGTTACTTCTCCATGAATTTGCAGTACCAAGTTACTATTTTGTAAGGTTTCAAAAAGGGGATAAAGATCGTTTAGGGATGTTGCACCAGCTTCAGAATTAGTTGTCGCTCCTGCGGGATAAAGTTTTGCACCGAGAATATAAGGAATATGTGCTGCTTGATGTAATTCGTCGGCGCTCACAGAGTCATTCAGATAAAAAGTCATATAAGGTTCAAAATTCGTGCCTTTAGGAATGGCAGTTAGAATTCTATTTCTATATGAATTAATGGAAGATAATGTAGTGAGAGCCGGTTTAAGATTCGGCATAATTAACGCACGAGCAAAGTGTTGTGCACTATCTGCCACAGTATGTTGTAGCATCTCATTATCTCTAAGATGGACATGCCAATCATCAGGACGATTAATTATTAATGTTTGCATTGTAAAGATTCCTGCGTTCTTGCCGATAACTAAGGATAACATGAAATCAGTGGCAGGAATGAATAAAAGATGGCATTTGTGGATCACAAAGGACAATTTCTAACATGTGTTGCGTTGAGCGCCATGCTTACAATAAGTACAGCATATCCGATGACACAAGTTCATTTTGCAAATCCCTTAGGGGCAAAGGGATGGCGCGTAAGCCGTAATCCACTTCGATGTGGTTTATCTCTTACCATTCCAAATTATGGGATCGCGTATTTTGAACAATATGCAACTAAATCACCGCATTTTATCTTACGTACTTGGGATGAAGTCCAGCGATATTTACCAGCAAAACTGATTATAAAAGCGCCTATGTGGAAGCCTGCAGGACCTATCGCTTTAGCGGGGCAATTAATAGTTAAACCGGGTGAATACGGTATTTATCTGCGACGGGACTCAACTTTAAAGTTACTGACCTTTTTATTACAAGGTTATGAACCCAATTTCATTTACCGTGGCGAAACAGGATTTAGTACCACAGTTGCCTTATCCCCAATTGGATTTCAGAAACCTTATTCCCGTTATCAAGAATGTATTGGAAATCTATTACCGTTTGATTACCAACAGATTAGAGAAAGTGTGTTCCATTATAAAGAAGATGATAGAGAGTTAACGGACGCATATAAAAATCAATTGCGTCGTATTGCCCGCTATGTAGATGCAGACCCTCAAATACACGAAATAAGAGTAGTGGGTTATGCTGATGGGAATGGTCGTAAGGGGTATAACAATGCAATATCTGAAGACAGGGCACGGGTAGTTAAAAAGTATCTATTACAACTGGGTGTTCCTAAAGAAAAGCTCCATGTGACTTGGGTTGGTGAGCTTTATCCTATCGCTAGAAATGATACGGATGCAGGCCGAGCAGCAAACCGAAGAGTGGAGATCACACTCATCAAGAAATAGATGTGAAAAATTATATTTAAACTATTTATAAGTCATTTTATTAAAATAATGGTTGCAAGTTATAATTTATTCTCTATATTACTATCCTTAGCATTTCATTTTAAGTCCAAACTTTATTAGTTAGTGCTACAGAGGATGACTATCAGCATGACGATCTAAAGAAATACCATGCTGCTCAAAAAAAATATCCAATGACCAAAAAAGGCATATCTCATTGAAAAATATTAATTTTTTTTAGTAAATCTTCTTGACTTATTTCATTCCACTGCTAATACTCACACTGTTGCATGCATCGACCTGAAGCGACGAAGGCATGCTAATGACAACTCCTAGTAGAGAGTTATCAATAGAAATAGGAAACAATAATAATTTATGCGGAGACATAAGCATGTTAAGTTTAAAGAAAACAACTTTAGCTATTTTAGCTTTGGGCAGCAGTTCACTATTTGCTGGTACCATGGGGCCAGTTTGCACCCCGGGTAACGTTACAGTTCCATGCCCAAGTACTGGATGGAACGTTGGTGGGCAAGCTCTTGTTTTACAAGTAATGACTGATAACAACATTTCTTTTGATTTGGATGTTACTCCAACTGGTGCTTCTCTGGACACTGAGTTGTCTGCACAATGGGACTGGGGTTTCCAAATTGAAGGTTCTTACCACTTCA
>NZ_JAPHOQ010000002.1 GCF_026191355.1 Legionella sheltonii
GGTTGCCGCGAACACGTCGCGGCACGTAGGCGGTGGGGATGAATTGCCAACACGCCCTAGCATTTTTGAAAAATCGATTGTTTCTGACCTTCTCATTCATCACTTTCCATAAGCGTTCAATAGGATTTAAATTTGGACTATAGGGAGGAAGATAATTTAAGCGAATATCTAATTTTTTTGCTTCTTCCTTGACTCTATCTGCTCGATGATAGGGGGCTTGGTCAAGTATTAAATAAATGATGCCTTTTGAACCATGATTCGCTCTTATCAAGTGTAAGTGATTGACGATGGATTCTGTATTGATGGTTTCATATTGGGCTGCCGCGGTATGTTGTATCGCATCAAGCTTGAACGATCCAATGATATTCACTCGTGTCCTGCTTGCAGTGGTTGCTACTTTTTTAGTTTGCCCTTTTCTTATCCAACCATAAGCGAGTTGTGTGGCCTGGCTAGGATGAACTGAATCAGCAAAGTAAATAGCATCATCAGGCTCTAAAATCTTCTTGAGTTCTTGATACGCCATTATAAACTGATCCTGCTGTTCCCTATTCGCTTTATGCCGATGACCTTTAGGTTTTTTGTAGCTAAAACTGTTCCGGTGTAACCACTTATTCATCCCTGGAACACTATAGCTAATCGACCAGTTCTTTTCTACATAGGCAATAATATCATGTACATAATGGTAGGTGTGCTCATCTAAGTGGACTATTAATTTTTGTGTTTGTTCTTCTGTTAAATGACTTTCTGAACCACCACTAGCAATGGTTAATTTACCCGCTCTGTAATCATCTAAATGTCTTATTACAGTCGATTCGTGCAGTCTCAGTGCTTGTGCAATCATTAGCACTGTCCAGCTCTCAGAACGCAATAAAACTGCTTTTATGCGATCACGCTCCTTACCATTTGAACAACAACGATGCTTTCCTTCGAGGCCTTCTTTTTCTACTTGGGATAAGTGTATTCTTTTCATAAGGCTCAGAATGATCTTCTTAGAGCAAAAAGCAAGCATTTTCATAGATCAGCGGTATAGTTCACCGTAAACATTAATGGTGTTTCTGAATTATTAATGCCATCAAAACTTCAGTATCAAACAAAGTGCTTATACAAATAAATGGAAACTCATGTAGGAATAACCCAAAACGCCTTTCTTACCTTCTTAAAACCACTCGCCATCCGCTCTCCTCGGCCCTCTTATCCTTGAACTCATCAATAGGTTGTGTAAACTCCTTTGCCTTGCTGATGCATTCATTGACGATTACGGTTACCTTATTTTTATAATCTTGCACTGCCTGTGCATTGGCAGGTAAAGGTAAATTCCGTATGCGTCTTTGGGCTTTTTGATAATAGCGATTATCGGGATTAAAATTATTTATTGTCTGCAACAGGTCATCAGGTAGTTTGCTGCATTCTTGGTTCACTCCATTTTCCCCTCGAACCCGCGAACTATGGCGTGACTTCAGATGAAAAAAACGAAATAAGCCATTGGTTTCTGGGATTTGCAGCAGCCGAGAGAGTTCGGCGTTGCGGAATTTAAAAACATCCTCCACAAGGTCCTCGAAAATGACCTTGGGTTTTAAAAAAGCAGGTAATGAGGACCTAATAAAATCTCTAACCTCTTCTTTTTGGCTGGCAACCACGATACGTTCTAAGCTGGGGCACTCATTAAACGCAAATTGATCAATAGATTCAACTCCTTCTGGAATGGTTATTGCCTCCAATCTGCTGCAACCAGAAAATGCAAAGTTTCCAATTGAGGTAACCCCTTCTGGGATGATAATGCTTTGTAATCCACTACAATTACTAAAAGCCCAATTTCTAATAAAGGTCACTCCTTGCGGGATGGTTATGCTCTGTAATCTGGAGCAACCAGCAAATGTAGAGCGTGCAATAGTGGTAACTCCTTCAGGGATAACAATGCTCTGTAATCCACTACACCTCAAAAATGCATAGTCATCAATAGAGGTAACACCTGCTGGAAGGGTAATACTTTGTAATCCACTACATTCCCTAAATACACCCCTTTCAATAGAAGTAACCCCCACCGGAATATTAATGCTTTGCAATCCACTACAGTCATCAAATGCACCACTTCTAATTAAAGTAACACTTTGAGGAATGATGAGCGTTTTTAACCCCGTGCAGGATTGAAATGCCGCTTCTCCAATCGATGTAACTCCCTCTGGGAGGGAGAGCCTTTCTAACTCACTGCAGCCTAAGAATGCCTTCTCTCCAATTGAAGTAACCCCCTCTGGAATATCAAAAGAACCATCCTTTTTTAGATCGCTATTAGTCACTTGAATTAGCGTCTTGCCATCATCACTTAATTTCATATATATTCATGCTCCTGAACCCATTTTGGGCGAAGTGCCCATTGGTATTTTATTACCTCGTGAATAAATAAATTATCAACCCCAGCAATACATCCAAATCAAAATAAATAACATCCATAATGTATTGAACAGTTCATCTTTACCTGGGTAAAGCCACCCGCGCGCTGCTCTCCTGGGCCCTCTTATCCTTGAGCTCATCAATAGGTTGTGTAAACTCCTTTGCCTTGCTGATGCATTCATTGACGATTACGGTTACCTTATTTTTATAATCTTGCACTGCCGCTGCATTGGCAGGTAAAGGTAAATTCCGTATGCGTCTTTGGGCTTTTTGATAATAGCGATTATCGGGATTAAAATTATTTATCGTCTGCAACAGGTCATCTGGTAGTTTGCTGCATTCTTGGTTCACTCCATTTTCCCCTCGAACCTGCGAACTATGGCGTGACTTCAGATGAAAAAAACGAAATAAGGCATTGGTTTCTGGGATTTGCAGCAGCCGAGAGAGTTCGGCGTTGCGGAATTTAAAAACCTCTTCCACCAGGTCCTTGAAAATGACCTTGGGTTGTAAAAAAGCAGGTAATAAGGGCCTAATACGCTCCGCTTCTTTTGGGCTGGCAACCACGATGCGTTCTAAGCTGGGGCACTCATGAAATGCCGTTTTATCAATACGATTAACTCCTTCTGGAACTGAAAGATCCCCACGAAATTACCAAACACGGTTAAGCTCCTGTTCTATAATCTCTTGTAAGGTTCTAGGGTCAGGGGCTAAGGAACAGAGCTGATTATGCTCAATCATAAGCTTACCCAGGGTAAAATAAGAGAATATTTTCTTATCTTTGACCGTATTGGCTTGGAAGTATTGTTGTTTATTTTGACTATGTGCAATTACTCCAATAACCCAATAAGTAATTTGCACAATAGCAGCAAGAAGCATTTTTACTCCCCATCTATCTACTGAATGAGTACGCACATAACGTCCTGCTAGTCCGAATTGATGACTTTTAACATCTCTAAACGATTCTTCTATTTGCATTCTTTTAAAATAGAGATTGATAATATCAGTAGGCCCTACATCCAATGGTAAATTAGTAGCCAAAATCCATGGCTCTTTATTAGCTTGACTATAACTTCCATTAGACAGTGTCGAGGTGGTTTTTCCTCGTGATGTCTTTACCTTTCTTCCCTTAGGCTTACGATAGGTTGTAACCACCCTACAAGGTCTTGTATGCTCTTTGGTTAATAGAGCATGCTCATAATGTGTCGTTTTAGATTTAATATCAGGGATTAGTTCTTTAATGAGTTTCCATCCCAGTTCTTCGGATAATTGTACCGATTTAACTCCTCTTACACGACTTAGCCAATACCAGCCCAGCGCTTCTATTTCTTTAAACCATTCTTCATAAAAACCGGCATCCATGATTACGATTACTCGACGATTTTTGGGCAAACAAAGACTCAACTCTTTTAAAAAGTCCTTAGCTCGTCCTTTTGTTTCGGTATCTCTATACACTTCTCGATAAAGAGGAAGACTTCTACCTTTTAACGCTATTTCTGCACTGAGCATTTGAATTTCTCGGTCGTCTTTTAAGCAGCAAATATCTACAATCAAAGGTAAGGTTGTATCTTGCGAGATGTAAGTAAAAACAAAGCTTGATAACCCTTGATAAATGGAAAAAAGTTCATTATGCAGTGCCTTATTGCCTTCCAGCCTATCAACTTTCTTTATCTTATTTTTTAATTTTGCATCTCCAGGCAAGTTCCTCCCTAATTCACTTAATGAAAGGTTTTGGCTATGTCTTAAGCCTGATGCTACATCCATTACTGCATTCAATCGTGATATATGAATTTCAGGACATGATTCTGTAAGCGAATTATAAAGATAGGTTTCTACAGCTAACATTTTAATTTCCATGAGTCTTAATGACGCTCATTTGATCATGAGACGCTCTTTATTTCAACTCATAATTCGTGGGGATAGATCAGTTCTGGAAGGGTTATTGCCTCCAATCTTCTGCAGTTCATAAAAGATTGGCTTCCAATGCTGCTAACCCCTTTAGGGATGGTGATCCTCTGTAATTGACTGCAACCAATAAATGCACTAGGCCCAATAGAGGTAACCCCTTCTGGGATGATGACACTTTGTAATCCAGTACAACCAAAAAATGCACCGAATTCAATGGCGGTAATCCCTTGCGGAATAATTATGCCCTCTAATCCACTGCACTCATGAAATGTCCTCATATGTATGTGGGTAACTCCTTCAGGGAGGACGAGGCTACGTAATCTAATGCAACCAAAAAATGCATAACCCTCAATAGAGTTAACTCCAGGTGGGATGACAATACTCTGCAACTTAATACAGTTCATAAATGCCGACATTTTAATAGAAACGACCCCTTTTGGAATGATAAGGTACTCTAGTTGACTGCAGTCTCTAAATGCCTCTGATCCAATAGTGGTAACCCCTGCCGGAATATCAAAAGAACCCTCTTCGTTGATATCGTCCTCAGTCACTTTAAGTAAGATCTTGCCATTGCCACTTAATTTCATACTACAAGATACTCCCTGATATATTTTGAGTCGTCATGCTCATAAGGATTTTACAGCGTGCATAAAAAAATTTTTAAATAGATTTTTCATGCAATCGAATCATTGTGATTTAATTTTGACCATTTTATCACAAGGGTAATAATTTACTCAAATTAGATTAACTACAAATCAATTGGTGTGCTTTTTATACAACCAATCATCTTCAAGCAACTTATAATTACTTAGACATTTATAAAATGAAAAAAAGCAGACTCATCCATATCAAAAGATGTATTTATTTTATGGTTGGTATAGTGACCTATCCCCTAAATTAGTACCACTTCTTTGATGAGATTCATTATCCTATGCCACCTTTCTTGCGTATTCAACAGGAGGCATATAATTTAGAGAGCTATGAGGTCGAACATTATTGTAGTGTTTACGCCATTGTTCAATCTCAAATCGTGCTTCCTCCATTGTTCGAAACCAGTGCTGATTAAGGCATTCATTTCTGAATTTCCCGTTTAAGCTCTCAACAAACGCATTTTGAGTTGGTTTTCCTGGTTGAATAAACCCTAAAGTGACATTCGTTTCTTTGCTCCAGAAAAACATCGCTTTACTAGTAAATTCTGTACCATTATCACAAATCACTTTAACAGGCTTATTTCTTTGCTCAATAAGTTGGTCTAAAAAGCGAGCCACTTGTTTGCCACTGATTGAGGTAGATATTAGCTGGCCAACCATTTCACGAGAATAATCATCCACTACATTCAATATTCGAAATCGTCTCCCATTGCTAAGTTGATCCGATACAAAATCCATCGACCAACGCTGGTTTGGTGCAGAAGGAACTTCCATTGGTTGGCGAGGACGAGTCAGTTTTTTCCTTTTCTTTGTTCGAACTTGAAGTCCCTCCTCAGTGTATAATCGATAAGTATGCTTCTTATTCTGAACCAAGCCTTCAGCTTTAAGTAGTCCATGAAGAATTAAATAACCATAGGCCGGATATTGTGCGGCTAAAACCTTGAGTCGTGTTCTGGCCTTCTCATCCGTACGTGGTTTACATTGATAACGAAATGCTGTGCGGCTTAATCCTGCCAGCTTGCAAGCTACTCGCTCACTCAACTTAAAGAAACATATTAGGTGCTCGATGATCGACTTTCTTGCTGCTGGCTTCACCACTTTTTTGATAATACATCCTTCATTGCCTCTAGCTCCAGGAGCTTATCTGCCAACAGTTTTTTAAGATTAACATTCTCTGATTCAAGCTCACGAAGACGCTTGGCCTCATTCACTTCAAGGCCAGCATACTTACTTCGCCAATTGTAAAATGTGCCTGACGAAATTCCATAGTCTCGACATATCTCTTCGACCTTTATACCTGCTTCATGCGATTTGATTGCTTTTATAATTTGTTCTTCTGTGTAACGCTTTTTCACTTTGAGATCTCCTTTTGGTTTAGTTTATCGGAAATCTCATCTATGTCATGGCATTATTTTTGGGGGATAGGTCAATAGCAAACTTAGAGAAATCTGAAATTTAGTCCCTATTTATTTAACAGTTGCAGACATTTATTGGAAAAATCAGAGCCTCGAAATGAACATATTTTGTATCTATAGAATTAATATTAAAAAAGAACTCAATCAGCTGGATGCATTGAGCTCTTTCTAATGGAGCAAAACATGGGGAGTTTAACTATCATATTCCTATTACTGAAAAAATCCCAAAAACTCCTCTTCAGTAAGCTCTTTTATAGGTTCGTCTTCATGAGAAACATGGAACATTGATTGAGTTCCCGGAGCAACCAATTTTGTTGTATTCTGAGTAGAATTTTGAGTCACAGAAAAAGGATAGGGTAGAGGATCAGGCCTTGGAACAACGGTTTTTCTTTCGGTAGAAATTCCAGGAGACAGAAGCACATCTGGTGTTGTAACAACAGTCATTTTACCATGACTCAAGGAAGAGACACCAAGAGGATTTCTATCGTTTTTGAATGGAACCACTTGGGGTGCAAAGAACGTTGGTGTTGTCTTGTTTTGTAACTTTAAAAGATGAGCTTGACTTTTTAATTGAGATTTTTTATCCCATTCAGAATAAAATTTATCCACAACTGTTGCCCGTTGTTTCGCTTGCTTATCTGCAAGTCCTTGCTTTACCAAATCATTGACCAGAGAAACATGAACTGGTTTACCATAAATTTGTTCTAAATACTCGCCTGAAACCAGTAAAATAGGTCCCTCACACGCCATAGTTATGTGTTCACTATTTTTTAGCGGCGAAGATTCTTTTGCTTTTTCATCACCTCTAATTTTTGTTTCCAAAATTTTAGCAATCCTATGACTCAAACAGCCATAGGCTGTAAACATAGCATGTCCCTGATAAGGTTTAGCAGGCAACCAAAGTACATTAAAATTATCACCAGGCAAAAATAACCCATTAAAGCTGTATGCTGCTTTTATCTGCGCAGTACTCTCCTTATACCTCTTACTATATGGAGTAGCACCTAGATATTCTTCCGCAAAATCAATTAAATCGGGCTCCTCAATTTGCTCCGGTATCATACGTTTGATTATTATTGAGTTTGCACTGGTATGCACTACAATCAAACGGGGACGCACATAATCATTCTCGTCATTCATTAGCTTGTCGATTATGAAAAATTCATTATCAAAATTATGGTCCTGATCAACTTCTTCAACTTTACCATCAAAATACTTTTCCAAAAATTTCATTGATGCAACGACATAATTTCCATGCGTATCTAAATAATAATCCCATAATGAGAGTTCATGCTCTCCCCCATCCAAATCCATAGAGTCATTCATTTCGAATGCTGATTGTATCGTTTTCAGCATCTGTTCAGCATCTTCTGGCTTAGAACATTCATAAACACACAGATTATCCTGCTCATCGAATGGAGATTTAGATTCAGTTACTATCCATTTTGTTATTTCAAGGTTTATACCAATAACAAACATCAGCTTCATGTATAATTCTCGCTTATTTTTTTGGATTTTAATTCGCAGTTAAGTTCTAAAATACAAGTCTTAAGAGCTCAGTGTATTAATACATCAATTGAATGAAAGGCTCGTGCCTGAACACTAGAAACACAAATATACCAGATAAATTATTTTATGAGCAATCAATAAAAATGCCAGTTCTAAAGTATCTAATTTATGGAATTCATACCAACATCATATTTCTGCATGAATAGTCTTCGAATTCCTCTTGTTCTGGTTTTAAATCAATTTTTACTTTAGTTCCTTAATAGAATTATGAAGCAAGCTCTCTTTGCTCATTTTTGAATATTTTTCTTGTGTACTAATATCTCGAACAAAATGATTGCACTCGCCTTAGTTTCTGCTTTATCCATTGGAATAATCTTGGATTTTATCCATCCCGTCCCCTAGCGCGGTGTAAGAAAATTCAAAATCAACAAGTAAACTTTTAGTTCTCACTGTTAACCTTTTGATTTATTTGACACATTAATGCTTATACATCACCATTTTACTTCCATAAAAAAGGACACTGAGGTTAATGTTCTCTTTGCAATCTATTTTAAATTTTTTCAAAAAACACTTTTTACAAAAAAAAACTAAATCACCTAATACCCCACATAGAGAGATACCTGCACGAGAGCACTAGGGCGTGTTGACAATTCATCCCCACCGCCTACGTGCAGCGACGTGTTCGCGGCAACCAGCCGATCTTAATCAGTGGCAAATTTCTTCATAAAGATCATGCCATTCTGTATTTAGGTTCTCAATCAAATGTAACTTCCACTGCCTGGGCCAATTTTTGAATCGCTTTTCACGTCGAGCAGCTTCTATATAGGTTTGATGAACCTCATAATAAACCAATATGTACATTGTACTTAGCTGTAAATCCTGGAATCAGGTTGTTTTTATGTTCCCATACTCGTTAATTAAATCTGATGTTGAACCAGCGTATAGTGTACCACTTCGCTTGCTTGCCATAATATAGACATAAAATGACTTCATTTGGCTTCCTTGTTTTGCTCAGAGTGTTGGACTCAATGCGATGATATCACCTAAATTTCACGGATTACATTGGTAGCCAAATATAGGAACAAGCCATTGCGAGCATTGACGCATCATTTCTCTTCAATTGATCATCTCTTGTGGCAACAGCTCGAAAATGTTTAAGTCGCGCAAATACGTTTTCAACTAGATGACGATATTTGTATAGACCCCAATCAATATCAGCATTCCCAGTTTTAGAGTTCGTCTTCCGAGGAATCATTGGAGTAGATGATTTTTGCCTAATCTGATCTCGAATTTCCTCGCTATCATATCCTTTGTCTGCAATGGTGTAATCAGCTTTAGGGAGTGTTTCAATGAGACCTGAAGCTGCTTTAGCATCATGTACCTCTCCACCAGTCAATTGAAATTCAATTGGAAGGCCGCAAGCATCAACTGCCCTATGAATTTTTGTTGTAGCATTATCTCCTTTAGCTTAGACCATAGCTCATCACTGAGCATCAGTCTAGCCATTGCAAACTCGTTTTATACTTGATATTGAAATCGATATATTATGAGTTTGCTCTTATTAATCATTAGATTAGAGCAATGAATTAAGTTCATCTTAACTTGACCATTTCCTGGATGCCGCGAACAAGTCGCGGCACGTAGCCGGTGGGGATAAATTGTCAACACGCCCTATATTAGAAAACTTCTTATCAAAAATGATCAGACCATTAATGAAGAGCAGATTAATGAGTACATCGATCTTCACCAAGATGTATATGCCTCATATGAAGCACCTCAAGGTATATTTGCAGCTCAGTATTCTATAATTTAGAAAATGGATTTGCTGAGGTGCTGATGATGAGACTCACTTTTAAAAATACTTTTATAATGATGGTGGTTACAATTATTTTATTTTTTGATAACAATGTATTCGCTTGTCAGTGCTTCAATTCATTTTTTTTAACTTCGATTTTTTCCAATAACCCAGAAATGACCTGTTTTTTATCCAGTGACTACAGCAGAGTGAGTCTTTCTGACGGCAGACAGACCGCCATTTCTTCAATTTATGGCTGCTCGTTAAACTCTATCAGTAGTAACATCCACAGAGATTTTTTCTATTATTCTAATGATAATCAGTTGTGCGTTGAGGAAATCTTAAATGCTTGTCGCATGCTCAACATTGAGATCCAATCCTACTAAGATTGCTACACTTTTTTTAAAGATAAGTTCTATACACATTAGAGAGAAAATATCAGCCTTTTTAATCATTTATTACACATAGAGAGCATTTTATGATAAGATCTGCACCAACTAAATCACTTGAGCGTGTTTTGACATGGCAGAATACAAAATTGAAAAGCCAGAACTAGGCACTCATTTTGAATCGTTGTATGCAACGGTTGTCAAACAAATTAAAGAAAAAAATACTGCATTCACAGGCATACCCAGTAAAATTAAAAATCAATTTTTGAATTTTCATCATTTGCTTCCAAATCAGCAACTTGAATTGATAAATAATTTATCAGATCTTGCCAACTTGCCTCAAGAAATAAACGATGTGATGCATCAATTTCCTTACTTCGAATCCATTTCTAACGAGACTCTTACAAGAATTGGCGACTATCTCAGAAAGAAAGACCCCAAAGCAGATAAAGATATCAGCGCACTTATAAAAACACATAAAAGACCACATACTCTGTTCCAACCAAATCGACTAAGCGATTTACTCTCTTTATTATTGTTAAACACAGCAACTGGACAACAGGATAAAGCAGAAAAGATAGTCGATATGCACCCTGAATTGCTATTAAAGTGTGGCACATTAACTGACTATTCGGGGAGAACCTTTAAGAACATCACAGCATATGAATACGCCTACTGGGCAAAGGACACCCACATGTGCCGAATGCTGGAAAAATACATGGATGCAGAAACCAAAGCAGCTATGCTCAAACGCTGTGAAGATATCGAGAAGAATGGCTTGACGTACATACAAAATGGTGTCGAGATTAAGGGTTCCAAGCATTTTAATTTTACCCCCCTCAAAACAGCTCTAGAAAATTATATTAAGGGTTACGACCTCTGGTTGAGTACACGGAATTGGGTGGCTATGGAGGCTGCCTGGAGGCAAGTAGGTATCTTGCAGCGCGATGTACCTGTCCATGTAGCTAATGAATATTGCCGGAAGGACCGTGCATTTGACCCGCTGCCTACATTTAAGGAAAAGACCTTGCCACGGGAGTTAAGCTTCTACAATTATAGAACGCGAAAAGAGGACTCTTGGTTTCCCTCGGTCATTTCGGATTCTGGTAATCGAGTCATTGATTTTGTGATTCGTGGAGCCATGCAGCCTGTAGGCGGTGTCGTTGGTTGGGCAACAGCCTCTGCGATCTATGATTTAGCAGCCTTAGGGCAACTTGATAAAGTTAGAACTGAAGAACTCACGCAGCTGTGTGAAAACTTGAGGAGGGTTGATCCGGCCCATCGGGAAGGTTTCCCTAGCTCCAAATGACGTGCTGAAGCAGCCAGTTGCTATGTCGCCAGGTTAAAGTCTCAATGCACACTAAAAAGCATCAAATCATATTGCAAAAAACTTTAAAACATGCTCGTTAAGGGTAGACAAAATGTTTATACCAGTACATTAGCACCCTTTATTTGATGAATCTTGAATAAAAGACAGTAAAAGTTGAACGATAACTATGTTTGCCATCAGACGTTCCCAGTACCGCTCCTTGAAGAACAAAAGATCAATGCCGACGATTGTAACTATCAAGATCACAATGTAAATTACAATCAATGTTTGTTTTGTCTTTACATACAGTACACCGCTGTTTTAAGTAAATATCAAAAGGCCCTTTTTTATGGATAGCACGAAACAAATGTTGAGCTGAATCTTAAAAAAATGCTGCACTGCAAATCAATTTTTGGGGTCTTGGGTTCAATAAACCCGTTTTTCCATCAGAGATGATTGTAAATGAATTTTAAAGGTAAAACCCATCATGAGCTGGCTAAAATAATTTTTTTGTAATTTTTTGTTAGCAGTTGCACAATTTGCTCAAATATGTGCTACATTCAAAAATACCACTTGTTGGTTTTCCATCAATAATTATTTAGTTAAAACAGTTTGATGTATATAACTGGTTAGTTGGCAATTTCATTGTTGTTCATGGCTGTGTCGAGTTTTGATTCTTAAAAACAACATCATTAAAAATAAAATCACTGCATAGACCTTATTTCTAACCTGGTTATCATTAATTGGGAGAAAATGGTATGGGTTCTTTAGAGATTTTAAGTGTTGCATCTGATTTACCTCAACAGTGTGTAGCAAGCAAAGACCTTCTGAATAAAGTATCAGGACATCTTAGTACTCAAGTAATTGATATGCTTCAATCCATGGATATAGATAAACGATATTCAGTTGTTGAAAATTATCCCCAATATCTTGCCGGTGAAGAACAGCGTAAGCTAATGTCTGGTGTGAATGAATTGGGGGCAAATTCAATACGAAAATGTTTAGCGCAATTTCCTCACGATTTAGATGTTGGTTTACTAATAGCGGTCACCAATACTGCCGAAAAGCCTTTACCCTGTATGGCATATGAGATTATTTCTATGATGGATAATGATATGATGCCGCATGATATTAATATAATTAATATGCAAAACCAAGGATGTAGCGCTTTAATAAAGGCCTTTGAGATTGCCTCATACTTTTTACAGTCACACCCTCACAAACATGTAGTTATTTCTGTTGCTGAAACCCATACCGCCATGGTTTCATCTGTGCTTGCCAATAAGTCTATAGTTTCTTTTAGTGAAATAAAGGCAATTCAGGATCATACCGAACAAAAAGAAGCACAGATGGCATTGAATAATTTGATTAATAGCTATTTATTCGGCGATGGAGCTGTTTCAATACTCTTAGGCCACGGAACTCAAGAGGATAGTTTTGAATCCTATCACTTGACCAATATTGATGCGAGAGACAGTGAGATACTCTGCATGAATGAAGGCGGAGTCAAGATTCCATGTTATGAAAACTTTCCCCAATATACATTGGGTAAGGTGGTTCGATATAGTGAGTTGTTATTACGCCAAGCCATAAGTCAACATGATGACCATCTAACAAAAGAAGATATTCATTTTTATTTAATCCATGCTGGAAGTAAAAAAATTATTAGTGCAGTGCAAAAAAATCTAATGTTGGATGATCAAATGGACAAAATATCCATTTCATATTTTGTGCTTAAAAATTATGGCAACCTATCTTCCTGTTCCATAGGATTTATGCTGGAAAGACTTATCAATCAGCAAAAAGTAAATGGTTCTATATTGCTTATTTCTTTTGGGGAAGGATTTAGTGGTAGTGTCGCCAAACTAAAAATTTAACTCTTGAAATGGGCCTTATGGCCCATTTTTTATTGACGGATCGAGATTGACTAAAATCATGTACTTTTTTTGGCTCCATGTCTAATTAAAAACAAGACCCAATGTAGGATGGCATATACCCCTATCCTCATCACTTCCCAAAATGAATAGAAATAGATTTATGATTGGATGAATTTGTGTATTTAGATGATTTCGCGTGGTTTTATGAGCTATAGTATAAAGCAACATATTTAATAGAGAATACTATGGTAGACATTATTAATCTAAATAAAAAAAGAAAGGCTAAAATTCGTTTGGAAAAGGAAAAGAAAGCTACAGAAAATCGCATTAAATTCGGAAGAACCAAAAAAGACAAACAAATAGAGAAGCAAGAAAATGAACGTCAAGAACGATTTTTAGATGCTCATCAGTTGGAAAATAAAAAAGAAAAATAAAAAAAGCAGAGTAGTATCCTATTTGTCATATCAAGCGCAAGAGTCGCTTATTAAGCCTTTTATTGGATGAGGACTGTGGGTTGTTTCACTAAAAGTTTGATGCAACGGGGAATCTAAATTTTCGTGAATGAGCTGATTTATTGGATTTTTGAAAGCACCATCAGAATAAACTGACGGTGCTTTTCAAAAATTACTAACTAGCCTACGCCATAGCTGCGGCTTTCTTTTCTTTCTCTTTGGCAATTACTGCTTCGGCTACATTGCTTGGGCAAGGTGCATAATGCGAGAATTCCATTGAGAATTGACCACGACCAGAAGTCAGGGTGCGCAATGTGCTGATGTAACCAAACATTTCTGAAAGAGGAACATCGGCTTTAATGCGAACACCAGCAGCACTGGGCTCTTGGCCTGAAATCATACCACGACGACGGTTCAAGTCACCGATCACATTACCGACATCCTCTTCTGTGCTATAAACGTCAACCTTCATGATTGGTTCAAGCAATTGTGGACCAGCTTTGGGTATCGATTGACGGAAAGCTCCTTTTGCAGCAATCTCAAACGCAATTGCAGAAGAGTCTACAGCATGGTAAGCACCATCGGTCAGATCAATGACAACATCCAATACAGGGAAACCTGCTAAAGTACCCGTGTCCATCATTGAGCGGAACCCTTTCTCAATCGCAGGGAAGAATTCTTTAGGAACGTTTCCACCGACAACTGAGGTGATGAAAGTGAATCCACTATTTGGCTCGCCTGGTTGAATCGTGTAATCAATCTTACCGTATTGACCAGCACCACCTGATTGTTTTTTATGAGTATAGCTGTCTTGAACTGTTTTGGTTATGGTTTCACGGTACGCAACCTGAGGCTGACCCACGATTAACTCAACATCGTATGTACGCTTTAGAATATCCACTTTAATATCAAGATGTAATTCACCCATACCACGAAGAATGGTTTCACCTGAATCCTGATCAGTTTCCACTCTAAAGGTTGGATCTTCGGCAACCATCTTGCCAATAGCAATAGCCATTTTTTCAGTAGCGCCTTTATCTTTTGGCGTGACGGCTATAGAAATAACTGGCTCAGGGAAAACCATCGCTTCCAGTGTACACTCATGATTAGGATCGCAAAGAGTATGGCCGGTTCGAACGTTTTTCATGCCTACAATGGCAATAATGTCGCCTGCTTCAGCGCTTTGTAATTCAATACGCTCATTTGCCTGCATCTCTACCATACGACCAACACGCTCAGTCTTACCGGTAAAGGAGTTAAGAATAGTATCCCCTTTATTCAATTTTCCTGAGTAGATACGTACGAACGTTAGCGCACCAAAACGGTCATCCATAATCTTGAATGCCAAGGCACGGAATGGCTCATCAGGAGAAACGATAGCGAATTGACCGTTTGGCTCACCTTCTGCATTAGTCAAAGGTTGTGGGTTCACTTCATGAGGAGCAGGCAGATAATCAACCACTGCATCTAATAATAGCTGCATTCCTTTGTTTTTGAAGGCAGAACCACAATAAGTTGGGAAAAAAGCCAACTCAAGCGTACCTTTACGGATACAACGCTTAATTTCTTCCATAGAAGGCTCTTCACCTTCTAAGTAAGCCATCAGCAGCTCATCATCCATTTCAAGTGCCGTTTCGATTAATTGTGCACGATACATTTCAACGTCATCATGCATATCGGCTGGGACATCAGTCACTTTGTAATTTTCTGGCTGACCAGATTCATCCCAAACATATGCTTTACGGGTTAATAAATCAACAACACCTACGAAGGTGTCCTCATAACCAATAGGCAAGGTCATAATTAAAGGATGAGCACCCAATACTTTTTTAATTTGCTCAGTTACTTTCAAGAAGTTCGCGCCAATACGATCCAGTTTGTTTACGAAAATCAAACGAGATACTTTTGAATTGTTCGCATAGCGCCAGTTGGTTTCTGACTGAGGCTCGACGCCGCCAGATCCACAGAATACCCCGATACCACCATCAAGAACCTTCAGTGAGCGATAAACCTCTACAGTGAAGTCAACGTGTCCTGGGGTATCAATAATATTGAATCGATGATCTTTCCAGAAGCAACTAACTGCCGCTGACTGGATGGTAATACCACGCTCCGCTTCCTGCACCATGAAATCGGTGGTTGATTCACCATCGTGAACTTCACCTATTTTGTGGATTCTACCGGTGAGCTTAAGAATACGCTCAGTAGTGGTTGTTTTTCCGGCATCTACGTGGGCGAAGATACCAATATTTCTGTAAAGGTTTAAATCAGTCATAGCACTCTTTAGTTAAAATTAAATGGATAAAAATTTGTCAGGTATTATACAGTATTTTATCTGAATTTGCAGCAAAAATCGTCTCTATTCACCTTTTTTTTATGATTATTCCAACTGATGCTTACAAAGCTAACCACTGACACATACTACAAGATAATACAAATGGCTCCAAAAATAATAATAAAACAACTTTAAAAAGCCGCTCATCGGCACTAGAATCCCATTCTTTTAACCATGATGGGACGTTTTGAACTTTTGCATATAGGTTAATAATAGACCATTAAGCATAAAATTAGTAGAGATTAATGATGAACATAAGTATTACAAAGAAAGAATATGGAACATTACTGGATATGTTGTGTATTGCAGATTGGGTTTTGAATTTATATACGACTAAGGCACCTAAGCAGAATGAATATGACACTTTAAAACAAAAATTTTTGTCCTATTTTAAAGAGATGGGTGCGAATGACAAAATAGAGTTTTCCTTAGAATTGAATGAATATTTTGAGAAATTAGAGTATGAGCAATCTTTGAATGACAATTTTATCCAACCTTTTGAAAACATGCTGTTTTGGGATGAATTAACTCAAAGATTGGGTGAGCGAGATATGATTCAAAAAATAGGAATGGAACAATATAGTAAGATGAATCCTATTGAACGACTAAAAAAAGTCGAGGAAATCAAAGAACAATATGCACAGGAATTTGAAAAACATGGCTTAGAGCGTCTTAAAATTGGCGCTTAATTATCGCCCTTGATGCGCTGATTAATCACACTTAAACCGATGAACAGCAAAAGGAGGTACTAAGCATAAGCTAATTTGCTTGCAACTGTACCTTCTACCTAAGTTTGTATTGATTTTCGGCTCCAGAATTTTGATGTACTGCAGCTGCAACCTACTATCCAGTTGAATCTAATCGTGTACAAGATAAGCCACTGTTTTTTAGAAGACAGAGCCAAATAAAACATTTAATTGAATTATTGAGAGGGAATCCAGAAAATGAAATCGAAATTATTTAAACAGCAAAAACCAAACACAAAAACATGTCCATACGCCCTCTTTTCAACACAAAAGTCTGCAAGTTCACCACATGAAGCGTTGCCTACCATACCTGAACCTGAAACAGCCTCTACAGCAATACCACAGCATCAACAAGGCTGGCGTAACTTAGGGCGTTTATTCGACCAGGGTGCTTCTCCTTTTTTTTATGAAATGGCTGCACGGACAAAACAAAAATTTTTCAAAATCTACATTGGCACAAAGCCAATTTATATAGTAACTGATGGCAATATAGCCAAAGAACTGCTGACAAAATCCCCTGATCTTGGTCGTGGAGACATACTTGAACCGTTTACACATATGGTTGGAAGAGTTTTTTTCGCTGAAGATGGAGCAGCAGCTTCTGAACCCCGCAAAGTTTTTTTAAACACCATAGCCCGTGGTCCGATAAATTTTGAAAGAATCGCTCAAGTCAATGAACGCACCTTCGCCTCGATGCAACTCGCATCCAATGGAGGCGTTGATGATCTCTATGCCTATGTCGCTTGGCATACTATAGGCTGTATTGCCGCATGCTTTGTAGGCACTGATGATCTCTCCGTTCTACCATCAGATACACACCAAATCTTCATGCAAGCGACACGTCTCATTACTAAAGCCAGCATGGATCCCCTAAGCCGTCTTATCCATCCAGGCCTTCGATCTGACTTTCGGGAAACCAGCAAAGCTATGGCCGATATTGCAAAGAAACTTCTTAACTCAAACATTGACAACATTTGCAAAGGTAATAATTACATCTGGGATTTGGGAATATTTCGTGCCGAACAATTACATCCTGAGATGAATTTTGATGACTGTACTCACTTTGAGGAACACAATCCGAAGGCAAAGATTGTACGTGATTTAATCGAAAATGATCGATTTATACGAGAGCACGGACCTCTAACAATTTTCGCATCCTCTAATGTAGGAGCAACGATGTTCTATCTGCTCGATGTGCTGAGCCAAAGACCTGATGTGCTAAATAAGATGCACGAAGAAATCGCTCGTGTTTTGGGGAAAGAGCCATTTACCTATAAACGATTAGCGGATTTACCCTACGTGCGTGCAGTCGTTGAGGAAGCGCTTTGGCAAGCAACGCCTATTCCTAATTTTCCCAGAGCGGTACTTAAACCTTTTCAAGTGAACATTAACGGGGAAACAGTATCGTTTCAGAAGAACGATATGTTGATGTTTCTTTTTAGACCTATGCAGGGACCCAATCGTGTGTTTTCACCAGAAAAGTGGATTGAGGGTGATCCTGACCTATATTCTTTCGGTGCAGGGCCACGACGTTGTCCTGCTAATCCATTTGCAAAGCAAATGTTGTGTCAGTTTTTGGTCGACATGGATTTATACGGGCTGCGAATTATGCCAACGAGAAAACCCACATACACCACGCGCAACGGTTTGCTAGGGCCCAATTATCAACCAGAACAACCTCTATCTGCCAAGGTGGAGCATGCTACAGAAGAGGAGTATCCGAGAGCAATTGCACGATTATAAAGACTTTTCTGGGTTGCGGGCTTATAGCCGACACTCACGTCATCCCTAGCGCAGCCAGGGATCTCCACCGTGCTCTAACGGATGGAGAGCCCTTTGTACTGGGGACGACCTTGTAGTAGGCGTTTCGAGGCTCTAAATTGGACTCAGGCAAGGGGATTGTCAGCAGGCCAGTCCCAGAGTTTGCAAATAGACCAAACTCTAACGCAATGAGTTAGAACCTATCATCATTAAATTAACCTTGACTATCGTAGAAAATACTCATACAACTTGAAGGATATTCACATTCTTCGCTCAAGATTCATGGCAAGCTTAATTGGTTTAAGGCAGTACGTGATCATAGGGTTTTTGTTATTGAACTCGCCATTACAAGCCTCTTTTATTGAGCAAACAATGGGAACCGCTGTTGTCAAGGATGCTACAGCCGTTTATTTTAATCCGGCCGCGTTAACTATTTCGCCGCACCAACAACTTATCCTTCTAAGTACCCTAGCAAGAGCGCAATTTGAGTTTAGCGGGAGTGCGCAAAAAATACCTTTTGGGATTACCGAGTCAGGATCAACCACCTCAAAATCCAATTTTTTCTTGCCTTCCATGTATCTTAGCATCCCTATGAATGAACGATTGGTGGCGGGTTTTGCTGTCGTTGCCAATGATTTTAATCGCGAACTCGATAACAACCCAATTCTTCGCTATACCCTTGCACGCAATCAAACGAATAATATTGATTTTATTCCCGCGTTAGGCATTAAAATTAATCAATTTCTTTCCATAGGAGGAAACATTAATTTTACTTATGCTCATCTCATCCAGGAGCCTATTACTGCAGGCATACCCCGTTTGAATATTCCTGAAAGCCGTAGCTTGAATGACACTCAAGCAAACAGTGTGGGCGGTGACTTCGGGATACTCATTAAACCCGGTAAAAAAACAGCTTTGGGGTTTAATTACCGGAGTGCAGTGACTTATAATTTACAAGGCAGTAGTACAATAACCGGTTCGCCAGGGATTTCCTCCAATGATTACCATTTTAAATACTGGACACCAGCAAGAAGTGTCATGACATTAAGCCATTTTATCAATGAAAAATTAGGCTTTTTAGGAACTGTTCAATACCTGCAATGGGATATCTTTAAAGAAGTTTCTGTATATAATTTTGCAACACAAGGTGCCTCCCACGCCTTTATTATCCCCAAGGCACGCATTAATTATTATTTTCATAATAGTTGGCTTCTAACCCTAGGGACAATTTATCAAGTTTCACCAAAGTGGGTAATCCGAGTAGCAGGAACATACAATCAGTCACCCTCAAATGGGAAATTTCAAATAGGCCCTGGAGACAGTTTGATTACTGGTTTTTCCATGGGGTATCAATTGATGAAGCATCTCACTGTTGATTTCGGTTATGGCCATGCTTTTTTTAAAAAGGAACCTATTGATATTCAAACGCCTCAGAATAGTATAACTGGCATCAATGAAGGCGCACATGACGCCGTCTCACTCAAATTTACGCTCACTGCTTAATGGTGATTACAACAAGCATGTTCTGGTGAGTTCGAGAATAATACACTTCGGGATATGGGTATCTCACGAAGCTAGAGCAAGAAATTCGTTGTTCTGTCATTCCTCCGTAGCCGACTGTTGTTTTGTATAAGAAATTTAAACAAACCCAATAAAAAGCTAAAATATATTAAAACCATTGATTCAGAAATTAATGGAAACCACCATTGAAACTGAATACTGGTTATTATGGTATGATTTCATACATTTTAACGAAGACTTATTACTATGAATATTTTATTGTGTTTGAAAGGTTTTATTGCAACTGTTGATAATAAAAGCTTTTCAAAGGCCGCGCAAAATTTATATGTTTCGCCATCGAAATTAAGCAAACAAATTACGTGGCTAGAGGATGAGTTAAAAACCAAATTATTTCTACGTTCAACAAAGGGATTAATTGTGACTGAGTCAGGAGAGAGGCTTTATCGAGAGGCATTGAGGCTTTTTGAACAATTAGGTGCGGTTAAGGAGATTGCGATTCCAAAGCCATTGGAATTACAAGGTCTGATTACACTGTATCTTACGGTGACGCCTGCAATACCTTATTTAACTGCATTAAGTATTGAGTTCATGCAAAAATACCCCAAAATGGAAATTGAGATTATTGTAGGATCAGATTCAAAAGAACTTTTATCTACTGCATTTGATGTGGCCATTTCATTTGATGATGTCAATTCTTCAAAACTCATTTGCAAAAAATTATTTGCCGTTCAACGAGAGGTATTTGCATCACCTGCCTATATCAATCAATATGGATTTCCCGAAACAATTGAGCAATTACAAAAGCATAATTGCTTGATTAATACTCTTTATGGACTTCAAAATAAATGGATATTCAATAAAAAACTTGTTCATGTCTCAGGAAACTTTAAAAGTAATAACGCAAGTGTTTTAAAGCAGGCTGCCATTGCAGGAATGGGGCTACTATGGGCTCCGTATTTCTCAGTCTGTGAGGAAATAAAAAATGGCACATTAATTCAAGTATTACCTCAAGAAGCTTCTCCAGAAATTAATCTTTATGCAATTTATCCAATGTATTTAGCTAATGAGCCTAAAATTAATTTACTGTTAAATTTTTTTTGTGAAAAAGCCATATCGGCAAAAATTACTCCCTCTTTGATTGATAATAAAAAATGAGGTTTGTGGATTTTGAGATAAAGGAGGAACGCATTAAAAAAATTAATACAGATTTTAATCTAAAAAATAATAAATCCTTTGATGGAGCAGCCCTAAATTTCCCAGCCTAAAATCTCCTATAAAACTCACATTTTGTTATGACTCTTTTCGCCAAAATACTTATTGAGGAGAATAGATTTGCGTTCGTTCACTCCCTAAAAAGAGCCTTACAGTTTATTTCTTAATTGGAAATGTTTTCTTTCCAAAAAAGTATATTCTCATTCTTCATTAAATTGTATTAAGTTGACGCAACCAAACCATACCCAACCATCCAGGAATACCAACCAATGAAGTTCGCACTTCAGCTTTGTAGGCAACCATATCATCAGTGGTATTCAGATCATCATTAGGAAATTCAATGCAAGATAAAATACAAAAAAATGATTCAGCAGATGCGGCAGATAGTGTAAAACAATTTAATAAAATGAATGAAAAATTACACTCTCAACTACCTAAAATAAAGAAAGAACTCGAAGCTGAAGATAAGAAAACTCATAAAGAACTTAAAGAATATGAAACAGCCATTGAAACGATTCGGGCTATCCATCAGCAACACATTGGAACGGAGGCCAGTCACGTTTTAATTACTTTATTCGAACAATATGTAGCAAAAATAAATTCCCCCTTACAGCGCTGCTCAATGTTGCTTCACTCAAATCAAAGAAAAGACCTTAGGCTTGCGAAGCACTGTCTTACCCTGTTAAAGCCTAATCCTGATTCTAACCATGAAGGTGATGAAGTCATCTATAATTTACTGAAATACTGGAATCAACATCATGATGAATTGGACATCAAACAAGGTACTACACAAATACTATGTGCCTTCTTTTCTTGCTACAAACACTACATCCACCTATCTGAGAAACTGAACGAGAAATTACGGGTTCACGATTTTTGGCGAACTGCTGTTTATGATCAATGGATTTCCCCCATTCTGAATGAGATAGATGATGAAAGCGATGATGTAAAAAAACGCGCTTTTGAAAAACTATCTGCCCTACAAAAATGGATACCTGGGTATCAGACCGGTTATCAGAAATATTTTACTCAGCGTATATTATGGAAATTAGAAGACCCTACACTGGACCTCGAAGGCCATAAAATCCTGATAAAAAGTATTATTGATCTACGAGCTTGGATTGCTCCTTCTATGCAAAGCAAAATTATAGAGCGCCTTACTATTCTTATAAGCAATAGTGATTCAGATATGAAGCTCCTTGCAAAAATGGCATTAAAAAAGTTCATGGATGATAAAGCCTGCTCCATTCAAATTGATGAAGCAATTGAACACTTACTCAAGAGAAAAGAGCGAAGTCAGATGTTCCGATTAGATAAAGTATCTATAAATTATATTCTTTTTGACCTCGATTTTCTCAGTGTGTTTGCATCTTCTGCTATGCAAGGAAAACTGATGCTGCATTTCATTCAGGAATTTCTACAGACATCTGATCGTTTTCTTGAAGGCCTTTTTTGCCATTCACTTGCTCAAATACCCGCAGCCCTACCTGAACTGCCCGAAGCAATGCGAGAAGGAGTGATTAGAAAAATAACTCATTTATTAAGCTTTGATGGAAGGGACAATCCTGATCTGGGCATTAATTTTGAATATTATTGTGAAATTTTCATGCGCATCAAGGACAGTATGGACAAGAGCGCCCAAGAAAACATTTGCTATGATCTTTTTAAATATTATCTAGAATACTCCTACGATGAGTATATTCAGCCTGTGACCAAGCGGCGTTCTCAGCTCATTGCGATGATGTCTTCGGAAAAACGATTCCAGCTTGTTGAATACGCATTCTCTCTATTACTAACCGAATTCAATCCCGCTATATATGAAGATCGGAAATTTTTTTGTTTATTATCTCAAACAGAAAGAGTAAGGGCACTCCAGATTATAACCACCCTAATCGATACATCACCTGATAAAATGAACATGCATACTCAATTCTTTAATATGCTTTTGGCGATTTATAAAGATGAAGAGGAGGCTAATGTTACTCGGTTAACTGCTCAAGAAATACTTACTGCATTCAATTGGCATCTATCTGATGAATTCAAGAACTCAACCATTGATAGTCTATTTGCTTTGATCGATCATCCCAAAAGCCCTTTGTTCTCTCCCCCCAATAACCATTCCGCTTTTACGTTAAGACTGATGAAACATCTCTCATCAACCATGGGTAAAACAGCATATACCACCTTAAATGATAAGTTACTTGCCCTTTTTCATGCAAAAGATAATCCATTGTTACAATGTGATATTGTCCATACATTGTCAGACATACACCCTCAGCTTGATAAAAATAAACGTACGGATGTTGCCCTGTCTTTAATTAATTTTTTACAGAATCCAACGAAAAACAGAATAATTAAAGAGGCCATTGTTCATTTCATTGCACTCGAACAAAAACGACTGTCTTCACCTGTTTCTGACTCTGCTATTCCTGTGCTAATCCACATCATTGCCCAGAAAACGAAACATAAAAACTTACAAAGAGCTGCCTGTAAAGCGTTACGTCAATTTAGCGCTTCCAACTCTAACTCCGAACAAAAAGAACAAGTGACCGGCGTTTTACTTAAAACAATCAAAAAAACAAAAGATCCTCATATCTGGAAAGGACTTTTCAAAACAATCGTTGCATTAAAGGATTGGCTTTCCCCCCAAAAGAAAGAATCGTTTATCAATTACTTAATGGAAAACATAGACGATAGCGCTCACGACATCACTCATTATCATTTTTTTAAAACTCTTTTTTTCTTAAGGGATTGGTTAACCGCTGAACAGAAATCCTCCTTACTCGAAGCAAAATTAAAGAACTTTCTTATTAATCTCAACTACAACTCTAGAGGAACTTATGAGGTACTTGACGACTTAATGCCGGTGTTAAATCAAAATGAACGGATCTTCGTTATTCACCATTTGATTGCAAATTTGGATCATCTCCATCTCAATTTGGCACATAAACTATTCATAACACATGCTGCAGTCCTCAGTGAAAATGATAAGATCATCTTGCTTGCCCGCCTAGAAAAACTTGGCTCCCATATAGAAAGCAATAGAGCAAATGAAGCCAGATCGCACTTTATCGAGATTTACAATCTTTACTCTCAAAGTATTGTAGAAAAACTCCTGTATCAAGCAGCCCAACAACATGATTTACCTATGGAGGTTACTCAACATATCTGGAGTTATGCCCAGTAATAAGCTCGTGTGAGCCCAAAATCAAATGAGAATATTATATAAAATTTAGTGATTGACTTGGGTTCGTAATAACGCAAATGATATAGACTTAAGTAAAATCTTTGATGGGAATAGGGCGTGTTGCCAATTTATCCCCACCGGCTACGTGCCGCGACTTGTTCGCGGCATCCAGGAAATGGTCAAGTTAAAGATGAACTTAATTCATTGCTCTAATCTAATGATTAATAAGAGCAAACTCATAATTTATCGATTTCAATATCAAGTATAAAACGAGTTTGCAATGGCTAGACTGATGCTCCGTGATGAGCTATGGTCTAAGCTAAAGGAGATAATGCTACAACAAAAATTCATATGGCAGTTGATGCTTGCGGCCTTCCGATTGAATTTCAATTGACTGGCGGAGAGGTACATGATGCTAAAGCAGCTTCAGGTCTCATTGAAACACTCCCTAAGGCTGATTACACCATTGCAGACAAAGGATATGATAGCGAGGAAATTCGAGATCAGATTAGGCAAAAATCATCTACTCCAATGATTCCTCGGAAGACGAACTCTAAAACTGGGAATGCTGATATTGATTGGGGTCTATACAAATATCGTCATCTAGTTGAAAACCTATTTGCGCGACTTAAACATTTTCGAGCTGTTGCCACAAGAGATGATAAATTGAAGAGAAATGATGCGTCAATGCTCGCAATGGCTTGTTCCTATATTTGGCTACCAATGTAATCCGTGAAATTTAGGTGATATCATCGCATTGAGTCCAACACTCTGATCAAAACAAGGAAGCCAAATGAAGTCATTTATGTCTATATTATGGCAAGCAAGCGAAATGGTACACTATACGCTGGTTCAACATCAGATTTAATTAAACGAGTCTGGGAACATAAAAACAGCCTGATTCCGGGATTTACAGCTAAGTACAATGTACATATATTGGTTTATTACGAGGTTCATGAAACCTATATAGAAGCTGCTCGACGTGAAAAGCGATTCAAAAATTGGCCCAGGCAGTGGAAGTTAAATTTGATTGAGAACCTAAATACAGAATGGCATGATCTTTATGAAGAAATTTGCCACTGATTAAGATCGGCTGGTTGCCGCGAACAGGTCGCGGCACGTAGGCGGTGGGGATGAATTGTCAACACGCCCTAGTGAAGTCAAAGATAATATCAGACGTGGATCATTATAAAGAATGATATAATTAAGATACTCTGTGCTAACGATTATAATAGGAGTTTGGGGTGAGTAAGGCTTTTACTAAAGAAGATGATGAGTATACAGAACCAGAACGCCCAGACTTAGCGTTACCAAGTATTAAAAATTATATGACGCCTAATGGTTTTGCGATGTTGCAAAATGAATTACGAAATTTAATGAGTAATGAACGGCCGGAAATTGTAAAAGTGGTAAGTTGGGCAGCAAGTAATGGCGATCGATCGGAAAACGGGGATTATATTTATGGAAAAAAGCGTTTACGTGAAATTGATAGACGCATTCGTTATTTGACGAAACGTTTAGAGAGCGCTGAAATAGTCAATCCAAAACTTCAAGTAGGCCTTACTCAAGTATTTTTTGGCGCCACTGTCCAATTCATCAATGAGCATGGTGAATCACAGTCGGTCAAAATTGTAGGTTTGGATGAAGCAGATATTAATGTAGGAAAAATAAGTTGGGTATCCCCCTTAGCAAAAGCATTATTGAAAGCTAAAGTTGGAGAAAGCAGGACATTAAGGGTTGGTGATAAAGAATCTATTTTAACGGTGACACATATTTCGTACATCGAATAATTTTATAGAACGAACAAATGCCTTTTACTTATCATTACAAACAACCAGAAGAATATCATTTTAGTCTTGATTCAATTCAGCTTGCGAAATTTGTTGCCACACAATTCAAATCCCACCCTAATCTTGGTTCATTACGTGTATTAGATCTTTGCGCAGGTTGTGGGGTCATTGGCTTTGAATTGTCATGGCATCTTCAAGCAATCCGCCAGATTGATTTTATTGAGATCCAGGATATTTATACTGAATATTTTTATCAAAACTTGGCACACATCAATCGACCTGAATTGCAATTTCGCTGGCATCTTTTAAATTATGATGCATTACATGAAAAAAAATGGGAAGGCAAATTTGATTTGATTATCAGTAATCCACCCTATTTCCAACTTGGCCACGGAATGCTTTCACCTTCCCAATTTAAAAACCGTTGTCGGTTTTATTTAGATAGCTCTTTTCAGAATTACATTCGAGCGCTAGAAAATTCGCTTGCAAACAAAGGTAAAGCTTATTTTTTATTAAGACCATTAAAACATCATGGTTTTGATTTATTTTCTGATATACAAAAAATACTCCAGGAAACATCAGCAACAGCGAAAAAAATATCACATGTCCGAGGTACGGAAGTTATCTTATTAGAAAAACTGCTTTGACATTTTTTGTCAAAAATTAACTCCACCTGACATCATTTTGTAACAATATTAATAATTAATAAACGCAATATTTTTTCTGTGTTAAGCTTGGCTAATAGATGAAAAATGAGTTTGGTCATGATTAAAATTGGGCAGTTTAATAGATTAAAAATGGTACGGGAAGCTCCTTTTGGGGTGTATCTTCAAGGAGGCGAATGGGGTGAAATTTTACTACCCAATAAATCGGTGCCTAAAGGAGCTCTAGTTGGTGATGTGCTGGATGTATTTGTTTATTTTGATTCAGACGACAAAATTATTGCGACAACAGCACGCCCTCATGCCCAATTAGGTCGCTGTGCTTTTTTAAAAGTGATTGATGTGAATGCTGTAGGGGCTTTTCTTGATTGGGGATTAGACAAAGATTTATTAGTCCCCAAACCAGAACAACATCGTCCTATGGAAAAAGGGAAATCTTATCTTGTCTATTTAAAGCAAGATAATCAGGGGCGCATTATTGCGAGCTCAAAAATCGATTATTTTTTGGATAAGACAGCAGCTCACTATAAGCCTGGGGAGGAAGTTAACCTACTTGTTGCTGACAGAACGCCTTTGGGGCAAAAAGTGATTATCAATCACAATCACTGGGGATTAATCCATGCAGGTGATATTTTTCAAACATTAATTTATGGCAAAAAAATAAAAGGGTACATTAAGAGAGTACGTGAAGATGGCAAAATTGATGTTGTTTTAAGACAAATAGGACATAACAATATTAATGAATTAGCACAACGTATTATATCTAAGCTTGAGCAAGCAGGTGGTTTTTTAGCGTTACATGATAAAAGCTCTCCTGCAGAGATCCAGCAAATATTTGCTGAAAGCAAAAAAAATTTTAAAAGTGCAATTGGACAACTTTATAAACGAGGTATGATTCATCTTGAAGAAAAAGGAATTCGTTTACACGTAGATAAGAAGAGTTAAACCAGCACACTTCATTCAATGACATACAACCCACTTTAGTATCTTTAAAGGCAAGCAGCCTTTTCATAGAGGATTTTGCTTGCTTGCCTTAAGGCGCATCTACGCTCACTTGTTATTGATTAATATGACTTTTTAACTATATAAATTTGCAGGGTCTCCGCAAATATTGTTCCCTATTTACAAGTAAAACTCCTTTACCTTCGATAGACCTGGCTTTATGTAAAAATAACGATAAAACCCAGGCGCACCATTTCTCAAACCTTCTCTCAACTTGCGATCAAAATGCCTGAAAGGACACCAAACCTTCTACCGTATATTAGTTATGATCTGGCGAACAATTCATTTAGAGATATAAATATTATACCCAAAAAATCATACCCAAAAGTAGCATATAATTGGCGCATAATGATTGATTTGAATGCAGGTGTTTCTATGAAAAACTCTGAACTGCTGGAAATAGCGCGAGAAGCATGCACATATGCCAGAGAACATATAAAAGAAGGCGAGACTACACCTCGGATTAAGTTTTATAAGAAGAATGCCGATTTATTGGGTAAAGATTTTGCTGAAACACGAAGAGGGTATCTGAAAAAAAAATATCCAGTCCTTTATGAAAAATTGAAAGCAAGTGGAGATAAAGAAAAAACTATTATTCATTCGTTACAATATATCGATAGAAAAAAACTTGAAGGTGCTGTTCAAGACATGCGGGATGAAGCCGATGAGTTATGGGAAGCTTTTTGTAGGGATAAAAAAGTCGAAAAATACTCTGAACGCGGTCAGTCAATTCGAAGGTACGCAGTAGAACTCTGTTCTTTAGAGAGAAAAATTGGCAATTGTGGCGAATTTGCCACACTGGCCTTTTTCTATATCCAAAAAAAGTATCCTGAACGACTTGAAGAAATGAATCTTACCGTACTTGGGGTCAATGGTAGGAGTCATGTTGTGGTCAGTATGGGGAGTGATGATGATAGGGTCATATGTGATCCAACCTTAGATCTTGTTTTTGAATTAAAGAAAGAGCCTGAAAAATTACATGCTTTTACTCAATCTCACGGGAAGAACTCTTATTATGTGCCTGAGGTTCACACACTTGAAAAATTAGCCACATATAATCCAAAAGTAAAGCTTAATCAGAATGATATTGAAGAACTAAACAGACTCTACAGACGAAAAATAAGACAAGAAATTGATTCACCATCTACTCCAGCAGAGGATATTGAAGAAAACCTGAGTCAGGAGGATGTTTTCAACCAAATCTGTTCCAAGGCAATTAATACTACATATCTCAAACCTAGACAGTCTGATGCACCTAAACTTAGGCTCAAATACGCTTTGCAATGTTACATCAAAACAAGAGCTGAAGAGGCCAAGATTGTTTCAAATAGTGGAGATGGAGTTTCCTATGATAAAAATAATACTCATATAGATAAAATAGCTGGTCTAGTTAGATTTAAATCTGTAGTCATGTGGTTGAAATCACAATATACTGCCGAAGATAAGATTTGTACGGCACAAAAAGTAATCGATAAATTAGAGGGTAAAATAAAAGATCCCATTACTGAGCGTGAGTTGTCGATCCTCAAGGATGGTCGCCTTGGTTCAGATACCAAACCGTTTATTGATATTCTGGAAAAGATGTATGTACCCCAAAATCAACTCCAAGCAAAAAGCTCATGACAAAAAGATTTTCATAATTATTACAAATATCTTATGAGGCAAAATTTAGATTATAGAACAGCCTCATATTCAAATGCTCCTTTTGTCCACAACCCAAATAATGTCTATACTTATCACATAATGCATTTTAATTGCTCATACTTTGCATGAATTGACTTTCCATTTTGAAGTATGTTGTATTTAGGAGTGTTCGTATGAGTTTTGGGAAAAGCCTACTAAGTCTTTTCAAAACAAGGCCTCAAAGTATTACCCAGTTAGCGTCGGCAATAGAGCATAATATACCCTATTATAGAATTCACGGTGGTTGTCCGGAGAACGGTTTGCCAACAAGGGGTAATTTTGACAGAATCACTATTGAAGCATTAGTTAAATACATATCTGTGAACAAACCGCTTGTGGCCTATGGAGGAACTGTGCTTCTTGAAAACTTGTTCACTGGATTTTTACAAGGTAAGAAAGTCGAAAATGGAGCAAGTGGATTAGTTGTGGGAGTCCCTGGAAGAGTTATCGAATTATCTTCTCTATATGAACCTTTACTTGACTATTTTACTGATTTAAATCCAGAAGAAGCTACTAATGCGGTTGCAAATTTTATAAAAGAGAATGAAGCAATAATTGAAAATTTATCTGAGGATCGTATTATTGCTTATGTAACTGACTTAGAAGATTTGATGCAAGGAGAACCCGTAAGAAATCACTTCGCTGATTTAAATCCCTTATTACCTGAAAAACTAACCATACATGAACTGCAAGATACTGATTTTGTACGCGAATTATGGGAGGGGATGTCCTCTAAAAATTCGTTAAGAAATGAATAACAATTAATATTCACCTATCCACACCCTGCATTAGGAACACTTCACCTTTCTATGCCTCTCTCTATGAATTATAGTACTTAATATTTTCTTAATAATTTGTCTATAT
This sequence comes from Legionella sheltonii, assembly GCF_026191355.1. GTDB lineage: Bacteria > Pseudomonadota > Gammaproteobacteria > Legionellales > Legionellaceae > Legionella > Legionella sheltonii. Next base: position 30,453 of record NZ_JAPHOQ010000002.1, read on the forward strand.
ATTTATCAGTCCTGTATAAAAAGGGTTTATTATGAAATTTGAAAATTCTTTATTTGAAGAACGCTATAATGAGTACTGGAATAGAAATGTTGTGGTATTAGATACCATCATTCGCAATATTAATATGCAAAATCTATTTGCAAATCGAGCTAATGTTGGCGATCTGATTAAATCCTATCAACAACATGTACTGAATATGTTATCCAATTTATCTCGTCAAGAGTCGATGTTTGAAGACAAAGGATATGTGAATGAATACAGGCAAAACACCATTCAACAAGCCCATGAGGATCTCGCTTTCTATTCACGTGCATTTCCGGAATATCGAGAAAACATAGCTGAATTTTTAAACGCTATTGATAAGGATTCATCTTTAAAAATTGATGGGGCTCCATCGCTTGCTTACAATTCCGCTAAATAATACAGATAAGACATTGCCTGTATCAAAAATTAATACAGGCAAAATCCAAGGTAAAAACGTTGTCATTCCTGAACATAAAGAAATCCATTCCTGAGAAAATTGATATTTAAGTTAATTCTCCACCTGGGTGGAGATACCTGTTTCGATACTCGAGAATTATTAATGGCAGTACAGCCCTATTTTCCTTGTTAGGAGCGTGCTAATTAATAGATTCAGCAGAATATCTTCTTTGAATTGATTCATTGTGATCCAAGTCTTCCGGATGATGCTGAAGTCTCTTCGCTTTATCCATATCAAAGAAGTATGGGGAATAAGTTGATTCCTCTTTTGGTGATTTTTTAACAAAACAGAAAAACGTTGCTTTGGCTACGTCCCCTACCGAACGAATGTCCTCTTTAACCAATGTAAATCCTAATTGCCCCATAATCGCATCAAGAATATTTTTAGAAAAATAATGCGATTGATATTCAGATTTAAATTTTGAAACAGCTTTCATGGCATCTTCAGGGGTAGGAATTTGATTTTTATCCATACTATATCTTAGGTTTAATAAAATATGAGAAAGATCTAAAACATCGTCATCAAAACAATTTGCATGTTCGGATAAAAAGAGGACTCCACCCGGTTCCAAAGCTTGACTTGCCTGTTTTAAACTGTCAAGTTGCGCTTTGAAAGAAGGAAAATGATGTAATGAATGATTATACATAACCACTGCAAACTTTTTTCCGTCAAGCGCACCTAATAAATCACTCCCATCATAGACATAATGGTGGTTAATTTGTTCCATATACTCATTTTTATTTTTCTTATCACTACTGTTTTCCCCGCCCCAATCAATATTCGATTGAATATCAATTGCATTTCCTTCCATCTTAAGTGCTTCGCTCACTAAATAAGTCATAGCGCAATCACCAGCCCCTACATCCAGGAGCGCTTTTCCCTTTAACCTCACTCTACTTTGGGGGGATAGACCTGAAGTAATAATACGCGCAATATTTGCGGCTTTGGACATTTGATATTCCTTATCAGTCATAACAAACCCATGTTTATTTTGCATTCCCAATGCAAAGTACCATTGATGAATGGTTGCCGCACATACTTCATCCGAAGTATCTATAGGATACTCTCGCAGCATTCTCATTAAATCCAATACTGCTTTTTGATCTACATCTGCAAAAGTGTATAAAAAAACATTTCTTATATCTTTTTGTCGACTTTGAGATTTTAATAGTTTAATTATTTGATTGGGCTTTAATATTTGCGGATCATGTTCTGAAATAGATTCAGAAATGCTTGTTTCATTTTCATTATTAAGATAAGGGGTACCATTCAAATTTGTTGTCATATCATCTCTTTACTCAATTTAAATTGAATGGTCATTCTATGACAATTATAATTAATTTTAAATCATGGTGATTTTAATTTTTTCATTTAGTTTAAATTAACCTTAATCTATCGAGGATAGCAAATAGTATACCCTGATGAACAGGGCAAATATTGGATTAAAAATTAAAGCAAGCAACAGTATTTCTCAAGGTTTTCTAAGAAACTGGAATAGGAAACAAAATCCAGGTGATGCTTTAAATTAGGAAATATTCTTCTGTGCTTGTTCCGCAGCTAAATAAACACTAATAATGCTAATCACTGCCAAGATAATGAGATAGACTGAGACAGGCCACGTATGATATTAACAATAGGATACCTTATTTCATCCTATATAAAATCTCATCAGAATGCGAGGATTCTTCAATATATCTGATTTCTCTTTGCAGAGTTGATTTTGTTACTTCATTCGCAAATTATGTTATCGCCAAAAGCTACAGGAATAATCAATAAAACTCTGGTTACAAAGAGTTATCTTGGGCCAAATGCTGTATGTGAATATCAGGGCACATAAAATCGCAGTATGTTGCCTAGAAAGTAGTAGTGTAAAAAAAGCCCATATTATTTCTTTTCATTTTTTTTGCTACTAAACTAAAATCGACGATTAGAAGTTGGAATCCAGGATAAGGAAATTCGATATGAGCTATTTAGAGCTTATAACAAAAACATTGGATAAATTTGCGCAAAGTTTCATCACACTGACTCCTAATATAATTATCGGTATTATTTTTGCTTTTGTGACGTACTTTGTTGCAAAAATAGTGAGTCGACTCGTAAGTTCTCTTCTACCCAGAATGACAATTCGTGCCAATTTAGTCACTATTTTTCATAAGCTAACCATTATTATCGTTTGGTTTGTTGGTATATTAATCATATCCGCCATTATCGTTCCATCAGTAACCACTGCCAATGTCTTAGCCACTTTGGGCTTAACCTCTGTCGCAATCGGTTTGGCATTTAGAAACATTTTTGAAAACTTTTTTAGTGGCATTTTACTCTTACTCAGAGAGCCTTTTAGTATTGGTGACTTCATCATCGTTGACTCAGAACAAGGCTATGTTTATCGTATTTCAGTGCAAAACACTCATTTACGCAAAACAGATGGAACTCGTGTATACATCCCGAATTCTAAATTGTATACCAATACCGTAGTGGTATTAACTGATACGCCGCTAAGACGAAAAAAAATTGGTTGTAGTGTTGATTTTGGTACCGACGTGGAAAAAGCACGTTCAGTGATTGCCTCAGCATTGGAACGATGCGAGACTGTTTCTAAAGATAAATACATTCAAATTTATGTGGTTTCATTTTCTTCGAATGGAATTGATTTTGAAATATATTGGTGGACCAAACCCAAGCCCAGCGACCAACGCCGTTCACTCGATGAAGTGCTCACAAGCATTAAAAAAGCACTTGATGATGAAAAAATTGCGATGACCTACTCTACCCCATTAAGTTTTGTGGAACCTTTAGCAATAAAAAATAAAGGAAATCATGATGACTCTGATGCCCACTAAATCAGATAAGCCCAGGTTTACTCGACTAGCACTATACTGAATCAATTAAAAAGCTTAAAATCTAATTTATTCGCCGATCTTATTGCCTATCTTTTTGGATGTTCAAAATGAGTCAACTTCTAGACCTATCTCTTCTAAAAAAAAATCGTGATTTCAGATTGCTCTATTTTGGGCAATTCATTTCATTTACAGGCACCATGATCAGTAGTGTCGCCCTGCCCTATCAAATTTATCAAATGACCCAATCAACACTTATGGTCGGATTATTAAGCTTAGTGCAATTATTACCTCTATTAGTTACTGCCCTGATTGGTGGGGTTTTTGCAGATCGATACAATCGTCGTGGATTATTAATCATCAGTGAATTACTTCTTGCTGTGGGCTGTTGCATGCTTGTGCTTAACTCCTATCAAGCTGCCCCCTCTCTGATCCTGATTTTTATCGTTTCAGCTTCTATGTCAGCAATTAACGGCTTACATCGTCCTGCTTTTGATAGTATTGCGCAACAGATTGTCGAGCCCAAGGATTACAAAAATATGGGGGTTCTTGCTACATTTAAATTCAGTTTTTGTATGATTATTGCTCCAGCTATAGCTGGACTTATCATTGCCCAATACGGCATTGTAATTACTTATTTAATTGATTTAATTACTTTTTTTATATCATTAGTCACTTTAACTAGACTGCATAACATTCCCAAACCCGTACAGCACGAACATCCATCTATTGTTTCTTCGTTAAAACAAGGAGTTTCCTTTGCTTTTAATCGACAAGAATTAATGGGAAGCTATCTTGTTGATTTTATTGCGATGGTTTTTGCATGGCCTAACTCCTTACTTCCTGCTATAGCCCAATCATTCGGTGGCGCAAAAACTTTGGGTTTACTATATTCTGCACCTGCAGTAGGTGCTTTGATTGTTTCATTTTTCAGTGGTTGGACCGCAAAAATAGATCGTGATGGTAAAGCAATTGCAATTGCAGCTGCGCTATGGGGAGCTGCAATTATTGGATTTGGTTTATCCAGTTCACTTTGGCTTGTCCTATTTTTCTTGGCGCTCGCTGGTGCTTTTGATGCTATAAGTGGAATATTTCGCGGCACTTTATGGAACAATACCATTCCAACAGAATATCGCGGAAGATTGGCAGGCATAGAAATGATCAGTTATTTAAGTGGGCCTAAATTAGGAGATGCACGCGCCGGATTTATCGCATCCAGTTTTAGCATTACCACCGCTTTGATATCAGGTGGTGTATTATGCATTATCGGGGTGACTGTTTGTTGTCTGGCCTTTCCTAAGTTTTGGCGTTATCGATCACATCAACAATAGCCTACTCTCGTCATCCCGAGTCTTCTTTTATCCCGTGAGCAGCGAGGTATCGCCACCCTATAGCACAGGGTGGCGATGGAATATGCTTCCCTGCGCTCGGAATGACTGCACCGCTACGCTATTTTACATGCGACATGAGTGAATCAAATCAAATTTTGGATTGTATTCCTTTGCTTTTACATCAAAAAGCGACAACAGCGTTGAAAATAAATAATCATGCGATATAGGATCAGATTGCTTATTATGCAAACAATTTTCTTTCATGACTAATTGTTTCGATAATCCTTCTGATAACCAGAAAATCATAGGAACCTTCTTTTGTTCGTCCGGAGCCATAAAATAAGGTAACCCATGAAGAAATAAATTATGTTCACCCAGTGACTCACCATGATCCGATACATAAATTAATCCTGTATCATGGGATTTAATATTATGTAACAAATCAATTGCGTGAGCTAATATCGAATCTGTATACAAAATCGCATTATCATATGTATTTACTAATGCTTTCTGCGAACAAGTGGATAAATCCGTGGTTTCACAGATAGGAGTCCAATGTTTAAATTGTTCTGGATAACGTTCAAAATATGCTGGACCATGGTTACCAAGCATATGCAATATGATCAGCTGATCCCCTTTTATATTAATAATCCGTTTCTGAAGTTGATGCAAAAGAACCTCATCAAAGCAACGTTTGTTTTGACATAGAGCATTCTTTTTTAATTTTTCAAACATGGAATCTTCACATACCCCTTTACAGCCTGATTGATTATCACGCCACAAAACAGAAACATTGGTACGTTCTAATAAATGAAGCAAAGATTCAGTTTGATCAATTTTCGCACTGTTGTATTCATGCATACCATAAGGAGAAAACATACAGGGCAACGAAACTGCTGTTGTCGTACCACAACTAGTGACTTCACTGAAATTAATCACTTGACGTTTAGCTAGTTCTGGGGTTGTTTGCCTGTGATATCCATTTAAACCCCAGTTTCCAGCACGAACTGTCTCACCAACCACAAGAATAATGACTCGCGGTTTGCTATTTTCAGGGCGTGGAAGCTTATGAGCATCTGTTCCAATTTTGATTTTTGTTTTATCCACACGCGCCTGTCGCGCTCTCCAGTATGCTTTTGTTGAAGATGAAATGATATTTAAGGGGGTAATTAAATAGATGATTTGCTTTCTTTCCCGATGAATTGGACCAAGTTCGTGAAATATTGCCCATGCCCCACCAAACATCATACACAATGACAAAAAAATAGTTCCTAATCGTCCAGCCCAATAGGAAGGAAGGCTTCTTTTATAAATTTTAATATGCCAAATCATCCAGCAAGGAAGTACTCCCAGGAATAGAAAATATGGAAGAATACGCCACTGCAAAAACTCACTGCTCTCCTGATAGTCGGTACTCACAACATTGGTAATCATGGTGGGATCAATGTACACATGAAATGTATTCATGAAATACACAGCAACAGAGGTAACCAGTAACAGTCCCATGGTAAACCATTTGAAAGTCCACCGATTAATGACTAAAAGAAGTAAGAACCACTGCAAACCCGTGATTGCAGTTGCTGTACAAAAAATAATAAACCAGGTATATGGATTCGCTAATTCTTTACCTTGAAGTAATTCTGTCCAGAAAGAGCTATTACACGCTAAAGTAAAAAAAAGGCTACACACTAAGGTGATCAGTTCACTAGACCAATAACTTGTACGACTTGTTTTGATAACTTTCTCCTCAAAATAGAGGCGTATTTTACAAATTTTTTTTTATATTTGATAGTGATTCTTATTCAGCTTTCTCTTTATACTAAAAAGGGCTGATTTAGATAACAACGTGGAAGGCCTTAAAAAGAGTTCTCGTGATCCACTAACATTAATGTTCAGGGATCACGAATTTAAACTTAAGTGGGATACTTCAACCAAACAGGCATTACCTTATTCAAGTACACCATAAACTTCCATAATCCCACCTGAGACTCGACATTGCCATAAATATCAGTCTTTGTCTCGGGATAAGCAATACCTAAACCAAACAATCCCGGCCCAATGATGCCGACATAGGGATTATGACGCGCATTTTCGTAATCACCAATTACAATACTTTTCCGTTTCTCAAAACCTACTGCATAAACTACTTGGTCACATTCAGGTAAAAAACGTGCAATATGAGGTTCACTGAGATTATAACGAACCAGATTAGAAGGTAAAACACCATCAATATGTTCGCGAGCCCAAGCCGCAGTTTGTCCCTTAAGTCCTGTATTGTCGAAAAGAATCCAATCATCCATTTCAATAGCATAACGACATGGAGAACGGTAAAAATTAATAACTTTTTTAACCTCCAATTCGACAAGATGCTTTAAAATAATAATTGCAGAATGTGACGAACCGAATACACCAAAAGTCTCATCTCGCTGAATGACAGCAGACAGTTTCTCTTTATCAATTGCAGTATCAAAAGGAATTACATTAACACCGGGATAATTTAATGTAGACGGGAGTGCACCTGTAGCCAATATGACATTTTTAGCTTGGTAGCTTTTTGAATCTGAACATAAAGACCATAGACGCTTAGATAAGAACATACTACGAATTGTTGTTTTTACCGATTGAACCTTTTGTAATAAATGTTCCGTAATCCACTGTAAAGGTTCAACAATGAAACTTAAAGTGCATGTTTCATCAACAGGTAAATGATTTAATTGAAAATCAATAGGTGCATCTTGGTAATGAAAAGAATGAACTGCCAATAAAAAATCTTTAAAAAATTTTACCTTCGTATTACTCGAAACATTATTCCAGTGCAGACCTAAATCGCCGACCTTAAAATGGGGGGCAAACCATACAATATCTTCTGCTAAAATACCGTTATCTAACAACTTACCGATTGCCGCGATCCCCGCAGGACCAGCCCCTACCACTGCCCATTGATATGTCTTTTTATCCATAACCCTTATTCACATGTATTAACCAACTCACAAGTACCTGAACTACAGTCATCTATCGTTTGGCATGAAGGATCATAATAACCTTCTGCAGGCACCCCAATAACCACACCGGTATTATCATTCAAATTATCATCATACCAAATGTCATCCGTATTCACATTAATCCCATCTCCATACCAATCATCATTGTGATAGTAATTACCATGGTAATTATTATAATTGTCATGGTTATGATACCCATTATTGTACCCAGTATTTGGGGGAGGTGCGCCATGGTAGCCGCCACCGACATGTCCCTCAAAAGCAAAAAGAGAAACACTTGTAAGAAAGGATAAAGCAAACAGAAAACCGCGAGCACATACTTTCATTTTCTTTCCTTAGAGTAAGCGGCCAGATCTTAATAAAGTATAGTACTCGAAATCAAAGTAAGTGAAACAAAAATTTATGACAAATAAATTTGAATTTTGGATGTTTATGTTACACTCAAGTAATTGTTTGCTCTTATGAAGAAATTTTATGATTTATATTTCCATTCCTCCAGGAAAAGCATTTAAAAAAATTGTTGTTGAAATGGACGAACATAATAATGCTAAGACATTCAAAGATTGTTTCGTTGATCTAGAAGATGGGTCCATAATTGAATTGCAAGACTTAATTAAGGAAGCCTTACAGAACACGAAAAGAAAAAGCGAGATAAATTTAAAAGCATTTACCATATATTTGAAAAAACCACCTGCCACTGAAGATTCTTTTTTGTCCTATACTCCAAACCATAATGGTAAATATCCAACTGATGTAGAGCCTGAAATTGTTATTGGAAAGAACGTTCAGAAATATAATCCGGCAGCACAGACTAAATATGGATCTTTTTGGCATAGGCAACTTTTCTTAACAACCGATAAGCAATCAGAAATCACAGCGAAAATGGAAGCCCAGAAACAAGATCGACGACATGTTGGCGATAGCCCTAAAGCAACCTAAATTCTTTAAACGAGTGTTCTCCATGTTGTAGTAGCAATACACCGGGGATCCCTAGCGATGCTCTCGATGACGACAACACCCCACAAATTATTCTACACAACCCAGTAACAAATTCGATTCGGTGACATATTTAATCAGTTATGCTAAGATGACGTTCGTTCCAAAACCATGAATACATACAGCACTTATTCAGCCTACACTATAATATATTGGAACAAAATCAAATAACACTTTTGGATCACCTATGGCAGTTACTATAAAAACCCCTGATGAAATCGAAAAAATGCGTGTTGCCGGCAAACTAGCCGCAGAAGTTCTTGAGATGATTGGACCTTATGTACAAGAAGGCGTCACTACAGACGAGCTAAATACTATTTGTCATGACTACATCGTCAACACACAAAAAGCGATTCCTGCTCCTTTAAATTATAATGGGTTTCCAAAATCCATTTGTACCTCAGTTAATCATGTAGTATGTCATGGGATCCCAGGAAAAAAAGTTTTAAAAGATGGTGACATCATTAATATTGATGTCACCGTCATCAAAAACGATTATCACGGTGATACAAGTAAGATGTTCATTATTGGTACGCCTTCAGTCAAAGCAAAACATGTAACTCAGGTAGCTCATGAGTGTTTGTTTATAGGAATTGACATGGTAAAACCCGGAGTTCATTTAGGTGATATAGGACATGCTATCCAACAGCATGCAGAAAAAAATCGTTGCTCTGTTGTCCGTGATTATTGTGGCCATGGCATAGGACGTATTTTCCATGAAGATCCCCAAGTACTGCATTATGGAGTACCTAACACAGGAATGAAACTGGAACCCGGGATGACATTCACAATTGAACCCATGATCAATATAGGCAAGCACCACACTCGTTTATTACCAGATCATTGGACTGTAGTCACTAAAGATCACAGTCTTTCAGCCCAATGGGAACATACCTTATTGGTTACCGATGATGGTGTAGAAATTTTGACTCTGCGCGATGAAGAACGAAAATAAACCTACAAAAGCTCATCCCTTTGCCCAAGCACTCGATGCCGAAAAAAAAGGGATGACCTCAGAGTTGCAACAGCTTAAAAACTCTCTAAGACAATTTAAAGAAAAATTACGCGAAGAATTCGATTATAAAACCAATATCACCACCATTATTCGTAAACTTGTTGCTTTCATCGATGAACTAGTTATCAGTCTATTCATTAAAAATCAACTGGATCATGAGGTTTTTTGCCTTCTCGCCCTTGGCAGTTATGGACGTCGAGAACTGCAGCTCTATTCTGATGTCGATATATTGTTGCTTCATACGGATAAAGTCTCGAAATCACAATTACAACGCGCGCAAAACTTTATCCAGGATTGCTGGGATGTGGGCTTGGATCTCAGTCATCAAATCACTGGCGTTTCCTCGTGTGCGGAGCTCGCAAGCCAAGATGTTGCAGTGATTTCAAGTCTTATGGACATGTTTTTATTATGCGGTCGGGGCGCATTAATGGAAGAATTGACTTATCAAATCCATCCCCTGCACATGTGGACAAGTCATGATTATTTTTTGGCAAAACTCCAAGAGCAAAAAAAACGCGATGCTAAATATGGTGAAACAGCTTATAACTTGGAACCCAATGTCAAATATGGCCCTGGCGGTCTGCGAGATTTGCACATTCTACTCAGCATTGGCAAGCGTCATTTTAATATTAAAAAATTAGCTGATGGCATAAGCTATGGATTCATTACGGATAAAGAATATGAAAAACTAACATACTGCCAGCATTTTCTCTGGCGCGTACGTTTTGCCTTACATGTATTAGCTGAAAAAGCGGAAGAACGCTTATCTTTTGATTATCAGATTAAATTAGCTCAGTTTTTTGGCTATAAAGATAAACCTCATTCACTAGCCATAGAACAATTTATGAAAGACTACTTTAAAGTGATTAAACGGAATAGAGAACTCAATGAGATGCTATTACAATGGTTTGATGAAACCATTGCGCACTCCCCCAAGCAAAAATTATTTCATTTAGATAATGAGTTTCAACTGTCTAATAATTACATCGAAGTAAGAAATACTCGTATTTTCATCCATCATCCACAAGCTCTATTAAAACTATTTCTCTGGATAGCGAAACGCCGAGATATTGAAGGGGTCAGAGCGAATACTATTCGATTAATTAGAGAATCTCTCTATCTGATGAATAAACGTTTTAAAGCATCTTCAGAAACAACAGAATTATTTATGAGCATTCTTAAAACAGAGGATGGACCATATAAAGCCTTACATCGAATGAGCCGATATGGTGTTCTGGCCCATTATCTTGAATGTTTCGCTATGGTCACTGGTCAAATGCAATATGATTTATTTCATGTATATACGGTAGACCAACACACATTATTCGTTATTCGCAATCTATCACGTTTCAAAGAAAAAAATTATGCAGAGCAATTTCCTCTCTGTGTACAAATCATGTCCACTTTAAACAAACCTGAGCTGCTATACCTTAGTGCTTTATTTCATGATATAGCCAAAGGAAGAGGCGGCGATCATTCCGAGCTGGGTGCGGTTGAAGCATTGCATTTTGCACAAAATCACCATCTTGAAAAAGAAGACAGTGATTTGCTTGTGTGGCTTGTACGAAATCACCTCATCATGTCTCAAACTGCTCAGCGTCAAGATATTTATGATCCCAATACAATAAAGAATTTTTGCCAACTCTTACCCCACCCACACTATTTGGATTATCTGTATTTGCTTACGGTTGCAGATATTTGTGGAACCAACCCCACGTTATGGAATTCTTGGAAAGATTCTCTGCTTAAGGAGTTATATCGTGCTGCCAAACATATGTTACATAAAGAACAAGAATTAATGGATGAAACAGAACTTATTAAAGCACGTAAGCACTATGCTTTATCGATATTGGTTGCTGAAGGAACTTCAGCAAACATAGTTGAAGAATTATGGGAACAATTTAAAGATAAATATTTTTTACATGAATCTCCTGAAATCATAGCCCGTCATACTAAGGCAATTCTTGCTTGCACAAAATTTCCCTTAGTCATGATTATGCCTCATCATAGCCAAGGTGGAACTGAAGTTTTTATCTATATGCCCCATCGAGATGATCGGTTTGCCATTGCGACAACTGTTTTAAGTAACCACAATGTCACCATTCAAGAAGCAATGATTCTTACCTGTGATAATCAATATGATTTGGACACTTACATTATTTTAGATGAGCAAAATCAGGCATTTTTTAATAAACAACGCTCCCATGATATTCAACAGGCTTTATGTACTCATTTAGCGAAAACAGAACAATTGCCTGCCATAGCTCGAAAAAGACTCTCAAGAGCTTTGGCACATTTTAATGTCAAAACTCAAATTCATTACAACGATGATCTGACTAATCTTCAAACTCGATTATTCCTGGTCACTGGAGATAGACCTGGCCTACTAGCAACTATAGGTAGGGTATTTTCAACCTTAAATATTCACTTACATAATGCAAAAATTGTAACTGCTGGAGAACGTGCAGAAGATACATTTTATATTACAAATCAACAAAATCAGTCATTAAATAATGATGAGAAGGAAGTTCTAAAACAAAAACTAACTCAGGAATTACTAGTCTGTTCAAAGTAACATCTCAAGAGATATAGAATATCATCACATAGGAAATGAAATAACAAAACACCAAGGTGCCAATTTATTTGCACATTGCTATCAATTTGACTATATTAAAGCAAAGACAATCAACCCGATATTGTATGAAAAAAAGGCAGGTAGCTTCAATTTTGCGAAGGTATTGGAACTCCAATATTGATGAAATTGAAGAGTTAAAAAAAAGTTATAATACTTTGGTACATCTTGGTGATGAAGAAGAAGTTCCCGAAGAAATAGAAGATGAATATTATAATGTTTTAGAGGTACTTTCCAGCCCCTCTGAGCCTCATTATCCATTTTATTTAAAAGAATTTATTCCGAACATTCTTGAAGAAAACTTAGATACACTTTTAGATGGATTTGAGGAGGGAGATCTAGTTTATGGAATAAGCGGTTCACGTATTAGTTTATTTTATTTTTTGAAAGCGCAAGGAAAAGATGCTTTCGCTACAAGAGTAGATGAGCTATTTAATGCAACTATTGACCCCTTTCTTGAACCCCTTCTCGATCCCAGTTTTGCAAAACCAACCAATCCCTTTTATGCTTCCGCACAAACATTTAAATCATATGCCAGTCTGTTAAACAATGAAATTGAACAACTTTCGCCCTTAACAAAGCAAACTGACAAAATGCCCTTCATTAAAAAAATGTCAAAGATGGGCGTTTTTTGGACGCTTAATAATGAACATAAGCTACATTTTGTTTTGAACAAAATAGATTACAAGCTGTGTTTTGATAAAAAATTCGACAAAATAACCTTTGCTGAACTTCGCTTTCTTTACCGCTATTGGGAGCAATTCAAACCTTATTATGAACGAGGACAAATCAATTTTTACTTCTTAAACGAAAACAATCAATTAAAAAAAGTAGAAGCCCCTTGGGAGTCAAATCCACAAATTGTAAGGAGTTATATACCCCAAAATAGCACCAACAGAAAATACCATGCATTTTTTAATAGTTATATAATTGATCTGCTCAAGAATGAAATAAAAAAAGGAATATGGAAGACGGGCTTCTTTGGATTAGGAGGAGGCAAGACTATTGTTATTGATGGACAGGAGAAAACAGTCCCTCATCGTGTTGCACGTATTTATAAGATTGCAACTGATCCTACTTTAAGTTCGGCAGATAAATACATAAAAATCCTAGCAGCTGCCGAGAAAGCCATCCGTAGCCCCAAAAAGTTACAAAAGCCAGAAACTACCGAATTTTATCAAGCAATTCTGGACTTTGATAAGAAGATGGCACCCGTTGAAAAAGATAAATTAAGATTTTTTAAGGGACCGATGATAGCGGATAAACAACAGGGGATGCAGGAAAAAGACCAACCTAAGCTACAATAAGTAGTCATCATCCAAGCATGGGAATATTTCTGTAATCTACAGTTATCTCCGGTAATTCATAAGCACCTATAAATCCCAATAGAAAAAACTTAAAAAAAATTTACCGCAATATTTGAAAAAATTCTGTCAGCAATAAAGAACATTCCGCTTGCATAATTCCCTCATCAATTTGAACTTTATGATTTAAAGGATACCCCTGCAACAAGTTATAGACGGATCCTGCGGCTCCTGCTTTAAAATCTCGGGTTGCAAAAACCACTCTTTTAATCCGGGCATGAACAATAAGTCCCGCGCACATGGCGCAAGGTTCAAGAGTCACATAGAGCGTTGTATCTAATAGTCGGTGATTGTTTAGCTGTTGCGATGCATGCCTGATTGCACGGACTTCTGCATGATCGGATGGATCATGGCTGTTTTGTGTGACGTTTCGTCCTAAGCCTAATAACTGATTATCTTTGCTTACCAGTACGGCACCAACAGGAACTTCTCCTTCATTTTGGGCTAGAATTGCCTGCTCATATGCTTTTTGCATCCAATAGTGATCGTTCATTATTAGTTATAGAAAAAAATTTTACAATTTATAGCTTGGGTGATTTGTAGCCCGGATTAGCGAAGCTTAATCCGGGATTTTTGCCATATAACCCACCCTAAAATTATTCCCATTCAATTGTAGCTGGTGGTTTACCTGAAATATCATACGTTACACGAGATACCCCATCTACTTCATTAATAATGCGATTGGAAATATGGCCAAGAAAGTCCCAAGGTAATTGCGACCAGTGTGCTGTCATAAAATCGACCGTCTCAACAGCCCGAAGACAAATCACGTAATCGTATTTTCGTCCATCCCCCATCACCCCCACACTTTTAACCGGTAAAAATACAGCAAAAGCCTGACTGACTTTATGATAAAGATCCGCTTTTCTTAATTCCTCAATAAAAATAGCATCCGCTCGACGTAAAATATCCGCATATTCCTTTTTCACTTCTGCTAGAATTCGAACGCCTAATCCAGGACCAGGAAAAGGATGGCGATAAACCATGTCATGTGGCAAACCTAACTCAAGTCCAATATTACGAACTTCATCTTTAAATAATTCACGGATAGGCTCTAATAGTTTTAAGTTTAAGGTTTCTGGCAATCCACCTACATTATGGTGGGATTTAATGACCACTGAAGCACCATTGGTACTCGTTGCCGCCGACTCAATAACATCAGGATAAATCGTTCCTTGTGCCAACCAGGAAACTCCAGGAATTTTTAGTGCTTCCTCATCAAATACTTCGATAAAAGTACGTCCAATAATTTTTCTTTTTTCCTCAGGGCAAGTAACCCCTTTCAGAGCATTAAAAAATCGTTCTTCTGCTTTAACGGCAATCACTTCAATACCCATGTGCTTGCCAAACATCTCCATGACTTCATCTGCTTCATTAAAACGCAACAAGCCAGTATCAACAAAAACACAAACCAATTGTGAGCCAATCGCCTTATGTAATAAAGCAGCAACTACCGAAGAATCTACACCACCCGATAAACCGAGTAAAACTTTATCTGTTCCTACCTTAGTTCTGATTTTACTGATTGCTTCATCAATAATTAGTTCTGAGGTCCAATTCGTTGAAGCCTTACAAATATCTACAACGAAACGATGTAAAATACGTATCCCTTGCAGAGTATGGGTTACTTCTGGATGAAATTGCACACCATACATCTGGCGATTTTCATCCGCCATTCCAGCAATTGGAGCATTACGCGTTTCACAAATTACCTTAAAGCCAACAGGTAATTTCGTCACCTTATCTCCATGGCTCATCCAAACATCCAATAAAGCATTTCCATCTGTGTTAAGGCGATCTTCAATTTGTGAAAACAATTTGCTGTGGCCATGCAACTTCAATTCAGCATAACCAAATTCTCTCATAGAAGATGACTGTACTTCTCCCCCTAATTGTACTGCCATGGTTTGCATCCCATAGCAAATCCCCAAAATAGGAATCCCAGCATTAAATAACCATTGGGGTGCTCGAGGATTTGCATCGTGGGTTACAGTTGCTGGGCCACCAGATAAAATGATGCCGCAGGGACTTAGAGAAGCAAATTCTTCTTGTGTTATGTTGAAAGGATGAATCTCACAATACACACCTAGCTCACGTACTCGGCGAGCAATCAATTGTGTGTATTGAGAACCAAAATCAAGGATGAGTAAAGGATGTTGCTTTAAATCGTTCATTATTAATTATCCACCTGATAGTTTGGTGCCTGTTTAGTAATGCTGACATCATGGACATGTGATTCTCTCATTCCTGCATTAGTCACTTGTACAAACTCAGCCTTAGTATGTAATTGTTCGATATTTTCACATCCTGTATAGCCCATGCAAGAACGCAAACCACCTAACAATTGGTGAATAATTGTTTGCGCCGATCCTTTATAAGGAACACGACCTTCAATTCCTTCTGGAACTAATTTTTCTGAGCCTAATGAGGCATCCTGGAAATAACGGTCACTGGAACCTTGTGATGAAGCCATGGCACCTATTGATCCCATACCTCGGTAATTCTTATAAGTTCTACCTTGATATAATTCAATTTCACCTGGTGATTCTTCTGTTCCCGCAAACATGCTTCCAAGCATTACAGTATCAGCACCTGCAGCAAGTGCTTTACAAACATCACCAGAAAAACGTATTCCACCATCTGCTATTACTGGAATTTTTCCTTTAAGTTCCTTTGCCACATTGGCGATGGCAGTAATTTGTGGAACCCCAACACCGGTTACGATCCGTGTGGTACAAATAGAGCCCGGGCCTATACCCACTTTTACGGCGTCCGCGCCTACAGTATATAAATCGCGAGCTGCAGCAGCTGTAGCTATATTTCCACCAATTACCTGTATTTCCGGATGGTGCTTCTTAATCCACTTAACACGATCAAGTACGCCTTGCGAATGTCCATGAGCCGTATCAACAACAAGGACATCAACACCAGCTTCAATCAATGCACTAATACGTTCATCAGTCCCCTCACCCACACCAACAGCTGCGCCAACACGTAATTGCTCCGCATCGTCTTTACACGCATAAGGATTTTCTTTAGCTTTCTGGATGTCTTTAACTGTAATTAACCCACGTAATTGAAAAGCATCGTTTACCACAAGCAGTTTTTCAATACGATGCTTGTGTAATAAACTACGTACTTCTTCGCGACTTGCCCCCTCTCTAACCGTTACTAATTGCGTCTTAGGTGTCATCACTTGTTCGACACTCAAAGACAAATTCGTTTCAAAACGAATATCACGACTTGTTACGATGCCAACTAAATCCTCTCCATCAACTACAGGAACCCCTGAAATATTATACTTAGACATTACATCCAGTAATTCTTTAACTGTGATATTAGGCGTCACAGTGATAGGATCCCTAACCATACCACTTTCAAACTTTTTCACTTTTCGAACTTCTTCAGCCTGTGCCGTAATGGTCATATTCTTATGAATAATACCAATACCACCTTCTTGAGCTAAGGCAATGGCTAAGCGCGCCTCAGTCACGGTATCCATGGCTGCTGATAAAAGAGGAATATTCAGGTTAATCGCACGAGTTAATTTTGTTCTCAAAGACACATCTTTAGGAAGTATTAAAGAGTGTGCAGGAACAAGAAGTACATCGTCAAAAGTTAATGATTGCTGCACAATAGAAAGCGCCATTTTATTCTCGCTATCAGGAGTTAAATTAACCGAATAGTTTACAATAAATTGTGGATAAATTAAACAGATAATTTACAATAAACATAATAATCCCTTATAATTATAAGACTTTTTAGCTGTTCCCATCAAAAATCCAGTGCCTTTATGCTTGAGTCCTAGTTTAACCTTTTTTAATCGATTATTGTTAAGCTAAAAGCACACGATGAAACGTAAAAAATAGATTAAAAATTATTTTTATCTCACTCAATTTTGGAAAATGTTTTTCCACAGATCACTCTTGCACTACTTGAATTATTAATCGATTAACGTGTACACTGTTGGTTAAATATTGTGTTGAATCAAAAAAAATAGGAAGGGTTCAGCGTTGGCTAAAATAATTGTAATTACATCTGGCAAAGGTGGAGTAGGAAAAACTACTTCTTCTGCGGCTATTTCTTCAGGACTTGCTCTATTAGGGCACAAAACTGTGGTTATTGACTTTGATATCGGCTTAAGAAACCTTGATATTATCATGGGCTGCGAACGACGAGTCGTTTATGATTTTATTAATGTCATAAATGGCGAAGCAAACCTCAATCAAGCTTTAATTAAAGACAAACGTATCCCAAACCTTTGTATCCTTCCTGCATCACAAACACGTGATAAAGATGCATTAACACTCGAAGGAGTTGAAAGAATCCTTAATGATCTTTCAAAGGATTTTGACTTTATTATTTGTGATTCGCCTGCTGGAATTGAAACAGGTGCATTAATGGCTATGTATTTTGCTGACCATGCAATCGTTGTAACGAATCCAGAAGTTTCTTCTGTACGCGATTCCGATCGGATACTAGGAATTCTTGCAAGTAAGACTAAAAGAGCTATTGAAAATAAATCACCAATTCAAGAACATTTATTATTAACACGTTATGACCCAGAACGTGTCGAGCGTGGTGACATGCTTTCAGTAACAGATGTAAAAGAAATATTGGCCATTCCATTAATTGGCGTTATTCCAGAATCAAAGTCAGTGCTTAAAGCGTCAAATACAGGTACACCCGTAGTTCTTGACGAAACAAGTGACGCAGGTATTGCATATCAAGATGCAATTGCCCGTTTTCTCGGCGAAGAGAGACCAATGCGCTTCATAAGTAGTGATCGTAAGGGATTATTGCGTCGCTTATTCAGTAAAAACAAGGAGGAAGTGACGGTATGAGTATTTTTAATTACTTGCGTAGAAGGACTGCTACAGCATCAGTTGCTAAAGAACGTTTACAGATAATCATTTCTCATGAACGCTCACAACGCAATACACCTGACTACCTACCAAAGCTTCAAGAAGAAATTCTCGCTGTTATTGCGAAATATGTCCATGTCACTCGAGATCAAGTCAGTGTGAATCTTGAACGCATGGGCGATAACTCAGTGCTTGAATTAAACATCACTATGCCAGATGAGGTTAAGGAAAACGCTTAAAGACTTTCAGAAAATGTTATTGAAACATGGAATAAGAGACATTATTCAGGGTCACGTTTACCGGAATAATAATCCATTCTAAATCATTAGTTTTGTTCCCTAAAACATAGAACTTTTTTAGGTTTTTCCTAAGTTGATACTGATCTCTTTTCGAAAACTTAGTTGTAGACTCATATTGGTTTACTTCGTTTTATATGATTAAACACTTCTTAACGCATACTCTTTGATTAACTTTACACTCTTTTAGAACTCCGCAGAAAAAAGCTGCAGTAGAATTGATGACTAAAGTCTATTGCTGCTTTGGCTGAACATAGGGTTTAGGTTGAGCGTTTGGCCCAGGATGAACATACGGTTTAGACTGAACAGATGGACTCGGTTGGACAGTTGGACCAGGTGGAACCATTGGACCATGATGGACTTTTGGACCGGGTTGAACAGCTGGACCGGGTTGAACAGCTGGACCAGGTTGAACCATTGGACCATGATGGACTTTTGGACCGGGTTGAACAGCTGGACCAGGTTGAACCATTGGACCATGATGGACTTTTGGACCATGTTGAACAGTTGGACCAGGCTGAACAGTTGGACCAGGCTGAACAGTTGGACCAGGCTGAACAGTTGGACCAGGCTGAACAGTTGGACCAGGCTGAACAGTTGGACCAGGCTGAACCATTGGACCAGGCTGAACCATTGGACCAGGCTGAACCATTGGACCAGGCTGAACCATTGGACCAGGCTGAACCATTGGACCAGGCTGAACCATTGGACCAGGCTGAACCATTGGACCATGATGGACTTTTGGACCATGATGGACTTTTGGACCGTGTTGAACAGCTGGACCAGGCTGAGCGGCTGGACTAGGATGAACTTTTGGGCCGGGTTGAACATTTATGCCAGGAGGAACATTTAGTCCAGGTTGAATATTTTGGGTTGGTTGAACATTTAGACCAGGCGTCGTTTTGGGATTCGGTGGATTCGGAACTAATTGCCCACCCGGAACTTGACCAGGTAATGGATGAACAGTTACTGGAGGTGATTGCTTTATGATACCTAATTTTCCAGTACTTATATTCTGAACTTCTGCTGGACTCAAAGGTCTGCCGCCATTTTTTAACAAAAACGCTTTTACTTCTGAGAAAGAAGGCGTTGCTGAAGGAGGCTGAGTTTTGGTTATGATTGGTCTTGATATTATTTGTGCTGGAGGTATCGCCTGTGTAAATCCCTTTCCTCCAAATAGACTAGCAGGTCGAGGCACAATAGGTGCGACATGAGTTTGCGCAGCATTAAAGAGAATATGATTAGGGATACGTGAGCGAAGATTATTTACTATTCTTGAATTAATAAAATCATCAGATGATATAACGGTTACTCCATTAGCAAGGTGTTCATTTCTATAATTAATTACCTTGTTTTGATTTTTATAAATATTATTAATGAACCTAGCATCAATAACGGTATTACTCAAATTGATCGCAGTAAAATATTCTCGACTAACGTGATAAGGAGGGATATAAGGTTCTCCTGGAGCTAAAGGAAACCAGCCAATACCATATCCACCATTTATCATTAATTGAGGGTTATTGCCGCCAATGAATACGGTTAATGCAGGTGCATACATAGGACGAGCACCTATAGGTCCAGGGACCCAACACCATCGATTCCTAACGAAAGCCCAACGACCATAGTGGAATGGTGCAAATCCCCAAGGTTGATTATCCACCCAAGTCCAGCCCCAAAGGCCTAGCCATATCCATTGACCATTTTGGTAAGGTGCCCAATCTGACTCCACATTATTAGGATACCACACGGGACCATATTGTTGATCTTCAGTCCATGAACCATAATTACCGAGATCTTCATAGCCTATAGTATCTGGTGAAATATATTGAGTAGAGACTGTTCCTGCCATTTTATCACGCTCTAAACTCCAGCTCTCAAAATCATCGTATGCTACACCCAGTGTAGTACATTGAAAATTATCTAAGTTAGTCCCTGTGGCACTGCATGAGTTACCCACACTAATCATCTTGGATGTACTTTCTCCGTAAGCTGTTCCCTGCCCCATTCTCACACTTACGGTAGTCATATTGTCTTCTGCTATGACATCGAAACGATAATATCCAGGCTCAGTAATTACAAAAGCTAAATTCGGCGTATCCACTTCATATGATTGTTGGGAATTGATTTTTTTGATACTTAAAACAAGAGTTCCCTGTTCGATTTGAAACTGCGCTATTTCATCATTTAAATTCAAAATTTTTAATGCTGTTTGACTTCCAACACGGACAGTGGCCCCAGACAGTTGCATTTCAGCAATAGAGCCTGTATCTGACCATAGTTGATCATTTGAAATTAAAGGTCGATTCAGAGTAACACCTACCCACTGTGATTCTCCTGCGGGTAAAAAACTCACAGTCCCGTTAATATAGCTTAGACGAGCAACTTGAGTGGGAGGATCTGCGAAGGTCATAGTCGATATGGATGCTAACAATACAAAACAACTCATCAATAGGGTCATCATGATCGTGTTCTTAACTGAACTTTTTTTCATGCTAACCTCCATATTTTTAAATCATTGCCAATATCAAGGAAAAATATTCTTTAGACTATAATCGCTTTGACTGAATGACTTTGTCTAAGTATAGACCAGAATAGCCTGAGTGCATCATATGAGTCTCCCTGCGCACCCAGACTAAACTATTTTTGAACTAGCAATGAACCCACATTGAATAATACAAAATTCAAAGTTAAATCATCTCTGACTCTATATCATCTTTATTCACAACAACTTTTTTGCTTCGAGCTGATTTTACTGATGATGGGCGTCGTAACTCCTCATCATCGAAATCATCTACTTTAATCACATCTTGTCGAGCCAATTCCGCTTCTTTTAATTGCTTGGCTTCTGCATCAGTTAGCAATCCACATACTAAAGCCTCATTGATCTGCTCAAGCAAGGTAAGTGACTTTAAAACATTATCTTTTACTGCTCTCATTACTTTTCTTTCTAACTCATCAGCAGCGCAAATTTTATGGAAAGCCTCCTCCATGCGACCCAAAGGACAATTCTCACCCGCTTTACTGTAAACCAAACGAGTTATACGTGAACGCGTTTCACCAGGTTCTATTAATATTCTAGCTAATTTATGACCTAGTTGATCATTCGGTTTGTTTCTTCGATTACCTAATGGTTTGATAATCAAGCGTAAAACGACTCGTGCCCAACGTGCTGGAAAATTCACAATAACACCATGCATTGCCATTTCACACTCATGCAATAATTGCTGACAACTCCACTCAACTAAAGGTAAATCGGCTTTAGGTTCACCATCGTCATGAAACCGTTTCAAGACTGCTGAAGTCAAATACAATGCACTCAACATATCGCCAAGACGAGAAGATAATTTTTCTTTACGCTTTAAGTTGCCACCCAGAACGCTCATCGAGAAATCTGCAAGAAAAGCCAAGTTAGCACTGTACTTATGCACGAGTTGATAGTAACGCTTCATACTACTCACTGGTGCTTTAGACATGTGTGCATCAGTCCAAGCAAAAATGACTGACTTAGTAAAATTAGCAATCACAAATCCAGCATGGGCAAAAAATGCCTTATCGAATTCAACCAAATTATTATTTCTTATACTTTCAAGTTCCTTAAACACATAAGGATGACATCGAATTGCTCCCTGGCCAAAAATA
This sequence comes from Legionella sheltonii, assembly GCF_026191355.1. Lineage (GTDB taxonomy): Bacteria > Pseudomonadota > Gammaproteobacteria > Legionellales > Legionellaceae > Legionella > Legionella sheltonii. The sequence goes on from NZ_JAPHOQ010000002.1 coordinate 52,914, forward strand.
ATTAAACTTCGAGTTAATATATTTGCACCTTCGACAGTAATGGCGATGGGAGATCCCTGATATCCTCTACCCAAGTAATTATTAGGACCGAGACAAATCCCTTTTCCACCATGAATATCCATCGCGTCAAGCGACACTTGTCTTGCACGTTCAGTAGTATGGTATTTTAATATAGCACCTACAACAGAAGGTTTGGCTCCGTTATCGATTGCAGCCGCAGCCATTGTTAATGCTGCATCAATGATATAAGTGTTCGCTGCAATCCGAGCTAAAGGTTCCTCAATTCCTTCAAACTTTCCTATTGGTTGGCTAAATTGTTTGCGAATGCGTGCATAAGCTCCAGAAGCTAAAGCAGCGGCTTGCGCACCTCCATTAGCACTCGAAGGTAAGGAAATTGCTCTCCCAGCACTCAAACACTCCATTAACATACGCCAACCACAGCCGGCCATGGAAACACCACCGATCAAGTAATCCATGGGAATAAATACGTCCTTACCTTGAGTCGGACCGTTTAAAAAGCCTGTATTCAGAGGGAAATGACGGCGGCCCTTTGTAATACCAGGGGTATTTGCTGGTATCAACGCACAACTTATACCTACATCTTCACCTTTACCCAACAAATTATCTGGATCAAATAATCTGAATGCTAACCCGATTACAGTAGCTGCTGGGCATAAGGTAATGTAACGCTTATCCCAATTTAACCGAATACCTAATACTTTTTGACCATTAATTTCTTGATGACATACTACGCCTTTGTCTGGTATCGATGCGGCATCAGAGCCAGCATTAGGTCCTGTCAAAGCAAAGCAGGGGATTTCCCGTCCATCAGCCAATCGTGGCAAATAGTAATTTTTTTGTTCTTCAGTTCCATATTTAAGTAATAACTCTCCTGGACCTAAAGAATTGGGTACAGATATAGTTGTAGCCGCTGTAATTGAACGGCCATAAATTTTTACTAAAACTGACATTTGCGCAGTAGCAGAGAATTCCAGACCACCATATTGCTTAGGAATAATCATACCCAAGAACCGATTGTCTTTGATAAATTGCCAAATTTCTGGAGGCAAATCGGTAAGATTATGAGTAATGTTCCAATCATCAATCATTGCACATAAGGTGTTTACAGGGCCATCAAGGAAAGCTTGCTCTTCCTCCGTCAAGCGGACTGTAGGTGCGTTTCTCAGTATGGAAAAGTCCGGGGCTCCGCTAAATAAATCACCTTCCCAACTTACAGTACCCGCCTCTAGTGCCTCTCTTTCAGTCGCAGACATAGCTGGCATGGCTTTACTTACGGTTTTAAAAAAATATTTGGATAATAAGGTTCGTCTTAAAGGTCTTATCGCGCCTGCAATTAAAGCGAGCTCAACTAAAATAAGAATGATTTTTGTTGTTAAACCAGGAGAGCCATAATAGAAAACAAGAGCACTAAATAAACCAAAGCTAATAGCCCACACTGAAATTGCTGCCTGCCTTGTTAGCAATATCCCTGCAGCCCCAATGACTATGAGCACTAAAATAGCGTGTAGCACATTATTCTCCTTAATTTTGGGCCTTCTGGCCACAAGTACTAAAGTGTGTTAACAATTCTACTCTACTTCAGCTTAGCGAATTGTAAACAGACTCAATTTAAGTTTAAACCAGACACAATTTTTATAATTTGCTTTGCCACAACTTCAGGGTGCTCCATGGGAAATAAATGGGTCCCATTAGTTTTATAACTTGTTACATTAAAATACTTTTCCATGTAACGCACATCCATTTTACCAACCACAGTAGTTTTGTCACCATAAATTAGTGCCGACGGAATTAATAATTTACCTTCATAATTTGGAATGACATGTGGAATGGTTCGATAAATCTGATATTCAATATGCCTATCAAAGCGTAAATAATATCCATCCTCTTTATACTCTAAACCGTAGGTAATGTAATCATCTAAGCAGGCATCCGTAAAGGTTTTAAATAAGTCTCGTGTTTTTAAATAGTCAATTAATTGATCATGATTTTTCCAATACATACGACGACCTCGAGTTCTAAATGCCGGCGTAACCCGATCAATGATGCCAAGTGCTTTTGCCAAACGAACCATACTTGATTTGAAAGTTCCGATTAAAGGTGAGTCCAACATAATGACCGCTTTAAATAATTCGGGTTGTTCAATTGCTGCCAATAAGCTTAAAATTCCTCCCAAAGAATGGCCTACTGCAATTACAGGTTGATTAGCCTGCTTTTTAATACTGAAAATGACTTCGGAAACAAGATTGTGCCAGTTTTCGCTCACAGGAAATAAAGGATTATGGCCAAGTCTGTCGATGTAACAATAATCGAATTCATTCTCGAGGCTATCCAACATTTGTTTATAACATAAAGCTGGAAAGCCATTTCCATGCGCAAAATGAATCATCTCTTTCATAAAGTCACCATTTGCATTGCTACCAGTAGAAATCCCTAGAAATAATCCAGAATCCCCAACCTAAGTGTGTTGACAATTCACCTTCCGCCTACGTGTAGCCTGCTTGCCCACAGCTTCAAGTAGATGGTCAAATTAAAGCCCCCTCCATTCCTAACTCATTGATAAATGGAACAAACTAATAATATAACGATTCTTATAGCAAGTAAAAACGAGTTTGCAATGCTTAGACTTATGCCCAATGAACCGTCACGGTTCAAGTTGAAAAAAATTGGCTACAACTTATGTTTTATACGCTTAATCTTAGTATAGTAGTTGAAGTAATGTTATATCGCATACGTATGACTGTATATGCCGAGACTGATTGGCAGATTTTGAAAGACAGAATGCAACTACCCAAAAACTCAACCGCTGTCGTCCAGGCAACAATTTTTTAAAGCCTTTGTTCAAGAAGACATCTGGGATAGAAATTTTTGAGACGAGATTTATTCTGACAGATATCTTTTTAAAAGAGTACCTGTCAGAGTAAAGTTGCTGTTAGGATAAAGAGAGCGCGGAAACATTATTATCGGGATTATCATGGGTGTTATGTGGTGTTGGGTTTTGGTTATTATTAAATATTCTGGCTCTTAATTCCGCTTTAAATTCTTCTTTCAAAGGATGAATAACCACACTTCCTTCTTGATCTATAAACTGTGCAATTTCTTGTGCTCTTGCCCCAGGGCTATATTTAATCATCATACTTACTTCCCTTTGGTCAAGATAAGCCTCATCCATTGTGTCTTTACGCCCTGTTAAAAGAGAATGCACTTTAGTTTGATCACGAATAGATTGATCTTGAGCTTTTGAAAAAAATCCTATTTTGTTATTTGTTTGACAATAAATCTTCATTTTTATCCTCACTGAATAAAATTTAAACTCTTATAATAACACACTGGCATTCTATTGAAAAGCGATGCAGATCTAAAACTCATCAATATGGTTTAGTTTTGATTAATTATCGTACCGTACAACATGACAATTAAATAGCGAAGAAATAGGACTGCTTGCAGATCCTTAACTAAATCATCTTAAATCTGTTCAAAATTATATCGAAATTAACAATGCCTTAATAATTGATATGTAAAATAAAAAGACAGTAGTTAATTAAAACAAACAATATTGATTACTGCCCATGTCGATTTTTATTAATTTTACTTATTTAAATCACGATCTAATCAAAAACAAATATTGTTGTACGCGGAGACAAAATAATGGGTTTTTCTGAAATTTTTAAAGAAAATTTAAGGAAAGAACAACGCTTAAAGGGATTTGACAAGCCATCCTTTTATGAAGTTTTGGAGCTGCTTGATAAAAATAAAAAGATATGTGAAGAGAAAGGATATTCGCCAGAGTCAAAAGAAGCCCTCGATTTAATGAAATTCAACATTTTCGTTAAAGAGATGGCCCAATTGAAGTCCATATCTCGTTTTGAAATGTGGAATGTTACTGTCACTCCTCCCAACTCCCTAAAGGGAGAAACTAATTTCTCATATCAATTTTGTTCTGCTCCACCAGATTGTACGAGAATATTTTTTTCATATGACCCCAAGGGTGAGCCTCAACTTAAAATTGCTGACCCTTGTGTTGTGTTGAATCCCGATCTAGAGAGCGTTTATGCATTTTATGGTGACAAGGAGAATACTCTTGTCAAACAAAAAAATATTACTCTTGGATCCACTATAAAATCACTGAATGAAATGCATATCCAGCGCGTTGGTTTATTAGGATTTGCACGAAATTTCCCCGATCATTTGGAAGAAAAAGAAGTAACACAAAAAGGACCTGAAGAAAGAAAAACCAAGTTGATGTATCAACAACGCGCCTCTTATGCCGCTCGAGCTATTGACGGTGTTATCGAAGAGCTTGAAAACAAAAAATTAGCCTTTACTACAGTAAATGGAGGTTGGTCTGGGCAAAAGCAAACACCAAGAGAAGTTGGCATGACTTATATGGGACATTTATATGGATTAATCCATGATCATGATACCCATTCTGGCGGTGGATTTTTCCCTCCCATCACCGTGATGCCGGAGGGAGGAAGTACCGACGCAGTCACCATGCATTCCCGGACTAAACATTTCCTTCTCAACGATAGCGATCCGGTCAAAACGGAAGAGTGTCATGGCTCTCGCACTCAATTCATTGTTGAAAATGTAGACTGGGGACAAGACTCTCCATATTTAGCGAGCATGTGTACTTCGATGGTAGTAATTGAACCTGCTGGACGTTGGACACAAATTGAAATGTTAAATGGCTTAGAGAGAGGAATCCCAGTAGTTATTATTGCTTCACCTGAAAATTATGACGAAAAATGGTTACCTGATAATACCGTCGACAAATTGTATGAAGGATTAACCAAAGGAGAAAAATATATAACGATTCCATTTCCAACCAGTCAAGATCCTAAAGCGGTAGTAAGAGCATACCGCGATCCTGCTGATGCTGCTAAATGGATTGCTTGGCGCTATGAGGTGGATCATTTTCATGATAAAGAAAGCAGTGATTTTTTTAAAAATGAGACAATTCAGAAAGCAATTTTAAATAATTTTAAAAAATTAGATAAAGCGGCTTCTCTCGATGATGTTGTTAATTTTATTCTTGATGGTACAGAAGCGAGTGAAAAAGTTACTAAGAGTTTACGCCAACGTATTGAGGGTATGGAGATTGGAGTAGCTATAAAAAGTATTAAATCCCTGCTGTCGCCTGATTTGGAAGTAGGAAGCACAAAAAAATCTGTTTTCACCAGCGGTGTCCCATTTTTTAGGTGTGGAACCCAGGCTCACATTCTCACTGAAGAGCTGGATATCAAAGAAGTGGATGTTGCGCACACATGGAAAAATCCTTTGGGCACTACTCAATAGGTACCAAAAAGCTCGCTGACTCATACTTTGATTCAGCGAGCTTATTTTATTTAATTTAATCTAATTTGCATCTGTTTTAGAAATGTTTCAAAGAATTTTTTATAATTTATAAATTTATAAGATGCCTACTTTCTGCACGCAGGGCATGAAGAGCAAAACTGTAATAAGCAATAAGTAATGCAAATAAAATGAATCCTGATCCCTGAAAAATTGAATTGAGTGTGAGCATTATAAGTAGCAGTAATAACATAGGAGTTCCTGCAACAATTAACAGCCGGGTTGATTGAAAAAAGCTCACATTAAAAGAGAAGAATATAGTTGAAAAGACTTGCCCTAAAAATGCCAACACTAAGAAAAAAACAATAAAAATTGAGAAGAATATTGCGACAACCATAGGATAAATCATCAATTGTGAAAAATATTTTAATTCTTTAATCGAGTTTTCTTCTGCAAGTTTTTTACCATCAAATACCAGGTTCGTCCCCTTATCAAAGGTTTGAACTAAAGGAGCGCCTTTACTGGGTTTTGAATCCGTCATATTAAACAATTTAAGACTTGGGACTTTAAGAGAAATTTTGTTTTTATTAATCAAAATCGTAAGGTAAGGATAATCTGCGGGGAAATCATTAATTTTTCCTGTAGTATCAATAATAACAACGACTTCTCCTTGATCATTCTTAATCAAATAAGGCATGGGCTTATCAAAAGAAACCTCTCCATTTTGTATATAAAAAACAGGAATTTTTGATAAAGGATCAGTGATTTGCTCTTTAAAAGATTGATTCAGACTGAAGCTCATTCTTAATGAAAATGGAATGGAACATAAGGCTATGGTCAATAAGAGATAAAGAAGAGCAAGTCCCCGCCAACGTTTTCCAACATCAATATACAGACGCCGTGAATAGAAAGACATATACAATGCAGACCAATAACCATAGACCGGGGTATCAATTGGTTTTAGTTTGTTTTTTTCTTTACGCACGCCATTCTCCAATACGTTTTCCAGAAGTACGATGAAAAAGATGTAATTTAATTTTAGGAAACTCAACACTGAGTTGTCCACTCGTTAGTAATTGATCCGCTGTGACGCGCAAATTAAGACGCTGACCATTTTTGACACATGTTGCATGGATCAATTTGTCAGCCCCCATATCATCTATAAATTCAATATGGATGGGGATCCCTTGTGAATTATTTTCAGGACAAAGCAAAATATGCTCGGCACGAATGGCCAAAACCAACTCATCTTTATCTTCAAGTTCAAGAGCCAACTCAGGTATTGAAAAATTAACTCCCAAATCCGTGTGCACGGTATTACTGCTTTTATCGAAGATTCCAGAAACCATGTTCATAGGATATTGTCCTGTAAATCCGGCCACGAATAAAGTTGCCGGATTTTGATAGAGCTCTTGGGGAGTACCTATTTGTTCAACAATACCTTGATGAAGTACGATAACACGTTCAGCCATAGTCATTGCTTCAGTTTGATCGTGTGTGACATATAAACTGGTCGTGTTTAATTGTTGATGCAACCGGCGAATTTCATGGCGCATTTCGGTACGCAATTTTGCATCCAGATTGGATAAAGGCTCATCAAATAAAAAAACTGCCGGGGAACGAACCATAGCTCTGCCCATTGCAACTCGCTGCTTTTGTCCCCCTGAAAGTGCCTGCGGTTTACGTTCCAAATAAGGGGTTAAATGCAACAGTTGGGCTGCTTCATCTACCCTTTTTTTAATTTCTGCTTTCTTATAACGTCTCATTTTTAACCCATAAGCCATATTTTCAAATACCGTCATATGGGGATATAGAGCATAGTTTTGAAAAACCATAGCCATGTCTCTTTTGGCGGCGGGTATTTCATTGACGCATTGATTATTGATTAAAATTGAGCCTGAACTTACATTATCCAAACCAGCAATTAAACGTAATAAAGTAGTTTTTCCGCATCCGGAGGGCCCAACAATAACTACAAACTCCCCCTTTTTGATGCTAACATTTACTTTATCCAGAACTGTTGAAAACCCAACAGTCTTCGATACTTCAATAAGATTAACTGTTGCCATACTTATTTTAACCCTTTTTCAAACCAGCGCTGCATGAACATGACCACCATACAAGGTGGAATTAGAGCAATCAATGCAACCGTCATAATGTAATGCCATTGTGGGACTTGATCTGCTACTCCAGCTAAATATCGAATACCCATAACCACTGTAGCCATTTTTGTTTCTGTAGTAATCACTAACGGCCAGAGATACTGATTCCAACCATATACAAATAAAATAACAAATAAAGAGGCAATTTGCGGTTTTGATAATGGCAAAACAATATCAAAAAAGAAGCGTACAGCTCCCGCTCCATCTAATTTTGCCGCATCAACAAGTTCGGAGGGTATGGTTTTAAAAAACTGACGAAATAAAAAAGTTCCTGTAGCGGACACAAATAAAGGTAAGGTCAATCCAGTAAATGAATTGAGTAGTCCAAAAGAAGCAACAACCTGAAAGGTAGGCACAATCCTAACCTCTATGGGCAACATCATCGTTGTGAAAATCATGGCAAAACATAATTTTTTAAATGGAAAATCAAAATAAACCAAAGCAAACGCTGAGCCTAAAGCAAAAATAATCTTACCTAATGCAATGGCCATCGCCATAAAAAAACTGTTCAACAACATGGAAGTAATAGGCTCACCTCCAGTAACTGCTAAGCCCTCCGTCATTACTGCCTTCAAATTTTTAAATAATAAAGTACCCGGAACCATAGGAATATGAGATTGCATCATGACACTGCCTTCATTACTGGCAGCAACTAGTGCCAAATAAACAGGCAACATCATCAAAATAACAAAAAAACATAAAAATCCATGTGATAAAATACGAGCGAAATATAATTTCATGCGTAATGGACCTTTTTTTCGAGGTATTTAAATTGCACTAATGAAACAATAATAACAATAATCATTAAGAGTACCGATTGTGCAGATGAACTTCCTAAATCCATTCCTTCAAATCCATCCTGATATACTTTATAAATCAAATTAGTTGTACTATTGCCTGGACCGCCATGGGTCATTACTTGAATAATCCCAAAAGTATCAAAAAACCCATACATCAAGTTCATAATCATCAAGAAAAAAGTAGTTGGCGATAAAAGTGGGACAATGATTTGCCAAAAACGTTGCCACCCAGAAGCCCCATCGATAATTGCCGCATCAATTAATGATGAAGGAATTGCTTTAAGTGCTGCGAGATAAAATAGAAAATTATAGCTGAATTGCTGCCAAGTTGCGGTAAAGATCACCACCGCGAATGCATGTTTTACATTATTTACATAATCAAAATTAATTCCAAGCGACTGCAAAAAATGCGTCAGCCATCCTAATGTTGGATGACATAAAAAACGCCATAAAATTGCTGCTACTGCAGGGGCAACTGCATAAGGCCAAATCAATAAAGATTTGTATACCCCTTGCGTCCGGCCTCTATTATTCACTAATATGGCGATAAGGAGACCTAAGCTCATGGTGAAGAACGTTACGCTAAAAGCGATAATGAAGGTCACTCCAATTGCTTTGCTGTAGCTCGGATCAAAAAAAAGATCCAAAAAATTGGATAGTCCTGCAAATTTTTTATGTAGGCCAAACGCATCGGTATAAAAAAAAGATTGCAATAATGCATTACATGCAGGCCAAATAAAAAACATCAGGGTAACAATTAGCTGAGGAACGATAAAAAGCCAAGCACAAAGACGTTGATGATTAAATTTAGCCATTGCCCAACATAAAAGAGGGTCTGTGTAAGCATTATATAGCTCTGGTTGTTTAAGTAAAGTGGTAAAAAGTGGCTTGTGTGATATGTAGTCTGCTGTAACATTAGGTATCTGAGATTTTGCCATCCCCGATTGCTACGCGGGATCTCCCATTGTAATAATGTAGTACAGCATGGAGATCACTCGTTGATGAATGGTCTGCTTTGCTTTACCCAGGCCAAATTATTTATTTAATTTAAGGATAAAATTTTGCGCTACGTACACATAGAAAACCCCGGTCCTCACAATCGATTGGTTATCGAAAAAGGCCCAACCCCTGAATACAGCGACTCACAAATTTTAGTGCGTGTAAAAGCAACTGCTATAAATCGGGCAGACATCATGCAACGTTATGGTAAATACCCCCCACCTGCCGGAGAGTCTGATATTCTGGGTTTGGAAGTTGCTGGAGAAGTAATTGAAGTGGGCGCAAAGGTTAACCAATTTAAGCCAGGTGATAAAGTTTATGGATTGGTTGGAAGTGGCGCTTATGCAGAGTTATGCCCCGTCGAAGCCTCATTAGCTCAGCACATCCCGGAAACTTGGGATTATACACTTGCTGCAGCACTTCCTGAGGCATTGATGACTGTGTATGCTACTTTATTTGATTTAGGGATGTTGGAATCAGGGCAAACGTTGCTGATTCATGGTGCAGGAAGTGGTATCGCCTCGTTAGCAATTCAAATGGCAAAATTGATTGGTGCACACGTCATTACGACGGTAGGAACTGATAACAAATTGGATAAGGCAATTAAACTTGGTGCCGATCAAGTCATAAATTATCAAAAACAGGATTTCGAGGATTTAATTGAAGATCACAGCGTTGATTTGATTGTTGATTTTATAGGCGGCGATTACTTTAATAAACACTTACACTTGTTGAAGCCTAAAAGTAAACTTATCCAGATCGCTTGCCTTAAAGGAAGTAGCGTAGAATGCAACCTTGCATTGATTATGCGAAAAAGATTACAAATTTTTGGCTTTGTTCTCCGTTCTCAATCGATTGGGGAAAAAAGCAAATTATGGACTGAAGCTCATAAAGCTTGGGCAAATCATCTGAGATCAAAAAAACTAACCCCTATCATTGATTCGGAATTTAAATTAGAACAAATTGAAGAGGCACATCAACACCTGCAATCTGGGGTGCATTTTGGGAAAATTGTTGTTCATGTAGATTGATTTTTTAAGCCGGGTCATCCCGACTTTATCGAGGGATCTCCACGAGATAGTACCATGTTACAGTAGAAGATCTTTCACAATATCGAGATAACGAGTTGCACAAAAAAAGGAGGCTGGGCTGTTAAGCCCAGTGTTTCACAACATCCAGTATTCTTTGATAGTAAAAATTAATACAACACACTTTTTACTTGTGTCTTCAATGATTCTCAGTGAACACGATCACCTAAAGAAAACCTACTTTGATGCCATCTTCTTTGCATCCAAACGAAGAGTACGATTTAATAATTGCTCATAGATAGGTCCATTCGGAGTAAGTTGCAGCACAATCGTTGCGGTAATGCAGGCCATCATCACTGGGAAAATTAAATAATAATTATGAGTCATTTCTACCACCAACACAGCTCCAGTTATTGGAGAACGCGTGGATGACGCAAAAAGAGCAGCCATTCCTGCAACAGCAAACATCCCGGGTTGGGTTAAAAAATCAATATGTAACCATTCTAAAATATGGAATATAGCTAAACCTAGAATCGTACCTAAAGAAAGGATAGGAGCAAAAATTCCTCCAGGAACAGATGTCCCATAGCACACCATAGTTCCTATAAATCGTGCCACTAAAAGAAAACACAAAAAACCAAACCCAGGGGACATGGTTAATGCTTGGTGGATGATATTCATACCCCCACCAACTGACTCAGGATGATATACTGCTAAGAAGCCAATCAAAAATCCTACCGTCAGGACGTAATATGATTTTTGTCTTGAACTCAATTTATCCAAGAGTGTTAGAGTACCCATTAAAGAGAGATTAAATAAAAGTCCTACAAACCCTACCACAATACCAAACAAAGCAAATAACCATAATGAATCAAGATGAGGGAACTCAAAGACATTCATTGGAATCGTTGGCTGGGGCCCTATTATCAAATCAAGAATGACCGTAGCTGTAATGCAACAAATCACTACCATACTGAAACTGGTAAAAGAATAGTTGAATTGGTTACGCATCTCTTCCATAACAAAAATAACACCCGCTAAAGGAGCATTAAAAGCAACAGCTAAGCCTGCAGCAGCGCCAGCAGCAATCAAACTATCCTTTCTTCGTCGAGACAGGTTAAACAAGCTGCCGAGCATTTCTCCTAAACTTCCACCGATATGAATCGTAGGTCCTTCCCGGCCCAAGATCATCTTTGCTGAAAGTACCAAAATTCCAAAAAAGAACTTTACAGGTAATAACCGCCGCCAAAGTATGGTTTTTAAATGAAGCAAGGTACCCTCAATCTCTGGAACACCACTTCCTGATGCTTGAGGAGCATACTGCTTTACAGCAAAATAAGCAGCATAAACCAGAACCATCGATACCAATCCAGAAATAAAACCTGCTGGCCATCCATGCACACTAAGAAAATGAAAAAATTTATCGAATAAATTACTTAGTACATCGATTGACAATCGAAATGTAGAACCTACAAGACCTACGACAATACCTAGGACAAAAGATACCGTATAGAGTATCAATATCTTACTGCGCATGGTCTTAAACCATCCCCATCAAATTAGTAATAATTTTTAATCCAGCCTGATTAACTAAAGACAATATGGTTTCAGGATGAAATTGAACAGCATGAATGGGTAATTGTTGATGTGAAATAGCCATCACCACGCCGTCATCGCTCATCGCTGTAATCTTCAATTCTTTTGGTACTGCATTCAAACGCGCATACAGTGAATGATACCTTCCTGCTCTGAAACTATCTCCTAAGCTCGAAAACAACTCCGGTTCGCCAACTACATTTATGATTGATGGCTTACCGTGCATAGGATATTCTAAAACATCCAAAACACCACCAAAGTACTCAACAATTCCTTGTAAACCCAAGCATACTCCGAATAATGGAATCCCCTTAGAAATAGCCATAGCAATTGTTTGAGATAGATTAAAATCACTTGGTTTACCTGGCCCTGGAGATAAAACCACAAGATCATATTTTTGATTTTGCAAATAATGCAACGCTTTATCAAAACGAATTGTACTGACTTCCGCTCCAGTTTGACGGAGATAATTTGCCAAAGTATGTACAAACGAATCCTGATGATCAATAAGTAAAACGTGTTTTCCTTTTCCAGTTAAAGGCAAATGCGTTATCTTGCGATCAATATCGGATTCACGTTTTTGTAACATATCTAAAAAAGCAGATGCTTTTAAGCGCGTCTCCTGCTCTTCTGATTCGGGTACTGAATCATAAAGCAAAGTAGCACCTACACGAATTTCGGCAACTCCGTTTTCAATACGCACGGTTCTCAAAACCAAACCCGTATTTAAATTTCCATTAAAGCCAAACCAGCCTACAGCTCCGGCATACCACTTGCGGGGGGATTTTTCATGCTCTTCAATAAAATTAAGAGCCCAAATTTTAGGAGCACCAGTTACAGTAACAACCCACATATGGGTTAAAAAAGCGTCTACGGCATCAAAGTCTTCTCTTAGAATACCTTCAACATGATCTACGGTATGAATCACTCGCGAATACATTTCAATTTGTCTGCGACCGATCACCTTCACTGAACCTGCTTCACAAATACGTGATTTATCGTTTCTATCTACATCGGTACACATAGTTAATTCAGATTCTTCTTTTTTTGATTCAAGTAACGTCTGAATGTTTTCTGCATCCTCTATAGCATCGGCACCCCGTTTAATGGTTCCAGAAATTGGACACGTCTCTACCCTTTTTCCTTGAACTCTTACATACATCTCTGGAGATGCGCCAACCAGATATTCGTCATCACCCAAATTAATAAAAAAACCATATGGTGAAGGATTCAAACGACGCATTTGTTTGAATAGAAGAGAAGGTTGATCCTGATAATGGGTATAAAATGTTTGACTTGGTACTACTTCAAACAAATCACCACAAGCAAAACGCTCCTTGGCTTTAGCTACAACCTGTGCATATTCTCCTGGCATATGATCACACGCCTTTTCAGGTTTATTCGGTGATTGGTAGGTTACCGAAACCCCTTCCCTCGCCAAGGACTTTGTAGATTGGCCTTGATATTGAAAATCATAACGTCGAATAAAGGCTTCTTCTTTACGATGGTTCACTACATAAATTTCATCGGGCAAATAAAGCACCATATCTCTTTGCGAAAGCTCTCTTTTTTTATGTTTCTGTAACTCTTCAAATTGAAAAATCAAATCGAAACCAAAAGCACCATATAATCCCAAATAAGGTTCATCTTCGACTTTAAAAAAAGCCAGAATGAGCCGAATCACAGTAAATGCCGAAGGTTGCTGACTTCGCTCCTCCTCACTGAATACTTCTTCGGAATTTTTAATTTTAATTTGCAGCAAAGTATGACTTTGTGCCAGAATTTCTAAACTTTTTTCATGTGCTAATAATGGCATAATGAAGGTTAATAGCGTCTTACCGCGTTGGTTTAGTGCATCAATTTGAATTAAATTCTGCCTGCAAATAAAAGCCAACGGTGGATTATAAAAACCTATATCCCAACAGGTGTAACGCCCGGGGTATTCAAAACTTGACGCAAATAAAGCGCCTCTTTGTGAATCCAAATGTTCAAGAAGATTTTCTATACCTTGCTGATAATCCAGTGGCGTCTGAAAACACTCTAACTCCACACCCCCTTGGGTTTTATAATGTTGCAACATGAATGACTAACTCAATAGAAAAATTATGGTGTGCCCCTCATTCTACTTTAAAAATAAGCTTCTGCAAGAAGCTCGTGGCCTGGATGATATGTAGCCATTATCCTTCCCTTCTCCTCTAGGGGAGAAGGTGCCCGTTACGGCGGATGAGGGTACCCTCACCCCTGCCCCTCTCCCTCAAGTGGCAGAGGGGGATAATTTCATAATCACCATCCTGCACCCAGGCCGCAAATTAAGATTCACTTTTCATAATCTCTTCAAGCAAACAATTCTTATCAATGGCCGCCTGAACCCACAAACCCACCTGATGATGAGCATCCCTAAAAGGGATTCCTTTCAATACTAAAGATTCTAATATTGCTGTCGCATTGAGATAACCACTATTGGCTTTTTGTGCCATTAATTTTGTATTGAATTGAACGCTATGCAGGAAAGGTGTGATGATTTCCAAACAAGCCCCCAATGTATTGACTGTATCAAACAAGCACTCTTTATCTTCTTGCATGTCCTTGTTATAAGCCAGCGGCAACCCCTTCATTACAGTTAGAATTCCCATTAAATGTCCAAACACTCGTCCACTTTTACCTCTAATTAACTCCAAAACATCTGGATTTTTCTTATTAGGCATTAAAGAGGAACCCGTAGCAAAAGCATCATCCAGGGTTATAAAACCAAATTCTTGAGTCGCCCAAAGAATTAAATCTTCTGCAAGACGTGATAAATGCATCATCATAATTGAGGCAACAGAACAAAATTCAATGATAAAATCTCGATCGCTCACGGCATCCAGTGTATTCTCAATTACCCCGCTAAAACCCAAAGTTTGTGCCACCCAAATCCGGTCCAATGGCAAAGTACTTCCTGCTAAAGCACCGGCTCCTAAAGGAGAACAATTCATTCGTGTATGCCAATCACGCAAGCGCTCTAAGTCTCGTTGAAACATTGCCCGGTAGGCAGCAAAAAACTGTCCTAAATAAATGGGTTGAGCTTGTTGTAAATGGGTATAACCTGGAATTTTATCATTGGCATGGGTAGTCGCCAATTCATCCAAAGCCTGATTTAAATGTTGCAAAAGTGTATTAATGTGCAACCCGGCATCACGAGAATACAGCCTTAAATCCAGAGCAACCTGATCATTACGACTGCGACCTGTGTGAAGTTTTTTACCTACGTCACCAATTTTGGCGATGAGTAATTGTTCCACAAACATATGAATGTCTTCACAAGACTCATCAAATTGATGAATCCCTTGCTTTATTTCATGACTTATTTCATCAAGTCCACTGCAGATCAAATCTGCCTCATTGTCTGAAATAAGTCCTTGACGTGCTAACATTTTTGCATGTGCTTGACTGCCCACAATATCGTGGAGATAAAGCACCTTATCAAAAGCCAAAGAAGCATTAAAATGCATGACTTTAGGATCGAGCTCCTTCTTGAATCGCCCTCCCCAAGTTTTATGGGCCATCATTGACCTCCTTTATGTACCTTGCCATACACTTGTGCCGACAAAGAAAATAAATTAATAAATCCTTCAGCATCCTGTTGATTATAAACACCATCTTCTTCGAATGTCGCTAAGGCAGGATCATGTAAACTAAATGGAGAATACATTCCATAAGGAATTATATTCCCTTTAAATAACTGCACACTTACAGTTCCAGTCATATGTTGTTGCGTCACATCAATCAATGCATCCAACGCATGCTTGGCTTGAGAAAACCATCGTCCTTCATAAACAAGATTGGCATAAGTTTGTTGTAAAGACTGTTTTAAATGCAAAGTGGATCGATCAAGACATAAACTTTCAAGCATTTGATGCGCCTTGTATAAAACTGCGGCTGCAGGTGCTTCATATATTCCTCTGATTTTCATGCCTACTAATCGATTTTCAACAAGATCAGCCACTCCAATTCCATGAGAACCAGCAATTTGATTTAATTGTCTGAGCAATTCGACCGAAGACATTTTTGTAGCATTCAATGCAATAGGCACCCCTTTTTCAAACTCAATACTCACTAACTCTGGATTATCAGGTGTTTGTTCCAAAGAAGCTGTCATTAATAATAAATCATCGGGTCTAGGTTGTCCTGGATCTTCCAACACACCGCCCTCATGGGAAATATACCAAAGGTTATGATCGCGTGAATAAGGTGATTTTGGGGTAACGGGTACTTCTATCCCATGTAATTTGGCATACTCAATTGCCTGTTGTCTTGACTTAATCTTCCATGTTCTCCATGGAGCAATAATTTTAAGTTCTGGAGCCAAGGCTTTTACCGTATATTCAAAACGCACCTGATCATTACCTTTTCCAGTTGCTCCATGAGCAACAGCTTCTGCATTTTCCTCCAATGCAATTTCAACCATTTTTTTTGCAATCAATGGCCGTGAAATGGTCCCTAAAATATATTGATTTTCATAAAGCGCTCCCGCTTTAACTAATCGCCACAGATAGTCGCTAACAAATTCATCTTGAACATTCATTACATAGACTTTTGAGGCTCCGCTTTTTTTTGCTTTTTCCTTAATCGCTGTCAAGTCTTCATTTTGTCCTAAATCACACACCATAGCGATGATTTCAGCCTGTTGGTAATGCTCTTTAAGCCATGGAATCATTACGGAAGTATCCAATCCCCCTGAATAAGCAAGGACAATTTTTTTAATCGATTCATTCATGGGTTACTCCTGGTAGTATTGTTTTAAATGCAAAATAGGTTCAGCCAATTCTTTAGGGACCACATCCGCAACTATTTGGCCGCCTTTCAGAACTATCAATTGATCCGACATTTTGCTGAGAAAATCGAGATCGTGAGAAGCAATGACCATCGTAACGCCTAAAGACTTGACTGAATTTAATAAGTTAATGACATCATCAATTGTCGCCAGATCAAGACCCGAAGTCGGTTCGTCACAAAGCAGTAAACTGGGGTTCATCATTAGGCTTCGAGCTAAAGCAACGCGTTGCTTTTGTCCTCCAGACAACTGATGTGGATAAGAAGATGCTTTATCACTAATCCCCAAACTCTGCAGCAAAGAATGGGCTTGCTCTTCATGATTTAATGTTTTGTTTTGTAAGCGAGGAGCATAAACTAAGTTCTGCATCACGTTCATATGAGGAAAAAGCTGAAAATCCTGAAACATAAAACCGCTTTGTCCCTTTACTGTTATCGTACCGGAGTCCAGAGTTTCTAATTGTTGTATGCAACGTAGCAATGTGGATTTACCGCTCCCTGATGGTCCTGCCAAACCGAGCACCGTATGAGCCTGTAATTCTAAATTAATGTTATTCAATACGGGTAGACAACCAAAATATTTAGATGCTTGGTTAATGACTAACATAAAGCCCCCTTTCTTCAATTTTTTTACCCATGCATTCAATTAAGAGAACCATACCGTAGTAAATGCAACCCGCAATACATAAAGGAACAAAGTAGGTAAATTGTTCGGCAGCAACTGATTGAGCCCTACGCATCAAGTCCATTCCTCCTATAGTCGCAATTAATGCGGTTTCTTTCAGTAGCGCAATCATTTCATTGATGAATGCAGGAAATATATTTTTCACGACCTGGGGTAGAACAATATCTTTCCATAAATAAAAATTAGGTATTTGTAACGTTTTTGCTGCTTCAAACTGACCTTTGGGCAAATGTTCTATTCCTGAACGGAGAATTTCGGCAATGTATGCTGAACTGTTCAGACCAAATGTTAAAAGCCCGGCCGTCAGAATATTCGCTTTAATACCGATTAATGCGGGTACAGCAAAATAAACAAAACTAAGCTGTAAAATAACTGGGGTCCCTCTCATCACCGAAATAAATCCATTGATTAGTGGTTTCATAATTCCTTGGTATCGCAATAAAGCAAATACGGTTCCTAATAGAGTTCCTATGAGCAAACCACCCATTAACAAGATTAAAGTAACTAGAGTTCCCTCACCAATATAGAGGATGTTTTGTGTTAACTCTTCCATTGTGTATTCTCCAGCCATTTTTTCTTGAGTGCACTCAGCTCACCCGTTTGTTCGATTTCATGTAAAACCTGATTTATTTTTTGCGTCAACTCAGAATTCTTTTTTAAAGCCAAGCCGTAGCCATCATCTGATTGAGCAATCACAGCAAAAGACAGTCCAGGATTTTTCTTACTAAATACGGCACCTTGTACGCCATCCAATAGAACTAAATCAGCATGGCCGGCTTTTAAAGCTGCAATGGTTTGATTGTTATTATCCATCACTAAAAGATTGGCATTCGGAACGTTCTGCTTCAACCAAATTTCCATGGTACTACCTAATTGAACTGCTATTTTTTTGTCAGCTAATTGTTGTACGTTTTTAATCGGCTTGTTTTCAGGAAAAACAGCCGCCATACTCTCGAAATAATAAGGCTCACTAAAATCAAAATTCTTTTTTCGCTGATCTGTAATCGTAATTGTAGAAATCGCGGCATCAACCTGACCAGAGCTTAGGGCTGGCAAGATGCTGCTGAATTGCATGCTATCAAAAAATGCTTCCTTACCTAATTTTTTTGCAATCAAACGAGCAAGATCAATATCAAAACCTTTGATTTTCCCATGATCATTGTATTCGAATGGTGGATATTCCGCAGCCACGGCAAAATGAATATATTGAATGCTCTCCTTAGGTATTATCCCGTAACAAAAGGAAACAAGCAAAGCAAAGCCTATTAAAATGACAAAAAATAATTGTTTCATTTGAATATAAATCCAGTTTTTATGCGTTTTTCAAATGTAGCAATCTTGACTTGCCCTGTCAAGATATTTTGAATATAATTTCATTAAAATGACTTTATATTCACTGATCACCAATTAAGCGGAGAATTGAATGAGCCTAGACGCTGCCCTTGATGGACATATATTAAATATTGTGCAAACCGAAAAAATTGCTGAGCAAATTGATTTGCAAAACAGCTTAAAAGCACGGGGTTATACGATTCCTCAGGCAACCCTATCACGAAGGCTGAAAAAATTAAAAATTGCAAAAATAGGTGGAACTTATCAAGTAGTCGACTTCAATCTACCTAACTTACCTTTGGTACTGAATATGCAAGTGTCCGATTATGGTCTTATAGTGCTTCATACTCACCCTGGAAATGCAAACAGTTTGGCTTTTTTTATTGATAGAAAATTCGTATCTTTTTCACCTCAAGCCATTCAGGACTCAGGAATTTTAGGAACGATTGCCGGTGACGATACCGTGCTTCTTATCGTAAAAAGTAAAGAACAATTAAACCCTGTCATTCAGCTTCTTCATGATGAGTTTCCTTACCTGAAAAAGTAATAATCCAGAACATTAATCTGAGCTCAACTGTATTCAGTGGTTTCTTCATCCCCTAAATCCCGGGTAAGGCTTCGCCAAACCCAGGATACATAATAAAATAGCGGGCATATTATCGTGTAATCCCGTCATTCCGAATGCAACGAGAGAGCTCCTTCACTATTTTTGAGATTAAAGAGCCACACAGCAATTAGACCAATATTTTTTCAATTTGTATATTTACCATAAGTTATTGTATTTATTATTTTTCTCATTTTTGTTAATAAATCCTTAATAAATAAGTAATTTTTCCTTAAGAAATAAATTCTATAGTTATCTCATGAATCAATTATTCGTTGATAATCTACTATGAGATACAAACCAGAACAATTTCCGACTGCTAAAACAAGCATCAATCCAAAGGCAAGCTCCAATGCAAGAATTTTAAAATTAACCAGCGAACTTTCTGCAATGAGAGAAAAAGAGTGGAATGATTATCATGAAACCCTTTTTCAGCAAATAAACAAAGAGTGCTACATTGATAACAAATATGATCAAAGTAAACTAGCAAAACTTATTGAAGATGTTTATGAGAATCTTAGCGAAAATGCTCAAGATAAGATGTTTAAGCTCTTAGAGAAAAGGCAAAAATTAGATGATTTATCTTTTGTTACTGAGGTTAGAAATATTATCGCAGGGGACAAATTTAGATTTTCTTCATTAGCAAGCACACTCCCAGATTTTTTAAAAATAATAGACACAGATGAAAAGTTGGAATCATTTTTAAAGAATCCACAAAAATACATTAACGATAATAACGGAAAGCTTTCTATTTTTGAATTGCAGGTACTTGAGATCACAATAAATAATCCCGCATTCAACCAGTTAGCCTCAATTAATCGTGTACATGACCCAAAGTCATTTGTCTATACACCGTTAACTGCTCAGTTATTTCAATTAAATCTTTCTCAATATGGTTCAATGGATGCAGGGGCATTTGAAGATTTAATACCACCATCTGCAAGAGAATCTGTTTTGGCGAAAGCAAGACAAACTCCAAAAAAACTAGTTATGGGGCTGGGGGGAGCACAAGCCACTTATAGACGCTCTGCAATTGCCGAAACCGCTGAAAAAGTTAGAGAATCGGGGTTGGGAGCTTGTCATTCCTTCGCTTTGCTCGCTGCTGATCATTTATTAAAAAAAATGGATACTGGGGAATTACCTCAGATGCACATTAAAATGGTGAGCCATAAAAGAGGTAGATACTCGCACACCTATCTTCTCCTTAATCATAACTCTCAGGATCTGAACAATCTATCTCAATGCATTATTGTTGATCCATGGGCGGTAGTTATGGGGCATACTAAAGAGGGTTATGGTGCATTTCTGACGAGTAATTACCCATTTCCCCGGATGACATCCCAATTGGTTTCTTGCTATGATTCTCAGGAACCAGAAATAGAACAACTTCAATCAGACGAAACAGCAATTTCGAGTCGATCTTTTCGGGAGCAATTGGCAAAAGTATCTATTGTTTCAGGTGGTAGTTTCTTTTCTCAACAACTTGATAGTAAACAACAAATTGCGGTCACCTTTTTGGATGATTTGAAAGCCTACGTAAATAAGACTTCCAGACATACTTTAAAGCTCGAATTACTTGATGTATTAAACAGACAGGTAAGAGCGGGTGATATCACCCCTGAATTAGCGCTCAAGGTAGCTGCTCAAGCGGTTCTAGCACGATCTATTGAAAAAGCTGGAAACAATAATTACCGGTGGAGTATTGCTTCATCCAATATAACTAATGAGACCTTATCCGCTTTATTACCTGCATTTGAGAAATCTAAACCCTATTGGAGTAGATATCTTAGCAAACATGAGGCGATTCCTCCTAATGAAAAAATCAGCAAAATGGACGTAAACCATTTGCGAAAAGTAGTTGATCTTTTGCCCCAAAAAGAGGAACATACATTTTCTGCAGATAGTGGAAATAATAAACAAGTTACGCCTTGAATTAGGCTTACCCGTGACAAAATGCCAGGAGAATTTTTTTTATGGGTGAATCCCGTTTAGAGGTAGATTTACAACAACTCACCACTCTTCCTAAGGAAATCTTATTTTTAGTTCTCGATAACCTCACCATAACGGAAATATTAAAACTAAAAAAAGTGTCTAAAGCCGTTAACATATTGGCATCAGATTATTTAATTGAGGAATTAAAAATAAAAGAGGTGCATTGTGGCCAAGATTTCACTCTGATTCTTTTAAACCACGGACGAGTTTTAGCTATAGGAAGTAATTTACGAGGACAACTTGGACTCGGTGAACATATAAAACATGTTTCTCAATTAACCGAAATCACTGCACTTAGAGAGCGTGTGACTCATATTGCAACTGGATTTTCACATGCAATTTTTTTAGGTGAATCAGGTAAAGTCTATGGCCTGGGAAGAAATGAAGAAAGCCAGATAGCCCCTGATTCAGGTGCTACAAGCATTTATGTACCTACCCCTATAGAAGTACAAGCAACACTAAAAAATGTTTTTGCCCAAGATCATACAAGCGCTTTAATTTTCACTGACGACTCCCCCGACAAGGCGTTTAAAATAATGGGTAACCCATTAACAGCTTATCCATTGAAACACATTAAAGCTTTTTTATCCGATTGGCTTCCCACGCCCTCTTCTGACTTAGAAATTGCTGATATTGCGGTGAACAATCAACAGCAATGTGCACTTTTGTTAACTACGGATGGTGAAGTCTATGTATACGGGAACAATCAATCAGGATTATTAGGATTAAATCCAGAAAACGTGTTTATTAATACTTGGACTAAGTTGTCAGATGTTAAGGCAAAACAAATTAAGGCCACGGCGTTAGGTTGTTTCATTCTAACTCATGATAATTTATTACTTGCAAGTGGTTCAAATACTAAAGGACAATTGGGTCCGATTGAAGAATTCGAAGGATTCATGAAAATCGCTTCTGATGTGAAGTATTTTGATACGGCAGATCATCATACTATTTATGTAGACAGCCAAAATAAATTGTTTCTTTTGGGTGCCATGAAAATCGATGATCAGGAGTTAAGATCTGTTGAAAAGGGAATTTTTCCTATTCAGGGATCTTCTAAGCCCTCTACCGAGAAGGTAAGAGCATTACTGAGTCATTTTTTTAAAAAACAGCCTGATCATCCAAAACCATCACAAGATCAGAGTAATAATGATTTTTCACCCTGAGAATTGAGTGTAAAGAAAGTTTCTATTACGCGTGTTATTGTTGCAATAGAATATCTCTACTAATAGTTTACTTTTTATTTTTAAGTTATAACATCCCCGTTATAATGAGGTTTGTTGAAAACTATCGTATGTGAAACTGGCATTATCTCTCATTTAAGAATGGAGTCCCGCCTTCGCGGGAGTGACAAAAATGGAGTTTGGGAATTAACGCACCCTTCCAAACTTTTTTTTCAACACAAGCCCTATAATGAGGTATTAACTCTGTGAGGTACTATATTTTATGACTATCTCGGCAAAAGAATTAGACAAAATTTCCCAGCTCGCTTATCTGGATACAGACATAGAGCATTCACCTAAACTCATCGAAGACATTAATGCAATCATGAAGTTTGTCGACCAACTCCGTTCTATTGATACTCAAAAAGTAGAACCTCTTTTTCATCCTCTTGCATTAAATCAACGATTAAGATCCGATGTGGTGACCGAAGAAAATTGTCTTTCCGATTTAGAAACCCTTGCCCCACGATTTGAACAAGATCTTTATTTAGTCCCTCAAGTTATTGACCAGAGTAAGTAATCATGGAACATTTATCCTTAAAACAGCTATCTCAAGCATTACATCAGAAGAACCTCTCTAGTGTTGAATTAACTCAGCAGTACCTCACACAAATTAAAAAGCATCAAGAGTTAAATGCTTTTATCAGTCTAGATGAGGAACACGCGATTCTTGAAGCTAAAAAAGCAGATCAAGAACTAAAAAAAGGTCATGGTAAAATGCTTACAGGTATTCCTATGGCATTAAAAGATTTA
Organism: Legionella sheltonii; assembly: GCF_026191355.1. Taxonomy (GTDB): domain Bacteria; phylum Pseudomonadota; class Gammaproteobacteria; order Legionellales; family Legionellaceae; genus Legionella; species Legionella sheltonii. The sequence goes on from NZ_JAPHOQ010000002.1 coordinate 76,213, forward strand.
TTTTGTACCCTGCGCATGCCAACGACCTGTGCTTCAAAAATGCTTGCCCATTTTCAATCCCCTTATGAAGCAACTTTAGTCAGTAATTTGCTCGCTCAAGGTTCTATTTTGATTGGTAAAACGAATATGGACGAATTTGCGATGGGCTCGTCCAATGAAAACAGTTACTTTGGTGCTGTAAAAAATCCATGGGATAAAGAGCGCGTTCCAGGTGGTTCTTCGGGTGGTTCTGCAGCAGCTGTAGCCGCTGGCTTGGTCCCTTTTGCTATAGGTTCTGATACGGGAGGTTCAATACGGCAACCCGCTGCCTTATGTGGAATCAGTGGAATTAAGCCCACTTATGGTCTTATTTCTCGCTATGGGATGATTGCTTACGCCTCCAGTCTGGATCAGGCGGGTCCTTTAGCGCGAAGTGCAGAAGACTTAGCATTGGTTCTTCAAGCGATGGCTGGATTCGATCCTAAGGACTCCACTTCAGTTGATTCAGCAATTCCTGATTATTGTGCTGATCTTAATAAACCCTTATCTAAACTAAAAATAGGTTTACCATCCTGTTTTTTTCAGCCACAAGTAGATCAAGCAATACAACAGGCGATTCTTGATGCAGTGAAGGTTTTTGAAAGTGCAGGAGCCGAAATTGTTTCTTTAAATTTGGAACTTCAACCTTTATGGGTACCCTGCTACTACGTAGTGGCTTGTGCTGAAGCCTCTTCTAATTTATCACGCTATGATGGTTTACGTTTTGGCTATCGCAGTGAACATGCATCAACATTAACGGAGCTTATTCGCAATACGCGCAGTGAAGGCTTTGGAATTGAAGTAAAGCGCCGAATTCTTACGGGAACACATGTACTTTCATCGGGCTATTTTGACGCATACTACCTGCAAGCTCAAAAAATCCGTCGTCTTATCCAGGAAGAACTTGTCACAACCCTTAAATCTGTTGATGTTATTCTCGGACCAACTACCCCAACCTGTGCCTTTAAACTTGGTGAAAAAATTGCAGATCCCATTCAAAATTACCTTGCTGACGTGTTCACAGTAGCAGCTAATCTTGCTGGACTCCCCGCAATTTCCATCCCCGCAGGCTTTACTGAGGGGCTCCCTATAGGTTTGCAACTCATGGGAAAACATTTTGGTGAAAGTCAATTACTCCAAATTGCTCATCATTATCAACAAAATACCAACTGGCATTTAGCCAGTCCAAACCAATAAAGGTGAATTATGGAATGGGATACAGTCATTGGCCTTGAAGTACATATTCAGCTCAAAACAAAATCGAAACTTTTCTCTGGCGCATCTACTGCTTTTGGTTCTGCCCCTAATTCTCAGACCTGCTTTATTGATGCAGGGTATCCTGGAGTTTTGCCTGTATTGAACCAGGAAGCCGTCATTATGGCAATTCAGTTTGGATTAGCGATTCAAGCAGACATTAATGATCAATCTGTTTTTGAGCGCAAAAATTATTTTTATCCCGATTTACCCAAAGGGTATCAAATCAGTCAATTTCAAAAACCCATAGTCAGCAATGGTAAATTAGCAATTACTCTGAATGACGACCGTGTGAAAGAGGTTTTGATTGTCCGTGCCCATCTAGAAGAGGATGCGGGTAAATCATTGCATGGGGTGCATTCTGGTTATAGCGGTATTGATCTAAATCGAGCAGGAACTCCCTTATTGGAGATAGTAACTGCCCCCTGCTTGTTTTCAAGCCATGAGGCAGTGAGTTATCTTAAAAAACTGCATCAGCTGGTCCAGTTTTTAGGTATCTGTGATGGTAATATGCAAGAAGGAAGTTTCCGATGTGATGTGAATCTTTCCTTAAAACCCAAAGGGAGTTCTGTCTTAGGAACGCGAACTGAATTGAAAAATTTGAATTCATTCCGCTTCATTGAAAAAGCGATTGCTTATGAACAATCACGACATCAAGATGTATTGGAAAGTGGACAACAAATCATTCAAGAAACTCGTCTCTATAATCCAGATACTCATACGACGCACGCAATGCGGAGTAAAGAAAATGAGAATGATTACCGATATTTTCCTGATCCCGATTTACTGCCAATACAAATCACCCGTTTCCTTATTGCTGAAGTTAAGAATAATTTACCGGACTTACCTGATAAAATTCATACTGAATTAAAAAATACACCGTCACTCAATGAAGAAGACATTAATTTTATTCTTTCTTCGCCCAGCGCTTACCAATTTTTTAAATCAATTAAAAGCCAATGCCAGGCTCCGGAAAAAATGGTTATTAATTGGTTAAAAGGTCAATACGCTGCAGCTTTAAATGAAGAGAACTTAACTTTTGATACACCGCGTATCTCAGCAAAGCTTATGGCAAATCTTCTCAATAAACTACATGAGGGTGCTATTTCTTTAAACAATGCCCGAGCCATTTTTACTTTGCTCTGGGCTGGAGAAGAAGATATTGAAGCGATTATCGCACGCGAAGGGTATCAACAAGTAGATGATACAGCTGCTTGGGAAGAGATGATTATTAAATTAATTCAACAGTACCCTGAGCAAGCCGCAGAATACAGAGCAGGAAAAGAGAAATTATTGGCTTTCTTTGTAGGACAAATCATGAAGCAAACCAAAGGAAAGGCGAATCCCGAGCAAATCAATATGCTCCTAAAAAAACATTTAGCGGAAAGTCAGTAATCTAGATGAAAAAATTAATAACATTCGCACAGGTCAATTTATAGTTTTTTGTAGCCTGGATTACCGCAGGGAAATCGGTGATGGCGGTACTTCAAAATACTCGGCCATCCCGAGCGTAGCGAGGGATCTCCATGTTCTAGCACAACGTTATAAAGGGAGATACCTTGCTACGCTCGGGATGACGGGACAAAGCACTTCTCCCGCGAGTTCAAATGAGGCGAATTTTATTAATTATTACTTAGCTTACTGACAGGTTCTTCGGGGAATACCTGTTTTTTTAGTGCCTGGTATTCGTTATCACTTTGCACTGTTTCATTATAGAAATTATTCACAATGTTTTGTACATTCGTACCCACCATACCCGCGCTTTTAAGCCCATGAAAATCAGAGGTTGTTGGAATTCCAAGAAATTTGGAGTGTCCTTTCTTTTCCCAGGCTTCCTTAACACCCAAAAGTCGTTGTACACTGAGCATGCGGCTTGTACCGAAATAACTACCGCCTTTGGTAATTTCTTCAATAGAACCTTGTGTTACGCTGTTATGAGCCTCATTAATAATATCAAGTACGTTGCTTGTAGAGTTTAAAGTTTCCATTTGTTTTCCAAGTTCTTTTTCTAATGACGAGCAATAGTCGATCTTCGCTTGATTTCGTGATTTATGGAAAAATTTTACCGAATGTACTTTTTCGTCTTCTAATGTTCCCTTATACATATTTATTAACGAGATTGCCTCTTGCAGTCGTATTTTCTTATCTGCGATCGCTTTTTCACTCAATTGGTCGCTTTGATTAGGAGGCTGCTCGCCGTTTGAAGTAAGAGAAATATGGTCTGAGGGATCTTCTTTTTGTTGGCCATTTAGCGGTATCAACGATACATCTTGTTCCTTTTCCTGCCGAATGGATGGTTCCGTTTTCTCAATAGGCGGGGTAGTTGGTTGCTGTATTTCTTCCACTCTTTCTACAACGACTGGTGTAATTTCTTTTGGAGTAGAAACTGTATCTGATTGCTCTTCTTTTTGTTGGGATTTACTGCTTGTAGTACTAACTTGCTCTAATAATAATGTAGCTTGTTCCCTTTTTTGCTTAATGCATTTTTCAATATTATTAATATTCTGGACAGTTTGTTGATGTTCTTTTGAGGTTCCACTAATCTCAATCTCTTGCTTAATACTTTGTATTTCTTGTTCCTTCTTTTCAAGCAATTGGATTAACTCTTGAAGTTTCTGAGCGTCTGAAGGCATTAGTAGATTATCTGCTTGTATGACAATGCCTTCAATATTTTTTATTTTCTTAAACAGTGCCGTTAAGTTTTTTAATACTGCAGCCTGCTCCATAATCGATTCAAAGTTCGCGATGAGCACATCAAGCTTGGATTGCTCCTCCCTAATCGCTTCCTCAACAGAGGTTGCGTTTCCTTTCTCCATAATTCCACTCATATCGAGTTTTCTTTTGACAAGTTGTTGTTTCAGCGCGGAAAAAATTTTCTCATTCAACAAAAGATCAAAATTCCGCTCAAACTCAACAAATGATTGGGGCGAAGTATGTGAGCTTGAAAGCAACTTAAGATAATCGCCTTGCATGCGTGTGAGGTCGTGCTGTTTTGCAGTGATCTCTTCATTTGTTAATTTTACTAAGGACTGCGCTTGGAGGATTAGTTGTTGATTTCGAAGGGGCTCTAACTTTTCTATAAATGCATGCAGACGTATAATAACGTTCTTAGGAAGAGTCGTGTTTCCGCCAACGTCGTTAATAGGCTTATATTTGTCCCTAGAGCCTCTCCGTGTTGAATAATCTTCATTCAGAGCACGTTTCTGACGAATAATGTCTGTCTTGATATCCTTTTCTTCTAAGGACAGGGCAAGAATGAGATCATTTAGGAAATCCAAATAGTTCTAGCTGTATTTTGAGGCATCAAACCCGGCAGGCGACATGAATAACTGAATGTCCATTTCCTTTGATTTAATGAATTTGTTGAAATTTTCATTAAACTCTAATTCAGCGAGCTCCTTAATTTGCTCTAGGAGCATTTGCTTCTCGGAGATTTCTTCTGGGTTAGTATAAATGGCCCGCAGCTGTTCAGTTTTCATATTAATTTTGATGCATAGGAAACAGTATGGACATATTATAGCCAATTAAGATTAAGGAATACTTAAAGAGATGAAAGATTAGCCAATTGACACATTGCCTCAAAATACCTGTTGCCGAAGCCATGTCCAAATAAGTATGTAAATTGCATCGTTGCCTCACTATTGCTGTTGCCGAAAGGAGGAAAGCAAAAATGGGGGAAGTACGCATGGATTTATATTTGAAAACACAGCGTTGGCGTTATCACCGAGGTAATCGTGAGGTGAAGAAACGCATATTGGATGAGTTTTGCGAGACACATGGCTATCACCGTAAAGCGGCAGCTAGGTTATTAAGGCAGTTACCCGTTGGTGATAAAAAACCTAAAAAACCAGGCAAAAAGAAAATTTATGACCCTAGTATATTATTGGAGCCGCTTAAAAAGATTTGGCTTGCTACGGATCAGATGTGTGGCAAGCGCTTAAAAGAGGCTCTGCCCATATGGTTACCACATTATCAGAAACATCATGAGACTTCATTAGATGAGCTCTCTGCTCAATTGCTGGCAATGAGTGCTGCAACAATCGATCGCTTGCTAAAACCCATTAAATCTCGCTATGGAAAAGGTTTAAGTGGAACGAAACCCGGAAGCCTTTTAAGAAAACATATTCCGATTAATACAACCCAGTGGGACACCAGACAAGTTGGTTTTATGGAAGCAGATACTGTGGCACATTGTGGTACTTCGCTAATGGGTGATTTTGTCTGGTCAATTACAATGACCGATATTTTCAGTGGCTGGACAGAAATGCGTGCTACTTGGAATAAAGGAGCGACAGGTGTACTGCAAGGCATAGAAAACATAGAAGAAAACTTACCTTTTGAAATCAAAGGGTTTGATTGTGATAACGGCTCAGAGTTTCTTAATTGGCACCTTATTCGTTATTTTACTGACCGCGGTTCTCAACAATCCGTACAATTTACCCGTTCACGTCCTTATAAAAAAGACGATAATGCGCATGTTGAACAGAAAAACTGGACTCATGTTCGTCAGCTCTTTGGCTATCATCGCTTTGATAATCCAAAGATAGTGGAACTCATGAATGGCTTATATTCTAATGAGGTTTCTCTTCTTTTTAATTTTTTCTATCCCTGTATTAAATTGATTGATAAAGTGCGAATCCAATCCAAGATTAAGAAAAAATATGACAAACCGCAAACTCCTTACCAACGGTTAATGGCTTCCAGCTGTCTTACATTAGATCAAAAAAAGACCTTACAAGAGCAGTTTATTACACTGGACCCATTTAATCTGCAAAAGAAGATCCAAAAGAAGCTAAAATTAGTATTTAGATTCGTTCAGGTTCAGAATACAAAACAGAGAAAGGCTATTTAATGAAAAGATTAAACATTACATTAGACCTGTTTGGGGATAAAGCCTGTGGATATGATGGACGAGTCCTTCGGACCTGCCTGTGCCCTATGGGACGTGTGAACAAAGCCATGGATAACAAAAAGATGTTACCCACAGCTATTGCTCACACTCACAGGCTTCTCGTCCACATATCGACCAGGCTCGTAAGCGCTCCAAGAACCACAGGCTTACAATTTACAACTTAGGGGTATAATCTAAGCCAATATTCCAAGGCAACAGTTTTTCATAATCATCAACACTGTTGCAAAGAGGAGCGTTCTTTAACAACATGACATAGTAATGATAAGGGTCGAGATTGTGTAATTTAGCCGTTCTGATGATACTGAAGTGTAAACACAAGGCCTCAGCACCTTCAACAGAGGCGCAAAACAAGAAGTTCTTTCGAGCAATGACCAAGGGTTTGATTTCTTGTTCAGTAAGATTGTTATCGATTTCCAGACGCCCATCATCTAAAAAGCGCATCAGTCCATCTCTATATTTAACACAGTAATTGAGTGCTTTCCCAAGCGGTGATTGGGGCAAAGTTGTAGGATAGACCTTATCAACCCATGTATTAAAGGCTTCCATGAGTGGTTTGGATTTTTCCTGACGCAACTGGTGACGTTGGTCTGGATTCAGTTGATTATTTTTAGCCTCACGCTCTATTTTATAAAGCTCTTTAAAAAAGCGCATGGCTTCTTTGGCAATGCCTTTGCCTTTATTAGATTGGGCAATAGGTTCAAATTTTCTGCGCGCATGCGCGTTGCAATTGACAATGTGCGCATTGCTGCTACCCACAAGTTCAAAAAAATTGTCACCATCGACATGTAAATAGCCATTGAATCCGACAAACCAATCGTAAATAAATTGTTTGTGCTCCACATCGTTGTAGTCATAAAGAATAACGGATTTATCCGGTGGTCCACCCCGAATGCAATACACATAGGATTTGGTTTCTGCTTTTCTTCCAGGCTCATGCAAGACCTGCAAGGTCGTTGCATCACAACTGGCCACATCATACTCAATCACACTGTCTTTCAACAGATTATAAATGGGACGCAGTGGTGTCATTAACTCAATGAGCCAGCGCGCCATGGTTTGGCGTGAGCAATCAATACCATGTCGTTCGCTGAGTTGTCGCTCCAGATGGTACAGTGGTTGCCTGTCATCCAGCTTGCTGACCACCAGGAATGATAAAAACTCTTCTGTTGCTTTAATTTTGGGGAGAATTTGTTTGGGCGCTGCTGCGGTTACGATTTGATTCTCGCATCCTTTAGTGCAAGCAACTACTTCACGTCGTTGCTCCACAATTTCGATGACGCAAGGTTGGTAATGCAGTAGCTCTTTGGTTTCATAACGAATCACTGTTTTGCATGCACCACAGGCACATTGCTTGTCTTCATCAGATACCGGAATAATTTCAATGCGACGGGGTAGTTCTTTCTGCGCTTTTTTATTCTTCTTTCTTGTATGGGCAGCCACTGGTGTCATTTCTTCGGTCTGCTCACCGCTTGCTTCAGCCTGAGAAAAAATGCTCTGATTATTTTCAAACAAAGACAGCTGAGGATTTTCAGGGTCAATATAACGCTCAGAGCGCTTGCCAAAACGGTGACGGCGTAGCTCCATGATTTGTGCTTTTAAAGAATCATAGGCTTCCGCGTAGTGTTCATTGCGTGCTTGAGATAGAGCAAGCTCTGCTTTTAATGCGAGTATTTCGTTACTTAATTGCTCTATTTTTTCTTCGTACATCATGTTGAAATGGCACCTGTTTGCTGAGTCAATTATATCACATTACGTTGATTTTAAAAACAAATTAATCGTTTTTTGTAAATTATTTCTAATAGAAATTCGTAGCCAATACTTCCGGCAACAATGTGTGTTTTGCAAAATCCAATCCTGAGAGCAGCCAGCTTAATTGGTCATTGGTAAGGCTCATGACCGCGTCATCGTGTTTGGGAAATTTTAGTTTTCCTTGCTCCAATCGCTTATAACAGAGCCAAAACCCATTTCGCTCCCACCACAGCATTTTTATTTTATTGGCTTGGCGGTTTCTGAAAAGAAAAATTTGCCCTGATGTGGGGTTCAACTGAAGATGGTCGGAAATCAACATCACCAGTCCATCAATTTGTCGCCTAAAATCAATAGGCTTTGGATAGAGCCATATGCTTGCATTAAATGATAAAAACATGGCTAACCCCACAAGGACAACAACATTGGCAATAAAGTCTGGTCGTGAATTTTTAGCTCATGCCCATTGTTCAATACCAAGGTGCATACTGTCTCTGGAGCTCTTTGTGTCAGCTTATTTAATTGAATCGGTACTAATTTGGATGAAGCTATTTCTTCCCGATACTTTCGCTCCCAATAGCCAAATTGATGGTAGTTTAATTGATGCTTTCGACAGTACGTTACTCGCGACAAACCACTTTCTTTTTGATGCGTTACATGCTCCATCCATCTCTGTTCTTTCGTGCCATCTGTTTCTTGGGGGGATATAATTTGTGGGGATATATTCATCGTACTCTCCTCTCTAAATTGATGTTGCAGAGTATGACGAAACGGAGATAATTATTAAATTATGTAGTTGCTGGCGCGCTTACCCAGGCTCAATAGCAACTATTTATTAACTGCAACAAAACCTCTCAAAAGCAACACCTATTTTGAGGCAACGACTCAGTATATTTTTTGTCCTTCGGCAACACCTTTCATTGAGGCAATAGGATTGAGTCACAAAATAATTCGATCTATTGAGTTAGATAAATTCGATAACAGCTTCTTTGATTTTACATAAATCGGGTATCAGTTCTTGCAATGGTGTGACTTAAAACATGCAGCGCGGATTAGACGAAGTTGTAATCCGGGATTAAGATCAGCTTAAGAGGCTCATTGCGTGAATGGATACGTGGCCAGACTTTTGGGAACGATATGAGGTCGCCAATCTTCTTTTTGAAAATTATTATCAGGATTAAAGTTAAATCGACAAATAAATGATTGGCCAATGAAATAAAAAGAGTCGGTCGATAAGCCGGGTTCTGTCGCGGACAATCATTCATCTGGGACATGTGTCACCACATGCCTCAAGCAACCTACCCGAGTCCCGTGCGGGTCACACGTAATGACTTTTCAGTCAAATGGACTCCTATTTGGTCTTGCTCCGAGTGGGGTTTTCCCTGCCACGCCTGTTACCAGCCGCGCGGTGCGCTCTTACCGCACCATTTCACCCTTACCTCAAAGAGGCGGTATATTTTCTGTGGCACTTTCCGTAGGTTCACACCTCCCAGGAATTACCTGGCACTCTACCCTTGGGAGCCCGGACTTTCCTCCCTTTGCAAAGCAAAGAGCGATTGTCTGACCAACTCTGATATCAATAGTAGCAGAGTGCCTAGCTAAAGGCCACTATATTAGGAAATTTAATAAGAAAAAACCAATAAAAACAGGTTGTTTTAATCACTTAGAAATCGCGAGTTCCAATAAATTCGTCATCAAAATAACGCTTTAATTTAGTACGCAAAGTACCACGGCTTACGCCAAGAACACGTGCAGCTTTTGATTGATTATAACGAGTTAATTCCATAACAGTGCGAAATAAAGGTGCTTCAACTTCTTCAACAATTAATTGATACAAATTCAAATTAGCATCTTTATTACTAACACTGGTTAAATAACCTTTAACAGCATGAATTACTTGATGTGAAAGTGCTTCGCTGCTTTGCACCATTGTATCTGTGCTCATTTAAGTCTCCTAGTACAAATAAATTAAACAAAATTATGCCCAGTACTTACACTCACCGAACACTATGGCCTATATAGTACCAAACATCTCAAAGAGTGTAAATATTGTTTTAATGATATTCATTTCTTAAGGAAATATTAAGGAAAAAAAATTTTACCACTTTACATGTAAAGTGGACAAGGCGAATTTATTAATTAATTCATCGCCCTTTATCATTTTTTATCAAGTCTCGGATATTAATAAGAAATTTTGCACATTTTATTTCCTTCATAAAAAAAAATCAGAAGCGCCTATTTATTTTAAAAATATTCTTAATACACTGATCCAATTAATTTTTTTTAAGGATAAACATGACCAAAAAACATACAAGCGACCTGCATTGTCACTTAAATGGAAGTTTTAGTTTGAAGTTTTTGAAAAAAATAGCCAAAAAGCATAATTGCCTTGAACTTTACAATGCGTTAATACGCATACGGACCGAATACCTCCATAATACAAACCAACAGCCAGAAAATGGTTATACTAAAGAGTTAATCGACATTATTTGGAAACAATTTGGCCTGATCCACAAAATAATCCAAGATCTGGAGGATATTTCTGAGGGTGTCGTGGATGTAGTGCAATGCTCCGAAGCAAAATATCTTGAAATAAGAACAACCCCCAAAGAAATGGCAAATGAGTCGCGTGATAAATATATAGATGCATTTGTTTCTGGTCTATTGCAGGCGCGTGAAAAAATACCGAATAAAAAAGCGGTGGGATTGTTAAGCTTAGACAGAACGTTGCACACTGTGGCAGATGCAAATGACTTTATCGAACACATATTAAAAAGCCCAAATAATGTATTAGTCGGTTTGGACATTTCCGGAAACCCTTTAGCCAAGAGAACGCTTGCAGGAGATGAGTTAGCTCAAGTGATTCTATTGGCTCTAAAAAATGGTATCGCCATTGCTATTCATGCAGGTGAGTCTGATAGTGAACAAGAACGAAACGACACAGACGCAATCTTAACTGCTTTAGAGGAATGGAAATTGCAACAACCCGTGCAAGAGAAAAATCCCTTACATGGTAAGGTACGGTTAGGCCATTGTATTTACCTAACTCAATTGCAAAAAGAACGGATTAACAAATTGGGTCTTCCGATAGAGGTTTGTCCCAGCTGCCACAGCAAGTTGAATTGGCATCTCGAAAAAGAGCCTCATCCAGTGACCTCGATTTATCAAGATGTCAGTGATCCCATTGTACCCGGGACTGATGATGAATCGATTTTCGGCGCCTCAGCCAAAATGGAGTTGAATCGATTTTTAGGCTTTTTTTCAAATAAGCAACAATTAAGCCGAAAACAAATTAAAGAGCATCAAGCGAGTTTCCGTTTTTCTATGTAGTATAGAACCCCGTCATCGCGAGCCCAGTGAATGCTCTCCCATAATAATAACGTGCTACAGCGTGGAGATCTCTCGCTGAGCTCGCGATGACGGGTTGTTTCATTGCGGCTAGACGAGCATCTAATCCACTGTGAAACTTTCCCCGCATCCGCATTGACCTGTCTGATTCGGATTATTGAAAATAAATTTATAATTTAACCCCTGTTTTACATAATCAACACTCATGTTTTTTAAAAAGGGATAACTGGACTTATCGATGCATAAAATATAATTTTCAGTCAACGCAAGTATCAAATCGCTATCTTGAGGAGCCAGTACATAATCCACGACATAAGATAAACCAGAACAACCCGTTTTTTTTACTGATAAACGAATTCCCCTACATTCAGGGTTTTTCTGCAAATAAGACACCACATGTTTTATCGCTGCGTCAGTAAAACTGATTTCGGGTACCGCATTTTCTACATGATGCATAACGACACTCATTTTATATTACCTCTCAATTCGATTTATCTTTTATTAAAAGCAATGCTTCTTTAAAAACATCCATAATTCTTAATGCTATAGGGTACTGAGCAACAGGGATATCCAATTCTTTGACAATGAGCTGGTAATCAATTTGTGGGACAGTATCTGTAGTCTGCCCTTCCAGCTGTCTGCATAACCATTCCAAACTTGCAATAATATAAGGATTACCATTAGTTCTAAAGCAAGCTCGTACAATTGTACCATCTGAATTAGACTGAATGTATAGTTCAATAAGTCCTTGGCCTTTTTGATTGTTTTTAACAACAACTGTAAAACGCTCACTTAAATCAATAAGGCCCACATGTCTGGGTGAAAAAAAACAATCTTGTACTATTTTATTATATATCATGATGGCGACATGTCGCGCAATCGAGTCACTTGCGTACAAATAACATGAATCGCGTGCTCCACTTCCTCTTCCTTAGTAAAACGTCCTATGGATAATCTTATAGTACTTTGTGCTAAATCATCGCTTAGCCCTATTTCTCTCAGTACATAGGAGGGTTGAATACTGGCAGAACTGCAGGCTGAAGTAGTAGATACTGCTAACTCATTCAAGGCTAACAACAAGGAATCCCCATCTAAACCAGCAAAACTGAAATTCAGATTACCTGCAATCCGTTTTTGTTTGTCTCCATTGAGCTGAATACCAGGCAAATGTTTAATACCCTCCCATAAGTGCTGGCGATATTTTAAAAATCGTGATTGCTCTTCTTCTCGCACCCGTTCAGCTAACTCGAACGCCTCCCCCATACCCACAATTTGATGGGTAGCTAAGGTTCCCGAACGTAACCCACCTTCATGCCCGCCCCCAAAACTTTGTGGTTGGAGACGAATTCGCGGTTTGTGCCTGACATAAAGAGCACCAACACCTTTCGGACCGTAATTTTTATGCGCAGAAAGTGCCATTAAATCAACAGAAAGACGGGTCAAATCGATGGGAATTTTTCCTGCACTCTGCGCTGCATCGACGTGAAATAGGATTCCTTTATTACGTAATAAAGCACCAATGGACTCAATATCCTGAATCACACCAATTTCATTGTTTACATGCATGATGGAAACCAAAATAGTATCGGGTCTTAATACTTGAGCTAATTGTTCCAGATCGAGTAATCCATTGGGTTCAGGATGAAGGTAAGTTACCTCGAATCCATCTTTTTCCAACCGGTTAAAACTATCGAGCACCGCTTTATGCTCTGTACTCATAGTAACTACATGCTTCCCTTTATTCTGATAAAAGTGTGCTGCGCCGATTATTGCCAAATTATTTGCTTCTGTGGCTCCCGAGGTAAATACTATATCTTGTGCCGATGCATGAATTGAATTGGCAACTTGTGCACGAGCGTGATCTACAGCAAGAGCTGCAATTCGTCCATATTCATGGGTTATAGAAGAAGGATTACCAAAATCTCCTTCCGGTCCCAGATAATGGATCATGCGCTCCACTACACGCGGATCAACAGGCGTTGTTGCCATATAATCAAAATAGATTGGTATTTTAATTATCCCGTTCACTTAAGCCTCTTTTCCTTGCCCATTCCAATGATTTTTGTACCTGGCTTAACATTCCTCGTAACAGATTAACTTCCATTTTTTCTAAGTTTACACGATTAAATAAACGTCGTACCCGCTGCATTAATCGTCGTGGATTTGAAGTTTTTAAAAATTGAATCTCAATAAAAACTTCCCTTAGATGTTCGTAAAATTGCTCGATTTCATCTGCTGTAGCATACTCATCCTGCCGCAATGCCACTTCGGCTTTAGGTGCTAATAATTTCATTCGCAATTCATAAGCAATAATCTGCACAGCCTGGGCTAAATTGAGAGAGCTGTACTCGGGATTGCTTGGAATATTAATGTGATAATGACATTTTAGCAGTTCTTCGTTGGTAAGACCTGCATGCTCTCTTCCAAATACAATCGCAATTTGAGTATTGTCCGCGTGTTGACTAATTAAGTCCGCACAAGAAGCGGGGACTAAGCCGGGTAAGGAAATACCTCTTGGCCGTGCACTGGTTCCCAGAATAAGCTGGCATCCAATCAAGGCTTCGTCCAAAGTTTCAGTAACAATGGCATGATCTAATAGATCATCGGCACCAGCCGCCATTTCTTTTGCCTTATAATCAGGAAAAGATTTAGGCTGTACTAAATAAAGTGAACTTAATCCCATTGTTTTCATGGCTCTGGCTGTTGAGCCTATATTACCTGGATGAGATGTTGCTACTAAAATGATACGGATAGAACTTAAATTCATAAAAACTTTTTATTCACATATTAAGATCACTATATCATATCATTGAACACCCTTTTTTACGATTTTTGCTTTTTTCATATTTCACTCTCTTTGTTCAAAAAAAATATGTTAGAATCACCGGTTTTGTAGATTAAAGAGTATATTCATGGAACCACTTTTAAATATAGCAGTTAACGCAGCACGACAGGCAGGTGAAATTATTATTCGACACATGGAGCAAGTGGATCGTCTTAAAATTACCGCTAAAAATAACCATGAATATTTTAGTGAAGTAGACATCAAAGCCGAACAAGCAATTATCCATACAATCCATAAGGCCTATCCAGAGCATGGTATCCTTGCCGAAGAAAGTGGCTTGCAGGAAGGAGATGGAGAATCAGTCTGGATTATTGATCCACTCGATGGCACATCCAATTATCTACATGGCTTTCCATTCTTTTCCGTTTCTATAGCAGTGAAAGTGAAAGGAAGGATAGAACATGGGGTTATATACGATCCATTAAGACATGAATGTTTTGCTGCAAGCCGAGGGCGCGGAGCACGATTGAATGATCGTAGAATACGTGTTTCCAAACAGACACAACTTATATCCTCACTTCTGGGAACAGGCTTCCCATCGCGCGATATCAGTATTGCACAAAAATACTTACCTACTTTCGAAGCTTTATTGGGTAAATGTGCTGGGATTAGAAGAACTGGATCAGCAGCGCTTGATTTGGCCTATGTGGCAAGTGGACGACTTGATGGTTTTTGGGAATTAGGCTTGCGTCCTTGGGATATTGCGGCAGGATCATTATTAATTCGAGAAGCAGGCGGGTTAATTAGTGATTTGCAAGGAGGCGATGATTTTCTCAAGCACGGAGACATTGTTGCAGGTACTCCTAAAGTATTTAAATCATTATTACAAACGATTTCACCTGTTTTGAAATAAGAAGAATTATTGTGAACCCTATCCCCTCTCTTGGACCGAGTGAGGGGGATTTCTTTTTCAGGGCTGTAGCCCGGATTACGCTAAGCTAATCCAGGCTACGAAAAGTCCAAACTACAAATTTATTGAAACCCTTGCTTGGCTCCAAAACTTAAAGGAAGCTCGTCAGCTAAAGCAGTTCCCAGATTTTTGGTCACGCGATCAAAAAGATTTTGCTTATGAGTGTAGTCAATAACCTCAGGAATTTTAATCACGTCACGAGCTAACTGTCCGCTGCTCGCAAAACCATCAATTAACCCCATAGTTAAAGCTTGTTCACCAGTCCAAAAAAGTCCGGAAAATGTTTCATCATCAATGTGTAAACGACTTCCCCGCCCTTCTTTTACTCTATTAATAAATTGTTGATGAACCTGATCCAGCATCACTTGCAATTTTTGTTTGGCTAAATCAGTTTCAGGAGAGAAAGGATCCAAAAATGACTTATTTACACCTGATGTTTGTAATCTACGGGAAATACCAATTTTATTGATCAGATCAACAAAACCAAAACCATTATACAAAACACCTATAGACCCCACCATACTTGCAGGACTTGCATAAATCATATCCGTTGCAACAGCAACATAATATGCAGCAGACGCACATGCATCCACACACACTGAATAAATTTTTATATCCGGATATTTTTTTTGATAAAACTTTATCATGTTATACATGTACTCAGCCTGAACCGGACTGCCTCCAGGGCTATTAATCCGAATAATTAATGCCTTTAACCCCGAATTTTTATAAGCTGAATCCAATCCCTTAGCAAAATCATCTGCGTTGGCTTTTGCTTCAGCCATTTCACCGGTTATGTCTATTATACCGACATGATCTTTTATATTGAGGCCTGAGTCTTCACTAGTACTTAATGACACACGATAGACAATAAATAAAATAATTAACAAATAAATAACGCGCATTATCCATTTCCATCTGCGTTTCCTCTTTGCCTCTTTCATATAATCAATGATAATTTGGTTCAGCAAAGCTTGCGAATCCGGAGTAGAATTAGAAGGATGGTCATTTGTCATAATGAGTCACTTGAAATAATTAAATTAAACCTCATTTTACGGTAGATACAAGAAAATTGTAAGTATTCGCCACATTTTGAATACTTTGAGAAAAAGCGGTATTTGAGAGCGGGATGTACCATCTCAACTAAGAAAAATACGCGGTGCTTATTCGTATCTAAGTATTTTTTGAATTAAGATCGCTCAAGATGAAACGTGGTGAACATTTGCAGAAAATTAACACCTATTAAAAGGTTATATATTATGAGAATGGATAAACTAACATCAAAGTTTCAAATAGCCTTAGCAGATGCCCAATCATTAGCTCTAGGACGAGATAATGGCTTTATAGAACCAGAACATTTAATGAAGGCTCTTCTCGATCAGCAAGGAGGGAGTTGCAGACCTTTGCTTAGTAAAGCAGGAGTTAATATTCCTCTATTAAGAACACTATTAGATCAGGCATTGGATAAACTTCCTAAAGTATCTGGAACTGGTGGTGATATCCACATTTCCAATGGATTAAACCGATTATTAAATCTTACGGATAAGCTAGCCCAACAAAAGAAAGACAATTTTATCTCCAGTGAGCTTTTTGTTTTAGCAGCAATTAGCGAAGAAGGTAGTCTTTCTCGTATCATGAAACAGGCTGGTGGCGAAGTTAAAGCCATCGAAAGCGCAATTAAGGAACTACGAGGTGGTGAAACGATTAACGATCCTAACGCCGAAGAGCAACGTCAAGCTTTAGAAAAGTATACGCTTGACTTAACTGCTCGTGCGGAACAAGGTAAATTAGATCCTGTAATTGGCCGTGATGATGAAATTCGTAGAACCATCCAAGTGTTACAAAGACGCACTAAAAACAATCCTGTTTTAATCGGTGAACCTGGTGTAGGAAAAACCGCGATTGTCGAAGGATTGGCTCAGCGCATTATTAATGGTGAGGTTCCAGAAGGTTTAAAGAACAAACGATTACTCTCTTTAGACATGGGCGCCTTAATCGCTGGAGCAAAATATCGCGGTGAATTCGAAGAACGACTTAAGGCAGTTCTTAATGATTTAGCCAAACAAGAAGGTCAGATTATTCTCTTTATTGATGAAATTCATACCATGGTTGGCGCTGGAAAAGCTGAAGGCGCAATGGATGCAGGCAACATGTTGAAACCCGCTTTAGCACGGGGCGAACTTCATTGCATCGGTGCAACCACCTTAGATGAATATCGTCAATACATCGAAAAAGATGCCGCTTTAGAACGACGCTTCCAAAAAGTTTTGGTTGATGAGCCAAGTGTTGAAGACACAATTGCTATTCTGCGCGGTTTAAAAGAGCGTTATGAAGTACATCATGGAGTTGAAATTACTGATCCAGCTATAGTCGCTGCGGCTACTTTATCACATCGTTATATTACCGACAGACAATTACCGGATAAAGCGATTGATTTAATCGATGAAGCAGGAAGTTTGATTCGTATGGAAATCGATTCAAAACCAGAAAGCATGGATAAATTAGAGCGACGTTTGATTCAACTGAAAATTGAACGTGAAGCCCTCAAAAAAGAACATGATGAAGCATCTAAAAAGCGACTTGAAGATTTGCAACATACCATTGACGAGTTGGAACATAACTATTCTGATTTGGAAGAAGTATGGAAAGCTGAAAAAGCAACCATGCAAGGAGCCACACAAATTAAAGAATCACTGGAACAGGCCAAGCTTGAAATGGAAACTGCACGCCGAGCTGGGGATCTGAGTCGTATGTCTGAGTTACAATATGGTCGTATTCCAGAACTTGAAAAGCGCTTAGCCCAAGTAGCTGAAGTAGAATCTCATGAGAATAAATTAGTACGTAACAAAGTGACAGAAGATGAGGTTGCAGAAGTCGTTTCTAAATGGACGGGTATCCCTGTTGCCAAAATGATGGAAGGCGAAAAAGAAAAATTACTGCGTATGGAGGAAGTATTGCATAATCGTCTCATAGGCCAAAATGAGGCCATAGATGCTGTGTCCAATGCAATTCGCCGTTCACGTGCTGGTTTATCCGATCCTAATCGTCCCATTGGCTCATTTTTATTCCTTGGCCCAACTGGTGTAGGTAAAACAGAATTATGTAAGGCATTGGCTTCATTCCTATTTGATACTGAAGAAGCCATGGTGCGTATCGACATGTCCGAATTTATGGAAAAACATTCTGTTGCTCGTCTGATTGGAGCACCACCAGGATATGTAGGTTATGAAGAAGGAGGATATTTAACAGAGGCAGTTCGTCGTAGACCTTATTCTGTGATTTTACTTGATGAAGTAGAAAAGGCGCATGCGGATGTGTTCAATATACTGTTACAAGTCATGGACGATGGTCGTTTGACAGATGGCCAAGGGCGTACTGTAGATTTCCGCAATACCATTATTGTCATGACCTCAAATCTTGGATCCAACCTAATCCAAGAGATGGGTAATAAATTCAAATACGAACAAATTAAAGATGCAGTAATGGAAATGGTTCGACAACATTTTCGTCCTGAATTTATTAATCGTATTGATGATACTGTGGTCTTCCATTCACTTGAAAAAGCGCAAATTGCAAAAATTGCTGCGATCCAGATTGCCTATTTGCAAAAACGCCTGAAGCATCAAGACATTCATCTTGATGTAACTCAAGAAGCTTTAACGCATTTAGCAGAAGCAGGTTTCGATCCGGTATATGGTGCAAGACCTTTAAAACGCACCATTCAGCAACAAATGGAAAATCCTTTGGCTCAAGATATATTGACAGGGAAATTTAAAGCAGGTGAAACGATTAAAGTAACTTATAAAGATGGTGAGATGCAGTTTAAGAGTCTCTAGTTGCAAAGATTTGTCTCTCAAAGTACCCTTTGGGAGACAAGTTCTTTTCATCTGGTACTCTCTAAACTTTTACTACCCTCTTGGATCTATGGATTGGCTACAGTTACTTTATTTTTACTGTTTTTGTATTGTTCCTCGACCGTGGCAAACTTTGATTCTAAATACTCCGGTATTCTCGTTGAATAGGTTACAGCGTGATCAGCAAAACTTTGCTGTTCTTTGTTGATCAGAGCAAGTTTTCTATTTTTTTCTTGATGCATTGAAGCGAGTACTTCCCCATTACCTTCTTGCTGCTCCATTTTTTCATTAAGATTAGCTAACTCTTTGGACCAGTAGAAAGTAGCTCTTAATTTATTAGGGGAATTATCTTCATCCCATAATTTTCTAAGGTTTGCAAAATTACCGAAAGGACTGGCATGCTCAAGAAGTTGCTTGTATTTTTTGAGATAAGACTTAGGAAAGTCGGCTTGAATGATCTTATCTTGCAATTGTAAATTGCTAATCACTAAAAAATATCCTTCATAATTATGTTTTTTTCTAAGGCTAATGGCTATGTCAATCCAGTGACAAAAGTGCTTAATTTGACAGTCTTCTTGAGCGTCCTTTGTATCTCTTGTAATACAAGACTCGATGTACTCTCTACCCTCAAAAAATGTTTTAAGCTCTGGACTCGCCTTCCCTCTCTTGGCAAAACCGTCTGGGTTTGCAAAACTGTCTAATGAGATTCTGCTGTAATCCGCTCTTAACTGCTCATCAATCAGGGTGGCATCAATTTCTACCAATCGGTGGTACTGCTTAAGATAGGGTTTAAACATCTTGTTTTGAGTTAATTGATATTCCCTATCCATTTCCATTAAAGTATCACGCACCAAAAAATATCCTTCATAATTATGCATTTTCCTCAAGATAAGCGCTGTATCTACCCATCGGCGGAAAGAATTAATTTGGGCGATCGGAGAAGTGTGCTTACTTATATCCTTGCTAATGAAATATGCTAAGATTTTTCGAACTTCTAAATGTTCCATATCATTTTCGCTTGCAATTCTTTCCCTTAATTTAGCATTAAAGAGTCTGGCATGAGCATGAGCGAACCGAGATTCAATGTAAGCATAGAGGACATCGCCGCCTTGATCGCGTTTTATTTTTTTTATATTTTCTTTTTTAGCAATCATCTCGTCCCAATTAAAAGGAGCATCAGGTTGAGTAAAAAAATGTTGCTTTATTAGCAGATCATTAAAAAAAGAATTCTTAGGTGTTGCAATTATTTTAGACATAGTGGTGCGCCCATAAAAAAGTGCTCAATTATAAGTCTTTTTGTTCATTACAACAAGATAAAAGCTTTTTTTTATATAGTTTATTTATTTCCTGTACTTTTTAACCAATAAATGATGTGTAACAAGCAAATCGAGTAGGTGGTCTTTCTATCCTCACTTCCTTATATGCTCTAATCGCTCCACCAACCTCTTTTTCACACCCGGCCATTCCTCAGCAAGTATACTAAATAAAGCCGTATCGGTAATGTGACCATTATGATGGATCATGTGCTGGCGAAGAATACCTTCCTTCGTTGCACCTAATTTTTTTAAGGTATTATAGTTTTTGACGTTGCATGGGTCTGTTGCGATTTGGACTCGATTCATATTCCATGCTTCAAAAGCATTCTGAAATAATAATAACAAAGATTCATGATTATATCGCTTACCCCATACTGATGGAGTAAACCAACCGTAACCAACTTCCAACTTTTTATGTTTTGGCTCTATCTCATAATAGGCACGACTTCCAATTAATGCATTATCTTTGATTCGTCTTATTACATACGTGAGTTGTAAGCCTTGAATCTGCTTCATCAGACAGTCTTGAAACCAAGATTCATAAAACTCACCATTCGCTTTATTTGGCATATAAGTCCAAATGCGCGGATCATTAGCTGGAACACGCAAAAATTCATAATGATTTATGGCAAGGGGCTCCATTTGAATTGAAGTACCAATAAGCGTTTCAGGCACAAGTGTACTGACTTTTGTGTTATTCTTAGGCATAATAAATAGGTCAGACATTATTGTTCCTCCTATGAAACCATGATCAATAAATTATTTCACCAAATTAAACAACTGTTTCAAGTACCAGCAGATAAAATTATTTCTAATGCCTATCGGATTATTGGAATTGATGACAATTATCAAAATACCCAGAAGGTTTATGTTACAGTCCAAGTAGCAGGTAACGCAGCAACTTTTGATAAGCCTGTGAGTGAATTGTATCAAAAGAAATGGCTAGATAATTTTTCACATGAAGATGTCGCGCATATTGCAGCCTTGTATTCTGCAGAACAAACCAATAATCTGGATTTAATTAAAAAATTTCCAAAGCAAACTGCAGCAAACAAATCCAGTGTCATCAGTGTAGGAATACTGTTTACAACTTTTTTAATCTTATCGAATCTAGCGGCTTTTAAAATCGCAGCTTTTGGCTCAATCAGTTTTGCTGCTGGTTTAGTTTTTTTTCCGTTAACTTATGTCTTTGATGACATTTTAACCGAAGTGTACGGGTTTAAAGTGAGCAGACGAATTATTTGGATGGCATTACTCGCGAATACTATCGTATTTTTAGGTACATGGCTTACCATTTATTTGACCCCATCACCCTATTGGCCGCACCAAGAGGCATATGCAACAATATACCAGGGTACATTAAGGGTTTTCTTAGCTTCTATCATCAGTTACTTTTTCGGTGAATTTACCAATTCAATAATTTTGGCCAAATTGAAAGTGCTGACATCCGGAGAGCGACTTTGGCTTCGTGCAATTACAAGCACCGTTATTGGCGTTGGTATTGATACACTGATTTTTACTCATATTGCCTTTTTATTCATAATACCTTACGCAGGAATTTGGCAAATCATCGGCACGATGTATTTATTCAAAGTTTTGTATGAAGTATGTGCATTACCGATTACGTATCACGTTTCAAACTATTTAAAAAGAAAAGATAATATCGATCATTATGACGTGAAAACGAATTTCAACCCATTCTCATTAGAGCTTTGATAATGGATACAGCAATACACAAAAATGGCTCCGTTATTATTCATTCAAGTTATTTATGGTATTTAACCTTAACCTATTCCATGATCATCGTGTTGGCTAATTGGTTTGATCCACGGTTAATTAGTATTTGGGGATTAACAACAGATGCTGGAACCTTAATCTTTCCCTTGTCTTTTTTGCTTTCTGATCTGCTCACCGAGGTATATGGTTATAAATACGCACGTCGTACTATTTGGTGTGGATTTATATTTAATGTGTTTTTCATTTTATATGGCCAACTCGTAATCCATATGCCCAACCCCAATTTTGCAACAAATAATGCTCTTTTTGATACACTGTTAGCCACTAACTTCAGAATTATTTTGGCCTCTTTCATCAGTTACCTTCTTTCTGAATCGTTTAATTCATACCTTATCGCCAAAACCAAGATTAGAGTTCGGGGACGATATATGGCAGGCCGATTTTTTCTTTCCTCATTTTTGGCATCAGGTCTAGATAGTATGATTTTTACAACGATTGCATTTTATAAATCAATACCTGATTCCGTGTTGATGACCATGATGGTGACCATGTGGTTTATTAAAGTATTTATGGAGTTGTGCGGACTTCCTCTGTCTATAAATTTGGTTAATAAACTAAAAAGAATAGAACAAATTGATATTTATGATAAAAAAACAAAATTTAATTTATTTCATTTTGATCTTGATTATATAGAAGAAGAGAATGAGTTTTTAAACAGAGACATACTCGAGAGTAACCATTTTTTAAGGCTAAAGCCCAGTCAAATTAGAATATGTAGTCCGGACGAGTCTACAGAATTCGAGAGCGTATTGCTCTTTAAGGCTTTTCCAGACTACCTTATAATAAATTAATAGGTGAAGACTATTTCAGTGTCCTCTTTTTGAGAAGCCTTAGGCAAAGTCAATTCTTTTTCCGCTCTTGTAATAGCGGCCTTCATCTTATCTTTCCCTCCAAAAAACTCATAATCTAATCCATCATTCGAAACAGCAGGTTCTGTTTCAAGATACTCTCTGAGAAATTTCACGCCATCACGCATATCATCATTAGTCAACTCATCAAGAGTTTTCTCCAATCCTAAAGCCTGTTGAACAGTGAATAACAAGTCTGAGTCAAGCAACTTGGGCTGTTGCAGTAATAAAACATAGCCTCCAAAAAGCATAAAGCTGCAAGTAGAATTATGGCATTCTTTCATTTTTGTTAGGAACGTACTGTGATCCGTAGCGGCTAAATTGTCTTGGATGAGAGGAGTATAAAATAATTTGAATATTATGTTTCTTGCTCTCTCTGATTTGACATGCTTCATGATACTTTCAAGAATAGCTACATCATTTAAAAGTCGAAACGCATTAAAATCTTTATAATCCTTTGTGATAGCCTTACACCATTTTTCTATATCTTTTTCAACCTCTTTACGTTCTTCTTCGATTTGTATTGCCAGAGATTGGACAAAATGAATTGCTTTAAACCGACGCAAGCATCCTTCACCACGTTTGGTCTGTTCTTTGATCATGTCCCCTAAATACTGTTTAAAATTTTCATCTTTAGCAAAATGGGGATATTTCATATATTGAGGAACTTTTTCTTTATTCTCCATGAGCATATTGTCGCGGAACGTTTCCAACGCCTCTACTGCGGTAACCGCATCAAGAATTTTTAAATCTTCTTCTCTAAATCTCTTTTTAACAACCTCTATCTCTTTAAAATGCAAGGCTTTTCTTATAGCTAAGAATAACCGACAACTGGTTACTTCACATTTGCCAAAGATGGTCCAGGACGCATAACTATTAAAATCATCATATTCTTTAATTAAGCGAAAATAGCGATGAATTAATGCGCCCAATAAAAATAAAGCACCCTGTTCAATTTGTTTCTCATTTTCTTTGGGTATTTGACGTAGCTCATTAACTAATAAATTGAATACCTCAACTTGTGACTCTCTATCCGTTTTACATGTTATTACATCATTTGTTCTGGCGATTAGTACCTCAAGGCAAGATGTTGATGCGCCGCTAATCGTACCATCCATTATGTTATATCTTTCCAATAAAAGAGAGTATTTAGGTTTCAGGTTTAGCGTACTGATTTTAAATGTTTCAAATGCTGGTGGGATAAAAGTCATACATCCTCCTTAATACACATTCTTTCCTAAAGAATCCATGATTCCTCTACAAAACTGATACAACGACGAAGAATTTCTGTCCAATGAAAAATATTTTGCCTCATGAATGTCTTTTTGAATTGTTGCTCCTAATTGCTTGTTTAGATCAGAATATGCTTTTTCTTCGCGCCGCTCATATACAAAAGTGCAATAATAACTGAGCTCGCTTAAACATGATTCAAAAAAATCCCGATCTATTTCCTCAATGGATTGAACTCCTAAATGACTTCGAAATAATTCAATCAAAGAATGATGAAGATAATGACTAACCGAGTAATTATGTTGAAACCACTTTACCAAATATATTCCGATAATAACCTTTCTTCTAAATTCATTGAAATCATCCAGGGTTAACTGTGGATCTTTTTTAACGAGTTTAGCATATGGTATTAATTCATATGTTTCATCTAAACTGTCAGCAAGCATACTTATTGTAGCTGCATCGTTCATGGCCGCATGGCTAGAAATGAGTAATGAAAAAAAACTTAAACACCCCACATGTTGTCCATGAGCTCTTGCTAAACACGTCGCTATTTGTTTTGCATTTTGCTGAAATTCGGCAAACTTTGTCATTGCGTCCCTCCTGCAAATAGTGACCCGCAATAACTGCAACGCGTCATTTGTCCAAAAATGTAACCCCTCCATTTTTTATAGCAACCTATAAAAAATATTGCAACTATTAATTTAACTATTTGAACATAAAAAGAATTAAAAGTTTTTTTTCTAATTTTTTATGCCCAATGCGTTCGAGGATAATTCAGTCCTCCATCATCGCGAGTGCAACTAGAGATCTCGACGCACAGCAGAGTGTTTACTATATTGCTCACTCATTACACTCGGGTCGATACCAAGATTACGCTCCGCGACTCCGGGCTACAAGGCTCGAGACTACAACGACACCACACCAATTTATCTTGAAAACCGTTCATCTATTGCATTAATTAACCCTTGATGAATCCCATTAAAACCCCGATTACTCATAACTAAAACAGCATCTCCTTCTTGCACTATGTTCGTTACTTCATTAATTATTTCATCGTGGCTTTTACATATCTTATAAGGACAGGTCCAGTTGCTAACCGTTTCGTACAGATTAAAATCATGTGGCTCTAAAACATAGGCACCCTGAACAGGTTTTAATGCATGTGCCATTTCATCAGCATGAACACCAGTACGCATGGTATACGATGCAAATTCTAATACTGCAAATATGCGTTGATGCCTGTTACTTCGTTTTAAAGCATCAACTGTCCGCATAATCGCCGTAGGATGATGTGCAAAATCATCATAAACAGTGATGCCATGCTTATCCGATCGAACCTCCAAACGACGTTTTACTGGAGTAAAACGTCCTAACGCCTCAGCAGCGATTTTGGGACTAACACCCGCATTAACACTAGCTGCGAGAGCGGCTAAACCGTTTTCCACATTAAAACGCCCAATTAAAGGCCATCTGACTTCCGCTACCTCTTCACCTTGATGCAAGACTTTAAATGCTGAACCGTTCTCTTCGATCAATTGTGCCCACCATTGAGCGTTGCTATCCAAAGCCAGTTCTTCAACTCGTGAATATTGACCACGAGCCATGACCTCATTCAGTGCTTTATCATCTCGGGGTTTAATTGCAACACCACTCGCTGGGATTGTTCGTAATAGATAATGAAATTGTAATTGGATTGCTGCCAAATCAGGATAAATATCGGCATGGTCAAATTCCAGATTATTTAAAATAGCAATCCTGGGACGATAATGCATAAACTTGGGACGTTTATCAAAAAAAGCACTATCGTATTCATCTGCTTCAATCACAAACCATTTGCCTGAGCCTAGGCATGCGCTCGTTTTAAAATCGGATGATACCCCACCAATTAAAAAACCGGGATTAAGACCTGCTTGATGTAGAATCCAGGCTATCATTGAAGTGGTCGTCGTTTTTCCATGGGTACCAGAAACTGCTATTACTTGATATCCGGGTAAAATATTTTCAGCAAGCCATTGCGGTCCAGAAGTGTATGGTTTCCCTGATTCAATAACTGCTTCAAGTACAGGCATACCTCTTTTTATTGCATTCCCTACAATAATCAAATCGGCTTGCAAAGCTAAGGTAGTATCATCATAGCCTTCAGTCCAGGCTATTCCTTTTGCTGCAAGCAAATCACTTACTGGGGGATAACAGTTTGCATCACTTCCAGTAACCTTATATCCGGCATCACGCGCCAGTAAAGCAAGGGCGCTCATAAAAGTTCCGCTTATACCTAAAATATGTATGTGCATGATAATCCTAATCTCATTGTAAAAAAGAAACTGTTAAAATATTAACAGCAATTAAACCAAATGCAGCTAATACCGATTGAATCGCTGTTGTGCTTAATGCGTACTTATAAATATGTGCTGTAATGACAAATTGCCAAACAGACAAGCCTAGACTTAAGAATAAATAGACAATACCCATAAATAAAAATATAGGATGTCTTAAATGAATAAGCGATAAATAAGGTGCGAGGATCAATAATGGAATAACTAATATATGGATGATGATATTGATACAATATAATGAGGTGACTGTTTGTATGAGCCGTGAAGTCAATCCTTTAAAATACAAAATGAGATAAGTATAAATAATATAAGAAATGACTAAGCATACAGAAATAAATAGATTATTTACCATATCTTCAGAAGAGTTAAAATAAGAATAATTCCATTCGAGCGTCATAAGTAATGCCAACAAAACGCCACTCAAAACCATTCGAGTAACAGAATAAGGCGTATTTTCTGGGCTATCTTTCAATAAGCAAATATCCCAATAACGATCAAATATAAGATGTAACATTTAATTCTTCTTCGTAGGATTAGCGCAGCGTAATTCGGGGCTTTGCATATAAACCTGGATTACACTGCGCTAATCCGGGCTACGGTTTCTCAGCTCTGCTCTTCCTTTTTTATTAATTTCTTTACGATATTGAGTTGTTGCACAACAGGCTCATTCCATGGCCCTGAAATTTTATAACTGTATCCAGAAATTTTTTGCATACCTTGAATAATAATTTTATTCGCCACCCAAGCTGCAACACCTGCTACAGGACCACCCGCAATAGTCGCCACAACAGGCAAGCTTGCAGTGATGTGCGGCGATATTTTCAAATTCAGATCATAAGTATGTTTGACCAAATCAAGATCTCCTTTCATGCCTGCATAAGCAACAGGACCATCAAGGTAGCTGTCTTGTGTCCCCATAATTCCTTTATTCACAACGAAAGTTCCTTGAAAAATATCAAAACTATATCCCTGATGAGCTAAATCACTAAAATCCAGTTGCAAGCGACGCGGTATAGTCTGCAAGCTGAGGATACTTAATAATTTACCCAAATCTAATTTTTCTTCGGTCTCCTTGCTTAAATGAGTAATTCTTCCATTTTTAAGTTGTAAATACATAGATCCTTTTAGAGAAGCAAGAGAAAATTGATACAAACTATTTTTCCAACCGCCATGGAACTCCATATAGCCTTTTTTGGCATGCACAGCTGGTGTTACATTCCAACGTTCTAAAGTTTTAGCTAAATTAGTAATATTCAGTTTTATATCAAGATTAGTCTGATTTAAATTCTCTTTTTGAGTCCACTCACCCTGGGCATTTAACTGATATACTGGAGAATTTATTTGACAATATTCCATTTTCCATTTTTCAGCTGTCGATTGGCTTTTTAAAGTTAAATCACCAACTTGCACTTTCCCAACAGATAAATTGTCAATGCGTAAATTAAGGTTTGGTATTTGATTCGGATGAAGTTCAGTCGCTTCAGCTCGATCATCGCCTGCAGTATCAATTTTATCCAAATGTAAATAACGAACATGACCGCTTAATTCATTTACAGGTGGATGATAAATTAAATCCGCTGCAATATTTTTTTGTTGTAAATTAAAAGACCAATCTTTATTGGGTAGTATTTTTGCTTTAACAACCATTGTATTAAATTGTTGTTTCAAAAAGCCGAATTTCTCTATAGTTACATTGATAATTCGTAGATTAGATAAGATAGAGCTGTCGTTTTTTGCTGAAGAAAATTGATTGTATATTTCTTTCCATTCTTCTAAATCAAATCCTGGTAAAGTACCTACAACAGAAAGTCCAGGTAAATTCTGATTTACAGCATTTTCACTGCCTAATCGCAATTGCCCAGAATCAAATGCATAACCCTCCTGGGAATTTTTAAACAATAAATCAGAACTTAAACGTTTGTCATAATGACCACGAATACGAATTACTTTTTTCGCTTTGAGTTCAAGGTTTAACTCTAAGGGTACTTTTGCATCTGATTTTTTACCGAAAGGTGCGGGTAAGTTAACATCGAGTCCCTCCAAAGAACTAGTAAAACTAATGCTATCCGCCTCGGTAGGTTTGTCACTTAACTTTAATAAAGCATTCGCTTCAAAGGAACCAGCCAATAAATCGAATAAGGGCAATTTGAATTGATTTTTCAAGGAGTCAACCGAGCACTTTCCATTAATAGCAATCGTCGTCGCAGGATTGGGCAATTTAGCTGATTGTATTTTGATATTCATTGGGTGCCCCAAGATATCAGCGAACAAATAACTATCCGTTACTCCAGTTTCATTAAACATCAACTGACCCGATAAATTTCGTACAGCAAATTGAGCTAACTCATAATTGACCATTATCGTATTTTTTTTAAATGCTACATTTCCCTTAGCAAGCACCTCATCATTTTCTGGATATAAAGGAACGAGTACACTTAAATTAAGTAAGGCTGAACCTTTAATCGAAAGCATTTTTAAAAGAGACAACTTATGCTTCAGTGGGGAAGCTAAAACATAATTCATCATTTTTTGTACTGATGAATCAATTGTGCCATTTACCAATAAGTTTTCTTTATTCTTACCTATATCAGCAATGCGTAAGTGCATATCTTTTGTAGGCACCCCCTGAAAATTAGCATGAACTATATCAATATTTAGGTTACGATTTTTTAAATGAATATATCCATCAATCTCTTTTACAACCTTCCATTGGGAATTAATCGCAATCTCCCCTCCGCTCGCATAACTATCTATCGCGAATTCGCCTGTATTGTCATCAAAGGGAAAATCTTTTGCTAAACCATTAAGTCTCACTTTTCCACTAGCATTTGCAATGCGTTTCACATCATTTTTGAGCCAGTGATACAATTTGGGCTTCATGTATTTTTTAGGTAGAAACACGGTCCATTGCTGCCAATTTTTGCCAGCAAACTCCGCACCAAAACGAATATGACCTACAGAATGGCGGGTCACCTGATCGACAGCGCCTTGTATACTTAAGGTCAACTCAGGTTGATTGATTACAAATCGGTCCATACTAATTCGTAAACCATCACTTAATTCTTTCCAGTCAAGGGCGCCATTGAGCATGGCCAATGTTTGCTCAGGATACCCCTTAACTTTAATTGATGTGTTTTCGGAATCAAGCTCTAAACGTCCCTGGTCAGGTTGCCAATTAATCACTCCCGAAAGATTTTTTACTTTGGGAATACTGTCTTTAGCATCCCATCCTATCTGCTCAAATCGTGTTAAAAAATAATTCATTGAATAGTCATTAATGGAAAACATGCTTTTGCTTTTTTGCATGATATTAATGTTATTTTGATTTGCAGCCTGAGAAGTGGAGGATTCTGATTGTGAGTGCTCATTTGCAACTGCACTAAAAAATGGAATGGGAGGAATAACTGAAACATTATCATTTAATGTTATAAGGACCTGGGTATCTTTTAAGACTCCTTGTGGTTTCATGTCCAGTAAAGTCTGGATGCTTTTCGGCCAGTTAATGGCATTTGACAACAATGATTCAATAATGAGCGATTTTACATAAAATAGATAACTTCGTTGTTCCCTATTGTATTTAACTAATAATTGATTCTCAGGCCAAGTCACGCCACCAATACGTAATTTGATTGGATCAACGTGAAGCTGCCAACCCGCATTATCAGGTTTCCAAGAAAGATTAGCAAAAAATGATTGAATCAGCTGACTTTGTTGATTATTCAAAAGCCTCCAAGCAAGTCGCTTAAAGGATACCTGTGCTTGTACTGAGGAAACTGAACCATGATGGACATCAAGCCATAAATTAATATTGCCCTTACCTCCTTCTAAATGTTGTGTGGTCTTCGGAAATAGACTTTGCCACTGGGCAGGGACTATATTTTTGGCAGAAAAATAAAACTGTCCTTCAATATCCTCAAAGTGCTCGGGATCGAAGTATCCATCACCTAAGAGTTGAAAATCAGTACTGCTTGTTTGTTCAAGTCGTGCTTCCCCCTTAAACTTATAATGTCCACTACTATTTGCTACTGATATGTTTAAACCATTAACAGGAATCAATCCTCCATCACTAAAATGAAAATAGGCTGAAACACGTCTGATAATTAAATGTTCTTGCTGTGATAACCAGATTAAAATTTGTTTGGTTTTCTCTGGAGTCATATCACCGCTATTGAGTGAGTCTGTTGTAACACCATCGATAGACCAATGTTGATCTATTTCTCTCAAATTTAGATGCATATCATCAATATAGAGAACCCCTGGTTGTATCTGCCAACTCCATAAGGATTTAAATAAGTTAATGCCTACTAGCAATTTATTGATACGAAAATTATGTGTGGAATCGTCGCCCAAAGTGACTTGATTCAATTTAAGCACGGGTTGGAACCAATACCATCCTGTTTCCATGGTTTGAATGGTTACAGGTTGTCCTATTAAAACGGATAGATGATGTTCTACATCCCTTTTATATTCTTTTGCCCAGGGAGTTAGAGAACGAAATATGCTGGATAATACAGCCATAAAAATGATCAAGACAGCTATAAACAGCCAAATTCTTTTAAGTACTTTGTTCACGGTACGTGTTCGATTACTCATTGATTTTTTTACTATACCATTGCTTTTGCGCATACTCATCATTTTCTTTTTGCTCAATGCGCTGTAATTTAATCTGTTCGCTCTTTGTAACCCGCTCTACCAAGTGACTGACTCCCTCTTCAGAAATTTTCGCTTGTTTATAATTAAGTTCAGCCTTAGCGCGAACCTTTCCTAAATAAGCTAAATGCGCATTCAATTGTATTAAAGCATTATCCAAATGGCTAATAAAATCGATGCGATTACGTAGTCGAGCAATGACCGTTCCTTGTTCACCAATTTTCTCAACTTGCTTTAAATAATCCTGTCGATAATTCACCAGTTGCTCATGTTTCATTTTATTTTGTTTAAATTGTTCCTGTGCTTTTAAAAGATCTTGGTAGGCAGCATAAGTTGCGTCCTTTTTAATTTGCAAAAGTTGTTTTAAACGCTCTAGTCGCTGACTCATCCTTTAACTCCTAAAGAGGAGGCTAAATGGGATAACATATCGATACTTTCCTTGAAATCAAACCGCTCATTAATGCCTTGTTCCATATATTCTCGAATTTTATCTCTGACTTGAATGGCCATATCAAGATTTGGATCACTTCCTTTGGTATAAGCTCCAAGCAAAATAAAATCTTTATTCTTTTCATAAAGTGATAAGTTCTTTTTGAATAATAACATATCAGCCATCTGTTGCTCAGATACTATAGTTTGCATTACTCGACTAATAGAAGCTTCCAAATCAATAGCAGGATATTGTCCTTCTTCAGCAATGGATCGACTTAAAACGATATGCCCATCCAAAATAGCGCGCGCGGCATCCGCAATAGGATCTTGTAAATCGTCCCCCTCAGTTAACACGGTATAAAATGCTGTAATCGAACCACTTCCTGGTTCTCCATTACCTGCACGTTCAACGAGTTTGGGTAATTTGGCAAATACTGATGGTGGATAACCTTTTGTTGCCGGTGCTTCACCTATTGAAAGAGCAATTTCTCTTTGTGCCTGTGCAAAACGAGTTAAAGAATCCATGAGGAGCAAGACGTGTTTGCCTTGATCACGAAAATACTCCGCAATACTTGTAGCGACTTTAGCACCATGCAAGCGCATCAGAGGACTTTCATCTGCTGGAGCAGCTACGACAACTGCACGCTTTAAGCCTTCTGGACCTAAATTTACCTCAATAAATTCTTTGACTTCTCTACCTCGCTCACCAATCAATCCAACAACGATTACATCTGCTTTGGTAAAACGAGTCATCATCCCTAACAAAACAGATTTTCCCACTCCAGATCCTGCAAATAAGCCTATTCGCTGACCACGTCCTACTGTAAGTAATCCATTAATTGCTCGTATGCCCACATCTAAAGGGGTATCAATTACCGCTCTTTTTAAAGGATTAATGGCAGGACTAATTAAAGGATATGTTTCATTTAACTCAAGATGAGGCCCCCCATCTATAAGTACTCCTGAACCATTGACAATTCGTCCTAATAGTTGATTTCCTACCTCAACTTGAGCAACACGTCCAGTTGGCGTAATAATCATACCTGGAGCAAGACCCTGGATAGCACCTATGGACATCAAATAAACACGATCATTTCCAAAGCCAACTACTTCCGCCTCAATACTATGTGATTCATCGATAGTAATAAAACAACGTGCGCCAACAGGCTGATTAAAACCTTTGGCTTCCAGAGTGAGTCCTACAGCCCGACTTATTCGACCGCAATGCAATAATCCTAATTGCTTCTTTTCGCGAATTTCTGACAGTACTTTAACCAAACGAGACTCGTAAATTTTCATCGATCAATCCTGATCTTTCATAGGTGCAATCGGATTATCTTCAGTTATATATTTGGCAAATAAGGTCGTTAAACGAGTATTTATCCGACCATCTAATTCACTATAATCACCCTTTAGATAAAAATCACCTCGATTTAATAAAGGATCTGCTACCAAAATTTCATGTAATCCGTCGATGTCCCTTTCACCAAACTCATTTTGAACCCAATTCACATCTTCTGGATGCATGGCAAGTACTTTGTAGGCTTTTACGGAGGGTAATTCGGATTTGATGTTATGGAGTAAATTTTTCAATTGTTCAGGATGTGTAGATAATTCAACCCCAATACAATGCTGGCTTAACCAAATTACTGTTTGAATTATTTCTTGTGTTACTTGTTCATCTAGAAGTTTTACCGGATTTTTTAATATATCAAACCAACGCACAAACTGTTTTCTCTTCTCATCGATTTCAGCCTGGGCCCGTTGCATTCCCTCGGCATAACCTTTTTCTATAGCTTCTTTTTTTAATCGTTCACATTCAGCGAGAAAACGCTCTTCCTCATTGACTTCTACTTTCGGTTCATTATTGAAAATCGATTCATATTCCCAAGCACTAAACCCTTGTTCACTCCCTTTTTTCTTTAAGAAGGGTTCAAATTTATCTGACATATACTTATCATCCTGAAATCATACAATAACGTGCCGTCATCCCAAGTGAAACGAGAGATCGCCCTCTCCTAACACCGTCCTACAGTATAAGATCCCTCGCTTCATTCAAGATGACTTGGTTGCGTTGCGCTAATTCTCAAGCTACAACTAAATCATCTCATCTCCACCTTTAGAACCCAGTGCAATCTTACCTTCTTCGGAAAGACTTTTTGCTATTGCTAATATATCACGTTGAGCACGCTCTACATCAACAACTTTAACGGGACCTTGTAATTCAATGTCTTCACGCAATAAGTCAGCAGCACGTTTGGACATATTAGAAAATATTTTTTCTTTAGTGGGTTCTGTCGTCCCTTTTAAAGCCAATTTTAATTGTTCAGGGGTCACATCACGCAATAAAGTTTGCATACTTCGATCATCCATATCGACCAAATTTTCAAATACAAACATTTTATCGCGGATTTTTTCGCTCAGTTCCTGATCCCAATCTTTAATTTTATTCAGCACTTCCTCTTCCATTGCACCATCGAAATAGTTTATTACATCCGCAACACTCTTAATTCCTCCTACTGAGGCAGTTTTACTGACCTTTTGACCACTGAGTTGCTTTTCAATGACTTGTCCTAGCTCTGAGATAGCCTCGGGCTTAACTGTATCAATATTGCACATACGCAATAAAACTTCTGATCTTTTCTCCACACTAAAATAGCGTACTACTTCAGCTGCTTGTTCACTATCTAAGTGAATTAATATGGTTGCTATAATCTGCGGGTGTTCGTTACGAATCACATCAGCAATTAAGCGACCATCCAACCACTTTAAGCGATTAAGTCCACTGTCTTTATCAGATACAAGAATTCGATCAATAAATGGAGTGGCTTTTTCGAGTCCCAATGCCTCAATGAGTACTGTACGTAAATAATGTTCTGTATCTACTGTTAAGCTTGTCTGTTCCCCAATCGCACTGGTAAATTCGACCAAAACATTTTCCATTTTAGCCTTAGTCACATTACTGAGTGTCGTCATTGCAACACCAACTTTTTGTACTTGCCTCGGCTCTAGATGTCTTAATACTTCCGCAGCATTTTTTTCACCCATACTTAATAACAAAATGGCTGCACG
The DNA here is from genome assembly GCF_026191355.1 of Legionella sheltonii. Lineage (GTDB taxonomy): Bacteria > Pseudomonadota > Gammaproteobacteria > Legionellales > Legionellaceae > Legionella > Legionella sheltonii. The sequence goes on from NZ_JAPHOQ010000002.1 coordinate 110,781, forward strand.
CTCTATTCCATCCATAACTACCCCCGATCAACCCAATTTTTAACGACCTGTGCTACCCGTTTGGGTTCCTTATCAACAACTTGACGTAATAAATTTAATTGTGATTCATAATCATTTGCATCTTTAATTGAGATTGTCCCATCATAGGTTAAATCACCTATCGGCTGATCATCACTCGGAACATTCACAACGTTTCGGTTACTTGCTAATGTCTTCAGCATGGGTCTTAGCACACCAAAAATTAGTGCTAAAACAAATACAGCTGCTGCTGCTTGCTTCACGATGGACCAGAAAATCTCTTTCTGCCAAAAACGCTCCTCAGGGATAGCTGCTATAGGATCGGGTTTAACAAAATCAGAATTGATTACATTCAAACTGTCACCTCGTTGAGCATTTAATCCAATTGCATCAGCAACCAGTAATTTAATTTGATTTATTTCCTTAGCGGTCAATGGTGTTTTCATCATCTTTTTAGTCTTTTCATCCATTACTGCTCGATTGTCAACCAAAACGGCTACAGAGAGTCGTTTAATTGTTCCTGGCTGATTTTTAGTATGACTCACTGTTTTATCCAACTCGAAATTTTTGGTACTTTGCGTACGTAAATCCGTGGATTGATTTGAATCAGAGGCTGCTTGAGCTTGTGGTGGCGCATTTTTAGGGGGAGCACTCTTGGGAGCAAGAGCTGGATTATTTTGCGGTATGTTAGATAAAGTACCTGGGACACCCACCGCATCATTTGAAGAACTACGCTTTTCTTCCATAGTCTGTTCACTACGTAAAGAAGGCTGTTCGGGATTAAACATTTCTTGTGTTTGCTCGTAACTGGTAAAGTCGACATCAGCAGAAACTTTTGCTCTAACACGACCATAACCCAGTATTGGCGTTAGAATATCTTGAATCTTTTGCGCATATTGATGTTCCAAATTTTGTCTGTAATCTAAAAAGCGCTCCGTATCTGAAAAGAGGGTTTGTCCACCACCTTCATTTAATAACTGCCCGTCTTGATCAACCACTGTAACCCGACTAGCAGATAAATTGGGGATACTGGATGCAACTAAATTCACAATAGCGGCAATTGTATGTTTTTTAAGCTCCAAACCAGAATATACATCAAGAAAAACTGAAGCACTGGGTTCATGAGCATCACGGACAAAAGCAGACTCACGTGGAATTGCGAGATGGACCCGGGCTGATTTAATGTCATTAAATTTACTTATAGTACGCGCCAACTCTGCTTCCAGGGCTTGTTTATAACGTGCATTTTCCATAAATTGGCTGCTATTAAACGCGTTGGAACTAGAAAAAAGCTCTTCTGAACCGACCGGCTCTCGGGGTAATCCTTCCATTGCCAATTTAAGACGCACATTTTGCAGGTTATCTGCTGCAACCATAACCATGCTGTTGTTTCCGTCAATCTTAAAATCAATACCATTGCGTTCCAGTGCAGATACCACCTCAGCTGCATCACGCGCATTCATTTGGGTGTATAAAGGCACATAATTTGGATCGCGAGACCATAACACTACCGCTAAACCAATTGCTATGCTTGCAGCAATCCCTACGAGTAAACCAATTTGTCGGGCAATAGATAGATTTGCAAATTTTGCTGCTACTGTTGATGCACTATCAGCCAATGCCATATCAAGCTCCTAATTATACTGGCATATTCATTATGTCTTGATATGCTTGTACCACTTTGTTACGAACTCGAATAGTAGCCTCAAGCCCCAAGTTGGACTTTTGAGTTGCTACCATTACATCCCCTAAACTGACATTAGGATCACCTATTTCAAAACGAGTTTTTAACGCATCTGCAGTTTGGTTTAAATCGTTGACTTGATTTAAGGCCTGTTGAAATACTGTACCAAAGGGAGATGGGTTACTCTCTGTATCAATAATCCCGCCTTCAGCCTTCGCAGACATTGTCTTTATTTGGTTTAACAGATTAACTGTATTAATATCATTCATATCCCTATTTACCTCATAAGTATTTAGTAATTATCCTTTTAGTCTTTGCAGGTGTAACCGGAGTTCCGGCTGCGCGCTTTCCCCAGCTACAAACTATAAAACTTTTTATACTGTATACCCTTCTTCGCGCATTTTTGCTAGTTTATAACGTAATGTTCGCTCACTGACACCTAACAAGGCAGCTACTTTTTGTCTGTTTCCTTCATTCTCCAATAAAGTTTTTTCGATCAATTCAAATTCATGAATTTGTAAATTTTTACTGTGAGCAGCCGGGCTAGTTTCAGGAATCAAGGTAGTGGTTAATGACAATTGTAAATGCTCTGCTTCGATAATACCTTGGGTTTGTAATACTAATGCCCGTTGAATTACGTTATCTAATTCTCTCGCATTTCCTGGCCAAGGATAAGCCAACATCAGTTTCTGAGCTGCTGGAGAGATCACCGGGACAATCGGCTGCTTATGCTGACAATGTTTGCGAATCAGATAGTTCGCTAAAGGAATAATATCATTTTTTCTTTCACGTAAAGGGTGCCACTGCAAAGGAAAAACATTCAAACGATAAAACAAATCCTCTCTAAAACGACCCGCTTTGACCTCATCCTTTAGCTGTCTATTGGTTGTAGCCAGTATGCGTACATCCAAACTAATTGTTTTATTGGCACCGATACGTTCGACTTCTTTCTCTTGCAAAACACGAAGCAGTTTCGCTTGCAGGCTTAATGGCATTTCGCTCACCTCATCAAGAAGCAAAGTCCCTCCCTGCGCCTGTTCAAACTTACCAGGAGTTGATTTATAAGCCCCAGTAAATGAACCCTTTTCATAACCAAATAAAGTAGCCTCGAGCATTTGCTCGGGAATTGCAGCACAATTAATAGCAATAAATGGTTGCTTTTTTCGCGGTGAATGATCATGAATAAAATGGGCTAAAACCTCTTTTCCTGTCCCACTTTCTCCACTAATCATCACACCAACATCTGATTGAGCTACTTTCAATGCCATAGTCAACAAAGCCTGGCTTTTAGGATCTTTAGCAATCGGTTCGCCAGTGTCTTCATCAAGCTCTACTTTAATGTATTGATTGATTTTTTCAGTTAACAACTGAGCACTGAATGGCTTTTGTAAATAATCTACTGCACCATGATGAAGTGCATTCACTGCATCTTGTACCGATCCATAAGCAGTCATCAAAATCACTGGCAATCCAAGTCTTCTTTTTTGGATTTCTGCTAGTAGCTGATTTCCATCAAGTTCATCCATGCGAATATCTGTTAATACGACCGATGGATTATGGATTTCAAGAAGGGCTAGAGCTTCCTTGCCATCTTTAGCAGTAATATATGTATGGCCAGCAATAGTCATTGTTTCAGCCAGCGCTTCCCTTAATACTGGATCATCTTCAACGATTAAGACGTGACTCATAAAAAGTCCTTTTTCTAAGTGTTATAAAAAGGATATCATCCCAAGGCGACAAAGTGCTCCCTGTATTTTAATCAAAAATTAAATCAGGGGTACTTCGTCTACTCAGGATGACGACTCAACATATTACGGCAAAAACAAATTAACTTGTGTACCTACTCCTTCTGTAGACTCCAGGCTCACTCGACCGCCGTGTGCTTTTACTACCGCATAAACAACTGCCAAACCCAAACCATTGCCTTGCGCTTTTGTAGTATAAAAAGGTGAAAAAGCCTGGCCCTTCACCTCTTCAGTCATTCCTTTTCCATTGTCCTCTACTGATATTTGTATACCTGAATCATCTATAGATGCAAGTGTTAAATTAATTTCTGTTGCATCAGATTGCAATGAATTGATCACCAAGTTTAAAACTGCACCAATTAATGACTCTGCATGAATTAATGATTCGAGAGTAACTAACTGATTATTCACATTGAATGTTACATTACGGGCCAATACATAAGGTTGTGCGCGTTGTACCAGTAACGAGCACCAATAATTCATATCCATACGCGTTGGCTCGATTGTAGTACCTCGCGCAAAAAGTAATAAGTCCTGAATTTGCTGCTCAATACTGGTATGGCATTCTTGCAATCGATGAATCCAATTTTGGGTACGAACATCCAAATCAGGAAGATTATTCAAATGCTCTGTGTACAACATCGCAGAAGCCAAGGGAGTTCTGATTTGATGTGCGAGCTGTGCAGTCATTGTACCAATCGAGACTAATCGCTTTTCATTTTCTTTGGCTTTCTCATAATCTCTTGTAGCAGTGATATCCGTTAAACTGACTAATATGCCAGGTAAACTGTCCAAAGTTGCGATGGCTACATGGACACGGCGACCATCGGCAAGAGAAACTTCATGGCCGTCATCAGCGCGAGGAACAAAAGCACGTAAAATCACATCCAACCATAAAGAATCAAGTAATCCATATCCAAGCATTGCTTCAGCTGGTGGGTTTAGCCATACGATACGCCCCTGAGAATTAATAATTACCAAAGCCGTAGGGAGGCTGGATAAAATATCCCACTCAGAAAGAGGTATATGTGGTCTTACAGCACATGTTTGGTAATTAGAATAATGCATACTGGATGAAATTATTATAATTAATAAGAAGACTGTAACAAATTTAAGATAAAATGAAAATACATTTAAAATCATGTAATTAATCAAGCAACATTTCTTCTTTTTATTGATTAAAATTAAATCATTTTTTGTAATTCACATGAAAAATACAACATCAAAGCCAATGGTATATAAAAAATGAGTTTAGAAAACTTTTCTGCATCCTTTGCAGAAGAACTTATTAAAAAAACACAAAATTTTTACATCGATAATATCCAATTGATTAACCAGCGATGTATTTATTTTAATCACTGAGGAACCAGGTGAGTGAGCAGTTCATTCATGTTCCTAATTACTGGATTTCGCTGCGAGGTGCTTAAGCAAAGAATATCTAGATTATGACTCTGAATTTTTTTCATCCAACGATTTTAGAAATGCTAGTTTCTCTGCAATTTTTATTTCCAAACCGCGCGGTACTGGTTTATACCAACCGGGCTCCTCCATTCCCTCCGGTAAATAATGTTCTCCAGCCGCATATGCATGCGGTTCATCATGGGCATAACGATATTTTTTTCCGTAACCTAGTTTTTTCATTAAACGTGTAGGTGCATTACGTAAATGGACAGGCACTTCTCGTGATTTATCATGTTTTACAAAATCCATCGCCTGATTAAAAGCAACATATCCTGCATTACTTTTTGCAGCGATTGACAGATAAATGACAGCCTGTCCTAGTGCAAGCTCTCCTTCCGGAGAGCCTAATCGTTCATAGGTTACAGCAGCATCGTTTGCTATTTGTATTGCTCGAGGATCAGCTAATCCAATATCTTCCCAAGCCATTCGAACAATCCGTCGCACTAAATAACTGGGGTCGACACCCCCATCTAACATACGACAAAGCCAATAGAGAGCGGCATCAGGATTAGAACCACGTACTGATTTGTGTAAAGCAGAAATTTGATCGTAAAAATTTTCTCCACCTTTATCAAAACGTCTGACTTGTTCTGCCAAAGCATTCATCACAAATTCTTTAGTGACATGCACATTGTTCATCGCAGTACATGCGCCATGTAATTGTTCTAAACTATTCAATAATCGTCGGGCATCACCATCAGCAAACCCAATGAGCATGTCCAGCGCATCATCGTCGAATTGAATAGGAGATAAGAGGGCTTGATAAGCTTTTTGAAACAGTTGTCTCAATTCTTCATCAGTCAAAGATTTTAAAACATAAACCTGAGCACGTGACAACAAGGCAGAATTCACTTCAAAAGAAGGATTTTCAGTTGTAGCCCCTATAAAAGTTACTAAACCCGATTCTGTGTAAGGTAATAGTGCATCTTGTTGCGCTTTGTTAAAGCGATGAATTTCATCGATGAACAGTATAGTGTGTTTACCATGAGTTAGATTTTCCTGCGCGTTCTCAACTGCCGCACGAATATCCTTAACCCCCGAAAACACCGCAGAAAGCGCTATCCATTCACTATCAAATGCTTCAGCAGCAATACGAGCAATTGTTGTTTTACCGACTCCTGGAGGTCCCCATAAAATCATTGAGTGAAGTTTTTTACTCGCAAAACTAAGACGCAATGATTTACCTTCACCCAATAAATGACTTTGTCCAATCACTTCGTCCAGACTTTTGGGCCTTAAAAGTTCTGCCAGTGGTGGTTGAGGCATTGTCTTAAACAAACTCATTGCTGAACCACATCAACCCCTTTAGGCGTTTTGAATTGGAACAAGCTAGCTGCCAATTTAGGGTTTGTTTTAATTTGAGATAATTGAACCGTAGTTACTTGGCCCAATTGATCATATAACTCCAAACCAGTTAGGTTATTTTGACGAAACACCAGTTTGATTCGTTGAAAATTTGCTTTAGGTGATTTTGATTTTAGATCAAAAACCAAGTCATCACCCACATTACTTTGAGTCACATTAAAGTCTCGGGTAACTGTATTATCATAACCACTTAAGAATAAAGCAGCAGTACCCCCTAAACCTTTTCGTTGCGTTTTGACCGTTACTTGCTCCAAATCTTTATCGTAAACCCAAATTTTCTGCCCATCAGCAACCATTAATTGCGCCATAGGTTGCACGGTTTGCCAACGGAATCGACCCGGCCTTTGTAATGCCATTGTTCCTGATGAACGAGAGACTACTCGCTGTTTTGCTTTAACTGCTTGTTTAAACACGGCAGTCATTGAGCGAATTCCATTTAATTTAGCCTGAAGCAATACATCAGGCGTTTCACTAAATACCGCAGTTGAAATACTTAAAAGTAATACGGTTAATATTTTTTTCATAATTAATCCTCCGTCACGGATGACACTAAGACATCTCGATAACCACCATCTAATGGGCCCACAATTCCTGTTCGCTCCATTTCTTCAACCATACGAGCTGCCCGGTTATAGCCTATTTTTAGTCGTCGCTGTACTGCAGAAATACTGGCCTTCCGTGTTTGGATAACGAATTCTACCGCTTGATCATAAAGAGGATCATCATCCTCGGCAGATTGACCGTCCTCATCAGAACCGCCCTCATTACCGTCACCCGTTAATTTCAAAATATCATCAATATAATCAGGCTCCCCACGAGCACGCCAATCATCCGCAATACGATGTACCTCTTTATCATCAACAAAAGCACCATGAACTCGTAAAGGCGCCCCACTTCCGGGTGCTAAATACAACATGTCCCCATGTCCTAGTAATTGTTCAGCACCCTGTTGATCTAATATAGTACGAGAATCAATTTTTGACGAAACCTGGAATGACATTCGAGTCGGAATATTTGATTTAATTAACCCAGTTAAAACATCTACAGAAGGTCTTTGAGTCGCAAGAATCATATGGATTCCAGCAGCGCGTGCTTTTTGAGCAATACGAGCAATTAACTGCTCCACTTTCTTGCCCACGACCATCATCATATCAGCAAGCTCATCAATAACGACGACAATATAGGGCAAAGGTTCCAGCTCTGGGGCTGTTTCATCCATTGAATCAACAGGTTTCCATAAAGGATTAACGATAGGTTGCCCATTGGCGATGCCTTCGGCGATTTTGCTATTAAAACCTGCCAAATTTCTTACACCTAAAGCAGCCATCAACTTATAACGACGCTCCATTTCTTCAACACACCAACGCAAAGCACTAGCAGCCTCTTTCATATCAGTAACAACGGGAGTTAATAAATGCGGAATGCCATCATAAACAGATAATTCCAGCATCTTGGGATCAACCATAATGAGACGAACCTGGTCTGGAGTTGCCTTAAATAAGATACTTAAAATCATGGCATTAATACCCACTGACTTACCGGAGCCTGTTGTTCCAGCGACCAATAAATGAGGCATTTTCCCTAAATCAACAACTACAGGGTGACCTGCAATATCCACCCCCAGAGCCAAGGTAACAGGCGAATGGGCCTGCTGGTATACATCCGCTAATAATACATCCGACAGTCGAACCATCTCTCGTGAATGATTGGGTAATTCTAAACCCACTACCGTTTTACCTGGAATGACCTCAACAACACGAACTGAAATTACGGATAAAGAACGCGCCAGATCTTTAGCTAAAGCAGTCAGCTTGCTCACTTTCACACCAGCAGCCAATTGCAACTCAAAACGAGTTACGACGGGTCCTGGATGCACTGCTACTACACCCGCCTGGATACCAAAATCGAGTAAGTGTTGTTCTACCTCGCGTGATAAATTCTCTAGTTCCTGGTGGGTATATCCACCCATAGGTTTACCGGGTTGACCTTTATCCAATAAGCTTAGGGATGGCAAATCACCTGAAGTGCTCACTTTGGGGATACGGATTTCTTTTACTTCTTTAACCGGTTTGACAATTTCCGGCTTCACTTCCTGAGTAATTAAAACAGGAGGAATATTCTCCTCTTTTTCTTTCTCTGCTTTGGGCTTAAATAATTTAGGAGCTGGCTTTTCTCGAGGAATCTTCGGTGCGTTAGGGATCACATTTGATTTTGATTGTTGAACTCGTGATTTAATAACAGATAGTGCCTTGTGTGTGGTTTTAGAAATATAATTCACAACGAATAAAGTATAAAAACCAATCAACTCAACTGCTTTTATCCAAGACAAGCCTGTCAACCAGGTAGTTCCTACCAAAAGCATAGCGAGTAGAACTAAACTTGCTCCATGCAAATTGAGCATTTGGTACCAACCGCCACCAACAGCTTGTCCTATAAATCCCCCGGCACCATGGATGGAATCCAATTGATTCATTTCTGCTTCAAGGCTTAATAAGCCACAACCTCCTGCGAACATGAGCATTAAGCCAACGGAACGAAGTACTAAAACACGTTTATCTAGTCGATTTAGAGCGCGTACATCGTGTAACAGAGCCCAAGAAATATAAACAAAAGCAATCGGTACCAAATAAGCAAAATATCCGAATACAAAATAAAGTGCATCCGCAATATAAGCACCTACTTGTCCACCCGAATTTGCAACAACAGTTCCAGCTCGAGAAACATGTGACAATCCAGGATCACTGATTTTATAAGTGAGTAATGACAAGAGCACAAAAAGAGCACTTGTTAAAATTAATATAAAACTACCCTCGCTAAGCCGCTTTACAACATAGCTAGGCATATGATTTTTAGAACCGCTCGATTTTTTTCCTGACTGTTGTTTTTCCATAGGTATTTTCATATCTTTGTTTTTGTCATAATATTCGCCATCTTAACACAAAATATTAAAATATTAAGGAAGGCAGAGACAATGAGCTCAAGCAATCATCATCGCTTAATTATACTCGGTTCAGGACCAGCAGGTTATACTGCTGCAGTCTATGCCGCAAGAGCCAATCTTCATCCAGTTTTAATTACTGGAATGCAACCAGGAGGTCAGCTAACGACCACTACCGATGTAGATAATTGGCCCGGTGATATAGAGGGATTACAAGGCCCTGCCCTAATGGAACGTATGCAAAAGCATGCAGAACGCTTTGACACTCAAATTATTTTTGATCATATTGTTAAAGCGAATTTAACACAAGCACCTTTTACTCTTCATGGGGATAGCGATACCTACACTTGTGATGCACTAATCATTGCAACAGGAGCTTCTGCACGTTATCTGGGATTAGAGTCCGAATCAGCTTATCAAGGTCGAGGGGTTTCTGCCTGTGCCACCTGCGATGGCTTTTTTTACCGCAATAAAGCAGTTTGTGTTATTGGTGGTGGAAATACTGCTGTGGAAGAAGCACTTTATTTATCAAACCTTGCGTCTAGTGTTACTTTAGTACATCGACGAGACAGTCTGCGCGCTGAGAAAATTCTCCAGGATAAACTTTTTGAAAAAACCCGCAACGGTAACATTAAAATCATCTGGAATTCTACTCTTGATGAAGTGATTGGAGATGGTAAAAAAGTAACTGGCGCTTTAATCCGAAATGTACAAAATGATACCAAAGAATTACTAAATGTCGATGGCGTATTCATTGCGATAGGACATACACCCAATACCGATTTATTTAAAGACCAGCTTCTTATGAATAATGGTTATCTTGTCATTAAATCAGGACTGGAAGGAATGGCGACCAGCACCTCAATTCCTGGTGTATTTGCCTGTGGCGATGTGGCAGACCATGTATATCGACAAGCCATTACCTCAGCTGGTTTTGGTTGCATGGCCGCCCTTGATGCAGAACAATATTTAGATTTGAATTTAGGAAAAATTTAGATCTATTGAGGACTTATCGAAATTTTTTGCTGTCATCCGCATGTAACGCAGGGTCCCTTACGGTAGCAGCATGTTACCAAGGGAGTCTCTGCTCTCTCGGGGCTAGGGAACTTCCGCTGTGCCAAATGCAGATTATACTATTTATGATGACTCTGGGGCTTTTTGTTGTTTGAGCATTTTCAACATAATATCTTTTCCCATAGCCTCAACCATTTTCATAAATAAAGGTGGTTTTCTTTCTTGCAAGCGATGCAAATCCGTATATCGCCAATATAAATAATCTACAGGTTCTCGTGCATGAATTGTAGTGTTCGCTTTCCCATCTCTAAAATAACTCATCTCACCAATAAAGTGATAAGGGCCTAACTCAAGAATACCATCATCCACTTCGATATAAACTTTCCCTTTTGTAATCAACATGAGATTTTCTACGGGATTTCCCTTCATTAATATCTTTTCGTTACTTGAAGTACCTCTATGACTTAATTTAATCAAACGAATAAAATCACTCGTCTGCATATTTGAAAAAAATAAATCTTTTATTTGTTGCAAATCATAAGGTAATTCCCTAGGCATCATGTCTCTTAACAAGATGCCAATCTGCACAAAATTAATAATTAATGATGCGATAGCCCAAAAAGCAACAGGAGGAACATTAGCCAATGCTCCATAAAGTAAAAAAGATAAATCAGATAGCACAAAAATCGTGCGAATAATAAGCACTTTCCTAAAGCTAAGACTAAGAAGAATTAAAATATTTCCTAAACTATACAAATAATCCAATTGTTTCCTCCAATTCTTGTTTATAATAATTGTAGAATACAAAAAGGTCCTATGAGAGAAAAAATCCCAGATAAATCTAGGAGATTGTATTGAGTTATAATGAAATCTACTCCTTTCCAAATCCAGAAACGAGTGATGATCAGGGTTTATTATTCATTGGGGGGGATTTATCGCCTCAACGTATACTTCAAGCTTATCGACAAGGAGTGTTTCCCTGGTATGAACCAGGAACACCTATTCTTTGGTGGTCCCCAAATCCAAGACTTATATTAATTCCTACTGAATTCAAGGTATCGCATAGTTTGCAAAAATCAATAAAAAAACCCTTTGGCTTTACTGTAGATACTGTATTTAGAGAGGTCATGATGGCATGTGCCACTTGCTCTGGTCGCAAGAATAATACCTGGATTACTCGAGAAATGATTGAGGCATATACCCAGTTGCATACAATGGGTTATGCGCATTCTTTTGAAATATGGAATAAAAATGAATTGGTCGGAGGTCTGTATGGGCTCAGCTTAGGGCGCGTTTTTTTTGGTGAATCCATGTTCCATAAGCTAACGGATGCATCAAAAATTGCTTTTTATTATTTATGCAAAACTATGGCAAAATGGAATTTTGATTTTATTGATTGCCAAATTCCCACCAATCATCTACAAAGTCTGGGCGCTAAAATTATTGAACGTAAAGAATTTCTTCATCTGCTGCGCCAATCATTAGAGCATCCTACAAAGCAGGGTTCATGGAATATCACCTTGCCTTAATATTTCAAATAGCAACAATCATGTACTATCATTATACAAGGCGAATCATTCATTTTCATTTCATACGATTATAACCTCATGAGATGATAATGTAATGCAGTAAACAACCTGGAGTATTTTCCTATGGAATCAAAAACTGTGTCAAAGGTTCCTGTTATTTTTGGAAAAATGAAGGAGGATCAATTACATAAGATTTTGGAAAACAGCGATGCCAAGAAAAAAGAAACTAAAGCCGTATTTTTAATCAGAGAAGATGATAACTTTCGAGGATTCATGACCGTTTCATATTACTCACAAGAGCATGATATGGTAAAAAATATCCGATTTGGTTTAACCAGTGACGGTTGGAAAAAAGTTCCTAAGCCACCTAAAGAACCCGCTTTGACTGATACACTTGAAGTAAAACGAAAATACGCGCTTGATAAAACAAAATTTGATAAAGACATGCAAAATTTTATCAATACAGCTAAGACTCTATTCGAACACAATGCGACCCCAGATCAAATTAAGCGGCTAATCAACGAGTTAAGAAAAGAAGAGTATAAATTTGATTTGAGTGGACTGATTAGACCGAGTCCGGCAGAAGCGAGTAAAGAAAAACACTTTTTGAGTTATGTTGGTGAGGTATTTATAACTGAGATGATAGCTCAATTAACTCACATCAACAAAAATTTAGGCTCGAACTTATCTTAATAAATTATTTTTAGGAAAACTGTCCTTACAGAATGACATAATAGTTAAATTTTGACATGCTTGGATTGCCATTTTCTTCATTTTAGTGCAGTATACATACACAATAAACATTATAAATTTGGTACATCACTGAGAGACCTATGGCAAAAGAAGATCATATAGAAATGGCTGGTACTGTTATAGATACCCTACCCAACACCATGTTTCGTGTTGAATTAGAAAATGGACATGTTATCACTGCCCACATTTCTGGTCGTATGCGTAAAAATTACATTAGAATTTTGACTGGTGATAAAGTTAAAGTCGAGTTAACTCCCTATGACTTAACTAAAGGCCGCATCATTTTCCGCGATAAAAACTAAGCGACTTCCTAATTAAAACTCTTTTCTTTACAACATGTAATCTATAGGTTCCCGGTTTAAGCCTGGCCCTTCAAAAGACTACAACAAATGTTGGGCTTTGGCCCAACGTTTTAAAAAAACACTGTTCCTTTATAAAATTTCAAATTGGGCAAATATTTTCAAAAAGTTGGGCCAAGGCCCAACTTACACTTGAATAATAGTATTAAGTAGTAACTGTTCGCCTTATTCTATAAAGCTTCAAATATTGCAGCGGCTCCCATGCCCGTTCCAATACACATCGTTACCATACCATATCGTCCTTTAATCCTCCTCAGACCATGCAATAAAGTAGCTGTTCTGATTGCCCCTGTAGCGCCTAGGGGATGTCCTAAGGCAATAGCGCCGCCTAAGGGATTTACTTTGCTTCGAGGAAGATCAAGTTCTTTAATTACTGCCAAAGCCTGAGCGGCAAAAGCCTCGTTAAGCTCTATCCAATCAAGCTGGTCTACAGTTATACCTGCTCGCTTTAAGGCAACCGGAATGGCTTTTATGGGGCCAATTCCCATAATATCAGGAGGAACACCGGCCACGGCATAACTCATCAATCGTCCTATTGGTTTTAAATTATATTGGCGCAAAGCCTGTTCACTAGCCAGCAAAGCAATGCCTGCTCCATCACTAGTTTGTGAACTGTTTCCTGCCGTGACTGTTCCTCTGGCGGCAAAAACAGGTTTTAATTTAGAAATGACTTCATAGGAAGTATCTGCTCGTGGTCCTTCATCATCATTGATCCACTTTTTCTTTACTATGGTTGTCGAGCTCGCTAAATCAGCCTGTCTTAAAGTAATTTCTATGGGACTAATTTCCGCTTTAAAATCACCTCGTTGCTGAGCCGCTACTGCTTTTTTATGACTTTCAGCAGCAAACTCATCTTGTTGTTCTCGAGTAATTTCCCAGCGTTTTGCAACATTTTCTGCAGTAATCCCCATCCCGTACGCAATCGCGATGTCTTCATTATTGAATATAACAGGGTTTGCTGTGTATTTATTTCCGCCTAAAGGTACCATAGACATGCTTTCAACGCCGCCTGCTAGAGCCAAGTTTATGTCGCCACTTCGTATAGTCTCTGCAACTGTAGCAATACTTTGTACTCCAGAGGAACAAAAACGATTGATTGTCATGGCCGGAACAGATTGGGGTAAGTCAGCAAGTAATACAGCAATGCGAGCCACATTCATACCTTGTTCTGCCTCAGGCATAGCACAACCTATGACAACATCCCCTATTTCTTGATGATCCACAGATGGATAACGCCCCATTAAATTTTTGATCACATGAGCCAATAAATCATCGGGTAAAGTATTCTTAAATACACCACGGGGTGCTTTACCAACAGGAGTACGTAATGCGTCAACTATATATACATTAGTCATTTTTTAAATCTCCCTTAATTACGTAACGGCTTGCCAGTTTCTAATAAATGACTAATCCGCGCTTGAGTTAATGGTGATGCAGCTAGAGTCATAAACGCTTCTCGCTCTAATTTAAGCATCCAGTTTTCATCAACAAAAGTGTTTTGATTGAGATTGCCACCGCAAAGTACTGTTGCCAATTCCGTAGCAATAAAATAGTCATGCTGAGAAATAAAACCACCTTCTAACCAATTAACTAACCCTGCTTGTAATCGTGCTTTACCTTCAATTCCAGCGATTTGAAATTGTGTCTTTAAAGGAGGCAGATAATTCGCTGCATGCATAAAATTAATCTTGGCCAAAGCAACGTAGAGTACTTCATCAGCGTGCATCACATAGCTGTCTGTACTACGCAAATACCCCATCTGCATTGCATCAGCTGCTGAGCCTGCAACTTGTGCAGTGGCAATTTGTTGGTAGTAACCTTGAAGTACTGTCATTAAATCGCCTTTGGGAGCCAGTTGGGCAGCCCGCATTGCCATTTCCTTACATCCACCACCAGCAGGTATCACTCCAACACCAAATTCAACGAGTCCTGGATAAGCCTCAAAGGCAGCAACAACAGCATCACAATGCATCATTAATTCACAACCACCACCAAGAGCACGTCCCCTCAATGCCGCTACTGTTGGGATAGAACTGTATTTCAAACGCAAAGCCACACGTTGAAATTGGGCAATCATGTCGTCCAAAGCATGCATTTTGTCGTCTTTAATTAAATTCAGGACACCACGTAAGTCAGCACCCGAGCAGAAATTAGTCGCGTCGTGTTGATAAATGATCAAACCGCGACATTGTTTCTCTGCAATTTCAACCGCCGCTTCCAGTCCATCAAGAACTGACTGCCCTACTGTATTCGCCTTGCTTTTAAAGTTCACTACAGCAACATCATCTTGTAAATTCCATAAGCGCACCCCCTCATTTTCATAAATCACAGGTGTAGGATGAGCTGTTTGCTTAATGACGCGGTCAGGAAAGTATTGGCGTTGGTAAACAGGCAATTGGCTTCGAGGCTGATAATCATTCATTTGTGGCGAATAAGCTCCTTCTTCTGTATAGAAGGCATCAATTTCAAACAACCATCCAGGTAATTCGGCTGTACTAAGAGATGATTTATCCTTTATGGCTTGGTCAATATACTGTGTCATTCGAGTTAAATCAGCTAATTGCCATGTTTCAAATGGTCCTTGCACCCAGCCAAAACCCCAACGTATTGCCAAATCAACGTCTCTAACATTATCTGCAATCGCCTTAAGATGATAGGCGCAATAATGAAATAAATCTCTGAAACAGCTTGCCAAGAATTGTGCTTGCTTGTTATTGGAAGTAATAAGTTTTTGCATGCGTACAGCAGGATCAGACTCACTCATGATGGCTTTTAACTCATCATTTACCGCTGGTTGAGCGGTGCGATAAGTCGCCGATTTAACATCATAAACTTCAATAACCTTACCATTTTTCCTATAAATACCTTGGCCAGTTTTTTGTCCTAAATGCCCCTCTTTAATAAGATTAGTGAGCCATTCCGGAAGTTTAAAACTAGAGTGCCATGGGTCATCTTGCAACTGTTGTTGCATGGTATGGATTACATGTTCCATGGTATCTAGACCAACAACATCCATGGTACGAAAAGTCGCAGACTTCGGTCTTCCCAGCAATGGACCTGTTAATGCATCCACTTCATCTAATCCCATATCCATAGCAAAAGCATGGTGCAAGGTCGTTAAGAGTGAAAATACACCAATACGATTACCAATAAAATTCGGAGTATCTTTGGCGCGCACCACTCCTTTACCCAAATAACGAGTTAACCAAGTTTCAAGATTATCTACCAATTCCTTATCAGTAGTTTTGGCAGGAATAAGCTCAGCAAGATGCATGTAACGCGGAGGATTAAAAAAATGAACACCGCAAAAATTTCTTCTATGCATTTCAGGTAAAACAGAACATAAAGAATCAATACTTAAACCCGATGTATTACTCACTAAAATAGAGTGCTCCGCTAAAAATGGGGAAATTCGCTTGTATAAATCCTCTTTCCAATCCAAACGTTCAGCAATGGCTTCAATAATCAAATCGCATGAAGATAAATCAGCGAGGTGTTGTTCGTAATTTCGTGCTTGCATTAACGCTGCAGTTTGAGCTGTTGCAAGTGGAGCAGGTTTCAATTTCCCTAAGTTAGCTATTGCTTTATCAATTAGTGCATTCGTGTTTCCTTCTTTGGACGCTAAATCGTAAAGTAAGGTTTCAATACCTGCGTTAACACAGTGCGCGGCAATCTGTGCCCCCATAACGCCTGCTCCCAGAACTGCGACTTTTTTTATAAAAAAAGGTCCATGCATTTCTTTCTTCCTCGTTAATTAAAATGTAGCCTGGGCGAAGCAAGGCGTAACCCGGGTTCTTATGGCAGATTAAATTACCCGAGTTACGCCTCGCTTCACCCGGGCACAGTTGCTACTCATTAAACTAAATCAAAACGAATACCCTGGGCTAAAGGTAGTTCATTTCCCCAGTTTATCGTATTGGTTTGTCGACGCATGTAGGCTTTCCACGAATCAGAGCCTGACTCACGACCACCACCGGTTTCTTTTTCTCCACCAAAAGCACCGCCAATTTCGGCACCCGAAGTACCGATGTTAATATTGGCTATACCACAATCGCTCCCCCAAGCACTTAAAAAATGCTCTGCATTTTTTAAATTTTGAGTAAACATGGCAGAAGATAACCCCTGTGGTACATGATTTTGTAAAGCAATCGCTTCATCAATTGTTTGAAAAGGCATAACATATAAAATGGGGGCAAATGTTTCTTCTTGTACAATATCCCAATGGTTTTTTACATCACATACTAATGTAGGTTGTACAAAAAAGCCTGGTCGATGAACAGCCTCGCCACCAGAGATAATTCGCCCCCCTGCTTCTTTGATTCGGGCGATTGCTTTAGTGAATTGGTCTACGGCTTGTTTGTCAATTAGAGGGCCCATAAGATTTATTTTATCTAAAGGATCGCCAATTGTTATCTGCTCATAAGCAAAACGTAAGCGTTCAACAACATAATCATATTTCGAATGATGAACAAACAAACGTCGAGTAGAAGTGCACCGTTGACCTGCAGTACCCACTGCTCCAAAAACAATCGCTGGAATTGCTAAATGAAGATCAGCTGACTCATCAAGAATTATCGCATTATTGCCCCCTAACTCTAAAATAGTCTTACCTAAGCGGGCAGCAACTTTTGCGGCAACTTGCTTTCCTACTGCCGTTGAACCTGTAAATGAAATAAGCGGTATCCGCTGGTCATTAACCAAAGTCTCTACTACATCATGGTCTTCCGGAATCACCAGACTAAATATTTCAGGGCATCCATTAGCTGCCAACACATCATTGCAAATATGCTGAACGGCTACAGCACACAAAGGTGTCTTTGCTGAAGGTTTCCACACAGTGACATTACCACAAATGGCCGCAAGAAAAGCATTCCAAGACCAAACTGCGACTGGGAAGTTAAATGCTGAAATAACACCCACAATACCGTACGGATGCCATTGTTCATACATTCTGTGTTGAGGACGTTCAGAATGCATGGTATTCCCATATAACATCCGTGACTGACCTACTGCAAAATCAGCGATGTCAATCATTTCCTGAACTTCACCATCCCCTTCTTGCTTGGATTTGCCCATTTCTAAAGAAACCAAACTGCCTAAAGCATCCTTATGATCGCGCAATGACTGACCAATTTGCCGTATTATTTCACCTCTTTTGGGAGCAGGAATTTTCCTCCATTCATGTGCCGCATGCTGTGCACGGGTCATTACCTCTTCATAATCATCCAGGGTGCAGGTTGCTATTTCCGCAAGCTTTTCACCATTTGCTGGATTATAAGAGATTAATTTATGCTCATGAACTCCACTTTGCCAACCCTGGCCACTATAGGCACCTGGATTAACTGCATGAATTCTCAAGCGTTTTAATATATCCATTCATTATCTCCATGGTAACCCGGATACAACTAGGTGAACCCGGGAACAGTGCTACGATATTTCAGGTTACGCGTAATAGCGGCCAAAGCGATTTTCTAAAACTGCAGACAAGTGGAATTTTTCTTGTAATACCAAGCCTTTATATTCATTAGATTGTCCCAGCACCAAGTCCACCACCGCGCAAACACCTGAAGCGGTACTTATTTGAATTGCGGACCATTCCAAACCACAAATTTCCTCGGGATAAATCTTTTTCACGTAATTTTTTTCTGTCAACTCACCACGTTTCATTCCTTCAACAGAAACATAAACTATCACAAGATCTTGATAAGTTTTGGGAATGGCATTTTCTAAAATGCGTTTTAAAGTAGGTCTATCTTGATTTAATCGTAAGTCGTTCATTAATAAACGCATCTTAGAACAATGGCCTGGATAACGCATTGTTTTATAATTCATGGTTTGCACTTTACCAGCATGCATCTCTGCCAAACTTCCCAGACCACCAGAGGTATTAAACGCTTCATATTCACAACCATCAATTTGAATGGTTTCTAATCCTTCCAAAGGTGCTAAAGTTACAGCTTTTCCATATTTAATTGCGTAACAAGGGTTACCGTATTCATTGATCACGCCATCAGTAGACCAAGTTAATGAATATTGAAGTGCATTGTTTGCATTTTGTGGAAGAGCACCTACACGTAATTTCACATGAAAACTCTCTTCAAACTCCTGCATGAGACTATTCGCTGCGATGCTGATAAATCCAGGGGCTAATCCGCATTGAGGCACAAAGGCAGTTTCTGCATCAAGAGCAATCGCTTTTACTGCTTCTGTAACTGCCGTATCTTCCGTAAGATCAAAATAATGTGCTTTAGCAGCTTTTGCAGCCTCAGCAACATATGTATTTAAAAAATAGGGAAGACTCGAGATAACAGCTACAATATCATGCTTTTCCATATAAGCTTGAGTTGACTGCTGATCTTTAACATCTAAGGCGACTGTTTTAATTTTGGGTACTGCTTCCAACAGTCTTTTCACATCTGATCCATTAAAATCTATATCAACTAAATGGACCTGGTAAGAACCACTGTCTGATAATAAACAAGCGATTAAGCTACCAATTTTCCCTGCACCAGTAATCATTACATTATACATTTAATCCCTCTCCATTATAAAACGCAATCATCCTACACAAAATATTGGGAATTGGATAGTATTCTCTAATCGATACCCAAGAAACTCCAAAATGCTATTTTTAAAATCGAGTTAATTCAATTTTTGATGCATAATGTTAGAAAAAAACTATATTTAAAATACTTTTAGATTTGGCAAAAGGAACTTGTCATGAATAAATCAAAAAAGCAGCATCCAAAATCAGTTGGAAATATGCAAGCCCCTCTATCCACTGAATCAGAAAAAAAATGCGACTATGCAGGACTTAGTTACGATAGACTATTCCATGCGGCAATCAGCCGATTCAGCAACTGGTTATCACCCGCTACGTTCTTGCTGTCTTTTGCAGATTGGTTACTTTATTTATATTTTTCACCAGCAAAACTAGGCAACTTAAATATAGAAGCACTCAAAAAATTGGGCCATTTATTGTTATACATACAGCAACAGAGCCAGGATGAAAACAAACCTTGTATCGAAGTGCGTCAAACAGATTATCGCTTTCAAAATGAGTTATGGTCTCAATTTCCATTCAACGTATATGCTCAATCTTTTTTATTAACTGAAGAATGGTGGGATGATGCCACTACACATCTTCGTGGGGTTTCCAAGCATAACGAAAATATTGTTAATTTTGTCACACGTCAATTTCTGGATGTCTGTGCTCCGTCAAATGTTCCTGGAATGAATCCTGAAGTAATCAATGCGACACTTAATGAAGGAGGTATGAATTTTATCAACGGATGGAATAATTTTATTGATGACGTGACCAGAAATCTAAATAATTTACCGCCTGCAGGTAGTGAACACTATAAAGTGGGAGAAAACATAGCGATAACACCTGGAAAGTTTATTTATAGAAATCGATTAATTGAGCTTATCCAATATGCGCCAACAACATCCACTGTCTATCCGGAACCCATATTAATCATCCCTGCCTGGATTATGAAGTATTACATACTCGATCTTTCACCTAACAATTCCATGGTTAAATTTTTAGTGGATAAAGGGCACACTGTATTTATGATTTCCTGGAAAAATCCAACGTCTGAAGATCGGGACTTGGATTTCTCCGATTATGCAATACATGGTGTGATGGATGCATTAAATACAATTAATCAAATTATCCCAAAAGAAAAAATCCATGCAGTAGGTTATTGTATTGGAGGAACCTTATTATCCATGGTTGCAGCAAAAATGGCGGCAAAGGAAGATGATCGATTAAAAACAATGACTTTGTTCGCAGCCCAAACTGATTTTCAGGATGCAGGTGAACTGCAGTTATTTATTGACGAAAACCAACTTACTTACATTGAGGACATTATGTGGGAAAAAGGCTACCTGGACGGGTCTCAAATGGCTGGTGCGTTCAGTATGTTACGGTCTATAGATCTCATTTGGTCTCGTCTGGTTTATGATTATTTATTGGGTAAACGACAGGAGGTCAGTGACTTAATGGCATGGGATTATGATACTACACGAATGCCCTACAAAATGCATAGCGAGTATTTACGTAGTTTATTTTTAAATAACGACTTAGTTGAGGGACGTTTTAAAATTCTTGATGACACGATCAATCTTGCCGACATCAGAGTACCAACTTTTGTAGTAAGCACCATAAAAGATCACATAGCACCTTGGAAATCTGTTTATAAAATTCATTACTTCATTGATAGCGATATTACCTTTGTATTGACTAACGCCGGACACAATACTGGCATTGTTAATAAACCTGGTGAATCGGGACGAAGCTATCAGATGCTAACTCATAAGATAGATGACAAACATTTATCACCTGACCTTTGGTTGGAAAAAGCCCCTCATTTTAAAAATTCCTGGTGGCCAGCTTGGGAAAAATGGCTTGCAGATCTCTCAAGCTCCAAAAAGAAACCGCCTGATTTCGGTAATCCTGCAAAAGATATAAGACCACTTTGTGATGCACCGGGGACTTATGTTTTAAAAAAATAACCTAAATGGCTGGAGATTAAAATTCAGCCGGAATTATAAAATATGCAATTATTTCCAACACTTATGAATCTTGGCAAACAGCCTGATTGAACCCCAAATTGAACAATAATGAGGCATACATGACTTTTCAGTGAGCTGATGTGAATTGTTACTAAAATACTCCACTAATCCTTGACCTGAGCAGAGGACTACATTATCTTATCTTTTTATATTTTTTTTACAACTCATGAAGCAAACTGCTTTAGCCAATTCTATCCCATTAAACTCCTCAATTCGTCTTGGCTCTATTAAATACTTTTTTGTATTTATAGCAGGTCTGCTGGCACCCTTTGGTTTTGCTCCTTTTCATATACCAGGGCTGACACTATTGAGTTTGGCATTTCTTTATTCGAGCCTCCAAAATTGCTCTAGAAAACAAGGCCTTTCTCTAGGATTTTTTTTCGGGATGGGTTATTTCGGATTTGGGGTTTCTTGGGTCATAGTCAGTATCCATGATTATGGTCAACTCAATTATTGCCTTGCAGGATTGGTTACATTAATTTTCATTATGTATCTTTCACTCTTCCCTGCCTTAGTTGCTTACCTATATAAAGTGTTTGAACTCAAAAATCGGAAGTTGTTGTCTCTAGTTTTATTTTGTGTCTTATGGTGTTTGAGTGAATATTGCCGTGCTAATTTATTTACCGGCTTCCCTTGGTTGTTAGTAGGAACACCGCTTATTGATACACCAATAAAATATATTGCTCCTATTTTAGGAATTTATGGGCTAAGTTTAGTTTGTGTCCTCATTTCCGCATTACTCACCTTAGCGGTGTCACAAAACGCTCCGAGGCGTTACCATTATTTAATTGCCATTGTACTGATTCTTATCAGTCCAATGCTGTTAAAAAACATTTCATGGTCAAAAGTAAAACAAGAACCTATAAGTATTGGTGCCGTTCAAGCCAATTTATCCATGCGCGATAAATGGGATGAAGCCTTATTTTGGAACCTGCTGGAGTACTATGAAAAGGCAATCAATAAACTCTTAGGAAAACAATTAATTATTTTGCCCGAGTCTGCCATACCACTTCCCGCAAGTTATTTGGATAAATATTTACTCAGACTGAATAACAAAGCATTAAAAGCAAAAAGCGCACTGATGTTAGGTATTTTACAACCTACCAATGATAGGGAAACCAATTATTACAACGCAGTGATTACGCTTGGGCAAGCCAAAGGTAAAAAACTTAAACGCCAACTTGTTCCTTTTGGAGAATACATTCCAAAACCTTTAGTGAGGATCAATCATTGGTTTCATTTACCTGAACCTAATTTATTACCAGGAAAAAGAAAACAATCCCTGATTCGAATTGAAAATCATCCGATAGCAAGCCTCATTTGTTATGAAATTGCTTACCCCAAGCTATTGCGCGAACAAATGCCTAAAGCCCAATGGATCGTTTCAATAAGTGACAATGGTTGGTTTGGGCATTCATTAGCCAGTTACCAACAACTACAAATGGCCCAAGTGCTTTCTCTGCTTACAGGACGATATCAAGTAGTCGTCAATAATGATGGACTATCGTCAGTCATCGACTCAGGTGGAGATATAATAGAAAGTCTTCCTCCATTTAGTCCTGGTGTCCTACAAAGCAGTATACTCCCTGCAGAAGGTTTAACTCCTTGGATTATATGGCATGAGTATCCATCCCTCATTTTTTGTTCATTTTTTATTATTTTTATACTTTTTATTCAACTTCGTCGCTTATTCGAATAATAATCTATTGCTGGCAGACACAAGAGGAGTTATCCTTAGCAGATTTAGAGTCACTTAAAAAACTGGACTATGGATAATACCTATATACCACAAGAAGTTGAGGAACAAGCTCAACAGTATTGGCATAAAAAACAATCATTTAACGTTTCAGAAGATTTAAACAGAGAGAAATTTTATTGTTTATCCATGTTCCCCTACCCGAGTGGAACATTGCACATGGGCCATGTTCGCAACTATACCATTGGAGACGTTATTGCTCGTTATCAGCGTGCTTTGGGCAAAAATGTTCTTCAACCAATAGGTTGGGATGCTTTTGGTTTGCCCGCTGAAAATGCGGCCATCAAAAACGGAATTCCACCGGCAGAATGGACCAGAAAAAATATAGAGTCTATGAAAAAGCAATTTTTACGTCTAGGCAATGCTTATGATTGGAGACGTGAGATTTGTACTTGTTCACCTGAATATTATCGATGGGAACAATGGTTCTTCATTCGATTATTTGAAAAAGGTTTAGTCTACAAAAAAAATGCTGTAGTGAATTGGGATCCAGTAGATCAAACTGTTTTGGCAAATGAACAAGTCGTCGATGGACGCGGCTGGCGATCTGGCGCGCTTGTTGAACGCAAAGAAATTTCTCAGTGGTTTATAAAAATCACGGCTTATGCTGATGAGTTACTGAGCTCACTGGATACATTGGACGAATGGCCGGCACAAGTAAAACAAATGCAACGCAATTGGATTGGTCGTTCCACCGGGACTGAAATTCATTTTAACGTTAATAATTATCCTAAACGCTTAAAAATATACACAACACGTCCTGATACCTTAATGGGTGCAACCTATCTTGCCATAGCAACCGATCATCCCATTGCTAAAGAAGCAGCCAGTACCCGTAAAGAAGTCAAAGAATTCATTGATAGCTGCCAAGGCACCAAAATGGCTGAAGCGGAACTTGCTACCATGGAAAAACGAGGCGTGGCTACAGGCATGACAGCAATCCATCCCATAACCGGTGAAGAACTCCCTATATGGGTTGCAAATTTTGTACTCATGCAATACGGATCGGGAGCAGTAATGTCAGTCCCAGCACACGACCAAAGAGACTGGGAATTTGCACGTAAATACCAACTTCCCATTAAGGAAGTCATTAAACCTGCAAATGATACAAAACATGATTTCAATGCATCTGCCTATACAGGAGAAGGTACATTGATTCATTCAGGTCAGTTCGATGGCTTAAGTTCTTCTCAAGCAGTAGAAACTATAACCAGCTACCTTGAAGAACATGATGTAGGTAAAGCAACGATTAACTACAGATTACGTGATTGGGGTGTATCGAGACAAAGATACTGGGGAACACCTATTCCCATGATTTTATGTGACCAATGCGGTACTGTTCCTGTTCCAGATGAAGAGCTTCCGGTGGTTCTTCCAGAAAACGTGACATTTACGGGAACCGGTTCACCATTAGCCCAATCCCCAGAATTCGTCAATGTAAGCTGCCCTAAATGTGGTCAGGATGCATATCGTGAAACGGATACCTTTGATACTTTTGTTGAGTCATCTTGGTATTATGCCCGTTTTGCATGTAAAGGCCAGGAAAACGCAATGCTTGATGATCGAGCAAAATACTGGACTCCAGTAGATCAATATGTTGGTGGTATTGAACATGCTGTGATGCATTTACTCTATGCCCGCTTTTTTCATAAATTAATGCGTGATGAAGGTTTAGTAAATTCAGACGAACCATTTAAAGCCCTACTAACCCAAGGCATGGTTTTAAAAGACGGACATAAAATGTCTAAATCCGTAGGTAATGTCGTCGATCCAAACCACCTGATTGATACTTATGGTGCAGATACAGCACGATTATTTGTTATGTTTGCAGCCCCACCAGAGCAATCCTTGGAATGGTCAGATACTGCTGTGGAAGGCGCTCATCGTTTCTTAAAACGAATTTGGGCTTTTGCTCACCAGCACCAAAATATGTTCATTGAAGTCAATGACATCATCCTGAGTGGCAATGGGCATGTGAACTGGCAACAAGCAGAAAGCCGATTAAAAAAATCACGTCATGTCGTGCATCAAATTCTTGCACAAGCAACGCATGATTATGATCGAAATCAATTCAATACAGTAGTTTCAGGTTGTATGAAACTGTTTAATGAAATATCCAATTACGCAATAGAAACTGAAGAAGATAAATTCTTTATTCATTCCAGTCTAAGTATTCTGTTGCGATTATTGGCTCCTATAACACCACATATTGCACATCACATCTGGCAGCAGTTAGGCTTTGAAAAAGCAATTATTGACGCTAATTGGCCTAGAGTGGATAAAGGTGCTTTAAAAACTGATGAAGTAGATTATGTGGTTCAGGTTAACGGAAAATTAAGAGCTCAATTTACCGCTAGTGTTGATGCGACAGAAGAGGCTTTAATTGCTGCAGCAAAACAACATGCAAAAGATTTTCTTACTGATAAAACAGTAAAAAAAGCAATTGTTGTGGCGCATAGACAATTAATTAACTTGGTTGTTAGCTAATGAAGCCTCATTATTCTGATTCTTCTTCCAATGTCCCGTATCGTCTTCGAGAACAATCTGCGGGACATCAAAAGCAACAAATACGACCCCTTTCAACTTTGCGCAGTACAGTTCCTTTTATACTCGTTTTATTACTCTCAGCATGTGGCTTTCATCTTCGAGGCATAAGTAATGCACCAAGTTGGCTTAATAATGTAGCCATTATTTCTGAGAATAATGACAAGCAATTTATCTCAATACTCGAGTCCCGACTTGAGGGATCAAAAATTGAAGTTAATTCGGATCCTTCTCGTGCGCAATATTGGCTGATGATTAATGAAGTAAACCTGCAACAACAGATTATCAGTGTTGGAGCAAGCACGAATCCTAGGCAATATACTTTAACCCTAACCGTATTATTTGCTTTGAAAACACGCGCAGGCCAGGTTGTAACGGTTCCTGGTCAAATCAATATTTCTCGAGAACTTACATTAAATAATGATCGAATTCTTGGCTCTAAAGATGAAGAAAGTATTTTAATTGGAGAAATGAAGCAAGATGCGGTGACCCAAATCATTTATCGACTTGGTCATTTGCCCCCTCCTCCGCCCAGATAAACAAGTTAGACTGGAGAGGAGAACAGTACCACAGGAGATATTGGAGTATTGTAGCGTGGGTGCAGCGAACGGAAACTCACGTCATCCCGAGTGGAACAAGGGATCTCCTATAGTAACACTCTGCTATAGCATGGAGATCCCTCGTTGCTCTCAGGATGGGGCAAAAGTTTCCAGGCTACGCTCTCACCATGAGTAGCACACTGTTCTTCATCCAATATCATATACACAGGCTTAAGCTAAATTATCATGCAAATCAGACAACAATTGCTTGCTCAACAAGTACAAAAAAAAATTGCACCACTCTACATAATTATTGGGCAGGATAATTACTTGCTAGAAGATTCTTTTATAACCATAAAATCAGCAATTAAAAAAAATTATAATTATGATGAAAAAATCATATCTATCCAATCAGTGGACGATTGGAGTATTGTAAAAGAAGAAGCGAACAGTTACTCCTTATTTTCAGAGACAGTACTCTTAAATATTTTCTATGATAAGAAATCAATAGATGCTACTGGAAAAAAAATTCTTTCTGAATACCTTAATTCGGTAAATTCACGTTGCTTTATTGTTATTAGGGCGCCCAATGTACCTGCGAAGCAATTACAATGGTTATCTTCTCATGAGCAGGCCATTCTTACACTAGCCTACCCACTGAATTCGGAGGCAATCAAAAGTTGGATAGCCGTACAATTAAAGAAAAACTCAATGAGCTATGATCCTCAGGTTCCTGAATTAATTCATCAATACACCCAGGGAAATATGCTGGCTTGTTCCCAGGTTATTGAAAAAATAGCCTTATCTTGTGCTCCCAACAGTAAAGTAGATACACAACAAGCATTAGAGCATTTATCCAATCAATGCGATCATGATCTTTTTGAACTGGTTGATGCATGTCTGCTTGGCCAAAGTGATAAAGCGATTCAGATTTTACGTCATGCAGCAAATAATAAGACCGAAGCCACTTTAGTTCTGTGGATAATCAGTCAAGAAATACGCCTAATCATGCAATTGTCCAATTTAATGGAACAACAAATTGATGCTCAAAGTGCTTGCAATCAACTTAAAATTTGGCCTCAGCGCGTTAATCTTTATAAAGCATGTTGTAATCGACTCAATAAGACCATGTTACAACAACTTCATCGCTATTGTTATTCCATAGACGAACGAATTAAATCAAATCTCAATACTCTAGTATGGAGTTCCCTGGAAAATGCGGCTCTATCACTCTGTCTGGGAAATTTAATAGGTGACGTATGCACAGCATAGCTATTTTGGGTGGTACATTTGATCCGATACATAATGGCCATTTACAGGCCAGCATGGCAATCCAAAAGCATTTTAATTTTGATTCCTATATTTTTCTTCCTTGTAAAACACCAACTATAAAGCCCCCTACTCTCGCCAGTAATAATCAAAGAATAGAAATGATTAAATTGGCTATAAAAAAAATACCTTACTTTAGACTCGATTTACGTGAAGTACAACGAGATACTCCATCCTATATGGTTGAAACATTGAAAAGCTTCCGGATGGAATATTCTAACTCATCCATAACGTTAATTATTGGCTATGATGCTTTTATCTCATTACCCAATTGGTATCAATGGGAGAAAATTATTACTTTAGCTAACTTATTGGTAATCAATCGATCTGAGTTTTCCAGTCAACCCATTCCGGTAATCATGAAAAAATTTTTGGAACAGTATGAAGTTAAAAACAAACACGACTTTTTAAGTACTCATGCTGGAAGAGTTTTTTTATTTGATGCGGGTCACTATGAAATTTCTTCCACGTCCATTCGTGAAGAAATAAAAAAGGGAGCTGATGTAAAAAACAAGCTCCCTGAAGCAGTCTATGAATACATTAAGTCTCAGGGACTATATCAATAAGCTTAAAGGACTCATTTACCGATACTGTCTGTTTCGCTTTATTTATAAGTCCTGGTAAATATCCAGAAATCCAGTTTATAACAGGTAAAAGTTGATTATAAACCCTGGAAGTTTGAACATATTGGTGATAAGGCAACGAGGTCATACTGAGTACTGCGAAAACAAGGGAAAGAATAAGAACACCGCGAGCAAAACCAAACATCCCGCCTAAAACTTTATCCATAGCTCCCAGGCCACTACCTCTTAAAAAGAGGCCAAGTATCGCATTAGCGATACCACCTGTAATTAAAACACCAAGAACAATAATAACAAAACCGGCTATGCTACGAATAGAGGGATCTTGAATATAAGGTTGCAGATAAGGATTAAGTGCGTTTGAGTAGTTATAACCTGCCCAAATAGCTAACACCCATACTCCTAAGGCAATAAATTCTTTAATAAATCCCCTGAGTAAGCCGGTTATAGTAGATAAGCCAATTACTATTATTAAAATAATATCAACCCATTGTGCTTGCATTAGCTCACTCCGGTATTAACCACAAAGCCATTCAGCTGCATGGCACTTGCTAATTGATTTTTTAATTTCATCACATCACTTTTAACCGGTGAATGTCCTGCATAGACTTTATAAATAGCCCCTTGTCTTCCATTAGTTTTGATATAGTTTGCTTTATAACCCTTGCTGCGTAATTTATTAACTAAAGCTTGGGCATTATTCAATTGTGAAAATGAAGCCAATTGAACTGCATAAATATCTTTCTTATTTAAACGGGTGGTATTTGCCTTTGCTACAATGGGTTTATTTTTCGGCTGCACTTGTACTCGTGCAACAGGTCGAACCGGTTTAGTAGGCACGGCTTTGACTTGTTTTTTAACTACATTATTTGCTGCATTACTCAATGCCAGTTCAATTGGTTTTGCTATTGAATCAACTTTAGGGGTCGATGCGACCTTAGGCATTGACGCTGCTTTCGCAACAGGAACAGCAGCATCCACAGCTGCATTATCAGCCACTTGAATGGATTGAATAAAATCTTCCTTACCAAGATCGGAGCCTTTTTGCCCTAAATCAGGAGTTTCAATCTTAGCTACTTTTATGGTTTTAAACATCTCCTTTTCATTTGTCATTACGACATTAGGAGTTGTTGGTTTGGGGGGTAACTGCACATTAACACTAAAATTATTTTCAAGACGTTGGCTCGACTTCTTCATCATCGCAGGTAGGAAAATTGCTCCTAATGATAAAACAACAGCCACACCAACTAAACGATGCTTTAGCTTCTCATCAATTACTAATTTCATTGAATCTCCTATTAGCCATAACATGACTCACAGTAAAAAAAGACCCGTAAACAACAATTAAGTCACCAGGTTTAGCTTGCTTCAATGCAGTTTCAAAAGCTACAAGTGGATTATTATAACAAATATCCACAGGAATTTCTGCATCCTTAAAAAATGTAAGCAACAAATCCGCACTGGCAGCACGTTTGCTATCCAATTGTGCAGGATACCACCAATCAACGCAATCCTTTAATGGTCGAATCAAACCCAAAATATCTTTATCTTTTAAAGCTGAGAATACCGCATGTACTTTTGCTTTTTTTAATGTACATACAGTATCTGCTAGCAATTTTACCGATTGAGGATTATGAGACACATCAAATAAAGTACTCACGGTGTCCTTATGTAATTGCAAACGTCCAGGAATAAAAATACGCTGCATCGCAACTTGAAAATGGCTATGCGTCACTGGCAAATCATGTGCTAGCAACTGACAAGCAGTAATTGCCGCTGCTGCTGATTTCAATTGTATTGAAGGTTTAGGCAATCCAGAAACAGAAGCAAGTTTAAGTTTTTCATTATAATGAAGACTCCAGACAGAGTCTTGTTCTTGAATCGAAAATTCTTGTCCAAGTAAATAAGCAGGTGCAGAAAGTTGCATCCCCACATCAATGATTGAGGCAGGTGGACTAATATCCCCATAAATAAAGGGTTTACCAGTGCGGAGTATCCCTGCCTTCTCATAACCAATCGCGTCAAGCGTAGTACCTAAATAATCTTGATGGTCAAAATCGATTGTAGTAATGATAGACAATTCCGCATCAACAATATTCGTAGCATCCAAGCGCCCCCCTAATCCAACTTCAAGAATTACAATATCCAAGTCCATTTTTTTGAAATACCACAATGCAGCCAAAGTAGTCATTTCAAAGTAAGTTAGAAGAACTTCTCCACGAAGTTCTTCAATAACACTAAACGCCTGACATAAATCATCATCAGAAATGGGAGTTAAATTAACACGAATACGTTCATTAAATTGAATAAGATGAGGTGAGGTATAGGCACCCACCTTATATCCTGCAACATGATAAATTGTTTCAAGAGATGTTACCGTTGAACCTTTTCCATTAGTACCAGCAACAGTAATAACTGGGCAACCTGGAAGTTGCAGGCTTAATTTTTGCGCAACTTCCATAATACGTTTTAAACCAAGTTGTATCTCTTGTGTATTTCTAGTTTCTAAATCATATAACCACTCGTCGATAGATTTCTTTTGAAACGCTGTAAGAGGTCTAATATGAGATAGCTTTGGCAACTGAATCACCTGCGCCTTTGCGCGTTAATTTAGATATCAACTCTGCAACGACTGGACGGATATCTTTCCGTTCAAGAATCATGTCAATATGTCCATGTTCTAACAAGAATTCGCTTCGCTGAAACCCTTCAGGTAATGTTTGTCTTACGGTCTGCTCAATAACCCGTGGACCAGCAAAACCAATTAATGCATTCGGTTCAGCAATGATCACGTCACCAAGACTTGCAAAACTTGCAGAAACCCCTCCCATTGTTGGATCAGTTAGAACCACAATAAAAGGCAATCCAAGCTCTGCAAATTTTGCTAGAGCTGCTGAAGTTTTGGCCATTTGCATTAAAGAAAAAAGTCCTTCTTGCATTCGTGCGCCACCGCTTGCAGTAAAGCAAACATAGGGTCTTTGTTCTGCTGTTGCTACTTGAATTGCACGAACAAATTTCTCCCCTACTGTAGCCCCCATGGAGCCCCCCATAAAATTGAACTCAAAAGAACCAACAACTACAGGCTGCTGCAACAAGGTTCCTTTGACAATTATCAAAGCTTCTTTCTCACCAGTTGCTTTTTGAGCTTGTGAAATTCTATCTTTATATTTTTTTGAATCCCTAAATTTTAAGCGGTCTTGAGGTTCCAATGATGCAGCGATTTCTTCTTGACCACCCTCATCGAGAAATTGTTGGATTCGGACACGTGCGGAAATCCTGTGATGAAAGTTACAAGATGGGCAGACCATTAAATTTCTTTCTAATTCAGTACTATAGAGAACTTCATTGCAACCTGAACATTTAAGCCATAAACCCTCAGGAACTCCTTTTTTTTGGGAAGAGTCTGTACTCACTCTTGAAGGCAATAATTTTTTAAACCAACTCATAATTGGAACCTAATATTATAGAATCACAATATTATACACAGAAAAAAATATTCTTAAATCCATATCAGGTATGCCTGCTTCTTTTATTAAAAAAAATGGGTGATGGATGGCCTATTGTGAATGTTAAATCTTCAAATCTCTCTGAGAACAACAAAACAACTAAATAATAGAAGCAAAAACGGATTGAACAAAAATACAACTCATTCATTTTAATAAACAAATTTTCCATTTTTTTGAAAAAAAACAAGTATAAGCCTAAAGTTTTTCGCATTGTGTCCGATAACCTTTTTGCGTACGGTGAATTTGCATTTAAAAAGGAATTTACCAAATAACAAATGTCCCAAACCAGGGATTTAGGTCTGAGGAGACTATAATTATGGCTCAAATTATTAATACCAACGTACCGTCGTTACTTGCTCAGCGTAACTTATCTAAATCCAGTGGCGCTATGGCTACTGCGATTCAAAGGTTATCATCTGGTCTAAAAATTAATAGCGCTAAAGATGATGCTGCAGGACTGGCAATTTCAACAAATATGACCTCACAAATCCGCGGTATGGACCAGGCAGTGAAAAATGCTAATGACGGTATTTCGCTAGCACAGGTAGCTGAAGGTGCAATGCAAGAGTCAACTGACCTCTTACAACGTATGAGAGAGTTGGCACTTCAATCTGCAAACGGAACCTATAGCCAATCAAACCGTGCCGCATTACAAAATGAGGTAAACAACCTTTTGAGTGAGATGGATGATATCGCTCACAGCACCCAATTTAACGGCCAAACCATTTTAAATGGCTCCTACACCAATGCTTCACTGCAAGTCGGTGCTAACTCTGGCGAAACCATCACATTTTCGATAAACAGTATTGCATCTGCAGATATAGGTCATATTGCTTATCAAACAGGAAGCACAGTAAGCGCTAGTGCTGCAACTGATATTACGATTGCTCTTGGCTCTAGTGCAGCAGTGAGTATTGGTTCTTCTGCAAACTATGTTGGTGCAGCAACTGGTCAAGACAGCTCTTCAGCGTATGCTAAAGCAGCAGCACTTAATGCAGCAGGTATCTCTGGTCTAACAGTAACTGCTTCTACAAGTGGTAGTGCAACTGTTGGTGCGATCGGTGGTGCAGCCGGAGATACTTATAACCTGAGTATTAATGGTGTTAACATATTTATTAACCAAGACGTGTCTACTGCATTAAGCAACAACGCCCTTTTGGACGCAATCAATGCATCTAGCGTACAAACTGGTGTTGTAGCCACACTCAATGGTTCAAGTATGTCTTTAACTGCAGCAGATGGAAGAAATATTGCCGTCACAGAAAGTGGTACTGGATTCACTGCAGGTACTAATGGATTAAGCGTCACCGGTGGTTCATTTGCCTCAACTTTACGAGGAAATATCACTATGAGTGCTCCTGAAGCCATTACTGTGGGTGGAACAACAGCCGATATCGGTTTATCAAGTATTAGTTTGGATACTAATGGAGTTAATATAATCGATATCACTACTCAAGCTGGTGCAGAAAAAGCCATATTGAGAATTGGTGCTGCTTTGGACAGTATTACCACCAACCGTTCTTCATTAGGTGCTTTGCAAAACCGACTTGATGCAACCGTAACTAACTTGCAAAACGTATCCGATAATATGTCTGCTGCACGTAGCCGTATTCAAGATACTGATTATGCTGCAGAAATGGCTAATTTAACTAAGAACCAAATCCTGCAACAAGCTGGAACAGCCATGTTGGCTCAAGCAAACGCGATGCCACAATCTGTTCTATCCTTGTTAGGATAGTTGTAAAAAAAGAAGTAAAAACCGAAATGCGGCTTTTGCCGCTTTCGGCTTATTTGTATCCCAATGATTAATGGTACCAATCAAGGGAAAGGAGTAAAAAAATGACTATGGAATCGATTCCTCCAGCAAATAATAAATTGCTACAGACAGATTCAGTCAAACTAAAGGATAAAAACATTAAACCTGTGACCAAATGTGCTACATCGGATCTGAATTTGGATACTGATTCGAAACAAGCTATCGATCATGCCACAGGCCTTCTGCAAACTATAGTCACTGACAAAATCTCGGATAAGATAATTCGCAAAATACCCTCAGACGAATATTTGCATTTACTACACTTGCTTGATGGGATAATTAGTGGTTCTATAGATAAACATGTTTGATGCAATTTATGGATAAAGTAATTTCGTAGGAAATTACCCAACAGATAAGGGAATATTATGGGTCTATCAACTCCAGGTATTGGATCAGGTTTAGACATTAAATCAATGGTTGAAGGCCTGGTAAAAGCAGATCTCATGCCATTACAACTAAAACATGATAAAAAATTTAACTCTGTTGCTACCGAGTTGTCTGCTTTTGGCCAATTAAAAAGTGCTATATCAACCTTTCAAGCAACTCTTAATTCGCTATCTTTTATTAGTGAATTTAATCAAATGAATTGCCAAATCAATGAACCTGGATATGTCTCTGCATCCCTTACAGGTACAGGACAACCAGTTGAAGGCTTATATCAAATCCAAGTCCAACAATTAGCTCAAGCACAAAGTCTTGCCAGTGGTTACTTCGCCAACAGCAGTACTTCAGTGGGTAGTGGCAGTATGACCATTAACTTTGGAACATACAGTAATAACAATACAACGTTCACTCAAAATACTGCAGCCTCCCCAGTAACAATTAATATTACTTCAGGAAACGACAGTCTTACTGCGATTTGCGATGCAATAAATGCCGCAAATGCAGGTGTAACAGCGTCCATTGTACAAGATAGTCTAGGTTCAAGATTAACCTTGACCTCAGCAGAAACAGGTGAAAATTACGCGATGCAAATTACCGGAAGCTTGGCTGCGCTCAATTATGATCCTACAACAAATAATGTTCCTTTAACCCAAAGTATGGCCGCTCAAAATAGCCTGGTAAAAATTAATGGATTACTACTAAATGAGAGCAGCAACCAAATTGAAGGTGCAATAACAGGGGTCACCCTCGATCTACAACAAGCTGATCCAGCAACGACTGTCACTTTAACTTTGGAAAAAGATGTAGAACATGCGAAGGGTTTAATTAATGATTTCGTCAAAAAATATAATGATTTTATGAAATTCCTAACCAACTTAACTGGTTTCGATATGGAGACTCGAAAAAAAGGGGTACTGCAAGGCGACAGTAATCTTAGAGAATTGAAAACCAACCTATATAACTTGGCCACCACTCCATTAACTCCAGTTGGACCGATCCAAAGTCTAGCTGACTTAGGTATTACCTCAGACAAGCATGGTTTATTAGAAATTGACCCAGAAATGTTGGATAAGGCTATTGATAATAATTACCCATATATAGGCAATCTATTTGCAAAAAAAATTACAGCTACCGATCCAAACATCAAAATCAATTCCATGGATACTGAAGTCGCTGCAGGAGCATATGATGTTATATTAGGTGAATATACTCCCGGAGTGAGTATGTCAGGGACTATAGGTGGTATTTTAGCTAATTCAACGGATGGAATTACTCTAAATGGCACAGGGGATTACAGTACCTTATCGATTGATGTGCTCTCAGGACAAGCTGGAAATAGAGGCCAAATTATTATTAGTGATGGTTTAGCCTCGTTGATTGATGGCTATTTGGAGTCCTTAGTGGACGAAGATGGGGAAATTGAAGAAAGAATAGACCGATTAAATAGTCAAGCAAAGCAATTAGATGAAATGCAAGAGCGCATTAATGAACGGAGCATTACTCTAGAAAAAAGATATTATAAACAATGGAACGCCGTGGATCTCTTAATTTCACAGATGCAAAACACCAGCAATACGCTGACTCAAATCTTGTCGAACCTCCCCAAATTGAATACCAACAAATAAATTGGAGCATAATTAATGAAAAATCCTTATCAACAAGTTATAAATCAATATAAAACAATTGAACTACAAACTCGTATTGATGCTGCTTCTCCTCATGAATTAATTAATTTGTTGTTACAAGGTGCCCGCACTCATATTGCTACAGCACAAGGTAATATTGAACGCAAGGAAATACAAGAAAAGGGAGAGCATATCAGTAAAGCATTAAGTATCATTGAAGGTTTAAAAAACAGCTTAAACCGTGATCAAGGTGGGGCAATAGCAGAGAACTTACTCCAATTATATGGACATATCGAATTTTTGTTATTAAAAGCCAATCTTAATAATGACAAAGAACTGTTAGCACAATCTAATTCATTGCTTGCGCAATTGCATGATGCGTGGCAAAAAGTTAGCCCTGCTCACCCAGAATCAGATTCATCACGCCCGTCTTGACAGATAATCAATGTAGCCACAAACAGGCAGGGAAATTATCCCGAGCACAACGAGGAACTATTCGTGTTGTAGCAATGGTGTTACGATGGGGAGCTACCCCTCGTTGTACTTAGGATGACGAGCGCTATCCACCCTCTTTTTTTCAAACAAGCGCCATCATTGGACATTGAATCAACGTGTGTTTGTTCTCATTTCAATTAATTGTCAACTCACTGAAATAATTGAAAAAACTTTATTTTGAAAATTACTACAGATTTACAATTTTATGCTAGACTTTACCACGAGTGGTTGCAGTATATTCCACGTTTTGTTGTTTAATCATTAATCAAAGGAAGAATATTTAAATGGAACAATTAAAACATACATTTTTAAAATCTACCCTTGCAATTGCCTTATTCGCATCAAGCTCCGCTTTTGCGGCTGGGGTTACAAGTGGACAACTCGTCATAATTAATGGCCTTGGTAATGTGGACTCCACTTCAGGCAACGCTGGAAGTACGGCTTCAAGTATTTCTGTTGTAGTATCAGACAGTACTGGACCATGCTCAACTACTGCAACCGTTGCTTATAATGGTACTGTAACTGTCAAATGGGCTGCTTCAAATACACACAGCTCAACTTCATGTACTGGTATTAGCTCTGTAGCAGTAACACCACTTAAAACATCAATTGGAACTGTTTCAACAGTAGTTTATGACTCTGTAACCACAACAACAGTCCCTGCAACTACAGCAACAGCTACAACCTTTACGCCTCCAACAACTGCTTATGCTAACTTAGCACTTATAGTCACTGGAACTGGAACTCCAAGTGCTGCTGTTACAGCCTCTGCAACAGCCTGGGGTGTAGGTGCAGCATCAGCTCCAGTTTTTGACACAGCAAATGGCGCCCTAACTACTGTAGGTGTTCCTGGTGCTTCAGGTACATATGGAGTCAGAGCAGAAGAAATTATGAGACACTTTGCAATTCTACCCTTTCTAGGTTAGCAAATAATTAAAAACACAGATCCTCATATAAATTGTTAGGTCAAAGACTTCAGCTCAGTGGCTCAAGAATTTACGAGGATTTGTGTTTTTATATAACCTCGCTGCTTTTCTGGCATCTTAGCGCCGTTTTAATCTTAAGTAACTTTTCCCTTTTTTTCACTTAGGATTATCCTTAGTATTTCTCCGTATAAACACCAGGTCCTTTTGCCCAATATTTTTTCTACTTAATTTATTCGCATCAAATAGAAACTTATTTCATTTTAAAGTTATTTTTTAAAGTGCCGCTATAGAGAATACAACGACCCTAATTGAGATCATTTATGAAGAATATGATATCAATGACCGTCTCAATCGCTTTACTAACATTCAGTCAGCTCGCTCTTGCCTATACACGGTATGGTGAGACTTTATGCAATTCACCTGATTATTTCTGCATGAAAATAAAAAATGGCGAAAGTTGGGAAAAACTATTTCCCAATGCCGAAGAACAAGATATGGTACGACGAATTAACCGCATGAATACTTCATTGCGTCCAGGAATGACTATTGCTGTACCCAAAAACATCGATCGCCTAACGATTTATGACGTTTCTCCTTTTCCAAGATATATTGAATCTACAGGAGAAAAAGCAATTTATGTGAGTCAAAAAAAATTAGCTTGGGCTGCCTATGATCAAGATGGAGAGTTACTCTGGTGGGGGCCAATTTCTTCGGGAATAGGAAAATGTCCTGGTGTCATAGGGGGGTGTAGTACCCCTACAGGTTCATTTCGAATTATTCGCAAACAAGATATAGACTGCGTGTCCACTGTGTTTCCAAGAAGAGCTGATGGTAACGACGGAGGAGCTTTAATGCCCTATTGCATGCATTTTTTTAGAGGCTATGCATTGCATGGAAGTTATGATGTACCAGGTTTCAGAGCAAGCCACGGTTGTGTCAGAATGTTTATTGAAGATGCACGTTGGCTTAATGAAGAGTTTATTGATCTTCCTGGTGATGGCATGAAAGGTACTCGTGTAGTAATTGATCCCCCTGATGATCCAAACGAACAGTAGACAAATAATACACAAACTGTTAATATTTTATATGGTGAAATTTATATATTTGTGTGTTAACGTTGCCGGTTGACTTTGTAATTTAAAAAACTGCATTTACAAGTGACGCGAGGTTTTAATAATCTAACCTACGGAGCTATTCCCAGTTTTTATTCAAAATACATACTTCGCATACTCACAAAGTAAATTAGAGTACGCTATGGTCAGAAAAGTAAGGTGGAGTAAACCTACAGATGAGCCTCTTTTAATTGAAGAATGCCTCAGAATAATTGACCAAAGTCAGACTCAACTCTTACTTTATGATTGAAGTAGTAGATACAAAATCAATTTCATATAAATGAATTTGGAGAATGATAAAAGCATGGAACAATACAATACACGGTCCGAATCAATAATTAATTTTGGGATTCAATCGATAATGCCTTGGATGGTATGGGGCTTAGGTTGTTTATTTTATTTTTACGAATGTCTTTTACAAGTATCACCCAGCGTTATGAGTAATGAACTAATGAGGGATTTTGCAGTTACCAGCCAAACATTAGGAATTCTATCGGGTGTCTATTTCTATTCCTATGCCGCCATGCAATTACCTGGTGGTGTATTAATGGACTATTTCGGTCCGCAACGATTATTAACCCTAGCTACTATTGTTTGTGCTGTAAGTACCATTGCCTTTGGTATGACCAATAACTTTTTTATGGCCTGTGTCGCCCGATTGATGATAGGTTTTGGTTCAGCCTTTGCAGCTGTAGGTACCATGAAACTCGCTGCAAATTGGTTTTCTTCACAACGGTTTGCCTTGCTTACGGGGCTTATGGTTACCATAGGAATGTTAGGAGCCATTGGTGGTGAAGCACCTTTAGCATTATTGATTGATGGTTTTGGTTGGCGTCAAAGCATGCTCATTATGGGCACCATTGGTCTTGTTCTTGCAGTCCTACTCAGTGTCATAGCTAAAGATACTCCTCAGAATCATGAAATCACTCATCACCATCCTATTGAGGAAGAACCGTTAATACCGAGCTTACTGTCGCTAATAAAAAATAAACAACTTTGGTTAGTTGCTTGCTATGGCGGCCTGATGTATATGGCAACCCCAGTTTTTTGCGGCCTATGGGGTGTTCCCTTCCTGATGACTAAAATGGAGATCACCAAGACGACCGCTGCAAATTATATTTCTTTAGTGTTTATCGGTTGGGCGATTGCCAGCCCCTTATGGGGAATTTTTTCAAATCGCATTGGCTTACGCAAACCACCTATGTACATCGGAAGCATCGGTGCACTTATTTGTTCTACGATTTTCATTTTTGCTCCAATCAGTAACGAAATATATATGGAACTGTTGTTGTTCGCATTTGGTATATTTTCCGCAGGTTTTTTACCTGCATTTACTGTAGCAAAAGAATTATGCAATAAAAAATATGTTGCTACGGGCTTAAGCTTTATGAACATGATGAATATGATAGGTATTGCACTGGCACAACCACTGATTGGTTTTATCCTTGATAGAATGTGGAAAGGTGAACTGAATGGGAATGTTCGGGTATATCCATTGGAAGCGTACTATACCGGACTTGCTATTCTTCCAATAGGAATGCTTATTGCTTTAATTATTTTACCAAAAATTAAAGAAACTTATTGCCAAAGTGTACATTAATGAAATAATACGACACTTCCTGGAATAAAGTAACCTGGGTACAGCAAAGCAGTCTTGTTATTTATTTTAAAATCCCATCTCCCGTTTCGGGTAAGGGTTAGGATTGAGGTTAATCCTAGTTATTCGCTCATCCGCCCTCTTGGGCCCCTTCTCCTCGTATGAGGATAAGGATAAACAAGACTGCTTTGCTACACTCAGATACATTTTTAAAGTAGATTTGATATGGCTAAAAAACTATACATCAAAACCAACGGCTGCCAGATGAATGAATACGATTCAACTAAGATGGCAGAAGTTTTGCTGCAATCACATGGCTTAGTTAAAACCGAACACGTTGAAGAAGCAGATGTGATATTACTCAATACATGCTCTATTCGTGAAAAAGCACAAGAGAAAGTTTTTTCTCAATTAGGACAATGGCGTGAATATAAAGCCAAAAATCCTCACGTAGTGATTGGTGTAGGTGGCTGTGTTGCGAGTCAAGAAGGTGAAGACATCATTAAAAGAGCTCCTTTTGTCGATATCGTTTTTGGCCCACAAACATTACACCGACTTCCAGCATTGCTCAATGCGCGCATGGAAAAGAAAAAGCCAGTAGTCGATATCAGTTTCCCAGAAATAGAAAAATTTGATCACCTACCCGCCCCGAGAGCTGAAGGTCCAACTGTATTTGTCTCGATTATGGAGGGTTGCAGTAAATACTGCAGTTTCTGTGTTGTCCCCTATACCCGTGGTACTGAAATTAGTCGTCCTTTTGATGATGTACTGGCTGAATGTTATCAATTAGCAACCCAAGGCGTGAGAGAAATCAATTTATTAGGACAAAATGTTAATGACTACCGTGGTATGATGGAAAATGGTGATGTCGCTGACTTGGCTCTATTAATTCATTATCTTGCTGCTATAGAAGGGATAGGCAGAATTCGTTTTACAACGTCACATCCTTTGGCGTTCTCAGATAATTTAATTAATGCGTATGCAGAAGTACCGGAATTGGCTAATCATCTGCATCTACCGGTACAAAGTGGTTCTGATCGTATTTTAGGTTTAATGAAACGCGGTTATACCGCTTTGGAATTCAAATCCAAGATCAGGAAATTACGGAAGGTACGCCCGGATATTCGTTTATCTACCGACATCATTGTTGGTTTCCCAGGAGAAACAGATAAAGATTTCCAAGACACGATGGATTTGGTTCATGAAATTGGTTTTGATACCTCTTTTAGCTTCATCTATAGCCCAAGACCGGGTACTCCGGCAGCGAATTTGCCAGATGACACGCCTATGGAAGTGAAAAAACAAAGACTGCAGATATTACAAAATAGACTGTTACTAAACGCTTCTCGTTACAGTCAATCGATGGTTGGAAGTACACAAAAAATATTAGTTACAGGTCATGCTAAAAAAGATTCCCAGCAGCTTTCCGGTCGTACTGAATGCAATCGAGTAGTGAATTTTGATGGTCCAGCCCATTTAATAGGCCAATTCGTCAATGTTCAAATCAATGAAGCATTACCCAATTCCTTACGAGGACGTCTCATTGAAGTTGAGATTGAAACAATTTGATGATTGAGCACATTCACCAACAATTAACTGTTCCACGCGAGTACCATAATCAACGTATTGATAGTGTACTCGCGCACTTAATTCCCGATTATTCGCGTTCACAAATCAGCAATTGGATTAAATGCGGCGCAATAACACTCAATCATAAACCCTGTAAGCCTAAAGACAAAACTTTAGATGGTGATTTGATTGAGATCAATGTTGATTTCACTTTAATGGATAAAGATTTCAATCATTGTGCCCCTGAAGATATTCCTTTAAATATCGTTTATGAAGATGAAGACATTTTGGTACTCAACAAACCTGCAAACATGGTCGTTCATCCTGGAGCGGGAAATAAAGAACATACCTTGGTTAACGCCTTGTTACATCATGCGCCATCCTTACAACACTTACCTAGAGCAGGCATTATTCATCGATTAGATAAAGATACAACGGGGCTGTTAATCGTAGCAAAAACATTACCTGCACATACTTCTTTAATCCGTCAAATGCAGGCTCGCGAGATTCAACGCCATTATATTACGTTAGTACAAGGCCATATTATTTCAGGCGGAACGATACACACCGGCTTTGGACGACATCCACGGAATCGATTAAAAATGGCCGTGCAAGAGCAAGGCCGACAAGCAATAACTCATTACTCAGTAAAAAAACAATATCAGGATTTTACTTTACTGGATGTCAATCTAATGACTGGGCGAACTCATCAGATCAGGGTTCATTTGTCTTACATTAATCATCCTGTTGTTGGGGATTCGTTGTATGGAGGTCGAATGCGATTTCCAGCCCATGCATCAGAACAGTTAAGAACTCTACTCCAAGATTTTAAACGACAGGCACTGCATGCACGTACGCTCTCATTGTATCATCCAAAAACAGAAAATGAGTTGACGTTTACAGCTCCAATACCTGATGACTTTCAATTTCTTCTTAACACATTGGACGAGCATTATGAAGAATAACCTAGCAAATTGGCCAGCGCCAAAGAATATTACTGCCTTAAGCACAACTCGTCTATTCGGGTATAGCCAGGCCCCCTATGACAGCAATAATATGGGTTTGCATGTGGGTGATAATGAACAACACGTGTTGCAAAACAGACAACAACTTGTGGAATTGTTGCACTTACCCGGCGAACCCCAATGGCTAAATCAAACGCATAGTACGCATTGTGTTATTGCTGAAGAGGATCCCAATAGAAATGCAGATGCCTCTATATCCCGTTCCATGAATCATCCTTTAGCAATCCTTACCGCCGATTGTCTGCCCATAATGCTTTGTAACGTACAAGGTAACGAAATTGCCGCAATTCATGCTGGTTGGAAAGGATTAGCTCATGGTATTATCGAAAATACATTTGATAAAATGAACAGCTTGACATCCGATGTACTCGCCTGGATAGGACCATCAATTTGTCAAAACTGTTATGAAGTGGGTGAAGAAGTATACCAAACGTTTACCGATACTTATCCTTTAAGTAAACAAGCATTCAAGCCTGTTAATGGAAAATGGTTGGCTAATTTACCTCTAATTGCTGAAATTATTTTGACTTCAAAGGGCGTAAAAGCAGTGTATCAGTCTGAATTATGCACTTTTGAGTTAAAAAATGAGTTGTATTCCTATCGAAGAGCATCACAAACAGGTAGAATAGCTACCTTAATCTGGTTTAATGATCAACCTCAGGACTAATAATTATGATAAAACATATCAAGTTCATTATAAGTACCCTGCTTCTTATAACAGCCTCATTCAGTTATGCGGCTAATGAAGCAGCCCCTACTCCTATGCCCAGTTTGGCCCCAGCATTGAAAAACATCATGCCAGCCATTGTAAATGTTGCAGTACAGGGCTATCTGCCTGCAAATACAACACCACCTGGCACTGATGATGAAGCGCAAAACAACAAAAAGCGCCAGCAACCCAATGCCGAAAAAGGACGTAAATTTGAAAGCATAGGTTCCGGTGTCATAGTGGATGCACAAAATGGGATCATTATTACGAATGATCACGTAATCCGTCATGCAGAACTGGTCACAATTACGTTGCAAGATGGTCGACGTTTAAAAGCAAAACTTATTGGCAGTGATAGCGAAACTGATTTAGCTATATTAAAAATTAATGCTACCAATTTAAAATCCTTACCTATAGGTGATTCAGATCAGCTGCAAGTGGGTGATTTTGTAGTGGCAATTGGTAATCCTTTTGGTTTAAACAGTTTTGGTAATAGTCAGTCTGCAACATTTGGTATTGTGAGTGCCTTAAAACGCAGTGATTTAAATATTGAAGGTGTAGAAAACTTTATTCAAACCGACGCTGCAATTAACCCTGGTAACTCTGGTGGTGCACTCGTTAATACAAAAGGAGAATTGATTGGGATTAATACTGCAATTCTTTCTCCTTATGGTGGTAATGTGGGAATTGGTTTTGCGATCCCCATTAACATGGCCAAAGATGTTGCCCAACAGATAATCAAATTTGGCTCAATTCATCGAGGTTTAATGGGTATATTTGTTCAACATTTAACCCCAGAGCTTGCTCATTCATTAGGATATCCTGAGGATTTTCAAGGTGCCTTGGTATCACAAGTTAATCCAAACTCTCCTGCTGAACGTGCTGGTTTAAAATCAGGTGATATAATTACCCAAATTAACAACACAAAAATCACACAGGCAACTCAGGTAAAGACTACCATTAGTCTATTACGTGTCGGTTCAAATGTTAAAATGGTTGTTCAGCGTGATGGAAAGACAATCACTCTGGATGCAGTCGTCACTGACATTAAGTCTCATGAACAAAAAATGCAATCAGAGAATCCGTTCCTTTATGGACTGGCATTAAGAAACTTTGAGCAAGAGACCCCTCCTCATGGAAACGTGGTTGGTGTCCAAGTTGTCGGTGCTTCAGAAACAAGTGCAGGATGGCGTGCTGGTTTAAGACCCGGAGACATCATTATCTCTGCAAACAAAGCTCCTGTTAAAGACGTTAAAACGTTGCAACAAATTGCTCAACAGAAAAAACAAGAGTTATTGGTTCAAGTATTACGTGGACCAGGTGCTATGTACTTACTCATCATCTAACTTTCTCAAAGGTAGCCTGGGTGAAGCGCAGCTGAGCCCAGGACTTCACCCTAAGTGCTCCTCAAATAATCTTTCCTGCCCAATAAGCTGATATAGAATGTACCGATTCTATTTGTTCTATTTTTTATGACCTTGTCTCTATTATGGATACAGCGAACAGACCTAAGCACGTATTTATTCCTTATTCTTTTGTTTTATAATCATTCAATTGCTCTATTTCTACTTAAGTGAATTTATGAAATATAGAGGTAGAAAATATAAAAGCTTAGAGAGAATATGAAAAAAATCCAAAAAAATAGAATAACGGTATTGACAATTTTCCATTAAAACGACAAAATCACGCGTCTTGTGGCTATGTAGCTCAGCCGGTTAGAGCGCGGCACTCATAATGCTGAGGTCGGTGGTTCGAGTCCACCCATAGCCACCATTAAATCAAATAGTTACGTAAAATTTG
This sequence comes from Legionella sheltonii, assembly GCF_026191355.1. Classification (GTDB taxonomy): domain Bacteria; phylum Pseudomonadota; class Gammaproteobacteria; order Legionellales; family Legionellaceae; genus Legionella; species Legionella sheltonii. Next base: position 155,537 of record NZ_JAPHOQ010000002.1, read on the forward strand.
CTTCCCCTTAGTTGGTTAAGAACCAATAAATTAAAATCAACAGCTCTTTTATTTTTCAAATAAAAAAAATAGTAAATCCCGATTTTCAGGCTTTATTGAGAACTTATAAAACAAGATCAGCATGGGAATGAGTAATGGCCTCCAGACAAAGTACTGTTGACTTTATCATCGATCAAACTGCAAAAGCCGGAAGTGTTTATGCGAACAAGATGTTTGGTGAATATGCTATTTACTGCGATAACAAGGTCATTGCTTTAGTTTGCGATGATCAATTATTCGTTAAACCGACTCATGCGGGCAAAGCATTTATCAATAACTATGATGAAGGCATTCCCTATCCAGGTGCAAAGCCCTATTTAGTCATCTCAGCAGAGCTATGGGATGAAAGCGAATGGTTGACCCATCTCTTTAAAATTACAACACTAGAAGTACCGATGTCGCAAAAGAAGCGCGTCATTAAGAAATAAACTTTTAAAATAGAATATTATGAATCCTCGCGAATCACTCCATTTTAAGCCTCTATGTGAACAGGATATCAACCGTCTTTACTCTTGGTTCCAGGAACCTATCATTAGTCAATGGTACGCTCGAGGAACAATTTGGTCACTTGAAGCGATAAAAAGGAAATACTTACCGAGAATTCAGGGTCAAGATAATGTTCCTAGTTTTATAATTAACTTAGATAAACAAGCCATAGGCTTTATTCAATATTATTGTTTCAAAGATCATTTCCCTGAAGGTGTTTTGCATCCTAATAATTCCTTATTTGATATCTATCAACTGAATGAGTTGGTCGGCTTGGATCTCTTTATTGCATCAAATGAACATCGCGGTAAAGGATTAGGTAGACACATCTTAGATAGGTTTACAGAGAACCTGGCTAATACTTTTTGTGCTGCTGTCGTTGACCCTGAGATTAATAATTACCAAGCGATTCACTGTTATGAAAAAGCGGGATTTAAGCGCACTGAGTATAGTGAGGATAAACATCATCTGCTTCTGCTGAAAACGTTACGCTAAGGGACGACACAATATGAGTATACAACAAACAATCAATCCAGTAATACTGCAAAAAGTCACCCAAATGCTTCAACACCTTTTTATGACAGAAATTGAAATTGATTCTTTACAGTTTTTAAGTGAACCAGATCGTCGAAATATTGTGTTACGGATTATGCTGAACAGCAACCTAAGCACCATCCCCAAAAGCATTATTTTCAAACAATCATTGCCTGAGAAATCAGAGACGGATGACCAAGATGCCTATGCGCGTTTTGCCCGCGACTGGGCCGGACTGGAGTTTGCCAATCAAATTCACCAAAACATGCATAATGTTCCACATTTTTATGGTGGTGATAAAGAACATCGATTTATTCTTATCGAAGATTTAGGAAAACGGCATATCAGTTTAGTTGACACATTAACACTTCCGGATAGAGATAGGGCGATTCTTGCATTAAGACGTTTTATGAAAGCATTAGGAAGCTTCCATGCGGCAGGTTTTGCTAAAACAGCACGCTACGAAGCGATTTTAAGTCAAATTCATGGGATCGCCGAAACTCATCAAGAAGATTTAGATTTCACTCGTACTGATTTACTCGAGAAACTACGCACAACAACTAAAAATCTCAATCTGACTTTAACAACAGAATGCATCAATGAATCTACTTTACTGATTGAATCATTACTTAAACCGGGTCCATTTACTGTTTTAACTCATGGGGATATTTGTCCCGATAATGTTTTCGACCATGAGGAAACAGGTGATTTACAACTAATTGATTTTGAATGGGCCTTTGTACGCAATGCCCTACTGGATGGTACGTATCTTAGAATGAGCATGCCAACATGTTGGTGTGCTCAAGCGATCCCCGAGGATGTCATATCCCCTCTCGAGATTATTTATCGAGAAGAACTGAAACGAACTATTCCTGCGGCATCAGATGATTTGGCTTATGCTAAAGCTTATACCGAAGCCTGTGGTTTTTGGTTATTACAACAAACACTCCCTTTTCTTAATTCCACTCTAGAAAAAGACAGAGTGGGTCCTTCAGGTCCTACTCCAGAAAACTCATTATGGAATGCCGAAGAAAATTGGGTAAGACCAAGAGTTGTATCACGTTTGCAAGCATTTATTCATGTTGCATCCAGGAATAACTTATTACCTCATTTAAGACAAATGGCAGAGAGCATACTCTTTGAAATTAAAAAACATTGGACTGGTGCAAAACCCTTAGAATTTTATCCGGCCTTTAGAGCATCCGATCAAAAATTTTACATTAGACTTTTTGAAGCAGGCGATGAAGCGGAAATCTACCAGCTTTTTTATGATACAGTCCACTATGTCAACTGCAAGGATTATACCCAAGAACAACTCGATGCATGGGCCCCTAAAAATCCCAATTTGATTGAATGGCAAAAATCTCTTGCTAAAAACTATACCTTTGTCGCAATTAATATAGAAAGTGGCAAGATTGTTGGATTTTCAGACTTAGAAGAAAATGGTTATCTCAATCGTGGGTATGTGCATAAGGACTATCAAAATCAAGGAATTGGGAAAGCCTTACTCGAGGTTCGTGAGCATAAAGCAATGGCTTTAGGAGTCCGAGAACTCTTCTCTGATGTCAGCATTACAGCGAAACCATTTTTTGATCATCATGGTTACATTACTGAAGCAAGACAAACTAAAGAAATGGGTGGCACAACATTTATAAACTATAGGATGATAAAAAAATTGACGCCAACAGCCCAATAAAACATAAGCTGGGTAAAAATACGACTTTCTAAGTGTCGAAACGACTTCAAAGTGGCTTTGTAGTATGAATCAAAAACAAAAATTATTAATAAATCCCTACGTGAGCAGCAATTAATATTATTGTATTCACATAGGTAATTTACATTTATTCATTAACCTCATACTTATAAATTATCAACTAATCATAGATACTTTAGATTGAATTTTTGTTATGTTTAATAAGAAACAAATGGTACCCAATTCTTTAAATTTAATTTTAAAATAGAAGAATAAAACATTATGGAACGGTTAAAATCCTATTTTCTGAAAGACACTACCCTGAGAACTGAAGTCCTTGCGGGGATCACCACTTTTTTAACAATGGTTTACATTGCGTTCATTAACCCAAGCATTCTTCATGATGCTGGAATGGATCAGGGAGCCGTATTTACAGCGACATGCCTTATTACTGCCTTTGCTTGTCTTCTTGCCGGCATATTTGCCAATACGCCCATCGGCATTGCCCCTGGTATGGCTTTAAATATCTTTTTTTCCTATACAGTAGTACAAGGAATGGGCATACCCTGGGAACAAGCCTTGGCAATTGTGTTTCTCTCGGGCGTTTTATTTTTTTTAATGTCGCTCACCAGTCTGCGACGTCTTTTAATTGAAGCCATTCCCTACAATTTACAAATTGCTATCTTGATAGGGATAAGTCTGTTAATTGCGCTAATAACTTTAGAAAATAATCAAATTATAATCGCGGACAATCATAATTTAATGCGTCTTGGTGAAATCAATCGCCCTGAAACCGGATTATTTTTCTTAGGTTTTCTTCTGATACTGATTCTGGATTTTTTTCAAATACCTGGGGCTATTATCCTCGGAATACTGAGTATTACTGCTTTAAGTTTGTTAATGGGCTTATCTACCTGGCAAGGTTTAATTTCCATGCCCCCTTCCATGCAGGCTACTTTTTTAAAGCTTGATTTTTCCGGCCTCAATACGGTGCTCGCCATAAAAGCCACATTCACCTTTTTTTTAATTGCTGTATTTGATGCAACAGGCACATTAATCGGTTTATTGAATCCGTCTGTATTCAAACAACAAAAAAATTATGCGAAACGTCTCAGTAACTGTTTAACAGTGGATGCAGCCGCTTCTGCTGTGGCAGGGTTACTGGGCTCAGCGAGTACGTCTCCCTATATTGAATCTGCGGCAGGTATTGAAGCAGGCGGACGTGGTGGTATCACAGCAATCGTCATAGCAATCGGCTTTATCCTCATGCTCTTTTTCTCTCCTTTAGCGCGAATGATCCCTAATTTTGCTGTAGGTCCTGCGCTTCTTTATGTAGCGTGTTGTATGATGAAACACCTCACTGATATGAAATTACAGGATGTTAGTGAAACTGCGCCCTGTATGGTTACAATTATGATGATTCCCTTTACTGCATCGATTGCAGATGGAATTGGTGGAGGGATAATTCTTTATACGCTGTTAAAACTATTAACCCGACAAAAAATTAATTTTTTACTGTTTATATTGAGTATTGTATTTATAATATTCTTCCTGGTTAGTTAAAACAGGTGGAATTCATTTTCCTGTATGTTTTGCAAAAATAATCACAAGGATATTTTTGTTATGTCCATAAAATGTTCTGTATTTATTGCTACCAGTGTTGATGGATTTATCTCGCGCCATGATGGATCTATTGATTGGCTCATGAAAGTTAATTCTCTTGTACCCGAAGGTGAGGATGGTGGTTATAAATCCTTTATTGCGTCAGTTGATGGATTGATCATGGGCCGGCATTCTTTTGAACAAGTATTATCATTTGATGAATGGCCATATGGAACACTCCCAGTAATAGTCATGAGTAGTAAGGGAGTAAATATTCCTAAGCATCTACAAAATTACGTTTCTTCATCGTCTGAATCTCCCACTGCCCTCGTTCAACGCTTAGCAAAACAAGGAATGAAACATCTTTATATTGATGGAGGAATCACGATTCAAAAATTCATTGCGGAGCATCTCATTGATGAATTAACAATTACATTGATTCCTGTTTTACTTGGTTCGGGTCGATCATTATTTGGTCCACTGAAAGAGGATGTCGAACTGGAACTTTTAGAGACAAAGAATATTGGCTGCGGTATTGTCCAATTGAAATACTGTATTCATAGCACTAACACGTTACATAATAAAACCTATTCAACTAAGGATGTTGACGGGACAGTCTCGTTCGTGTAGAAAAGTTTAGGGCCTGCTTATAATTCCTGGATTGTCCAAGACAGTAGAATTGTAAACAGACTCTATTGAGCTTGCTCTGCCATATCAGCTCAACTGAATTGTTGTATGTAATCACCAACTCACTCACCTGGAGATTCGCATGACTAAATTTTTCGATAGAAAAACAAGAACCTTATTCATTACCGGAGAAAAAACAAATGAAGCTGACTTATCAGAAAATCCGTTAGAGCAATTACCGGATTCTGATGAAATGCCTGCAGCTCTCGTACTTCGGAGACAAAACGCTGCATTATCACGATTTTTTGAACGACATTACATCAGTTCATCAGGAGAAGAACTCCATGGTAATTTTGATTTAAAGGATCAGAGCAATGCAGATCTCGTAGAAGTGATAGACACGATTTATTGTCCTTAATCCTTCCCAAGAATAGGATAGAGCCTTCTGCAAAATTAGGGTAGAAGGCAATGCCCTAAATCAGGTTAATGCTGTGATACTATTTAAAATTTGAATTGTTTGAAAAACATATACATTTACCAAACTCTCTGCATATAATGCGTTAAGATGATATTTAAAATGTACAATTTAGTGTTCATTATCATCTTAGGCGTCATTAATTCTTTATTTAATTAGGATGAAAAAATATGAATAATTCAAGAACGCACGGGCATCAGCAAAACGCACACCAACACAATCACCCATCCACAACACAACCACCACAAACTACAGTAATTGTTACAAATCCCGTACACGCAAACCACCCTAATGGTTTCTTCGCTACTCATCACCATGTACATCATCCCTACCAACACCCACAACAACATCAGCATCACCATCATCAACACCAGCACCATGATTCACACACTCATACACATTACAATCCCTAGCAAAAATGAGGTCCCGGATAGCGTCATATGCTCCGGGACTAATAAGGTATTTAATCCAATTTTATTTATCCCAGAGCAAAATAAAAGAGTAACTCACCGTATTTCATTAATTTATTAACAATTAAGATAATCTTAAAGCAAAATAGAAAATTGCTTCAAAATACCTTCCGTTACTCGCCAAAAAAGCTATGGTAAGTTTATAAATTTAGTTATTATGTTATTTACTTATGATTTTGCGGTTTTTCAATGCGCTCGATAGTAATTATAATTTTAATATTTATTTGCTCTGCGTTAACTCACGCAAACGAAATTAATATTTCCACTACAACGAAGAACGGGAATACTACTTTTTACCTGCAAGCAGGAGCGTTTAATTTAGAAAAAGATGCTAAACAGCGTGAAAAGGAATTGTCTGCACTTGTTAGTGAACATGTAGAAATTAAGAACCTATCCGATAAAAAACTTTATCTTGTGCAGATAGGTCCTATTAGCGATTATCTTACAGCGCGTGAGTTACAGAATAAAATATCCCTACAGCTCAGTGCCAAAAAAAATCAACAAAATAACAATCAAGTTCCCTCTCCAATACAAACGAATCAATCTGAAAATGAGAGCGCAGCTGAGCAAACACAAACACTCCCTCAGAATGGCCAAATATGGAATTTAAGAAATGCGGATATTCGAGCGGTTATCGCCGAAGTATCACGGGTTACTGGGAAAAATTTTGTGATAGATCCTCGAGTTCAAGGAAAAATATCGATTGTGTCGTCAACACCAATGAATAATAATGAACTTTATCAGGTTTTCCTTTCAGTTTTACAAGTGTCCGGCTATGCCGCCATACCCAGTGGTGCAATCGTTAAAATTATTCCTAATATTGATGCGAAAACTCAATCACCTGATCTTCTGGATGAACTGAGACATCCACCGCGTGGCGATGACATGATGGTCGCGGTTGTTCCCGTTCATTATGTTCCGGCAGAGCAATTAGTGCCTGTTTTGCGTCCGTTAATGCCACAATGGAGCAGTATCTCTGCATATGCCCCCTCAAACATGCTCATCCTGTCAGGAAGAGCGAACAACATTCATAGTCTTGCAGACATCATCAAACAAGTAGATAACTCGTCTGCTAATGGCATCGACATGGTTCATTTACAACATTCTTTAGCAATGGACATTGCAGCCACTCTAAAAGATTTAGTAAAAACCCAACCCAGTATGGGAGCAGCACGCACTCAATTAACTGTAGCCGCTGATGATCGTTCCAACTCTCTATTAATCAGTGGTTCAAAAACAGATAGAATCCGCATTAGGATGTTAATCTTAAAGCTGGATAAGGAAAGCTCTGCAGGGCTTAACTCCAATACTCAAGTCGTCTATCTGAACTATCTCCGAGCAGAGGACCTGGTGCCAATTCTTGCCGGTATTGCTCAAGCAAATTTCAGCGGTAATGTTGGGACAACTATTGGTACTGTCACTCGACCTGCTTTAGACAGTACTAATCCTGCCTCCAATCTTGTGAGTAATAGTGGTTCTAATCAAAGCCCTGGTTCTAACTCTCCATTTCCAACAGGTGCTTCCCCATTAACATCACCTGGGGCTACCGGAAACACCTCATCAACAACATCACAGAATGAGGGTACTACAAAACCATCAGTACAAATTATTGCAGAGCCCAATACCAATTCCATCATTCTTAATGCACCAGCATCTGTGATACGAATTCTGAAAAAGGTAATTAGCCAACTGGATATTAAACCTGCGCAAATTCTTATTGAGGCATTAGTCGCCGAAATAAATCAAGAGGACGTCAATGACTTAGGTATAGAATGGGGTAGCCAGCAACAAACAGGAAAACCAGGTAGCTTTAGACCTGGATTTGCTATAATTAATAGTAAAACCCGACTTGATGATTTTCAGGCTCAAATATACGCCTTGGCAAGGGAAAATAAAGCCAACATTTTATCAACGCCTTCAGTAGTAGTTCTTGATAATCGACAAGCTAAAATTTTGGTAGGTAAACAGGTTTCGATTGCATCCACCACCCAGCCCGCCAATGCGGGGGGTACAACAAATAATGGCGTACCATTTACTACTTTTGATCGGGTTAACGTTGCATTACATCTTTATGTCAGACCCCAAATTACGCGTGGCGAAGGTATTCAAATGCAAATCGATCAAGGAAATGACACTCTGGATCCGCCGGTTGTTGCTCCGAATACAACTACTCCAACATTTAGAATTAGTAGCATAGTTACTTCAGTTCATGTTGATAGTGGAGACATCGTTGTTTTAGGAGGTTTGACCCAAGACAGTCTGGGTAATGATGATAACCGTATCCCCGTATTAGGCGATATACCCGGTGTAGGTCGTATTTTCAGACGTAATATAAATTCACGCGAAAAACGTGTGCTGATGGTCTTTATTAAACCCATTATTTTACGTAATGAACGAGATAGTATGCATATGACCAGTGAAAAGTATAATAATGTACGTCAATACGAACTCGATTGGGTCAGATCACAAGATGCATTTGTACAAAGTAATAATGCTACGGTAATGCCTGCTTTAAAACAGGCAGAATTACCTAAACCGTTTAATCGTCCACCTTTATTAGCAACGAAATAAACTATGGAACATGAAGATAAATCACTGAAAATCCCATACAGTTTTGCAAAAAACCATGGGATTGTTGTTGCCAGTGAAATGAGTGATAACCATGTCCTTGTTTATTATTTACCAAATACCCCTTTGCAAGCACTTGCTGAAATAAAACGATTATTACAATGTGAATTTACTTTAAAACAAGTCGATGAATCTGCTTTTCAACAACATTTAGCGCATGTCTATCAATCAAAATCATCCATATTAGAAGCGGCCGGCGGTATGGAGGATGATATGGATCTTTCGTTACTGGCAAGCCAACTACCAGTAAGTGAAGATTTATTGGAAAATCAAGATGATGCACCAATAATTCGCTTATTGAATGCATTATTTACTCAAGCAATAAAACAAAAGGCCTCTGATATTCATATCGAAACTTATGAAGATCGCGTATTAGTACGTAATCGAATTGACGGTGTGTTACATGAGGTTTTAGAAATTCAACGTGCCATAGCACCTTTAGTGATTTCTAGAGTTAAAGTTATGGCCAAACTGGATATCGCCGAAAAACGTATTCCACAAGATGGTCGTATTTCACTACGTATTGGTGGACATAATATTGACGTTCGGGTTTCCACCCTTCCCTCTAACCATGGTGAACGTGTTGTTTTAAGAATTCTGGATAAACAAGCGGCCCAATTGGATTTGAATCTGTTAGGTATGCCTGAACCAACCGTAAAAGCCATGCGACGAATGATCGCTGAGCCTCATGGCATTATTTTAGTTACTGGACCGACTGGTTCAGGAAAGACTACTTCTTTATATGCCATGTTGACGGAGTTAAATGAGGTCTCACGTAATATTCTAACCATTGAGGATCCCATAGAATATGATCTTGAAGGAATTGGGCAAACTCAGGTTAATACTAAAGTACAAATGACCTTTGCTAAAGGTTTAAGAGCGATTCTCAGACAAGATCCAGATGTGGTCATGATCGGCGAAATTCGTGATTTGGAAACGGCTGAAATTGCAGTTCAGGCAAGTCTGACAGGACACTTAGTACTTTCAACCTTACATACAAACAGTGCTTTAGGTGCATTAACTCGTTTACGCGATATGGGTGTCGAGTCCTTTCTCCTCTCATCAAGTATTGTTGGACTTATCGCGCAACGACTGGTCAGAAAATTATGTCACCAATGTAAGACACCACATCAATTAAGAGATGATGAAAAAGAACTTATGGGACTAGCACCTGACGCAGATACTTCAAACGTTTTTGAACCTAAAGGCTGTGACTTCTGCAATCACTTAGGCTATAAAGGGAGAACTGGGATTTATGAATTGATACCTGTTGATGAGACCTTAAGGGGAATGATCCACCGCAATGAAAATTTACAAACGATGGAAAATTACCTACGTCCGACTACTCCCAATATTCGTGATGATGGATTTAAGCGTGTGCTCATCGGAGACACCTCCCTTGCCGAAATTCTTCGGGTAACAACGCAAAGTTAGTTGATACACTTTTGGAAAAATAAGATAACATAAACTGAAAAAATTTGTTTCCTAGTTATCAATAGAAAACTCCTATGAAAATCAAATACTAATGGTTACTATATAAGATACAGATGGCTTCAATACTAGGAACAGCTTAATGGAGCTGTTTTTAAATATTTAAGATGTGCTGCCAAATAAACAGGGACTTCTTATGCGGCTTTGGTTCAAAGGATTTATTGGTTTTAGTTTATGCTCATTAGCATCCTGCACTATCTCGCTACCGCAACAAAGCCAAATTAAAAATATAAAACCCGTTCCAAATATGGAACATTCCATTAAAAAAAACCTGCAAAAAAAAGCTATTTTTTCCAAAGGAAAATGGCCTAATAGACAATGGTGGTTGGCTTATAATACGCCTGAATTGAATACTTTGATTACAGAAGCGTTAATGAACAATCCTTCAATTCAAGAGGTCAAGAGCCGAGTTGCGGTTGCAAAGCAGCAAGCCAGGGTTACGCGATCTCTATTATTTCCTTTAATATTTTTTGATGCAGATGAAAACCGCCAATATATAAGTCAAAACGGATTATATCGCGCATTCAATCATCGATTTCCTTTAAATGCGACACTTTTAGATCTATCACTTTCATTTAATTATGATTTTGATTTTTGGGGAAAAAACCGAAATCTTTTCCGCGCAGCGCTAGGAGAAGCAAAGGCTCAAGAAGCGGAAGCAGCAGACGTTGAATTAATAACCAGTACTGCAATCGCTCAAGCTTTTTTTGCATATAAAACTAATCTTATAAGAAAAAAATTATTCACGCAGTTAATCAATGTACGCCAAAAAATTGCAACATTACAAAAATTATTAGTACAAAAAGGGCTTTCTTCAAAAATACCTGCATTAGAAACTTCAGAACAATTGCTTGAAGCCCGAAAATTACTATCAAGCATTAATGATGAACTTTCTGCTAACAAACATTTAATTAATACCCTAGCAGGACGTGGTCCGGATAATCCCCTATCGATTGATTCAGCGCTTCCCAAATTACCCCAAACTCTAAAAATTCCTCCAATATTGCCATTAGATTTCTTAGCCCGCAGACCGGATCTCATAGCGCAAATTTGGCGAGCCAAAGCCTTAGCCTATAAAACCGGGGCAGCCATGGCAGAATATTATCCTAATGTAAACCTAATTGGCCTTGTTGGCCTTGAAAGTACCAGTTGGAGAAAATTTTTGGATATATCAAGTGGCACAGCAGCGCTTAGACCCGCGCTTGATTTACCTATTTTCACTGCAGGTGCCATACAGGCAAATATCAAAGCAAATAAAGCGCAATTTGATGCAGCAATTGCTGCATACAATAATTTACTTCTGTACAGTACTCAAGAAGTTCTTGATGTACTCGCATTTGCTGAAGACATTTATCAACAAAAAAAGGAACAAAATCAAGTGGTTGATTATGCAAAACAACGTTATGAATTAAGTTATTTACGTCAGAAAAAAGGTTTAGATAGTGTACTTGATGTTTATTTGTTACAAGAAGATGTGATTCAAAAAAGACTGGTTGATGTGGCTTTACTTTATAACCAATACCTAGCCTCGATCAAATTAACCAAAGCTTTGGGAGGAGGTTACTATCAAAATACCATACCCTTGGTGAAAAACTCATGAAAAAAAAGTCGCCTTCTTTTTATTTTACAATCATGGTCCTAGTTCTATTTATTTTCCTTTTTTTGTATTGGCTTTTTGTATGGAGAATCCAAGCCTATACCAATGATGCTTATGTACAAGGAAATCAGGTTTACATCAAATCATTAAAACCAGGATTTGTCACAGGCATTCATACAGATGATAGTTTTCTGGTAAAAAAAGGACAACTTCTTGTTTCATTAAATGAAACAGATTCTCTGATTGCTCTAGAAAAAGCAAAAAAGAAACTTGCCAAAACTGTACGAGATGTATGCCAAGCATTTCATGATGTATTTATATTAGCCGCAGAAATTGAAGTGAGAAATGCTGAACTCTTAAAAAGCCAGCAAAACCTCAAACATCGTTATGATGTCATTGGCGCCAAAGCGATTTCTTTAGAAGATTATCAAAACGCACAAGATGATCTTAAAGCCGCGACTGCTGCATTAAAAAGAGCTAAAAACAATTACCAAAAAGCGCTCGCTTTTGTACAGGGAACCTCCATTGCCGAACATCCTTGGGTTCAAGCCGCTGCACAAGAGGTACGTAATGCCTGGGTTCAACTCTATCGATGTAAAATTTATGCCCCAGTAGATGGACTTGTAGCACAAAGAACGATTCAAGTGGGTATGTGGATTTCACCCAAAGAACCCCTCATGGCCATTATTCCTTTGGATCAAGTATGGGTCAATGCCAACTTTAAGGAGACACAACTCAAAAAAATGCGTATCGGTCAAAACGTTACTTTTACTTCTGATCTTTATGGATCGAGTGTTGTATACCACGGAACAATTGTTGGTTTACCAGGAGGCGCGGGTAATGCTTTTTCACTATTACCTCCTGAGAATCTCTCTGGAAATTGGATTAAAATCGTACAAAGACTGCCTGTTCGTGTTGCTTTAAATCAAGACGAATTAAAAAAATTTCCATTACGAATCGGTCTTTCCCTTGAGGTTACCGCAAATCTGTCGAATCAGGATGGACCATTGGTACCCACGTCCACTGCTGGTTCGCCTCAATACGTCACTGATATTTTCCAAAAAGAAGAAATAGGCAATGAGCATCTTATCGCGCATATTATTCAGAGTAATTTAGATCCTAATCTTCAGAAATACGCCAATGCTCCGCTGATGCTCAATCAAGTTGTCTTAAATGGAAAGTAATGATGATTCTCTATATCTTACTCTTATCATTGGCTGCGGTAATTTTAAATCTGACTTTACCTATAATGGCGGGTCTCTATATTGTCAGTGATCTGGGCGGTAGTCTCTATATGACATCTTATACTGTCAGTTTCTTTTGTATTGGCAACTTACTCGGGGTGCCGTTAGGCAAACCCGCTGTGACTCGCTTAAGCCCCATTCAACTTTATGTGGTATGTCTTAGTCTTACCGCTTTATTCTCATGGGAATGCGCTACCGCTACTGATTTTTTTTCTTTTATCCTATTTAGGTTTTTAGAAGGATTTGCTTCAGGACCAATGTTTCTTCTTATTACCTATACACTCATTCCCTTACTTTCAACGAATAAAGATAATGTCTTTATCGTTTCCTTAGTGTTGATTTGTCTGTCAATAATTCCAGTACTTGGTGCTTCATATGGCGCCTGGATTGCATACATCTACGATTGGCGTTTTCTTTTTTATTCGAACATACCGATTTGCCTTTTTTTTATTGTATATGTTGGTTATGGCTATAGAAAATATCATGAACCAGTAAAAAAAACCTATTTTGACACGCTCGGATATTTTTATTACTGCATCAGCATGGTTTTTATTTTAAGCGCTTTAACAACGGGCCAGGAGTTAGATTGGTTTCGCTCCCCTTTTATCACTTTTTTACTTGTTTCTGGTTTCATCAGCTTTATATTTTTTATTTTACGGAGTTGCTCAGCGCAACATCCCGTCATTGACTTAAAATTGCTTAAGAATTTTTATTTTTCACTTGCTATGATCTATATCATTTTATTTTTTGCACTTTATTTTGGAATGGTGATCTTATTGTCATTATGGTTGAAGCTTTATGTTAATTATACTCCTGATTGGATCGCGCTAATCATTGGAACTATGGCATTTTGTGGGTGGATCCCTGTACTCATCAACAAGAAGCAATATAACCCATTTTTTCCATTATTCATCACCTTACTATTTTTTGCCATTTCCTGCTTCTATACCACTTATTTCAATGTGGAAATTGATTTTAGGCGGATAGCTTTTTCGCGAGTATTGGCCGGTATAGGACTTGCATTGTTTTTATCACCACTCTTTCAATTGACAGTAAACGCCTTTCCTGAGACAAAGCGTGCTGAAACTATAAGTTTCTTCCACATCTCAAGATTACTTGGAAGTGGATTAGGAGTGGCTTTATTTTCTATTTTATGGCACAGACGGGAAGTTTTTTTTCATCTTCGCTTGGGAAGTCGTTTGACTGCTTTTTCCCATGAAACACAACTCTTTTTTGAACGAGCAAAATTATTCCATTTTCAAGGAAAACACGCTTCTGCTCAATTAAATGCTTATCTTACTCGACAAGCCACTGCTTTGGCGTTAGATGATTGTTTTTATCTCATGGGCTGGATGGTTCTTTTTTTATTATTTCTTTTAATTGTTATTTTTTTATTACGTACTAGAGGAAGCCGGACTCAAGCAAGCAAAGACAAGCAATTATTTTTAGATGAAGGTATTCCATAAAAGAACTGTAGCTTGGGTTAAGCTGCGCTAACCCAGGCTTCGTATGAGAAGTATCATTTAAAACCTACTTATTCCATCCTACGCCAAGTGGTCCCATGTGGTCCATCTTCCAACTCAATTCCTCGACTTAACAAGTCTGCTCTTATTTGATCAGCACGACCCCAATTTCGATCAGCACGAGCTTGAAGTCGCTCTACAATTAATTGTTCAATTTCAGTCTTGTCTTCTTCAGCAAACCCAGATTGTAAAAAAGATGCAGGGTCTTCTTGTAATAACCCCATAACCCCTGCTAAATGCTTCAATGTAATAGCCAAATTAGGTGAACGACTTTTATTTACTTCATGGCTAAGTTGAAATAGAACAGAGAGGGCGACAGGCGTATTAAAATCATCGTTCATCGCTTGATTAAACTCATTGACCCAATGATTATCTAATTCACCATCAGCGATGCTGTGAGTGTCTTTTATTGTCTGGTATAAGCGTGTTAAGGCTTTCTTAGCATTGACTAAATTTTCTTCGGAATAATTTAATGGGCTGCGATAATGGCTACTTAAAAGGAAATAGCGAACAACCTCTGGATGATGTTTGGCTAAAACATCAGCTATCGTAAAAAAATTACCTAATGATTTGGACATCTTTTCATTATTAACCTGTAGCATCCCTACATGCAGCCAATAGTTTGCAAAAGGCTTTTCAGTAGCCGCTTCACTTTGTGCGATTTCATTTTCATGATGCGGGAATTGTAAATCCAACCCTCCCCCATGAATATCAAATTGCTCACCTAATTCACTCATAGCCATAGCAGAACATTCAATATGCCAACCTGGACGTCCTTCACCCCATGGTGAGGGCCAACTTGGTTCACCCTGTTTTGCCTTTTTCCATAAAACGAAATCTAATGGGGAACGTTTTTCCTTAACAATTTCTACTCGTGCTCCCGCAACTAATCCCTCAAGATCTTTGTGGGATAATTTACCGTAGTCAGCAAACGAATCAACTTGATAGCATACATCGCCATTCTCACTAAGATAGGCGCTTCCCTTCTCAAGTAATCGTCCAATTAATTGAATAATACTCGCGATATGTTCTGTGGCACGTGGCTCTACATCGGGAGGCAAAATCTTTAGCGCTTGTGTGTCCTCATTCATTGCCGCAATATACTGAGCGGTCAACTCATCGATTGGTATGGCACGTTCATGCGCGCGCGCAATAATTTTATCGTCAATATCTGTAATATTACGTACGTATTTAACGTCATAGCCTTGAGAGCGGAGGTATCGAACAATGACATCAAAAGAAACCATTGAGCGGGCATGGCCTATATGGCAACGATCATATACGGTAATACCACAAACATAGAGGCCAATTTTTCCGGGAGAAATGGAAACAAATGGTTCTTTAGTTCTGGTTAAAGAATTATATAAATGCAACATATCAGCCCCTTCATTCAGATTCTATTGACAAACCTACAATCTTGGCCCAAATCCCAGGGTAACTACTGCTACCTCATCCCTCGATATTCTGAGGGTGACCTGGATTTTTAGGGCTCTAAATCGTCATTTTGACTCGCTCTTGATTTGTCAACAGACTCTATTATTTTGCCCAAGTATCTTTCAAATCAACGACACGATGAAATGCACAAACACGACCTTCTTTTGATTCATTAACACAATAGTATCCTAAACGCTCAAACTGAAATACTTCTCCTAATTGCTGATTTGCTAAAGCAGGCTCGCAATAGGCTTGTTTTATTTTCAATGAATCATGATTTAAAAATTGAAAGAAATCCTCTTCTCGACCAGGATTAGGATCGTTAAATAGACGGTCATACTCCAGTACAGTTACAGGATAAGCATGTGCACATGACACCCAATGAATAACCCCTTTTACCTTTCTATCTTCCGGATTTTTTCCTAAGGTTTTTTCATCATAGGTACAACGTAATTCTATGATATTGCCCTGTTCATCATGAACAACCCCATGACATTTAATCACATAGGCATGACGTAAGCGTACCTCAGAACCAGGAGATAGCCGGAAGTATTTTTTAGGTGGCTCTTCCATAAAGTCTGAACGCTCAATAAAGACCTCTCGAGAAAAAGGTAGTTCCCTTATGCCTGCATCTGGATCTTGCTGATTGTACGCAGACTTTAGCATTTCTACTTTACCCTCAGGATAATTCTCTATAACTACTTTTATAGGATCCATAACACACAAAGCACGCTTCGCTGTTCTGTTTAATTCAGCACGAACACATTCCTCTAACAAGGACATATCAATTACTGAATCACTACGTGATATTCCTATTACTTCACAAAATTGACGAATTGCAGCAGCAGGATAACCACGTTTACGCATCCCTCTGATTGTAGGCATACGTGGATCATCCCATCCGGAAACAGCCTTCTTTTCAACCAAGGTACGTAATTTGCGCTTTGAAGTGACTGTGTGCGACAAATTTAAGCGAGCAAACTCAGTTTGTATCGGCTTTGCAGGTAACGGTAAATTATCAACACACCAATCATAAAGTGGGCGGTGGTCTTGAAACTCCAATGTACATAAAGAATGCGTGATTTTTTCTAGCGCATCAGAAATAGGATGAGCATAATCATACATAGGATAAATACACCATTCATCTCCAGTACGTTGATGATGTGCATGTCGAATACGATAGATCACAGGATCACGCATATTTAAGTTACCTGATTGCATATCAATTTTTGCTCTTAACACATGAGTACCATCAGGAAACTCCCCTGCTTTCATACGCGTAAATAAATCCAAACTTTCTTCTATTGGTCTATTTCTGTAAGGACTTTCGCGTCCAGGCTCTTGTAAAGTTCCTCGATAAGCCCGAATTTCATCCATGTTTAAGCTATCAACATAGGCCAAGTCCTTTTTAATTAATAATACTGCAAACTCATAAAGCTCATGGTAATAGTCTGAAGAATGCGTCATTGCATACCATTCAAAACCGAGCCAGCGCACGTCTTCAATAATCGCATTGACGTACTCTTCTTCCTCTTTAATGGGGTTGGTGTCATCGAAACGTAAATAACAAATACCGTTAAACTCCTGCGCCAAACCAAAATTCAAGCATATAGACTTAGCATGACCTACATGCAAATACCCATTTGGCTCAGGAGGGAAACGAGTCACTACAGACTTATGTTTGCCACTCGCCAGTTCATCAGTAATCAGTTGTCTTATAAAATGAGCTCGTTTTTCAGTTATTTCTGTCATTAGATTTTCCACCACAGTTATTAGGGTCTGTTGACCACTCTACTATCCTGGTCAAAATGGCGAATTGATGATAGCCCCTACTCATAAAGCCATCATTTTAAATCATCCATAGCATGTCGCATGGAATAAATTAAATCTGCTCCCGCTTGCAATATATCATTATTCGTATTGTAAGCTTCTAGAATTCGCGTAATGAGGGCTGCCCCCACAATAACACCATCTGCAAAACTAGCAACCTCTGCAGCCATTTCAGGTGTTTTTATACCAAACCCCACCATTAAAGGAAGTGTGGTTTGTGTTTTTCGGTGTTGGTATTGCGATTTTAAAGATGAAACATCCAGATCCGATCCAGTAACACCCTTTAAAGACACATAGTACAAATATCCTTTGGCATATTGATTAATTAATGCCATTCGCTCATCTGAAGTCGTAGGCGAACACAGAAAGATACTGTATAAACCATATTTTTGCCAGACTTTTGCTACATCTTCACCTTCTTCTGGGGGTAAATCTACCAGAATGGTTCCATCCACACCCACTTCTGCTGCTTGTTGTGCAAAAAGCTCATAACCAAAATGTTCAATAGGATTTAAATAGCCCATTAGAACAATCGGTGTTTCTTGATCTTGTAATCGAAACTCTTTCACCATGTTCAATACGGTATGGCAATGTACATCTTGAGCAAGTGCACGCTCCATTGCTCTTTGGATAACAGGGCCTTCTGCCATGGGGTCAGAAAAAGGAATACCCAATTCTATAATGTCAGCTCCGGACCTTACCAATTCATGCATCAGTTTAACCGTGGCCTCTGGATAAGGATCTCCAGCTGTAATATAAGGACTAAGCATTTTTTTGCCTTGAGATTTAAGGCGCATCAAAGTTTTATCAATTCGATTCATACGGTAATTCCATCAATTTGAGCCACAGTATGCATGTCTTTATCACCTCGACCAGATAAATTCACGATAATGCTTTGCTTCGTTGACATGGTTTTAGCAAGTTTCATTGCATAAGCAATTGCATGACTTGATTCCAGAGCTGGGATAATTCCTTCAACCTGCGTTAAGGTACGGAATGCATGCAATGCTTCGTCGTCATTAATTGCTTCATAAATGACGCGACCAGTATCTTTTAAGTAGGCATGTTCTGGACCTACACCAGGATAATCAAGACCTGCCGAAACAGAATGAGTATCTTTAATTTGACCGTACTCATCACAGAGCAAATAAGTCCGATTACCATGTAAGACGCCCGGAGCTCCAGCAATTAATGAAGCAGAATGCTGGCCGCTTTCTAAACCCTTACCTCCAGCTTCAACACCATAGATAGCAACAGTTGCATCATTCAGAAAAGGATAAAATAAACCGATTGCATTAGAGCCACCACCGACACAGGCCACCAAAGCATCAGGTAAATGTCCTGTTTTTTCTAAAAACTGAGCTCGTGCCTCAATACCAATGACCGCTTGAAAATCACGGACCATTTGAGGGTAAGGATGTGGCCCAGCAACCGTTCCAATAATATAAAAAGTATCATCAATATGACTTACCCAATCACGCATGGCTTCATTTAACGCATCTTTTAATGTTTGTGAACCTGCGGTGACCGGAACAACCTCTGCACCTAACAATTTCATGCGATACACATTAGATGATTGACGCTTTATATCTTCAGCACCCATGTATACGACACATTCTAAACCTAATTTAGCAGCTACGGTTGCCGAGGCAACGCCATGTTGACCTGCACCTGTCTCGGCAATGACACGAGTTTTTCCCATACGTTTGGCAAGTAGCGCTTGCCCTACCGTATTATTAATTTTATGTGCCCCAGTATGATTCAAATCTTCTCGTTTTAAGTAAATTTGAGCACCGCCTATTTCCTTGCTTAAACGTTGTGCGTGATAAAGGGGGTTAGGCCGTCCTACATAATCTTTTAATTCAGCATCAAGCTCAGCTAAAAAATCAGGATCTTTTCGATATTTTGCATAAGCCTCTTCCAATTGCTTTAATGCATACATCAAAGTATCTGCTACAAAAATACCACCATAGGGACCAAAATGCCCGCGCTCATCAGGAAGCTCTTTTTTATTCATGAATCTACCTTCATTAACTGCTCAAAAGTGTTGTTTCGGTGCAGCATAACCCGGGTTCAGAGGACTAATTTTCCGGGTTACGCTGCCCCAGGCTACTGTAATAATTTCTGCATAAATCGACTCATTTTGCCATG
Source organism: Legionella sheltonii (assembly GCF_026191355.1). Classification (GTDB taxonomy): domain Bacteria; phylum Pseudomonadota; class Gammaproteobacteria; order Legionellales; family Legionellaceae; genus Legionella; species Legionella sheltonii. The sequence continues at coordinate 175,361 of NZ_JAPHOQ010000002.1, forward strand.
ATCTTTAATTCGAGGCGACATCTCAATACCACTGCACAGATCTACCGCATAAGGGTGACATGATTTAATTGCCTCAAGTACATTAAACTCATCCAATCCACCAGCCAATATATAAGGCTTTTCTACCTTTTGGGGAATAATATTCCAATTAAAAACACATCCAGTCCCGCCCCTAACAGTCTCAGAAGGTGTATCCAACAATAAGGCACGTGCTGACACAAAATTTCGAGCAGCTTGATGAATGTGCTCCGCTGAATCAGAATGTATGGCTTTAATATAAGGTTTCTTAAATTGTTGGCAAAACCCCACGGTTTCATCACCATGAAACTGCAATAATTGGATTGGCAATTCCTCGAGTATTTGATGAACAAAATCTTGCTCAGGATTAACCAAAACAGCAACCGAGTCTACAAATGCAGGAAGATCTTTTAATAATAATTTGGCTTGTTCTATAGAAACACAACGAGCGCTCTTTGAATAAAAAATCAACCCTATAGCATCAACACCTAGATTAATAGCATGTGCGATATCTTCTCTACGCGTCATTCCACACATTTTGACTCGTACACGTGCCAAATTCAATTATTTCTCCAAAAGAAAAGAAGGCCCTGGATTATTCTGTAATATAGAAAATTCCTGAGGATAAGTCACTTGCACTAAATACAATCCATAGGCAGGGGCAGTTTCAGCGCCTAATCTTCTATCTTTTGCTTTTAATACCTCATCTACCCACGATACAGGATGTTTTCCTGAGCCTACCGCAATTAGTACACCAGCAATATTTCGCACCATATGATGTAAAAAAGCATTGGCAGTAATATCAATTATTACTAAATCACCCATACGGCTAACCTGTAATTTGTGGATGTTCCGCATAGGGGTATTCGACTGACACTCAACGGAACGAAATGAAGTAAAATCATTCTCTCCCAATAAAACCTGAGCTGCCTGGTGCATCTGTCGGTGATCTAATTGCCTGTATTGCCAAGTAACATTACTTCGGAATAAAGCAGGTCGAATAGCGCCATTATAAATGACATAACGATATCTTCTTGCAGTAGCAGAATACCTTGCATGAAACTCTTCCGACAACTCTTTTCCCCACTTGACGCAAATATCTTTAGGTAGGAATGAGTTTGCACCATGAATCCATGCTCGGATGCTACGTACCTTATCGCAGTCAAAGTGAATTACTTGATTAGTAGCATGTACACCAGTATCTGTCCTTCCTGCACAAACGACAGAAATAGGACTATCTGCTACTTTAGATAAAGCATGTTCTACGGCTTGTTGCACTGTATGCAAGCCTGTTTGTGCTTGCCAGCCATGATATTGGCTACCATCGTACTCAAGCACCAAGGCAATACGCATTGATTATTCCTGATAAAAGGGCCAATTTATAATACAGTATATGTTTTGTCTATACCTTAACATAATTGATTTACAAGTTTATTAATTATTATAGTAATTTCTCTTGGTCTAAATTCTGATTTTTAATAATTATGCTATTGTTCAGGGTACTTGCGAATCAATCTATAGCCTGTTTTAGACCTAATTAACTTCTAACCATTTTATTGATTTATTTCATTCAATCATGATACTTTCTCATGCTGCAATTAATCATTATCAATAATTGTGCCTGTCTTTACTATAACGATTATTTAAATTTTTGAGACTCATTATGAAATGGAATTTATTTTATCCAGGTATCACCGCTTTATTATTTGTCTGCCATAGCCAATCTTTTTCTAAGAATATTGAAAGCATACAAAATCCACTACCACAATCTATTTTCAATGCTCAAGGTAATTGGTTTTTAGCTCTTGGAGGAGGAGCCCAATTCCCTCAGTTACATTCTCATATGAAAGTAAATAATGGTTCAGAGTTTCCTTCCCCCTTTGATTATGATCGACTCTCAGTCGGTAGTGATAATGGAGGAGTTATTGCTGCATCTGGCGGTCGACGTTGGCAAACTAGTAATTTCTGGTTTCCTTCCTACTCATTAAGTGTCTTCTGGCAGTATTTTTTTAAAACTCAAATCCAAGGTGAAATTACACAATACTCCTTACCCGAATTTACTAACTACACTTATAACATGGATTTTACTTCCAATCTTTTATTAGCATCAGGAAAAATTAATCTGTTTCGATATGGGGCATTTTCACCCTACATTAATGGAGGAATAGGAAGTTCATTCAACAGAGTCTCTAACTATCGTGAAGAAGCTTTTACTAACGTTACTCCAAGAGTCAGTCCTGGATTTAGGGACTCGAATAGCAGTGAGTTTGCTTATAACGTGGGTGCAGGTATTGATGTACAATTTTTCCCTCAACTTATTTTTTCAGTAGGTTATATTTATCAAGATTTAGGCCCTATTTCTTCGGGTAATGGGATTAATACATGGGCAGAACAATCCTTAAATCCTGGATCTTATCGATCAAACGAAGTTTTAATCACCGCAACGTATCTATTTGGTGCAGAAAAAGCCTTTATAAAATAACCGCTAATAAAAAATAATGGGGATTTTTATGGATAAAACTTCTTTTACTGATACAGTCTTTAAACGAAACCTATTTTGATTAATAGAATGCTAATTGTCAGGGGGCTTCGTAGGCGGAATTAGCGCAGCTCCCGTCATTCCAAGCATAGCGAGGGATTTCCGCTCAGTAGCAGGTTGCTATGATGGGAGATCCCTAGTTGCACCTGGGATGACAGCAAAGATTCTAACTCTAAAAATATTCCTGAGGTATAGAAATACTCAATAGAATCACTCATGTTGTTATAAAGTGAAATTATCATTGTTCTCGTTACTCGAATCCTCATCAATATTTACACGCGGTAATTGCTCTTTAAATGATTTAAAGTTAAATGACCTTTCAGTTTTATGAACATTGTTTCTTTCTTCTATTTTCTCAGAAACTTTACTGAGTTGGTCATCAATATCAGCTCCTTGGGTCTTCTGAATTGCTTCATATAGTTCTCGTGTTACGCTAGATTGACCACGTGACAATCCAGAAATATGACTTTTGAGTGCGTGTAAATCAGAAAAATGCTGCTCTTGTAAGTATTTCAAATTGGCAATGTCATTTTTATGCGTCTTTGGATCGAGATAACTTATAACATCTGAAACAGTTTCCATAACCTTGGCTACCTGTATAGAATCCTGTAATTGACTGATTTGCCTTTCTTTAAATTTAATTTGTTGTGCCAGATCTGCAAGTTGATTCTTTTCCCCCATAGTCGGATCACGAGGCACGAATATCTGTTTTTCTACTTCCTTCCATGTATCCGGCTCAAGATTAAATTCATCAGGGGCATTGGGATCAACTTCCTGTTTAAATTTATATGTGTCTGGCTCTAATTCTGTTCTCGTGTATGTTTCGTAGAATGTGCCCTTCAAGGTTCTAACCCGCTCTTGCAAGTCTCGCAATTCCAAATTGAACCTATCAATCTGCTGCAATTTTGCTCTCATGATATTCCCTCACCATAAAATTAAAAAATCATTCATCCATCCTGTAATTATAGTACATTCATATTTTTCAATGATTATTTTTTAAACACGGAAAATCCGAGCAAAATTATCTTTGTGGCTTAGCCTTGAAAAGACAAAGCGTAAATCCTCGTCATTCTAAGAGTAGTAAAGTATCGATATGCAGTAACACGCTGTTACGATGGGAGATGCCTAGCGCATTCGGGAAAGAAAACAGCAAAATTAGGATTTCCCTTTGATCTCATCAATTAAGCTTTGTGCTTCTTCTTTTTGTGATTGACTTCCGTGTTCCAGGACTTCATTTAAAGAATGCAGTGCAGATTCTATATCTTCCATACCTATATAAGTTCTGGCTAAAGCTAATAGTGTATCTAATGCCTTCTTGTTCTTTAAAGGGGAAAGATTTTTGGTTTCATCCTCTTTTTGTAGTGGTAAATCGACAGGGACAGAAGGAACAAACTCCACACTATTTCCATCCTCACTGATTTGCTCTTGAAAATTATTTTCTTTGGGAGCTGGATTCGTTGTAAGTACATGGTGTAGACCAGATTCAAACTCCAAAAGATTATCTTCCTGAGTTATATCACCACTGGAGTTTTTGTCTTCATTAGTTTGAGAAGATGGTTTATTTTCATTTTCAGTCGGGATAATTTCCAATAATGGCTCATCATTTGCTGTGGTGGATTGAGGTTCAATCGCAAGAGAATTTTGTTCTGCAAACTCATCAACAGGCTCTATATTTAATCCCCGATCAGGGGGTAACTCAGGCTCAGGGGTTAACTCAGGCTCAGGAGGTAACTCGGGCTCAGGGGTTAACTCAGGCTTAGGGGTTAACTCAGGCTTAGGGGTTAACTCGGGCTCAGGGGTTAACTCGGGCTCAGGGGTTAATTCAGGCTCAGGGGGTAACTCAGGCTTAGGAGTTAACTCAGGCTTAGGAGTTAACTCAGACTGTTTTAATTTAGTTTCTGGCTTTACATCATGCAGTGGTTCTTGAGTAACCATCCCTTCTCTTAGACTAATAATGGGCGGGGTCGAAGAGGATGTTAAGGTTGAAGTATCGGTTGCTGAGGATGAGCCTACTCTTCTTTTTGCTTGCTCCGATCGTTTTAAATAGAAATAAGCAGCAACTCCACCACCTCCTCCAGCAATAAGTAACAGCATAAATATAAGCCAAAATTCGGAAGATGAATTGTTGGCTGAGTCCATGGAACTTGCTTGTCCTGCAATTGCCATTCGCTCTTTCATCATGGTTTGAATTTGGTTATGTATTAATCGAAGTTCTTTATCACGTTCATCCAATTGCTTTTGCAGTTTTGTATTTTGTGCTTGTAAAAAACTCAATTGTTCAGTCAGCAGAGCATTAGACTCTCGTAAGGAATCTACTGCAGCAGTTGTTATTGATATTTCAGCCTTGAGTGTCCTATCTTGTTCTGGACTTACTTGTTTCGGAGCTACCAAAGACGGAATTGAAGACAGAATATGATCTGGCACAGAAGCTTCAGTCTCAGAAAACTTTGGCACAGGGGGTATTTGAGAGTACTCAACCGTTGCAGCATTGGATGTTTGTCCTGTCATATAGGGTGGAGCCAACACATGATTGATCGTTGTTTTTTCATTCCATGACTTATCATGAGCCATTACTTCAACTGTAGCTAAATCAGCTGGTACCTCAAGGAACTCCTTGGCAGAAGGAATTTTAAGACGAACACCCGTTTTTAATCCATTTAAATTCCCATCAATAAATGCCCCAGGATTTGCTCCCACAATAGCAAGAACAATTTGCGGTAAAATTGCGTCTGAAGTTTTATATCTTTGAGCAATTTGCCATACATTTTCATTGGACACTGTAGGACCATAAATTGTTTTTTTCTTTGTCCCCCCAGACTCACCTTGATATTCTCCAGAAGAAGCTTTTGTATTCTGATGATAATTTGAGAACTTCCTCTGATAAGTTAGACCACTTTGCGCCATAGTACTCGTTAATTTATAACCTGGTGGATCTAACAAAACAGTATAAACTTTAAAGATTTGTCCTTTAGGCCAGTTTAAGTCCACAATAAGCTGCATATAAGGTTCTGTCATCCGTTCGTTGGAATGAACTTGTATAACAAATCCATGTTTATTTTGTCTCACATCGAAAAAAAGAGCGCCAACAGCTTCAGAGCGCTCAATCCCTAAACTTTGATAGCTTTGTGGGTCAGCAAGCCCCACCCTGATATTCGACAAAGAAATGTTATGGGAATCAATTAGCGTAATCTCAGCAAGAAAAGGCTGGCCCAAAGCTGACTCTACTTTCATTTCACCCAAACCGAGAGCATAAACATATACAGGCACCGTTAGTGAAAATAAGGATGAAAATAAAGCAGTTTTTTTCAATCAGAGCTCCATGCCCTTGGCGGGTTGAAGAAAGGAAATTGGTTTTTAAAAAAACTAACATTATTTCCTAATCTATTCAAGCAATTAGAACTTAATTGAACAGTTAATCTAGAAATATTTCAATTGTAAACTCCTTTTTCTAAATAATCGTTTATTATTCCTATTTTTCAACAGAATAGTTGAGTTACTCCTTTAAAATTTCTGACAAAAATGAGCTTCCCATCTCAAGAAGAATGATTAATAATAGAATGAATTATTTATTGAAAATAGGGATAAAAAATCATGGAATTCACTAAAATAAATCCGCTTGCTCTGGGAATCTCTATTAGTATTCCATCAGCAATTGCTTCATTTTTTATGGGCCTAGCAGCATTTGTTTTTTTTGCTGATAAACCCATTGTAGGCATGGTTGGAACGATGTATTTATCCTATAATCCCTCTATGGGTAATGCTGCACTAGGTGCAGCTATAGTACTCATGAACACTTTCATTAGTAGTTATATTGTTGCATGGATATACAACTTCCTACTTGATTACATTAGATAAGTGTCGTTTCCCGAGTTTGATCCTGGTTTTGTGCAATACCATGATAGTTGGACGCTACATAACACTCTTCTATCGAAATAAAATCATACCAGCAAGTTTGCAATAACATTAAAGTCTTGTATCCCATTTCAATATTTGTTGCAATGAGTTGATCTAAAAGTAATTGTAATTGCTCCTGCTGATGTATTGGTTGTTTTGCTTTAGGTTTTTCTTTACACATTTTGGCAAACATAGTCTGAAACCTTTCTTCTACCATTCTAGGAACCGTAGAATTACCATCAAAAATACGATGGTCCGCACTGATGGATACCGGCAACATATCTTTAGGTTCGAATGATTGGGTATCTTTTTGCCAAACAAGTTTTCGGTCAACTTCCATTATTGTAAATCTCATGGCCTCGGTTTTGCGAAGAGGAGCCATAGATTGGGTATAGCCAAACACTCCAATATTACTTAGCGTAATATAAGGAGTTCCTGCAAGTGGATATGGATAAGTGTTATAAGCATATTCATAAACCATATCTTTCATGAGCTGTTGTACTCGGGGATTTGTTTTTTCTAGTTGTTCGCGCTTCTTATAACAATAAACCATCATAGACACTATAGTTCGAATTTTTGCGGATAATTCATAAAAACTAAGATTATGACAATTTTCAAAAACAATTGTGCCTAGATGATCACCACAGCCTGGTAACATGACAACCAGACCAACATAGGCTTCTTTGGTTTGAAAGATTTTTCTAAAACTTAAATAATTTCTATGATGATCGGATAATGTCATCCAGGAACTAACAGCCTGCAACATTAACGTAGTCAAAGTCTCTGAAGCAAATTTTTTATTGAAAAAATCGAGGCAGGAGATATCGACACTAAACTGCCCTGTCATGGTTGGATCACTTGGACCATCCCACTGAGTCATAAAGACTTTTCGAATGGGAGTCATTTCCACTTCCCGATTGGACTCGGTATAATTCTGAACTCTTGGTAATACCTCATCGGCAAATTCAATAAAGTTTTTCCAATTTTCACTAGGCTGGAGATTCACTTTACTGAGTTGCTGCGTATGTTTTTTATTGAGAGACTCTTTAAAATAAATGACCCCTTCGACGCCCAATAAAGCACATACTGACGACATATATTTATATTGCATAAAAATATTGGTTATCAATTGTTCTTCCAAATAAGCAATTTTTGGCCTTATTTGGTCAACGTCTGGCAATCCGATATCACGATATAAATCTGCTTCGCAAACATGGCGATGTTCATCTTCTAGAATTGTTTTGAATACCTTTGGTGCCACTCCATATCGATGTAAACTCTCAAAGATTTCTTCGATCCATCCCTCACCAATAAGGTTAAGCAACATAATCGCTACTTTGGGACACGTCTCATTTCGGATATAGTTACAAATAATTTCGATCTGGGGACTGTATGGAGGTGGAGAGGCATAAGGCGCACACAGCATATAGACTATTTTAGTAAATACTAAACCATGAAATATTTCGTCAAGTAATTGTTGACGCATGCGTTCTCTGTATTCCGCAGTAGACATTTTGGATTCAAATTTAAGAGGAATTTGAACAGCCAAAACTTCGAGCTGTGCTAAAAGTGAGAATGTATAAATATAAAAAAGTTTGTCAGATTGAAGCTCAAAAGGTAAACCATCGGAAAATAACTCATTTATCCTATTTTTAATGAGTTGTTTCTCATCTGCAGTAATCTTGTTCCACCCTTCTAAAATCCATTTTTCAGCACCCCAAGATGGTCTAAGTAATTCAGTCAGTTCATCCACGATATTTACCATAAAATCAATGATTTTCCAGTATAGACACAGCAAGCTCATGAGTCAATGATACTGCTTCAGTAAACCTTTTGCGTCATTTATGCTCCTTCTCTTTACAATTACAGCATTTCATCCTAATGAATGTATATTTTTAATTTATCCCACCTATTGAACCACTTCCCATGACTAGGATAATGATTAATAATGGAATTGGTTATTATAGAACATAAGGTAATTATCATGACATTTGGGAAAATAGATCCCGTTTCTTTAGGTGTATCTCTTGGCATTCTCTCTGGAACATCTACCTTTTTTATGGGATTGATGATTTTAATTTTTAATACAGGGAAGCCCTTTAATGGCACGATGGGAGCAATATACATTACCTATGATTTTTCTTTTCTCCAATGTTTGCTGGCTGGAATAACCGTATCGGTTAGTACCTTCGTTGGAAGTTATATCGTAGCCTGGGCCTACAATCTATTAAGACACAGGCTTAATAGCTAGCGCACCACGCTATGTATGAAATGATTGGGCTTCGATGAATTGCGCTAGCCCCATTAATCCTATTGCATTACCAACCCCTCTAATTCATAATTTATTACCTTGCTTTTCTTCTGGGTAACTATGTCAGCATCTCTAATTGATGGAAAAGTCGTCTCTTCTCTTCGTCGAGATATATTAAAAGAACACGTACGCGAGTTTTTAAAAAAAACACATCGAGCACCTGGCCTAGCTGTCGTTCTCATTGGCAACGATCCTGCTTCCACTGTTTACGTAGCGAACAAGCGTAAAGCGTGTGCTGAGGTGGGTATTAGCTCACACTCCTTTGACTTACCTGAAGAAACAACTCAAGAAGAATTACTTAAGCTTATCGATGATTTAAACCACTTTGATCACATTGATGGAATTCTCATCCAACTTCCATTACCCAAACATATAAATGAACGTGTCGTTATTGAACACATCAAACCCGAAAAGGATGTTGATGGCTTCCACCCCTATAATTTAGGACGGCTCGCTCAGCGTAATCCATTATTACGTCCATGCACCCCGCTGGGTATCATGAACTTATTGAAGCATTATCAGATTGAGGTTAAACGAAAGCATGCGCTTGTGATTGGCGCATCGAATATTGTTGGTCGGCCTATGAGTTTAGAATTACTCCTGGCAGGAGCAACAGTCACAATTGCCCACAAATTCACCCAACAATTAGAAAAATTGGTACACATCGCTGATTTGGTTATCGTAGCAACAGGAAAAATGGATGTTCTTGATACCAAGTGGCTTCATAAAGATCACATAATCATCGATGTTGGTATCCATCGATTAGCAGATGGCAGTATTCGCGGCGATGTAGATTTTAAAAATGCAGTAAACAAAGTTTCATGGATTACACCCGTACCTGGAGGTGTAGGGCCTATGACTATAGTGACATTGCTTGAAAATACTCTTAAAGCCGCAACTCTAAGAAATAAATAGCATGCAAATCAAGCACTGAAACATTATTTGCCCTGAGTTTAGCGTCTAGGCCCGGGTTAAAATAATTATTTGTCTAAAATATCCCAATCAAAATCTCCACTCAACTCATCAAAATCATCTTTAAACTCCTCTTTTAAACGTTTACGCTCTAGCTTTTCTTCGAGCATACGTCTCACGTTCTTTCGATGAGTTGAAGAGTCAATATCATCATCATAATTATAATCAGAGAATGATTGGTCATCATAATCTTCGTGAAGTCCCATAGCTTTCCCCTTTTATACTCTCTTAAAAAGAGTATAGTAGACAATCATTAAAAATGTTTTAGGAACCACATGCTCAGTTATCAACACGGCTATCATGCAGGAAATTTTGCAGATGTAATCAAACACATTGCTTTAACACGTCTTCTGGACTACTTAATTCGTAAAGAAAAGCCCCTATTTTATCTTGAGACGCATTCAGGAAAGGGGTTATATGATTTAAAAAACAAACAAGCTGAAAAAACACAAGAATACAAACAGGGTATTGAATTGGTCTGGTCGGAACGAGATTCACTTCCTCCTGTTTTTCTAGACTACATTGAAGTCATTAAGAAGCTTAATCCTACTCATGCTTTAAGATCCTATCCCGGTTCGCCTTTTTTAACCATTAATAAATTACGGGTACAAGATAGAATGTATTTTTGCGAGCTTCACCCTAGGGAATTTGAAGCACTGAACCAATTGCATCGCTTGAATAAAAAGATACATTTTAGCAATACTGACGGCATAGTAGCGATGAATGCATTACTTCCTCCGCCAGAAAAGAGAGGACTGATTTTTATTGACCCTTCGTTTGAAGTAAAAGAAGAATATAAAGAAATTCCCATGGCAATAAAACATGCTTATTCTCGTTTTGCTACAGGAGTGTTTTGCCTTTGGTATCCATTGGTCAATAAAAAATTAACAGATAAACTCAATAGAGGTATGAAAGAAATTAACGCCAAAAATAGTTTACACATTGAGTTTAGTCTGACATCAAAATCAATAGATGGTATGAGTGGTTGTGGTCTATGGATAATCAATCCACCTTTTACCTTAGCAGATGAAATGCAAATAGTATTAAACTCACTGAAAGTATATTTTAATCCAGGAGTTTCCTCTTACCTTATTGAGAGCCATTCATGACCATTTTTCCTATCCCTGCTTTTTCAGATAATTATATTTGGTCGATTGTTGACAAAACCACAGGTTTATTTGACTGCGTTGATCCAGGCGATGCAGAGCCAGTATTGCAATTTGCTCAGGCAAATCAGCTAAAATTGCGTGCCATCTTATTAACTCATCACCATCAAGATCATATTGGTGGTGTAAGTCAATTACTCAAAGCCTATCGATCATGCACAGTGTACGGTCCAAGTGATCCACGCATCCCCAATATAAATAGTACTGTGCAAGAGAATCAAATGATTAACTTGGGACAATGTGTTTTCAAAATTTTACTCAATCCAGGCCATACCTCAAGCCATATTAGCTATTATGAACCCCAGCAAAAATTATTGTTTTGTGGTGACACACTTTTTTCAGCGGGTTGTGGGCGTGTTTTTGATGGAACTTTAGAGCAATTGCACCAATCACTAAATTTGTTTAAAACATTACCTCTCACTACAAAAATATTTTGTGCTCATGAATATACCCAACAAAATTTACGCTTTGCACATACAGTAGAACCTAATAACTCTACTATTCAAAAATACTTGGAAAAAATACAAAACTCCCCCATTTCCTGTACCCTTCCATCAACGTTAGAACAAGAGTTATTAATTAATCCCTTTTTACGTACTGAGCAAGCAGAAGTGCAAAAATACGCATTAACACATGGAGCGACATCAAATAGCTCATTAGAAATATTTAGAGTTTTAAGAGAAGAAAAAAATTCATTCAAATAATTAACCAGAAAGAATTAATTTCTTTCTTTATGGATTAGGTGAGCGCAAAAAGGGTTTAATCCTATAACTAATTTTAGTAAACTCGATAGCCAATAATATTCATAGGTAATAGCCATTGAAAATTAAGTTTTTCAAAATAAAAGACTTTTTATTCTGTTTACTCATTTTTTTTGCTATTACTAATGGGTCATTAGCACTTGCAGCGCCAGATGTATGGGAAGTATTGCGCAATGAATTCACTTTAAATCATGAATCGTCACGAGCTGAAGTGCAAGCGCAAATTAGGTGGCTGGTAGCTCATCCGAGCTATCTACATAAAGTATGTCGTCAATCCGAACCCTATATTTATCATATTGTTGTTGAAGTAAAAAAAAGAAAGCTTCCTGGTGAATTGGCCCTACTCCCAATGATTGAAAGCGCTTTTGACCCTTTTGCATACTCTGGGGCTGGTGCTGCTGGATTATGGCAATTAATGCCACGTACAGGAGCAGGTTTAGGCTTAAAACAAGATTGGTGGTTTGATGCCCGACGTAGCATCAGCTCATCAACTGATGCCGCACTCAGTTATCTCCAGTATCTCAATAAATTCTTTAATGGCAATTGGGTATTAGCCATAGCAGCTTATGATGCCGGAGAAGGAACGATTGATCGTGCGATCAAAAGCACAGGGAGTCGCTCAGTAAATTTTTGGGAATTACCAGTTCCAAGTGAAACTCAAATTTATGTTCCACGCCTGTTTGCCTTAGCGGAAATCATCAAAAATCCAGGTCAATATCACTTAATATTGCCTGAAATCCCCTATGTTCCTTATTTCCAGGAAGTAAATATAGGAAGTCCAATTGATTTGAACCACGCTGCAAAAATGGCGGGGATTAGCTATCGAGAGTTAATTAAATTAAACCCGGGATTTAATCGTTGGACCACTGATCCCCACAAACCGATTAAATTGCTTATTCCCGCGGAGAAAGTACACCAATTTATTTTAAATCTTGCCAATCTTCCTGAGGACAAAAGGGTAAGCTGGGAAAAACATATCGTACAGCCAGGAGATAGCCTAGACAACATTGCGGTTCGGTATCACACAACAGTTAGTTTAATCAAACAATTAAACCAGCTAACAACTGATCAAATTAGTCCCAATCAATCCATTTTAATCCCCAGTACCAAAAATGCTCCTGCTGTTGTTAAAAAAGAACCGGCTGCTGCGACCATGCCCTTAGAACATCAAATAGCAGCGGTACGAAATCATCGTGTCATTCACATTGTTCAAGAAAATGATACGTATCAAAAACTGATCAAAACTTATGGTGTCAGTCCCCAGGAGATACAGGCATGGAATAAATTAGCAAGCAATCAACCCTTACAAAAAGGGCAACAACTTGTGATATGGAAAAAAGTCAATCAACCCATTCAATATATTGTAAAAAAAGGCGACAGCCTGAGCGCCATTGCCCAACAACATAAAACCAGCATAGAACGTATTATTGCATTAAACCCCGGACTTATGCGGAATGACCCATTGTATTCTGGACAAAAATTGTTCGTTGGTTAGTTTTGTCCTTGGAGTACGATGAGGATTTGAGTTTGATTTTAGGCTTCTACCATTCTGTTCCAGAATTAGGCGGATCGTTTTTATGAACTCCATAGTTGTACCTTATTAACAATTATTTTTCATTTCTGGTATAAAGCAAGGAGGAGAGCACAAAAACTTGTGTTATAATCAAAGTAACTTATTTTATTGTATTCAAGATATATGAAATTACTATTTGATTTTTTTCCTATAGTTTTATTTTTTATAGTATACAAATTTTTTGGTATCTATACCGCGACAGCTATCGCGATGATTGCTTCTTTAAGTCAGGTAGCTTTTTATAGATTAAAATTCCAACATTATGAAAAAATGCATTTAATAAGCCTCGCCATCATCATGGTTTTGGGAGGGGCAACGCTTTTCTTTCACAACCCCTGGTTTATTAAATGGAAACCAACAGGTATTTATTGGCTCTCAGCTCTTGCCTTTTTCAGCTCGGGTTATATTGGAAGTAAGCCATTAATCCAAAAAATGATGGAAGCCAATGTAACACTCCCTGGAAAAATATGGCATAGGCTTAATATGGCATGGGTATTATTTTTCCTTTTAATGGGTGCAGTAAATATTTATGTTGCCTATAACTTCAATACTGATGCCTGGGTTAACTTTAAATTATTTGGTGGGGTTGGTTTTACTCTGCTTTTTGTGTTAATTCAAGCTTTTTATCTTACAAAACATATGGATGAAACCGGCCTTGAAAAACAATAGGAGCAAGAATGAGACTATTGCTAGTTGAAGATGACGAGTTACTTGGTGATGCGGTCAAAACTGGATTAACCCAGTTTGGCTATATTGTAGATTGGCTTAAAGATGGTGAAGCCGCTCGTGCTGCTTTAAAATCTGAGTCATTTGAGCTAATTATTTTAGATTTAGGCTTACCTAAACTCTCCGGACTCGCATTATTACAAAGTATACGCCATGATGGTAATCCTACTCCCGTTATTATTCTAACTGCTCGCGAGTCAGTCGAAGATCGGGTAAAAGGCTTGGATAGTGGAGCAGATGATTACCTGATCAAACCCTTCGACCTCAATGAACTCAGTGCACGAATCAGAGCTCTAGTCAGACGCTCACAAGGTCGAGCTGATTCAGTTCTGCAATATAGAAATATTACTCTGGATCCGGCTGCCCACTCAGTATTCGTTGATGATGTTTTAGTTAATGTGCCACGCAGAGAGTTCGCACTGTTACAAAAGCTTCTCGAAAACAGCGGTCAAGTTTTATCGCGCGAACAACTGATGCAAAGTATCTATGGCTGGGAAGAAGATGTGGACAGTAATGCGTTGGAAGTTCATATCCATAATTTACGTAAAAAGCTTAATGCCAACTTTATTAGGACGATAAGAGGTGTTGGGTATATGGCAGAAAAAAATGATGGTATAGCTGTATCGTGAAATCATCTATAAGAAAATTTCTTCTCATAAATCTATTGTTGGCCATTACTATAACGACCACATTAACTGCTATAGGGAACTATTACCTAGATCAAAAAGACATCCAAGATCACTTAGATAGTTTAATGGCAGTTTCTGCTCTTTCATATCAGGCGTTATTGGGTGATGATCTCCATGAACGTCCTCTCTCTAAAATTCAAGAAGCACTTGAAACGATCCCTCAAAAAATTGATACCTACTATCAAAAACGATTTTTGAATGAGGAACCGCCGGAAAACTACCTGGATAAGTTTAATTTTCAAGTTTGGACCAATGGTGGAAAATTATTGTTACACTCGTCTTCAGCTCCCAAAATTCCTTTAACCTCAGAAGTTGATGGGTTTAGTGATAAAAAAATATCAAAACAAGATTGGCGCGTTTTCACTACCTACAATGATAAAGCAGGAATCCGTACTGTTTTAGCCGAGCGTTACGATACACGAAATGAACTGGGTCATCGAATCGCGCAAGATGATCTCTACATCATGCTTTTAACTTTTCCATTATCTGGTTTGCTAATTTGGATTATTATTGGTCGAGGATTAGATAGTTTAGATAAAGTGGCCGAAGAGGTAGCCAACCGTGCTCCCAGCCATCTTGAACCGGTTGATTTGCATGAGGTACCTGAAGAAATTAAGCCGGTGATCGACGAGTTAAATAAATTGTTCTTTAGGCTTAAAGAAGGATTTGAACGCGAAAAACGATTTGCTGCTGATGCAGCACATGAATTACGCACCCCACTTGCAGCACTTAAAACACAGGCACAAGTTGCATTGCATTCTAATGACGTGGAAGAAAAAAACCAGGCATTACAAAAACTTATTGCAAGCGTTAATCGCAGTACCCATATAGTCCAACAATTACTTACTATGAGTCGACTTGTACCCGAAGCCGCTCATATGGAAGAAAAGGATGAAGTCAATTTAAGCAGGCTAACCCGCGAAATACTCGCCATGCTTGCACCAGCTGCCGTGGAAAAACAAATTGACCTTGAATTCGAAAGCGATGCCGAAAATTTAATTATTTATGGTAACTCAACTGCGCTGGGAATATTAATTCGTAATCTTGTAGATAACGCAATACGCTACTGTAATGAACATGGTCGGATTATAGTGCGTTTAGCTAAACTAAAAAATGAAATAATGCTTGAGGTCAGTGATAATGGACCAGGTATTCTTTCAGAATTGCAATCGCGTGTTTTTGAACGTTTCTTTCGCGTCCTCGGGAACAAGAGCCCTGGTAGTGGTCTTGGCTTGGCAATAGTTCAACAGATTGCGGAGTTACATGGTGGAAGACTCATGTTGGATACTCCAAAAGAAGGCACCGGTTTAATTGTAAGATTTTTTGTGCCCATTGAAGAAAAATAAGGCGAACCTTTTATTTTCTGTAGCCGAATTAGCGTAGCGTAATCCGGGCCACAAAACAGCTAAACAAGTATTTGTTACCTTATCGAACTGCCAAAACTTGTAGTGCATCACGAATTAACTGTTCACAACTTTTAGAACCATCATTTATTTTATTCACTGCTTTTAATGCCTCTTGAGGCTTATAGCCTAAAGCTTCTAAAGCACTCACTGCTTCATCTGGTCCATTCATCAGAGGAATCGCCTTACTCTGTGCGTTAGAAACGGAGCCAGAAAATTGTTTTATACTGTCACGCATTTCAACAACCAAACGCTCCGCAGTTTTTTTACCTATACCAGGCAATTTCATTAAAAAAGAGGCATTTTCCTGTTGAATACATTGTATAAACTCATTCGGAGTAGTACTAGAAAGTATCGACATAGCGACTTTGGGACCAATACCATTTACCTTAATTAACGCTCTGAACAACTCTCTTTCTTGTCGCTCTAGAAAACCATATAACAATAAAGCATCCTCACGCACTACAGTATGTATGTGTAATCCAATAGAACCATTAATGCTTTCTAGTTGAAAAAAGGTATTTAATGAAGTTTCAACATCGTATCCAACGCCATGAACATTAAGAACCAATTTTCCTGGTTGATGTTTATCTATAATCTGCCCATCCAACCAACCAATCATCTCTTCCGTCTCCTCAATCCTCGTCTGCCAATTACAGATGATAAATTATGACGCATATGACTATGACATATTGCTATAGCCAACGCATCCGCAGCATCTTTTTGTGGTGCCTTATTCAATGCAAGAAGATGAACGACCATATGGCTTACCTGAGCTTTTTCTGCAGCCCCATAACCAACCACCATTTGCTTGATTTCACGCGCTGAATATTCACTTACTTTCACTCGATGCGATGCTGCAGCAACCATCGCCACGCCACGAGCATGCCCTAATTTTAATGCTGAATTAGGATTTTCATGCATAAATATTTGTTCGATCGCTACTTCGGCAGGTGAATAATGGTCCATTAACTGACAAATACCATCATAGATTTGCAATAATTTTTGACTTAACTCACTATCTGGATTAGTACGTATACAACCACTATCAATGTATTCGATTTTACGGTCTGATTCTTTTATCAGACCGTATCCGGTTATCCTTGATCCAGGATCTATCCCTAAAATAATGCTCATTAATTGATTGATTCTAATAATTTTTCTGAAAATTCAGCATTGCTATATACCTCTTGTACATCATCGAGGTCTTCCAGCATATCAATTAACTTTAAAAGACTTTCCGCTGAATCATCGTCGATAGGGACTAAAGTTTGTGCCCGCATGGTTAAATGAGATTGTTCAATTTCCAGGCCAGCCTCGGTTAGCGCATTTAATACACTATGATAGGCCTCAACAGGAGTAATTACTTCAATTTGTCCTTCATCTACAGAAACATCACTGGCTCCTGCATCGATGGCAATTTCCATAACCTGTTCTTCAGACTGACCAGATGCCATCAAAATCTCTCCCTGATTGGTAAAGAGATAAGATACTGAACCGTCCGTTCCCAAATTGCCACCATTTTTCGTAAAGGCATGACGCACTTCGGAGACAGTTCGATTTTTATTATCAGATAAACAATCTACGAGAACCGCAACGCCACCAGGTCCATAACCTTCGTAACGCATAGCAGTCATTGCTTCGCCATCAAGTCCGCCAACACCACGTTTGATGGCATTATCAATTGTATCACGCTTCATATTCGCACCAAGCGCTTTTTTAACCGCATCTCTTAATCGCGGATTGGAAGACTCTTCCCCTCCTCCCATACGTGCAGCTACGGTAATCTCACGAATTAATTTAGTAAATATTTTTCCACGTTTTGCGTCTTGAACCCCTTTACGGAATTTAATATTTGCCCACTTACTATGACCTGCCATAATACTACCTCAAAACCTTATTTAATTTTGTATAAATTATACATGCTCTTTTGTTAAAAAGAATAACTTAACTTTCATTTAGGCTCGACATTTTTAACTTTTTTAGACTATAGTAGCCACCAACATTCAGTTTTTAATTTTTGAAATCTAGCCTTGGTGCTTTATTTGCTCCTATCATCCCGAATTACATTGTGGTGTTCCCTCGTTGAGTTGGGATGACGAGTACAAACACCTAAGCTATTCAATGAATCATAAACGCTAAAGGAGATCAACAGTGTATTTGCAAGGATTTGGTAATCATCATCAAACTGAAGCAGTTCCAGGTGCTTTACCCAGTAGCCAAAATTCACCACAACACTGTAACTTAGGACTTTATGCTGAACAATTAAGTGGAACGGCCTTTACTCGTCCAAGGCAAAATAATTTGCACAGCTGGCTTTATCGAATACTACCTTCTGTAGTTCAAGGCAACTATCAAGCCTATGAAATGGAACTGTTTAAACCCTATCATGCAGAACAGTCACCTAATCCCTTGCGTTGGTCTCCCATAGACTTATTTAAAGAAGAGGATTTTGATTTTGTAGAAGGAATGTTCCATCTTGCTGGAAGTCAGCATGTGAATACATATCTTTATCATTGTACCCGATCCATGCAAAACAAATACTTTGCTAATAATGACGGAGAAATGCTTTTTGTTCCTTACTCTGGCGAAATTAATTTACACACTGAGTTTGGCAAATTAAATATCTGTCCGGGCATGATAGCCGTCATTCCGCGCGGTGTTAAATTCAAAATGGAGCTTGTTGGTCCTGAAACCAAAGGATATCTTTGTGAAAACAACGGTAATCCACTCACTCTGCCCCAGTTAGGACCTATAGGCGCAAACGGTTTAGCTAACCCTCGACATTTTCAATATCCACTTGCTGCATTTGAACAAGGTATTACTGAGGCCACTCTGATCTGTAAGTATCAAAATAAATTATGGACAGCAAAATGCAATCACTCTCCCCTTAATGTAGTAGCCTGGCATGGTAATTATGCACCCTATTGCTATGACTTGAGTTTATTCAATACAATTAATTCGGTAAGCTTTGATCACCCAGATCCAAGTATTTTCACAGTATTAACATCAGATAGTGATACACCCGGCGTAGCTAATTTAGACTTCGTCATTTTCCCTCCTCGATGGATGGTTGCTGAACATACATTTAGACCGCCTTACTACCATCGTAATTATATGAATGAGCTCATGGGCCTTGTTCGAGGTGAGTATGATGCAAAAAAAGAGGGATTTTTACCCGGTGGGGTAAGTATTCATAATTGCATGACACCCCATGGGCCGGATCAAATAAGTTATGAAAAGGCTGCAACACAAAAACTTAAACCTGAGCTTTATTTAAATACCTTAGCCTTTATGTTTGAAACAAAGGATGTATGGCAAGTTACGGAGCAAGCAATGCGTATTCCTCAGATGCAAAAAGAGTACACAAACTGCTGGCAAGGGCTCAAAGCAAATTTTGAGTGTCCGTAAATCACCCTCGCCCTTGCCCCTTTGGGGAGAGGGCTAGAGTGAGGGGGTTTTTAGAAAATTTACATCGGTTTGTAACCCGATTACTGTGTAGGATTTAATAAAACGCCTTAAATCCTTTATTTAGGGCACACTCAATTTGAAAACTTGCTAATTGTTGGTAATTATTAGCATTCATTACGGTTTTTTTGATAGAAACACTTCCATCTGAATTGATATTGTATTTAACAAATTCAAATACAGGATTACCACGAGCAAGAGGATTATCCAAAGTAAAATGCTTCACTGATGCAGCAATTCGATTGTTATCAATAACAAGAAAGGCATTAGGTTGTACTGAGGCTATAATAGAATTCGAAGATAATTTTTCTGCATTGCATTCTTGAATATTCATTACCAATTTAATTTTTTTACCTTGAGATATTGAATCAGCGATGTCTGTAAAAGTTGTTAATTGTTCTGCATGGACTACTGATGATGAGATAAATAATGCAGATATAATCATTTTTATCATTAGCTTACTCTCCTTATTTTCGGCTTTTAAAATAAATTAGCCTGAGTAAAACGAAATAAAACTAAAAACATCTCAAGTTATTTCGTTTTGCCCAGGCTAAAATAAAAAATTTAGTTTAAAACAAATCTTCCTGCGTTAATCCCATTTTTTCCAATAGACCACGCAATGTCTTTAATGCTTCAACTTGAATTTGACGAACACGTTCTCGTGTTAAATCAATTTCCTTACCCACATCCTCAAGAGTTGCTTTTTCAAAACCCCTCAGGCCAAATCTTCTTGCAATAACCTGTTGCTGATTTTCAGTCAATTTATCCAATAAAGATTCTATATGCAGGCGTAAATTTTCATTGGTTAAGAGTTCTGCAGGATTCACACTGTTTTCATCAGCGATCGTATCCAATAGTGATTTATTTTCATCAAAGCCTATGGGGGTATCTACAGAAGTGACCTTATCATTTAACCCCAGCAACTTTTGTACATCTTCCAGAGGCTTATCAACCATTTCTGCAATTTCTTCGGGTGAAGGCTCATGATCCAATTTTTGCGTGAGTTGCCTTGCCGCCCTAAGATACACATTCAGCTCTTTAACGACATGGATAGGTAAGCGAATTGTTCGGGTTTGATTCATGATAGCACGTTCAATCGTTTGCCTGATCCACCACGTGGCATAAGTTGAAAATCGAAAACCACGTTTCGGATCAAATTTCTCTACGGACTTCATTAACCCCAAATTGCCTTCTTCAATTAAATCAAGAAGTGGCAAACCGCGATTAAGATAACGACGTGAAATTTTAACGACCAAACGTAAATTGGACTCAATCATTTTTTTTCGAGCAGCAACATCCCCCTTCAGAGCAAGGGTTGCATAATGCACTTCTTCTTCAGCGCTAAGTAAAGGAGAAAATCCGATTTCGCTCAAATACAGTTGAGTCGCATCCATCATTTTGAGTGCATTTTTGCCACGAAAAGTAGGAAATGCGATATCATCTGTAAAATCATGAAGCTCTTCATCTTCATCATCTTTTTCAAGAAGCGAATCAATGTCTTCAGCCATTAAGAGCGATTCATCGTCTGGTTCAGTCCATTCCCCATCCTTAAGTTCCGGTTCTTTAATTGACTCATCGTCTTCGTGCATTCTTTTTCACCTATAGTGTTAGTCATGTTGCGAAATTTATTCCATAACTACATTATACTTCAAAACAAAGATTATTGTTGCTATAACTATAAGCTATCTGTCAACCTTTTTGTAGATAATTCAAAGGATTGACTGGTATACCCGATTTTCTGATTTCAAAATGAACACCAGTATATTTACGATCTACAACCCCAACTTCGGCAATAATTTGCCCTGCTTTTACATGTTGTCCTTCGGAAACCATAATTTTTGAGTTATTCCCGTAAGCAGTTAAATAGCCGTAATTATGTTTGATAATAATTAAGTTACCATAACCAGCCAAGCCACTTCCAGCATAGGCGACTACCCCAGCTGCCGCAGCGATTACCTTCTCTCCTTTTCTAGAAGCAATATTTATGCCTTTTTTACCTTGTTCAGGAACAAAGGAGGTAACCACATGTCCACTAACAGGCCACAACCATCCTGAAGGAGAACGGGCATATCTATTTGCGGGCGAACGAATCACTGAAGGTCTTATTTGAGGTTTGATAGAGTAATGCCTCATTGGAACGCTTCGACGAACTGTTTGCCTATGTCTTGGTATAATACCTTGTAAGTTGATTACCTGCCCGACCCTTAATGAATAGGGGGGACTTATACGATTCAAGCGTGCCAGAGTTCTATAATCCGTATCATAACGAAACGCGATGGAAAAGAGTGTATCTCCATGTTTCACAACATAAACTTTTTGTTGGCGCCAGGGATTCCATTTTAACTCCGTAACGGGAGCTAAATTGCTACCACATCCAACCAAGGTGATGACGAGGAAAAGACATAATAATCTTTTGCAAAATGTACCTATCATTTATTACCTCAAACACAATTGTTTTATTCGA
Source organism: Legionella sheltonii (assembly GCF_026191355.1). Taxonomy (GTDB): domain Bacteria; phylum Pseudomonadota; class Gammaproteobacteria; order Legionellales; family Legionellaceae; genus Legionella; species Legionella sheltonii. The sequence continues at coordinate 197,345 of NZ_JAPHOQ010000002.1, forward strand.
TGCGGATCCCATTGAGCCAATTGGCTAATTGATCAAACATTTTGTAATTCGTCATATCCAAATGAAGTGGTGTAATTGAAACATACCCTTCGCTTATTGCATAAAAATCAGTTCCAGGGCCTGCATCTGCTTGTGGTCCGGGCAAGCCTATCCAGTAAATAGGACGTCCTCTAGGATCCCGGTCTTTCACAATAGGCTCCGCGCTATGCCGAGTTCCTAAGCGAGTTACCTGCAAACCCTTTAATTGATGTAATGGCATATCAGGAACATTAATATTTAAAATAGTTTGTGAAGGAAGGCTGTGTTTGCTCAATTTCATCACCAAATGTTTGGCAATAATAGCGGCTGTTTCATAATGTTGAATGTTATCTCCCACCATAGAAATCGCAAGAGCAGGCAAACCCAAATAGCGCCCCTCCACTGCGGCAGCTACAGTGCCCGAATAAAGAGTATCATCCCCTAAGTTAGCACCATCATTTATTCCAGAAACAACCATGTCAAAATGAGTATCTAAAAGACCGGTTATTGCTAAATGTACACAATCAGTCGGTGTGCCTTCAACACTATAATAACCGTTGTCCAGTTTTTTGACTTTTATTGGTTGAGACAGAGTCAAAGAGTTACTTGCACCACTTCGATTTCTATCTGGCGCAACCACATCAACATTCACACAAGTTGACAATTCTTTTGCCAAAATATTAATTCCGGGTGCAAAAACCCCATCATCATTACTTATCAATACATTCATTTTTAACTCGTTGGTGATTCAAACCATTTTACTACTGCCAAATGATCCGTTAAGTCACTTTTGTTTTTAGTTAACTCGGCTTGTAAATTGGCATTAGTAGCCTCAGTTTTTAATTGGTTCTGCTGCTTTGCAATGGTTTCCTGCAAGACCAGTATTTTTTTCCCAAAACCTTGGGGACTAAGCTGTAATTGATACGCCAGTTGGTTCATCCGATTGGCAAGGGCCTCGAGTTGGTCGCAAGTCAAGCCCCGTGGTTGTCTTTGTGGACAACTCTTTATCGCTTGCTGCAATTCATTGGGGTGCGATTTGTAATAATGTTCATTGTCTTGCGAACATGATGTTACTCCTAAAATTACGAATAGCACTGCCAAATATTTATTCATACTCAACCTATTATAAACTACAAAAAAGCGATATTATCATTAGACAACTGCTAACGCCATCTTATGAGATAACCATGCTTGATTTTAAATTGCTACGTGATCCGCAAACAGGAGAACAATATATTGAAACTTCTCTTTGTGGTAAACCACTCCTCACTACGCCCCAATTAAATAAGGGTACAGCATTTACTAATGAAGAACGAAAAGAGTTTGGACTGTTAGGTAAACTTCCTCATCGGGTTGAAACACTGGATGAACAAGTCAAACGCGCCTACTTACAATATTCAAGTTATACCACAAGGTTACAACAAAATATTTATCTAAATAACTTACATGATAAAAATCAGATTCTTTTCTATAAATTAATCAATCGGCATTTAGGTGAAATGCTGCCTGTAATATATACCCCTATAGTAGGAACCGCAGTAAAACGCTTTAGTCATGAGTACAGGCAGCCCAGGGGATTGTATATTTCTCATTCAGATAAAAATCAGATCGATGAAATATTAAAAAATCGTTCCAATCCTGAAATTGATGTAATCGTGGTTACTGATGGAGAAGGTGTCTTGGGGATTGGGGACCAAGGGATTGGAGGCATGGATATTCCTGTTGCCAAGCTGATGGTTTATTGTTTATGTGGCGGTATTGAGCCGACCCGCACCCTGCCAATTTTTCTTGATGCAGGTACAAACAACCAAGAGCTTCTTAATGATCCCATGTACCTGGGATGTCGCCATCCACGAATTAATTCAGCAGCATACGATGAATTCATTTCAACATTTGTTCATGAAATCCACAAACAATTCCCCAACGCCTTTTTACACTGGGAGGATTTTGGTCGAGGCAATGCACGACGCATTCTGGATAAATTTCAAGATCAACTGTGTACCTTTAATGATGATATTCAAGGTACTGGTGCAGTGACATTAGCGGCTTTATTAGCGGCATGCGATGTAACCGGTTCAAAATTACATGAACAACGTATTGTAGTATTTGGAGCGGGATCTGCAGGAACAGGAATTAGCGATCAAATTATTGACGCTATGGTTCGCGAAGGACTCAGTCATGAAGAAGCCTATCAACGTTTTTGGCTCATAGACCGCCAAGGGTTATTGCTCAATACCGACCCGGACTTAACTGAGGCACAGAAATGCTATGCTCGTAACTCTAAAGAAATCGAGACATGGGCTATCAATGAAAAACAACACCCTTCACTGACTGATACCGTAAGACATGTTAAACCGACTATTCTTATCGGTTGTTCTGCTCAACCAGGAGCGTTCTCTCAAGACATCATTGAAACGATGTCCATTAATTGTGAACGCCCTATTATATTTCCATTATCAAATCCTGATGAACGATGCGAAGCGAAACCTGCAGATATTTTAACATGGAGTCAAGGACGAGCATTAATTGCTACAGGGACTGCTTTTCCTGCTGTTGAATACCATAATCGCATGGTACAAATTGCCCAATGCAATAATGCATTGGTTTTTCCTGGGATAGGCTTGGGAGTACTTGCTGTTAATGCAACAAAATTAACCAAAGAAATGATTCTGGCTGCAGCACATGCATTATGTAAATTTGCCCCAAGTAAAAAGGAAAGTTATTTACCTTTATTACCTTCTCTAGATGATGCCCAAACTGTTGCTAAAGAAATAGCCGTAGCTGTAGCACGTTGTGCAATCGATTCTGGTCTTGCGCAAAGAAACCATGACGCAAATTTGGAAAAATTGGTAGCAGATATGTTTTGGGAACCAAGATATTTGCCATTTAAATTCAGCAAAACTTGATTCTTGGTTCACAACGAGCCAACATCATCCCAAAGTGCAACGAGAGATCTCTAAGCTGTAGTACTGTAGTTACAATAGGAGATCTCCCGCTGCACTAGGGATGGACATACCACCTACCCCATTCCTCTCATTTTTAACCGAATGCATACTTAGGATTTGCAAGAAGCTCCATGCTCCTTGGAATTGAAGCAACCCTTAAAGAAGAATTGAGTTGGATAATCCCAAAGCCACCAGTGTTTTTCCGACCTATAGTTAAATCAATTTTAAGTAATTGGATTACATTCCCATTTTCATATTGATAATTAATCTTTAAAGGAAGGGTTAGTGCCCATGTATTGTCGCTAGATTCAACAATTTGTATTTTTCCATCTATTTGACTTGTAGCCCTTAATTTTTTGGTTTTAAATGTTTTCATGTTGCCTGATTTTTCCAAGGAACTTATAAACTCATACCAAGCCTGATCCGTATAACAAGCCTGCAATTTCTTCAATTGTAAATCTATGGCTTCAGAGTCAAAATTAAACGATTTTATTACAGCATACTGAGCCCAATCTAATATAATGTTTTGATTGATTTCATTAGTTTCAGCAGAAACTTTATAATCACAATCAATAAAGTCTGCTTTCTTTTGTTGTTCCGCTTGAACTTGTTGCGTTTTTTGAACTGAATCAATGTCCTTATTGGATAAATTAGTCACTGCTGTATTTGCGTTAGCGGGATCATTAAGCGTAGCAATAATTCGCGCAATACCAAAATCGCCAGAAGGTTTACGTTCCATGCTTAAGTCAACATTCAAAAATTTAATTACTTTAATTTGTTTGTTTTGATAAACAACTTGTAAAAGTAACTCCATATTCCATTGATTATTCCGTGTTGCAATGAGTTTTGTTTGACCGCTCACCTTACTGCTCATAATAAGCTTTTGTGATTTAATTGCCTCAATGTTTCCTGATTTATCTAAAGCATTCTTAAAGTGCTCCCAACCTTTTGCTGTATAACAAGACTTTAATTTCTGTAACTGAGTATCTATAGAATCCGAGTTAAAATCAAAAGATTGAATTGTGGCATTTTCCGCCCATTTTTTAACCAGTTCTTCATCGATCTTGGTCATTCCATCCGGAACTTTGAAATCACAATTGATTGCTTCTGGAGTCTTAAGTAGTTCAGAAGTAGTGTTAAAAATAATTTTCGGGACTTGAGTGGCTTGCAAATGTTCGAGATCTTGTACTGGTTGTATTTTATTAGTCTGTTGCATGGAACCAGCTCGCTGGTAACTCGCAGGGAGATGCGCATTGGATACCAAAGCTTCAGCATGATTGGAAGATGAGGAATTAACCGTCGGCATAGCGTTCGTTTTTAAAATGACTAGCTCACCACTGTTTTTCCTGCCTAGGGTTAAATTTACATTTAATTGAGTAATTTGATTGGTATCATTTTGGTGGACTAGTTGCATGGGGAAACTAATATGCCATTGATTTGTTTTATTTTCAGCGAGTTGACGTTTCTTGTCTCTCTGTTGGCTGTCTAAATTTTGTGTTTTCAGCGTTTTTATTTTATCTAAATGTTCTAATGCAAGCTTAGATCCAACAGCACCTTGCTCTTTGAAATAGGTGAGTAACTGAGGCAATTTTGTATCCACGAAATCTGATTTAATAGCAAGGAATTGATTTTGAGCCCATTCAAATCCATTGGCTTTGGAGGGATTTTCAATCGCTATTATTTCCTCAGTTTTTTTATCAATAGAAGCTAAATTTACTGGCTGAGCTGCCATTGATTTCTTATGATTTTGTACCTGATGTTTTTGTACTTCAACTAAAGGCTGGGCCTTTTGTGCATCATCGCGCACTGATTTTAGACATAATTCGGGCAGATTTAGGGCTTTATCTAGTTCAGAAAATGATTTTATTGGGGCGCTGGTGAGTAAAGAGGTGAGAAACGAAGCAACCTTTTTTTGTAGGTTTTCAACATTATCCATTTGCTGAGTAACACTCAAAGAAAAACCTTTCATCGCTTCTCTTATTGTTATTGCTTTTTGAGATAACGGGGTAGCACGTGGTGTTGCGACAATTTGAGCTATACCGAGTTTAAATGGGTTTCTCCAGCTGATAATTATGTAAACATTAAGAAAATGCGTCACCTCTTCTTTATCATTTTTATAAAGAACTTTAATGGGCACATTCATTTGCCATTGATTTTCCTGAGTATCAATAAATTGAACTTCCCCATCTAAGGTGCTGCTCACCATTAGATTTTTGGTTTTAATTGAATTAATATTTTTTGAATCGTGTAATGCATTAACGAAACTAGCCCACCCATTTTTAGTATAGCAAGCTCTTAAATTTTTCAACTGAGTATCAAAAGACTGAAAATTAAAATCAAAAGAATGGAGTACAGCATATTCGGCCCAGCTTACAACCAAGGCTTTATCAATTTTTTGAGTGTCACCAGAAATCCGATAATCACAATTGATTCCAACTAATTGTCGCTTTTTTGTTGTCGTGTTCTTTTTTTGGTGAGTTGTCTCTACTTTTTGTATCCCTTGATGAGATTTGGAATTCGTAGATATTGTTTCAGAAAGAATAGCTGGAGTTTGTGCTGCATATACTTGAGCCAAGCTTAAATGAAACAATGCGCCACAAACTATAATTTTTTTCATGAGAGAACATCCTTATTATTATTATTTTCCAGCATCCCTTTCTTATTGTCTGATAATTATAGTTAATACTCGTAATCGAACTATTCTAATTAAGAGTGTATTAAATAATACAAAAATTTCAACAGAACTGAACTTGTCCAAGAAAGCCCAAAACACTCTTGTTGCCACTTGCATGTTGAGAGGCATCGTTGGATAAAGAAAATAGATAAAATTTTTTTTATTTCTCTTTGACAGAATTTGGATGTCCAGTGAAACGAACTCACTATTAATTTTTATCAGTTTTTTACAAAATTCACTTTAATTTTTTTAACTGTTGCAGTATCAGGCTCCCAAGAGCGCGCATATTTAAGTACAATCATAGTACTTGCAGGATAACTTTTCCCTTTCTGTAATTCAAAAGTGAAATGCATTTGCCCACCAGCCCCAATGAGATTAGTCTTTGGCCTTTCATAAGTACTGTTGCTGAGGACTAATAAATTTTTATCAAAACTAACTACCTTCCATTGAAATCCGGTAGTTGGATTAGCAGGTAACGTCACTACAAAATTAGGATTATTCGCACTCACTTCCATAGTTGAAGTATCATTTGCATAGGTCATCATCGAACAACTGAGAAGTAATAAACCAAGTACTTTTTTCATTCACCAGCTCCTTTTGGATATTCTACCCATCAGTTTAGCCTATTTTACCAGATTCTGTGATTCTCAAATCCTGAGCAATACACTGCTTAAAATGATGCTGATTAAAACGATAAAAGCAGGCTAAAACTCTTAATGATTATAACTCATTGACTGTATTCATAAAATTAGATACCCTGCGCAAAGCTAAGTCATCGAGAGAATTTTATGCTAAATTTAATTGGCTGGTTTGAAATAAGCGAAATATTAGATTTAAACGATGAAGCAGAAGATGAAAATTACCTCTCAGGAATTATGAACAGAGCGGTAAGTAAGTATCGAGAACGTCCGGGGTTCTTTACTCCATATCAAAATGGTAATGAGTTTGCGGGAGAATTACTGGCACCGATTTGGTATCCTTTAGCTTCTACAATTGGTACAGCTCTTATGGCATTTACCGCACTTATTGCTGCATGTTATTTCGTAGGCTTCCTATTGTATGGTCTAGCGTCAATTATAATGATGAGTGCTGAACATCGTAATACAGCATTAGAAGGCATCGCAAACAGTCTCAGTCTTGAAGGTTTTACACTTCTTGGAACTGTCGCAGGTGCATTACTAACCGTTCTTAGTATCCCTCATAGCCTTGTTTCTCTCGTTACTCGCTCAACTGTTACAGCCGTTACAGGAACAACTGATTGTGGTGCAGATGATGATTCATTTCTCATTTATCGATAAAGTGGTATGCCCCCTAATCCCCTACAGCCAGGGTTCTGCTGCTGCACTTGACTAAAACTCTCGATTTCATAATTTTCAATATAAATCTTGATATTAAAGCATAGAAAAGCGATTATTTTATCTTTTGAAATCAGAGTTAGGAGCGCGAGTGGAATACGAAACCATGGAATTTGATGTAATCATCGTCGGTGCAGGACCGGCGGGGTTATCTGCCGCGATTAAATTAAAACAATTGGCTTTAGCCGCTCAAAAAGAATTATCAGTTTGCATTCTAGAAAAAGGGGCTCAAGTCGGGTCTCATATTCTTTCTGGAGCGGTTTTAGAGCCTAGAAGTCTTAAAGAGCTTCTTCCAGAAACCTGGCAAGATGCACCTTTAGATACTGCAGTAACTGAAGATCTTTTTTATTTTCTTACTAAAAAAAACGCCTACAAACTTCCGACTCCTAAACCTATGCATAATGAAGGCAATTATATTATTAGCCTAGGTGAGCTTTGCATATTTCTCGCGCAACAGGCAGAATCTCTGGGTTGTGAGATCTATCCTGGTTTTGCTGCGGTTCAAGCACTTTATAATGATCAAAATCAAGTGATTGGCGTTGCAACAGGGAGTGTAGGCATCGACAAAAATAAAGAAAAAACAAACAATTACCAACCTGGAATGCATTTACTTGCGAAACAAACTTTGCTCGCTGAAGGATGTCGAGGACAACTTAGCCAAAGCCTAATGGCCCGTTATCACCTTAGGGATAAAGCCAACCCCCAAACTTATGGTCTAGGTATAAAAGAAATTTGGCAAGTCCAACCAGAACAACATAAACCTGGAAAAGTCATCCATACCATAGGCTGGCCGATGGATCACGCAACCTATGGTGGTTCATTTCTATATCATTTGTCTAATCATCGTGTTGCCATTGGTTTTGTAGTGGGGTTAGATTATAAAAATCCATGGTTAAGTCCTTTTGCTGAATTTCAGCGTTTTAAAACACATCCATTGGTACAACCTGTTTTAACCGGAGGTGAGCGAATCAGCTATGGTGCGCGTGCACTGATTGAAGGGGGTTGGCAATCGCTACCAAAACTTACTTTTCCTGGTGGTGCATTAATTGGTGATGCGGCGGGCTTCCTTAATGTTCCTAAAATTAAAGGAATCCATACAGCCATGCAATCGGGTATGCTCGCAGCAGAAGCATGCTTCGAATCATTACAGCAAGATCACCTCGCCCCATTTGAACTTACTGACTACCCCCAGAAAGTCAAAAGCTCCTGGCTGAATAAAGAGCTTTATTCGGTACGTAACATAAGACCAGGATTCAAATACGGCTTGATTCCAGGTTTGCTCAATGCCGCACTGGAAACTTATATCACACGAGGCTATTCTCCATGGACCTTGAGAAATCATGCCGATTACAATACCTTAATTCCAGCGGGCAAAGCCAAGAAAATTGACTACCCTAAACCGGATGGAGTACTTACTTTCGATAGGCTTTCATCTGTTTTTCTATCCAACACCTATCATGAGGAAAATCAGCCCTGCCATCTTGTGTTGAAAAAACCTCAATTGGCAATAGATTTAAATTTAAAAACTTATGCATTCCCTGAGGGTCGTTATTGCCCTGCTGGAGTATATGAAATTATTGAGGAGGAAAATGGCCCCAGATTACAAATCAATGCTCAAAATTGCATTCATTGTAAAACCTGTGATATCAAAGATCCGCGACAAAATATTGTCTGGCATGCGCCTGAAGGAGGCGGTGGGCCTAATTATTCTGGGATGTAAGCGCTCAGACAGGTTGGGTTCTACAATTCAACCTGCATTGAAATTCTATATACTGAACAATGTCACAAAAAAAGTGTCATTTTGATAGTGTTTTTTTCATCATTCTGCCTCATAATTCGCCCTTCATAAAACAGAGTGAAACAGCCTTGTGCTGTTGGCTTTAAATAATATCAATTTTATCGAAGGGAACGCATGTCCAAATTAACGAAAATACTAAAAAAAATACACACTAATTTAAATAATTATTTAGCTGATACAAATCAAGTAGACTTATTGGCTGAAAATATTGGACTTTTTGAAGAGATCTCTAACTCCTATTTAAGAAAACTCTACAAAAAAGTATCTGCTTTTGATTTAGTGGAAAATAACCAGGCTTTATTAACCATTGCATCCAGTTACATTCATTATGCGCTTGCACAAAAAAATAATATCGAAAATCTTGATAATCTACTGAGTCTTTTTAGCAAAGCAAGTGTTTGCTTTCAAAGAATTATTAATTCCACTGAATTACTCCCTCCTGCGCTCTTAAATAAAGAACTGTCAGAGCATCTGCTAATCGCACACTTTCAGCTGCATAAGATTAAATTTCTTCAAGCAGAGATGCGACTTTTTTTTATTTTAAAGAACAACTTGCAAAATTCCAGCTCAGTACGAGAAGAAATAAAAGATATTATTGCTGAATATACTCAGTTTAACAAAATTCTGACCAAGAGATACAAAGATCGCATTCTTCGAGAGCAACTTTCAATTGACAGTACACTCCTAGATTCCATTCAGGAAGGACTTAAATCAGCACGAAATTTACTCGATAGCCCACCCCCACAACAAACAGCAAAACGTCATCACCTTGAAACCGATGATAGTCATGCAGATACAGAAGATTTATCCGATACAAAGAAGAAAAAGGCTGACAAAATGGTTCAAACAAGTGCATCCAGTTCGGATTCAATACATTTTGAGCATGGAAATACGCTCTTTGAATTGAGTGGCTTAGAACTTTTAAGTACCGCTGCCACTGAAATAGCCCCTATGGTGATGGATGATAACCCTATTTTGGTGACATCGATGACAGAACCTAGTCCAGTGCCGCAAATTTTTTGGCCACAACCTATTGCCAAAGCTAGGGAAGACAGTGAATTGTTTTTAACTGAATTCAAAAAATGGTCTGCGGCATATTTTTATTCAAGAGGGGAATATTCAGATGGCAAAAGAGCTGAAAAATCTCTAGCAAAAATTGCCCATTCTTTATTGTTTGCTGCCATGAAATTGCAACAAGAAAGTTCAGTATATAAAGGGAAGCCATTTAATCCCGCCATTCAAATGGCAGTACAGCTATTTTTATTAGCAAGTGCCAAGGATACACAAACAACTCTCGAGGCGTCAGAAAAGCTAAAAAGCTTATCAAAAGAATATTCAATGCTTTTAAAACCATTTGTTCGTTCATTTATCCATACGCCCCTCCCTGAAAAATTTATTCTTCATTTAAGAATGCAATTTTCTGAAAACCAATCGAGTGTGTCCTTTTTAGGTCTAGAACTTGAAGATGTTATTGAAAAGCTATTCAAATATTTGGAAACGGTATTAACTGTTGAAGACTATGAACGAGTGACACAATGCACAACCGATTGTTTGATAAAAGCTTATGATAGGCTGGTTGAGCAGAATTCATTTCCATCTCCTATGAGAAAATAAAGGATTAAAACGTTAGGTGAATCAATCCCTTTGGTTCATCTAACTTCTTTTCATTAGATCGTGCATTACTTCTTTTGCCCATGACTTAAAAAACTCTTAACGAATTGTACTTGAAACTCAATTTTAGCCATGCCGTCAAGAATAAGATCTGCTCTTTTTTTCAGTTCCTCATCAAAAAATAAAATTCTTGCTTCATTTAAATAAAACGCCAACTCCTCCAAAAGCTCCTTTTTGCCCTTATTTTCTTCTGAATAATCACGCAACACTCTTCTGCATAAAGAAACATCCAAAGGAACTTCAATATGAACGCATAAATCGATATATTGTCCCGTCTGCTGATGCAAACGACCTAAAGGTGCATCAAAAATAATAAACTCAGTCGGTCCCAGTACCTCAAGAGTTACAGGGTGCACCATAGAGTTTTCTGACTTCAATACCTGGAGAACCTGAGCAAGTTCACTGTAATTCCATTCTTGATAATCTCGTCCACGTTGATGCCAATCAACATAATCTTCAGGAGCGATTGAAATTGCATCAAACTCATCCCAACTGATGAGTACAGCACCTAATTCCTTTGCCAGAGTTGCAGCTAGTGTTGATTTGCCTGCACCGGATACCCCACTAATACCAAGTATCATTACCATTAGATACCCTCATAAGTTCAATGGCTATTCAAAAACATCGGCTTATTATATTCTAAATTTGGGGTTAATCTGGCATTGGGCATATAAAAAATAAAAGCATTTAACTACTCTAAGGACGGCAAAATGTTTGATTCGTTCCATTTACAAGGTGTAGAAGCTTTTAAAAAAGGCGAGTATATACAAGCTAAAGAACTATTTCTCCAAGAAATTAATCTAAATCCTGAAAGTCCAGAAGCTTATTTGTTTTTGTGTAAAACATGTTTTTTGTCTGACGAAAAAAACGAGGCGATTTCCTATTTGAACCGATTTTTTGAATTATCGATGAACACAAAAAATCGGGAAAACTGGTCTGATGCATTTGATCTTCTTGGACAATGTTATGCGGCTAACAACCAGAATGAGGTGGCAATTTCCTATTACTTTGCTGCGATTGAGAATGACTTTAATTGTGTGTCAGCACGATATAATTTGGGATTAAGCTATATGAAGCTAGCTCAAGATTATCTCAAGTCCAATTTAAAAAATTGTTTCATTTTACTTAGGGACGCACAAATTGCACTTATTTCAGTCTTGGAACTATGTAGCGATAATCCTAAGTTTTTCCATACAGCCGCAAGTTGGCATGAACAATATATTCTTCTATTAAATCAATCATCAGCTGGAAAATATATGCAAGAGGAAATCAACGTGCACTTTATGTGTGCCATTCACCATTATCGTGAACTGATCTATCCCCACGAATTATGAGTTGAAATAAAGAGCGTCTCATGATCAAATGAGCGTCATTAAGACTCATGGAAATTAAAATGTTAGCTGTAGAAACCTATCTTTATAATTCGCTTACAGAATCATGTCCTGAAATTCATATATCACGATTGAATGCAGTAATGGATGTAGCATCAGGCTTAAGACATAGCCAAAACCTTTCATTAAGTGAATTAGGGAGGAACTTGCCTGGAGATGCAAAATTAAAAAATAAGATAAAGAAAGTTGATAGGCTGGAAGGCAATAAGGCACTGCATAATGAACTTTTTTCCATTTATCAAGGGTTATCAAGCTTTGTTTTTACTTACATCTCGCAAGATACAACCTTACCTTTGATTGTAGATATTTGCTGCTTAAAAGACGACCGAGAAATTCAAATGCTCAGTGCAGAAATAGCGTTAAAAGGTAGAAGTCTTCCTCTTTATCGAGAAGTGTATAGAGATACCGAAACAAAAGGACGAGCTAAGGACTTTTTAAAAGAGTTGAGTCTTTGTTTGCCCAAAAATCGTCGAGTAATCGTAATCATGGATGCCGGTTTTTATGAAGAATGGTTTAAAGAAATAGAAGCGCTGGGCTGGTATTGGCTAAGTCGTGTAAGAGGAGTTAAATCGGTACAATTATCCGAAGAACTGGGATGGAAACTCATTAAAGAACTAATCCCTGATATTAAATCTAAAACGACACATTATGAGCATGCTCTATTAACCAAAGAGCATACAAGACCTTGTAGGGTGGTTACAACCTATCGTAAGCCTAAGGGAAGAAAGGTAAAGACATCACGAGGAAAAACCACCTCGACACTGTCTAATGGAAGTTATAGTCAAGCTAATAAAGAGCCATGGATTTTGGCTACTAATTTACCATTGGATGTAGGGCCTACTGATATTATCAATCTCTATTTTAAAAGAATGCAAATAGAAGAATCGTTTAGAGATGTTAAAAGTCATCAATTCGGACTAGCAGGACGTTATGTGCGTACTCATTCAGTAGATAGATGGGGAGTAAAAATGCTTCTTGCTGCTATTGTGCAAATTACTTATTGGGTTATTGGAGTAATTGCACATAGTCAAAATAAACAACAATACTTCCAAGCCAATACGGTCAAAGATAAGAAAATATTCTCTTATTTTACCCTGGGTAAGCTTATGATTGAGCATAATCAGCTCTGTTCCTTAGCCCCTGACCCTAGAACCTTACAAGAGATTATAGAACAGGAGCTTAACCGTGTTTGGTAATTTCGTGGGGATCTTTCAGATCGTGAAGCCTTAGCTCATTGCCCTAAAGAGGATTGCGCATTTAAAAAAGTGATTACAGAGGATCTAACTGAATGTTATGTTCAATTTGGGCATCATCTGTATCAAAGTAAAGATTATATAAAAGCACAAGAACTCTATTTGTTAACTCTTGAAGTGGATCAAAGTCATATTCCCGCACTCAATCAAGCAGGTATGTGTTTCTTCAAACAAGAGATGTATACGGAGGCAAGAAAAATTTTTGTCATGATTCTTGAACAAACCAGTGACATACAGGTTCAAACTGATGCTTGGTTAAATATAGCCTGTTGTTATCGACTGGAAAAAAATTGGGAAAAAGCAGAACAATCTCTCCTTAAAGCACAAACATTAGCTCAAGATAATCTCAGAATCGATGAGGAAGTAGAGAAGCTAAAGCAAGCAAAATCTCAAGCATTGCTCGTGGTAAATACTCAAACTATTTTTGGTATTAAACCAGATAACGATCCCAGCTTGGCCTTTCTTAATACTCATAGCTTTCATTTAAATTAAGAAATTAAGTATTTTTTCTGTGCAAACCATGCTATCGGGCCTCTATATAATTTGGTTATATTTCAGGTGTGATAAAAAATCAATAAAGGCGATCAATTTATAAATAGTATTGCCATTATTTTTCTCAAATGGCAAAATACCAAGCAAATCAACTTTTTTCTTACATCAAATGAGAGAATGGTTACAGCGTTTTTATTCACAAAATCATAACATCACCTTAACTTTAAACGGTAAAACTTTTAAAAAAACGGATTGTGAACGAATTGGAGGGGGTTCCGAAAAACATGTCTATAAGATTAAAGACACAAACCTATGCTTTTTTATTCCAAACAAAGGTTGGGGTAATTGGGATGACAAAATTCAAGCGGAAAAACTCCTGCTTGATCAAATCACGGACCTGGGATTAAAAACACAACGATTTGAAATTGCTCCAATCGAAATACAAGAACCCGACAAGCCAACCTACACCATTAATGTTCTTGTAACAAAAGATTTTACAAGTCTTTGCCAAGAAGAATCTATTGTTATTTATAACGCCAAAGGGGATCAAAAGGTTATTGGTACACCTCCAGATATTATTATCTTAAAAGAACGCTTGAAGGATAAGAGTTTTGCACTAAAAATGGTAGAAAATATCATCAATGAATATGCAACCGCATTTACATTTTCCTTGCCCATTAGCATTCTGAGTTACATAGATGATAGCGAACATTTTTATTTTAAATTACATCCAGAGCAATCTACCGAGCCCCCAGTAATAGGCTTTATGTTTTGGGATGTGGTCTCAGATTTTTCAGGAACAAGTTTACCTTATGTCCCAACTCTAGAAGAGTTAAAATCAGGAACCAGGAACAAATCCGACTTTTTATATAGCCCTCTTAGAGGATTAAGGTTTTTAGCAAATAATATTGCTTGTACCATGTACGAAATGTCTTCTAAAAAAGAAGATGGGTTTGATTTTGTAAGAGAAGTTGAAGAGGATTTAATTCCAGTACTAAACAATGACGAAACCCTTAAAATCGCCCTGTCTCAAGCAAGAAGGAAAGGCATTATTTTATTTACTCGATTCTTAGATGAGTTAACCAATATTGAAAATAAAAATATAGTTCCCGCTGGTTTTGTTGAACTGATGAAGTCGGCTCTCTCACTTGAAGAGCCTGATTTACTCCAGCGTGCGTTCAGGATCTACCCTAATCCTACTGATTTGCCCCAAGAACATATTGATCAAATTATGGCCGAATCTAAAAAATATGGAAATCCTATCAACATTGACTTTTTAAATAGTCATCTTGTGGTAGAACGTTTAAAAAGCAATTTTATGCAAAAATATAATGCAAAATTAACCTCCGATAAAAAAGCCTGGTGTGGTTTGTATTCATTTTTTGCTACCAGCTATGTTAAAAACGATATGTCCTTACAAGAGTTAGTTGATCATGCTCAAGGACATTCCAAACAAGGCAGTGGAAAACGCAGTCAGGAAATAATGAAGAGCATGGGATGGTTGAACGAAGATAATGAAGTATGCGGGGAGATAAGGGAATATTTATTAAAAATTTAGAATATTGACTAATAGCAACTGTAAGAAAGTATTTGTTAAATCATTTAAGATTGAATATGGGAGTAAAAGCCATATGACGCAATTCATTCAACCATTGCGCTCTTGGCGTTCCTCCTGGTGCTGTGAGAGTGTTCATCCAACTGTGTCACCTCAGTCATTATCTAAGTCCCAGGGTTAGTCTGTCTTCGAAATAGATTTGTAACTGGGACACGATAAGCGCCCAATTGTGCATGGGCTGATTCCATTTTTCCAGTACTTTCTGGCAAGCACAATAAATAAGCTTAATAAGGGCGTTTTCACTGGTGAAAGCGCCTTTATTTTTAGTGTACTTGCGAATTTGCCGATGAAAGCCTTCAACAATATTGGTAGTGTAAATGATGCGTCTTAGCTCTTCTGGGTATTTGAAGTATTGTGATAGAGCTTCCCAGTTGTTATTCCAGGATTTCATCACCGCCGGGTATTTTTTGCCCCATTTCTCTTCCAACTCAAGTAGATGATGCAAAGCCATATCTTTGCTTGAAGCCTTATAAACCAGCTTTAAATCGGCCATAAAGGCTTTCTGGTCCTTACTAACCACATACTTTAATGAGTTGCGAATTTGATGAACGACACAAAGCTGGATCTCGGTGTTAGGAAAAACTTCAGCAATGGCATCAGGAAATCCCTTAAGTCCATCGATGCTTGCTATAAGGATATCCTCTACACCACGAGCTTTAAGGTCATTTAATACACTAAGCCAAAAACGAGCTCCCTCTGCCTCAGATAAATAGAGCCCTAGAATATCTTTTTTACCTTCTGAATTTACAGCAAGGACGGTGTAAAATGCTCTACTTATGACCTTACCTTCAACACGTACTTTAAAGTGCATGGCATCAAGAAAAACGATTGGGTATACAGATTCTAGGGAGCGATTACGCCACTCGGTAATCAGGGGTAATAGTTTGTCAGTAATCAGGCTGATTTTAGCACTCGAGACTTCTAGTCCATACATCTCAGATAAATGCTCGCTTATCGCCTCGTAACTCATGCCTATCGCATAGAGGGCTAGGACTTTATTATCCAGTGACTCGTTGAGTACCGTTTGACGTTTTTTTACAAGCTCGGGTTCAAAGCTGCCATCCCTATCTCGAGGTGTTTCTAAATCAAAAACTCCAGTTGTTGATTTAATTGTTTTAGTCGTTTTGCCGTTGCGACGGTTTGAAATACCTGTCTCATGACAATCAGTCATATGAGAATCCATTTCACCTTCTAATGCCGCCTCTAATAGCTCTTTTATTAAGGGGGTCAGTATGCCGTCTTTTCCAGTGAGAGATTGGCCAGACTTTAACTGGGTCAAAGCCTCTAATTTGAACTCATTGAAATCAAAATTCGATAAATCTATTTTCTTTTTATTCATATCTACCTCTTTTAAGTGTTAAATTATAAACAAATTAAAAGAGATGACACAGTTATTTAAACACTACCGGTGCTGTAGGTTCGAACCAATTATATTTACACCAAAGATAAATATCCAAGCTTTTCATTTGACTAAAATCATTAATCGACTGCAATAAATGTGCGTCTATAGGCAAAATACTCTGATACCCCTCAATCATCCATGCAAATTTTTCTGCCCATTCAGCAAAAGGACTACTGCATAAGTCTAAAAATGGTTTTGCAATATCGGCGATAAACCAATGATAGACAGGTTCATCAAAATCAATAAAATGGATTTGTTTACCGTCAAATAGCACATTACCAGGACGATGATCTCCGTGCGTGAGGCCAAAATTGACATTATTCGGCGTAAAGCATTCAAAGCGTTGGTCAAGGGTATAAAATAAATCCTGAATCGCCGTTTCCTCATCAGCAAGGTAATCGGCTGTTTCATTCCACAAGTCCTTCCAGCTTCTAAAATGATGTTCTTTCGCCTGATAAGTTCCCGCAGCACGATGTAAACGCGCCAAAGCTTGTCCCCAGAGAAAGTAGGTATTTTTATCTTGATATCCAAAATGCATGGTTGTCCCTGGTACTTCAGAGCATACTTGGGCCCAGAAAAAAAGTTCATCTTGTCTAACGCTTTCAATATAAGATCCGTTCTTTGACACAAGAACGTCACAAACTGGAGCATCATTTTGAAGCAAGTGTTGTTGATAATCGATGCCAGCGAGCAGTTCTTTTTGTGGTCTAATCTGTTCATGAGTCATGCGTAAATAGAATCCTTTTCCCGCGGATTCAAAACGATAAACACAATTGATTTGATTGTTAATCAGTTGCAGGTTATTGGGTCGATCAACCCATTGCGAAGCCGCTTGAAGTGCTGTTTTACTGCTGATTTTTTTTAGGGTATCTTCCCAAACCATAAACTATATCTCGGTAATTTTATTTAAAAAATCAATCCAACGTCATTATATTTTCGTCATCGCTTCCGCTGTTCTCTTGGGGGCGCATATCATGCAAAGCAGTCCTATACTGTCTTATAGAATCCGATAATTGTTTACTCTTGACGAGCTCTCCCTGTTCAGCCAACGTTGAGTCGCGTGATACCTTAGAAACTATAGATACAAAAAATTTCACAGCCTCAGCCAAAGCCCGCCATACCGGAGAAGAACTGCCCATTGCCTCATGAGCAAGTCTATTTATTTCTTCATTAGTTTTTTCCATGTCCTCAATATCACCTGCATGTGAAAAATTAAAGCTATCATAACACTCTGCAACAATATGAGTCAGCACATCCAACTTCTTTGGCTCCAGATTTCTCAAGGCCTCAAAATTTTCATGATCAGCAATAGCATCAAGTCGATTTAATAATTTCTTCATTGCACCTTGAAGCTCAGGCTTATCATTTGTTTCGGTTTTTAATTTATTTTCAAAAGCAATATAAAAACTTTCATAGGATTTTACTGCTGCATCTTGAAAGGCTTTGTCTGCATTTATTTTTTCATTCCTCTCAATCTTTTCTTTCAGATCAAGATAACAATTCAAGCGCACTTTAATTCCTACCGCATGCTCACAATCAGCTAGTGAAGTAAGAAATGCCTTCATTAATTCTTGTTTTGCTGCTAATTGTTCTGGATCGCCAGCACACCATTCAAGTTCACCAAATAGCGTCTTTGAAACCTGCTCTTGCAAACGCTCATCCAATGAAAGCTTCTTTAACTGCTGAACACACTCCAATTTGCTTTGATGTAAAGCAATTGCTTTATCTAAAAAACCCTCTGGGCCTAAATATTTTTGATAAATTTCTATTAGTTGATCTTTAGCATCCTCAGTCTCCTTCATTTTTTGAATTTTTTCCGCCAAGAGAGGTGCAACACCATGTAAGCGAGATGCCATTAGATTCCTAACACGTTCAAAAGGGCTTACATTAAAGCTGGTATGGAGTGGACTGATAATCACATTATGATCTCGCTCAGAATTGGGCTCGGGTTCGATCTGTTTTACAAGTTGCTCATCAGTTATAATCCTTCCTGCGGATATTTCTCCATCATAAATCGTCACAAAATCAAGCATACCTCCTCCTGCATAACCAGGTCGTTTGGGATCTGGACCTGGTGCATGCTCATAGGTGGATTTACCACTATATCGAGCTGCCGCAAGAGAAACACGATCAAGTGCCTGTATTTCAGGATATTTCTCGGGACTTTCCCACATGTTAATTTCTTTGTTATTATCATCAAGTCGGTTGCGTGTATTCGCATCATATCCTGAAACCATTAAATTAGGACAGGCCGCCAGAAGTTCATCCCAATTGCGCACATCTTTTATCGTTTTTTTATGAAGCACATGCCAATCTTGGTTGCGCTTCAACATACTGCTTGCATCTAAATGCCCACTTAACGCTTGTATATCAATACGTTCCCCATCTTCTCGCGTTATGGCAAAATTAGTAACTAATCCTCCTTTATTAAAACCTGCACCACTACTGATTCTTTCCAAAAAACCACTTGCAGGAGTACGTCTTGCTTCTGTTGAATTTATATCGCTTATAACCAATTCTTTCTTATAAACAATAAAGCTTGCTATTCCTGTATTTGAATGAAATTGAGTATCTAATTTAGTATGGGTAGCCATTTGCCCCAAACACTGTACTTTATAGCCCTCGCCAATTACCGCTTCAAGCTGTTGTTGAGTTTTCTCAAAGTGGGTTTCTTGACAGTTGATAATATAAAAATCGGCTCCACCCTTTTCAATATCCTCTTCGATCTTCTCGGCAAGCTCCCTACTGGCATCAATACCAATGGTATCATTACCACAATTTGCTGTAATTGCTCGATATTTAAATGGCATGATAACTCTCTACTCTCGGAGACTTTTTAGTTATGCATAGTATTAATATAGCCCACGCACAAAGCAATTGAGTGACATTCAAATCACAAAGAAAGATAATTATACAGCAAATAAAATAAATCCGAAAAGAAAAACCAATTAACTCCCATGTCTTAAAGACTCGATAAATATTTATTAAGATGTAAAACTATCCTGTAAATACTACTTCTGCTGAAGGAGTATCCTGATTTGCTTGCTCTCTGTTTCGAAAAACAAGTACAGCATCAAATAATTGCTCTACCTCTCCCTTTTCAGCCCAAAAGTGTTGAAAAGCTAAGGGAAATTTCGTCAACATATCCTTTTTAGAGATTTCTTCAGAACATTGTATTACTTTTGACATGGCTGTTAATAAGTAAATTTTATCTTTTATTGTGTCATTCTGTGGATCTTCATTTTGCGTTAACCTCATTAATTTCTGACGAATAAGTTCTAACAGATATGGTTTGGCCTTTTCCAAAGCCATTGTTCGAATCAACGCGCTGTAATCACGACAGGTAAACAGTCTATGATGTCTCGGCTCCATTTCGTTGGAATCCTGGGGGGTTAATGTTTCCTCCTGATTTGCAATCGCATCTTGGATGACATCAGGTTTACTCAAATGAAACCATCCCTTGACGGATTTTTTTATCTCATGAGGAATCATACGCCACAAGATATCAACGCCAGTAAACAATACCGCCGCAAGGGAAAATACCGTACCTAAAGCAGGTGCAATAGGAAAGAGCAACGCAAATACAACTGATCCCAAAGCGGCAGCTAAGAAAGTTATCACAAACACATTATTGAAAGCCGCCTGTATGTAATGCATTCGTTGAGTACTGTTTTGGGGAGACTCATAGGCTCTATATGAATTGAGAGCCAACATTACCAACTGATGCCCTAATGATAAGGCTAAGCTACTGAAAAAAAACCAAGGACCTGCTGCAAAGCTAAAACTAAATAATTTGGATAGAGCGGCGCCATAAAGTGATATACTTGCTAATACTGCACACACTGCAGAAGTTAGAAAAAGAGACCATTGATCAAAATTGCGGTTGCTGGCTTTTGCAAGTTTATATCCATTAATTATCGCATTTACAGTCAACAAAAAACCTATAAAAGGCAACGTGATGTAAAATAAAGGTGATATACGAAACATTGCTGATAGTCTTGTATCAGCCATCGTAATAAATAGGGCTATCTCTTGCGTTTCTCTAATGTAGGTAATCGCCTTCTGGAGTTGAGTAACAAACATAAGCCTCCTGATAATTATTATTATTTTTGTACTTGGGAGCCCTACAAAACTCTAAAAATGTAGCCTGATTGTTACTATCAGGATCTTTGGGTACATTCTAGAACATTCAGGTTGTATTGCCCCTTCTCCATGTAGGGGAGAAGGGGCCCGTCAGAGCAGATGAGGGTATTTGATTACAGCAAATGTACCCTCACCTCTACGCCTCTCCCACCAATGGGAGAGGGATTTCTTCTTAACTTAATAACAATGCCTCCGCCTGTTTGCTCACAAGCAGGAGATGGATTTCATTTTATTGCCGCAGATGAGGGAACAAAATCACATCACGTATTGACTGTGAGTTGGTAAATAACATGATTAAGCGATCTATTCCAATGCCCTCTCCTGCTGTGGGAGGCAAGCCATATTCTAGAGCTTCGATATAATCACTATCAAAATGCATGGCTTCTAGATCACCTGCATCCTTTTCTTCAACTTGCTTACGAAAACGCTCTGCTTGGTCTTCTGCATCATTTAACTCAGAAAATCCATTAGCAATTTCTCGGCCCGCAATAAAGAATTCAAAACGGTCAGTTACTTCTGGATCATCATCGCTGCGGCGAGCCAAAGGTGATATTTCAGTGGGATAACCCGTAATAAAAGTAGGCTGGAATAACTGATGTTCAACAGTTTCCTCAAACAATATAATTTGCAGCTTACCTAACCCGTCAGTTTCTTTAAAAGGAAACCCTTTTTTCTGTAAAATCGCACGACAACTCACGATGCTCTCAAGTTGAGGCGCATCAATTTCCGGATGGTAATGTAAAATTGCCTCTTTTACAGTCATGCGGGCAAATGGCTTATCAAAATCGATAATTTGGCCTTGATATTCAACTTGACGCTTTTCTATTACCGTATCACAGAGATAACGTAATAATTCCTCAGTAAAATTCATCAAATCCTTATAATCTGCGTATGCTTGATAAAACTCAACCATTGTAAATTCTGGATTATGACGTGTTGATATACCCTCATTGCGGAAATTACGATTAATTTCATAAACTCGCTCAAAACCACCTACAACAAGACGTTTTAAATAAAGTTCGGGGGCAATACGCAAATACATGGTCATATCCAATGTATGATGATGCGTAACAAAAGGTCGAGCCATAGCACCGCCTGGAATAGGATGCATCATGGGTGTTTCCACTTCCAGAAAGTAGTTTTTATCCATAAATTGTCTAAACGCTTGAATCAATCGTGAGCGCGTTAAAAACGTAAGTCGACTTTCATCATTGGCAATCAAATCAACATAACGTTTGCGATATTTCACCTCTTGATCGGCTAGGCCATGAAACTTATCAGGCAAAGGGCGCAATGATTTCGTTAATAATTCTATACGTTCCGAATGTACCGTCAGCTCACCTGTATTTGTTTTGAATAGCTCACCTTGAACACCGACTATATCGCCTAAATCCCAATGCTTAAATTCTTCATACTCTTCAGGGAGATCATTCGCTCGAATGTATACTTGTATACGCCCAGAAAAATCTTGAATATGGAAGAAACTAGCCTTTCCCATAATACGTCTTAATACAATACGACCCGCTACAATTACTTTAACATGTTGTTGTGCTAAGGATTCCTTATCTAATGAATCGTAATGTTTTACAATTTCCTGAGCTAAATTTTCACGACGAAATTGGTTTGGAAAATTAAAACCTTTTGTACGTAATTCAGCCAATTTTTGTTTACGAATATAATAAACTTCGCTTTCATCGATATGTTCTATTTGCTCATCACTCATGCTGCCCTACTCCTGCCTTTAAACTGGCTTCAATAAATTGATCCAATGCACCATCTAATACTGCCTGGGTGTTGCTCGTTTCAACACCAGTGCGTAGATCTTTAATACGAGATTGATCTAATACGTAAGAACGGATTTGAGATCCCCAACCTATGTCTGATTTGCTGGCTTCTAATGCCTGCTGCTCCGCGTTTTTCTTTTGCATTTCCAATTCATATAACTTAGCACGCAGCTGCTTCATTGCCTGATCTTTATTACGATGTTGGCTTCGATCATTCTGACATTGTACTACAATCCCACTGGGAGCATGGGTAATACGTACTGCCGAATCGGTTCGGTTAACATGCTGTCCCCCAGCTCCGGATGCTCTGTATGTATCGATACGTAAATCAGCCGGATTAATTTCTATATCAATGTCATCATCAATTTCAGGTGAAACAAATACTGCAGCAAAAGAAGTATGTCGCCTGTTTCCCGAATCG
Source organism: Legionella sheltonii (assembly GCF_026191355.1). Taxonomy (GTDB): domain Bacteria; phylum Pseudomonadota; class Gammaproteobacteria; order Legionellales; family Legionellaceae; genus Legionella; species Legionella sheltonii. The sequence goes on from NZ_JAPHOQ010000002.1 coordinate 220,307, forward strand.
AAAGGAGATTTTCGAACTAAACGGTGCACCCCAGTTTCTGTACGCAACCATCCAAAAGCATACTCGCCCTTAAAATAGATTGTAGCGCTTTTAATACCAGCGACCTCGCCAGGAGAACATTCAATTAATTCAGTAATAAATCCATGTTGTTCCCCCCAACGCAGGTACATGCGCAATAACATTTCCGCCCAATCCTGGGCTTCGGTTCCACCTGAACCGGATTGAATATCCAAATAAGCATTTGAATTATCCATTTTCCCAGAAAACATCCGACGAAACTCAAGATCAGCAACTTTTTGCTCGACAGAGGATAACTCTTCACCAATTTCATTTATCGTTTGTTCGTCATTTTCTTCCCGTGCGATCTCAAATAATTCATGGAAATCAATAATGGATTGATTTAATTGAGTTAAAGTAGAAACTACTGCTTCAAGCTGGGTTCTTTCACGTCCTAACGCCTGAGCAACTTCCGGATTATCCCAAACTGAAGACGATTCCAGTTCACGAACAACCTCTTCCAAGCGCTCACTTTTAGCATCAAAGTCAAAGATACCCCCTAAGCGCTTCTACTCGCTTCTCAAGATCCACCAGATTAAGATTAATTTGGTTTACTTCTAACATAACTGTCTCTTTAAAAAATAGTGATTGAGTCAATGCTCTAATTGTAACCGCATGCTTCTTATCCGGATTACACGATACTAATCCGGGATACATGACTAATCCGAGCTACAATTTTATGTAAGCTTAACCTAGTAAAAAATAAGCTTGAGATTTTACCGTGAATGCAATGAAAAAAACAACTTTATGAAGTCTTCATTGCTGTTCGGTAGGCTTGTAAGTTCATTAGTAAATCAGCTTCAGCAGGAGACAAATGGCAACTTTCGACAATTTCATCTCGATTACCACCCATTTCCAAAATACGCAAAGCATGACGATAACCCCCATCATTATCTCGTTTATTTTCCAAATCTTGAATTTGATTATCCATGCTGATTAATTGCGTATTAATTTCCTTTAATTGCTTGGAGAATAATAAATCAGCATGAATTAACATGGGGTGATCTTTGGTAATTTCATCGATTGATTTTTGTTGTGTATCTAACTTTTCCTGAAAAGCGATTAATTTTTTTCGCTGATTTAATAGGTAATTCACTCCTAATGAAAGAATGGCTGCATTTAAGCTTAAAAGAAAAATAATCATTTTGTATCCTTATTTCCAGAATTCCCGATGACTACGCGGTGAGTTGGCTCACTTAATGCCGGATTCAAAAGACGAGGAACATTTCGATTCAAGGCGATAACGACACTGACCCTACGATTTGCCGCTCTCCCTTGATCTGTGATGTTGTCTGCAACTGGAAATTGTTCACCATAACCTGTTACTAAAATACGTTCCGTTGAAATGCCAAATGAATTTAAAGTCCGGCCAACAACCGCCGCACGCATGGCTGAAAGTTCCCAGTTTGAAGGAAACTGAGGGGTTTCTATGGGGACATTATCAGTATACCCTTCTACAGCAATAATAGCGGATGATTTTTTAATTTTACTCGCCAATCGCATTAACTTAACAAAAGCATCTGGTTTTAAATCTGCTTCACCTGACTCAAACAAGGCTCCTGATTTGATGTCCAGCTCAATCCAGCCTTCCTGGCGGTTAATTTTATAATTGCCATCTTCTAATTCTGATAAGGATTGGCTTAATTCATCAAGACCATCGTTATAGAGTCCATGAACTTGTTGGGTTTGTGGTCCGTCTTTTTTATTGTCCGTTGACTTAAGCGCACGGGCCGCATCTTTATTATTAAACGCCGATTTCATCCCCTCCGAAAGCGATTTGTATTTTGAGGTGTTCACGGAAGAAATAGCATACATCACTACAAAAAATGCAAAAAGCAAGGTAATGAAATCTGCATAGGAGACTACCCAACGATGATGGTCGTTATGTTGTTCATTTCTTTTTTTTCTTGATTTCATCTTTCTTGTGCTGGCCAAAGTTATTGAGTTTTAACAACAAGATCCCGGGACTTTCCCCAGAGGCGATGGCGACTAAACCTTCCACTATCATCTCATCGTAGTGCACCTTATGGGCAATACAACTTTTTAATTTATTCGCCACAGGTAAAAAAATAAGATTAGCCATGCCAACACCGTATATAGTTGCTACGAAAGCAACTGCAATACCTAATCCCAATTCGCTCGGCTCGGCTAAATGTCGCATGACTTGGATCAGCCCTAATACTGCTCCCATGATTCCTATAGTTGGGCTGTACCCTCCCATACTTTCAAAAACTTGTGCTGCATGGAGGTCATGATTTTCAATTCGCTCAATCTCATCCTCGAGAACTTGTCTGATAGTGAGTTTATCTACACCAATAACCAATAACTCCAATCCTTTGTTAATGAGTGGATTTTTTTCAACTTCCAAATGTTCTTCCAAAGAAAGTAATCCCAATTGACGCGCTTTTCGTGCCAACTCAAACATTTTGTTACGGCAGGATTCAAATTCAAGTTTGGGTGGTCTGATGACCCAAGGTAAAATAGTAAATGCTCTCCTAAAGGTACTCAGCGGTGTTTGGACCATAACCGCACCAATTGTTCCTCCAAGCACGATAAACAGTGCAGACAAATTGACTAATGCCTGCATATTCCCGCCTTCAAACACTTGGCCGATTATAATGGCTAGAAAACTGGTTAACATCCCTAGTAAAGTTAAAACATCCATTCTTTTTTATTCCGGTAAACGTGATTTAATCCGATGTGTTGCCTGGCTAAGAATCTGTGAAACACGTGATTCACTGACGCCGATAACTTCCCCAATTTCTTTTAAATTCAAATCCTGTTCATAGTATAGAGAGAGGACCATTCGCTCCTTATGCGGCAATCCGCGAATAACCTCCGATAAACGACTCATTAAATCACTATGGAATACACTGGCATGAGGTTCAGCATATCCATCTTCGACTTGCAAAACATCATCGGTAACACCCAGATCTTCAAAGCCATATAAATGACTACTCACTGAGTCTTGTAACATTTCATGGTACTCATCTAGTGAGATGCCAAGCTCTGCTGCAATTTCTGAATCTTTAGCTTCTCTACCTAACCGATGCTCGACATGTTTTACTGCTTCAGAAATCATTCTTGAATTTCGATATACAGAACGAGGCACCCAATCATTACGCCTTACTTCATCAAGCATGTACCCCTTAATTCGAATTCCTGCATAGGTTTCGAATGATGCACCTTTGGAAGAATCATAATGTTTTGTTGCTTCCAGTAATCCAAGCATTCCCGCTTGTATTAAATCATCCAACTGCACACTTTGAGGCAAACGCCCCAATAAATGATGTGCGATGCGTTTAACCAACAAGGCATGGTTTTTTACCAGCGTTTCTTGGATTTGCTGATTTACTTTGCTATAGGCAGCCAAAGCATCCACAATATTCTCCTTAAAATTCACCTGCAACCAAACGCTCTAAAAAGAAACTGGTATTACCACCCAATAAAGAACTGGGAGGCCATTCAGAGACTTCATCAGCTAACTGCCTGAGTGCCGAAGCAGCAGCAGAATCAGGATAAGCAATTAATACAGGCTTCTGCATTTTTACTGCCCTGTGTATGTGTTCATCAAATGGTACCGCTCCTAAATAGTCTAGCTGAACCTCAAGAAATTGCTCGGAAACTTTGAATAATTTGTTAAATAGTTCCCGCCCATCTCTTTCATTTCTCACCATATTCGCCAGTATATGAAAGCGAGTCCATTCATAACGCTTACTCATTACTTTAATTAAAGCATATGCATCAGTTAATGAAGTAGGTTCATCACATACAACGACAATTAATTCTTGCGATGAACGAGTAAAACTTAGAACGGTGTCTGAAATCCCCGCAGCGGTATCTATAATCATGTAATCTAAATCATCGGTGAGTTCATTAAATGCATCGATAATTCCGGCAAGTTCTGGTGAGGAAAGTTGCGTCATGAACTCTGTCCCTGAAGCTGCAGGAATGACACTAATGCCATTAGGTCCTGGCAAAATAATGTCACTTAAATGACAGATTCCCTGAATTACATGAGACAGGTTATATTTAGTGTGTAATCCGAGCATGATATCGATATTTGCCAATCCTAAATCGGCATCAAGTATCATGACTCTTTTATTAAGCTGAGCCAAACCAACTGCCAGATTAACGGAAACATTACTCTTACCTACACCTCCTTTCCCAGCAGAAACAGCAATTACTTTAATGGGTTTCGCACGTGATAGATTCCTCAGACCAGAAGCTTGATCACTTACATTCTGCTTTACTTTAGACATGATATTCTCTCCCAGCACCTTGATGTGCTTTCCCAGCATTGTCCGCCTGAAACAATTGTGTTTCCTGCTCCGCAAGCAGCTCAATAAGCTGGTGACGTGTTGCCATTTTGATATCTTCAGGGACACGTTGTCCGTGTGTGAGATAGCTGACCCCCAAGCCTGATTCAATGAGTGCGCTGAGTGCGCCACCTACAGCTAATGACTCATCCAGCTTGGTTAAAATGCACTGATCGACTTGATTTGCTTCATAACGTCTTATTGCATCAATTAATACTTGATAATGGCTGGTTGCAGGTAAAACCAAAACTTTCGAAATCGACTGCAAATAAGTACTCAATACATGCATTTGTTTTACAACTCGTTCATCTGCCGGATTCATTCCCGCGGTATCAATCAAAATTAATTTCTTATCACTTAATTGTCGTAGTACTCGCGCCAAAGAGACCTCATCCTGAGCAACACAAACCTTTACCCCCAAAATTTTTCCATACATCATGAGTTGCTCTTGTGCGGCAATTCGATAGGTATCCATCGTCACAAGACCTAACTTATCTGCCCCAAATCTCAGGGTAAATCTCGCCGCAATTTTGGCCAGGGTCGTCGTTTTTCCGACACCAGTTGGTCCAACAAAAGCATAAACGCCCCCCTCTTCTATCCTATGGTTGTCACGAATGGTTAATTGCTCAGAAATTAAATTCAATATGGCTTCCCATCCTTTTTGCTGATTAAAATCGGGGCGTACCGAACATGCCCAAGCAGCAGCGGTCGTATGACTTACGCCAAGATACAAAAGTTTCTGCAGCAAAATGGTATGCAAAGGCTCATAAACCCCCACATTTCCCCGTAATTGGGCTTCAAGCATGCCTCTTAACGTTTGAATTTCTTGACGCATATCATCAAGAGGTGTTTGCATTTGAAATTTATTAATCTGACTCGGTGGCTCGGCAGAAGCAACTGCCGCAGAAGCGGATAGAATGGTTTCATCAAAATCAATTGCAGCAACAACCTCTACTCCACCCTCTATATGATGACTGGACAAAATAACGGCATCAGCACCAAGTGTCTCTTTAATTTGTTTCATAGCGCTGCGTGTGTCGGCCGCAACAAAACGTTTTAATTTCATAAAGCCTCCTGCTTATGAAGAAATTTGCCACTATTCACGCAATGCCTCTATAGAAATTGTAGTCCGATTGTAGGAAAACTGAGAAATTTATACTCTTTAGCGCCTTTTTTTCCTGGCCTAGGTTACTGTTCCATGAAAAAAATGTGTCCATTTCTATCCTACTGTGCCTACTATTCTTATTTGTTTGTTATCAGGAATCTCCTGATATGACAAAACATGAAAGTCATGAGAGATATTACGCACAAATCGTGCCAACACTGCGCGTATCCCCGGTTGTACAACCAAAACTGAACTCTCCTGCTTTGCCTGCTGTTGCATTGCTAATTGTGTTAAAGAATGTTGTATCTTATCTGCCATTCCTGGCTCAAAATTTACGCCGCCAGATCCACTACTCTGAATAATGTTTTGCAATAATTGTTCCAACTCGGGTTTTAATGTGATGATCGGCAGCTCTTCATGAATACCACTGATTTTTTGCGTAATTAATCGTGATAAGGCAATTCGTACTTGACTGATTAGGTACTCTGTATCTTTAGATTTTGGCGCTAGTTCCGCCAAAGTTTCGACTATGGTCCGAATATCAGTGAGAGGAATGTGTTCTACTAATAATCCTTGTAATACTTTACTGACCATGCCTAATGAAAGTCCATCTGGGACCAGCTCTTTTACCAATTTAGGTGAATTTATTGCAAGCTTATCTAACAGCTGCTGTGTTTCTTCATAACCTAATAACTGTTGACTGTTTTGCTCTAATATTTGGCTTAGGTGCGTAGCAACGACTGTTGAGGCATCAACTACAGTATACCCCAAAGTATGTGCCTGCTCTTTTTGACTTTCATTTATCCAAACCGCTTCCATACCAAATGCTGGGTCATGAGTTTTTATTCCCTCAATTTCGCCAAAAACTTGTCCTGGATTGATAGCCAAACTACGATCTAAATGAATTGAGGCCTCTCCCATTACAACTCCCGCCAAACTAATTCGATAATGGTTAGGTTTTAAATCCAAATTATCACGTACGTGCACAGAGGGAATTAAAAACCCCAGTTCTTGAGATATTTTCTTGCGTACCCCTTTTATACGAGATAGTAAAACACCGCCTTGTGACTGATCCACTAAAGGGATCAGGCGATATCCTACTTCGAGGCTAATCACATCAACTGGATTCACATCGTCCCATGAGAGTTCCGATGAAATACTAGGACTTTGCATGGCCAGAGATTCATTTTCCTGATTGAGTTGTTCTTTGCGTTTTACCTTTTCTTGCTGTTGAAACAAATAAGCAATTCCCGACAAACCTGCAGCAAGTAAAATAAATGCGACATGAGGCATTCCAGGGATAATACCAATCAATCCGATAATTGCCGCTGCAATAATTAACGAACGTGGGTTAGCCAGCAATTGGGAAATCACTGCATGTCCCATATTTTGCGCACTAGAAACTCGCGTAACAATAATGGCTGCGGCAGTTGATAAAACTAAAGAAGGTACTTGCGCAACCAAACCATCACCAATAGTTAATAGGATATAATTATGCAGTGCATCAGAGACGTTCATTCCATGTTGAAAAACACCAATGATCAAACCACCAATAATGTTTACAACCAGAATTAAAATTCCAGCTACTGCATCACCACGAACAAATTTACTGGCACCATCCATAGAACCATAAAAGTCTGCTTCCTGGGCTACCTCTAATCGACGCTTTATTGCCTGTTCTTGATTGATTAACCCTGCATTCAAATCAGCATCGATAGCCATTTGTTTCCCAGGCAAAGAATCTAAAGTAAAACGCGCACTGACCTCAGATACACGCCCCGCACCCTTAGTGACCACAACAAAATTGATTACTACCAAAATAATAAATACGACAAGGCCTACAGCATAGTTTCCACCAATAACTACTTCACCAAATGATTGAATCACATGCCCAGCAGCATCCGTTCCTTTATATCCATTGAGTAATACCACGCGGGTTGACGCAACGTTTAACGACAATCGCAACAAGGTAGCAAGCAATATCACGGTTGGAAATACAGCAAAATCGAGAGGTCTTTCGCTGTATATTACTGCTAACAGCACTACAAGAGATAAAGCAATATTAAAAGTAAAGAACACATCCAATAAAAAAGGAGGCAAAGGCAGCATCATCATGCCAAGCATCATGACCAGCACTAAAGGCGTACCTAAACCTTGACGCAGCCAATATTGAATGTAGTGCAATGCTTTATTCATTAGCATTCTCCTCTGCTTTGCGCGCTAATTCGGGCGGAATAGGAACATCCTGTAATACCGTGGGTTTATAATCGTAACGTTCCTTATCTCGCAGCTGAAACACATAGGCTAAGACCTGGGCTACAGCGACATAGAGTCCTCTGGGTATTTCCTTATTCAATTTGGTAGAAAAATAGAGCGCACGTGCTAAGGGTGGTACCGAAATAATGGGAATTTGATGTGATTTTGCAACTTTGTTTATTTGAAAAGCAACTAAGTCTTTGCCCTTTGCCACAACTATGGGTGCCTTATGACTCTTTTCTTTATAACTGATTGCTACGGCATAATGAGTAGGGTTAGTTAACACGACATTCGCTTTAGATATTTCATTCATCATCCGTCGCCTCGAGATTTCTTGCTGGGCGCGACGAATTGCACTTTTTACCTCCGGCTTACCTTCTGTTTCTTTATATTCATCTCTCAATTCTTGCATCGTCATTTTCATATTTTTTTGATGTTCATACAATTGAAAAGGCACATCAAAAGCAGCAATCACAATCAAACTGGCAGTAATTAATACAAATGACTTCACTACGATCAATGCACCGCTGCCAATTGCTGTTTCTATGGGAACATGAGCCAAAGCTAACAAGGCAGGTACTTGTGCTTTCAATACCACTATGGCTACAACTGCGACTAAAAGAAATTTGAAAAACGATTTAATCATTTCGGCAAAACTTTTCACCGAAACCATTCGTTTAAGTCCTTGAAATAGGTTGAGTCGTGAAAACTTAGGTTGTATCACTTGCGCGCTAAACACCCACCCTCCCATAAGCAAAGGAGCCGCCAAAGTAATCAGAAAAATTACAACCAATAAAGGTATTAAAGACCAAAATCCCATCTTGGCTAGAAAAAATAAACGTTCTAAACTTGTCATAGGCGTAATAATAACGCGTGTATCAAACTCAAAGGCATGACGCATCATTGTTGCCATCTGATGCGCTAACTGTTTACCAAAAATAAGAAATCCTAAAGCAGTAAAAAGTAAGGTCACTGTGGTGTTGAAATCTTTTGAACGAGCAACCTGACCTTTTTTTCGTGCTTCTTTGAGCCGTTTGGCCGAGGGCTGTTCGGTTTTTTCTTGTGCTTGTTCTTGCTCTGCCATCAGTGCAACATCCCTATCATAAAACGCATTCCATCTTTGATAAGATCTGCCATTTGTGCGGCAACACTAGGCAAACCCACCTTAATCACAACCATTCCCATGATCAACGTTATAGGAAATCCTAAGGAAAAAATATTCAATTGTGGTGCTGCACGAGACATAATTCCGAATGCAAGGCTCACAATAAGTAAAGACAATAAAGCCGGAATTGAAATCAATAAGGCCTGTTTAAACATCCAGCCCGAAAATAAAATGACATTCCAAACCATAGATTGAGTCACTGAAAGCTGTCCTATAGGCATGATTCTGAAACTATCCAATAAGGTTTCAAAAACAGTCAAATGACCATTAAGTGCCAAAAAAATTAAGGTCATCATCATGGAGTAAAGCTGGCTAACCAGTGGGACGCTGGCTCTGCTTGCAGGATCCATCATCACCGCAAAACTTAGGCCAGCCTGCATTGCAATAATTTGTCCACCCAAAACAAAAACCTGAAAAACGAGTTGTAAGACAAATCCCATTAACAAACCAAAGAGCAATTCCTGGAGGATATATCCTAAAAAAATTCCTTTGAAATTCAGAAAAGAAAGTTCTTTAGGAACCATAAAAGCACAGGCACAACTTAAAACAAAAAGGAAAATAATTTTAATGCGCGCTGGTAATAAGACAGAAGAAAACACTGGTACTGTAAGCAACAACCCGCCAATACGACCCATTGGCCAAATAGCCTGACTTATCATACCGATAATTGTTGGATAATCCAGCTTCATCTTGAATTAGCCTATTAAGTAAGGAATATTGGTAATTAACGAATCGGTGTAATTCACCATCGTTTTCAATAACCAAGGACCAGCAAATACAAGCATCAAAAAGGTAATAAATAATTTGGGTATAAAACTCAAACTCGTTTCATTAATTTGTGTCGCTGCTTGAAACATAGAAACGAGAACACCAATAATTAAACCAGGAAGAATGAGTACTGTGATCAATAACAGCATTAAATACACACCCTCACTGCATATAGAAACTACAGACTCTGGAGTCATATTATTTCCCTATAATTTGGGGCTCTGTTTACAGCGCTACCTTCTCGGCCCATCCCTACGTCAACCCAGGCAACGAGCAATGATGTGGTAAAATAGCGAATTGTAAATAGTCCCTATTTTCTCTTAATTTATAACGCTGGACGTAATGCTGCATTAACTCATAGCAAAACTCGAAGCCAGTGAACCTAAAATGAGTGTCCAACCATCAACCATAACAAAAAGCATGATCTTAAAGGGTAATGAAATAATTAAAGGCGATAACATCATCATACCCATAGCCATTAGAACACTAGATACCACCATATCAATAATCAAAAAGGGCAAAAATAAAATAAATCCAATCTGAAAAGCTGTTTTTAATTCACTGGTGATAAATGCAGGAATCACGACACTCATTGGTACTTCATTAAGCGTAGCGGGATTTTCTTGAGCGAATTTTTCAAACATGGATAAATCATTTTTGCGTGTTTGATTTAACATAAATTCCCGTAAAGGTACTTGGGCATTGGCTAGGGCCTGAGGAAATTTAATAGTCTCTGCGAGATAAGGTTGTACTGCACTGTCATTGATTTTATTAAATACAGGTGACATCACAAAATAAGTCATAAATAAAGCAATACCAATTAAAATTTGATTAGTTGGAGTTTGAGCCATCCCTATAGCCTGACGTAAAATGGAAAGCACTATAATTATTCTTGTAAACGCTGTCATTGCCATCAACATCCCAGGCAACACGGTTAACAACGTCATAAAAATCAAAATTTGGAGGTTAACGCTGTAGGTCTGTTCGCCATTGGCACCAGGTTGTACGGTCATTGCAGGCAAGGATAACGGTGCTGCCTGTAAAATCAGTGGGAAGCAACAAAATAAAATAAGAAATAGTGTCGCCTGGGTGCAGCGTAGCGGAATACGGGATGTTTTACCGTCATCCCGAGTGTCACGAGAAATCTCCCATCGCAACCCTGCGCTAAAGCGATAAGATCCCGCGCGACGTTCGAAATGACGGAGACTTTTCTCATGAGAATTACAGAATATTGGATACCAATGAGTAATTAAATTCATTATGTTCATCTTATGATTTCACAACCGATTTAAGCAGAGCCGCAAATGAAGGTTTATTTAGAGTGTCCTCAAATCCTGGTGGAAGCTGTTCGCCAAAATCATGGAGTAATGTGATGTTTCCGGAACCTGAACCAACCAATAAATAACGAGTTCCCACCTTTAATAAGGTGATTTTTTCTTTAGGTCCTAAAATCATACTGGCCATGGATTGAAATCCGTTGGTCGAGCCCATATGCATACCATGAAATCGCCTCACTACCCAAGACAATAACATGATGAGTAATAAAACCAACAATAGGCCCATCACCACACGTATGAGCTCTCCTTGATTGAGTGCACTTTGCATTATCTTAATCGCTTAATTCGTTCTGCTTGAGTGACAATGTCGGTTAATCGCACTCCAAACTTATCATTAACGACAACAACCTCTCCGTGCGCAACTAAAGTGCCATTGACTAAAACATCAAGCGGATCACCCGCTAAACGATCCAGGGCAACAATCCCGCCTTGGTTTAATCGAAGCAAATTACGAATGGTCATTTTGGTATGACCAATTTCTACCTTCACAGATACCGGTATATCTAAAATTAAATCGAGTTTGTCGCTGTCTGCTTCCTGAGGAAGAGTATTTGCTGGTTTGGGTTGTTCCATTTCTTGAGACATTACTTATCTCCTAATAACTAATGTTTTTTATTATTTTTACTGCGCGTTTTTCATTTGCAGCACCTTGAGTTGCCGTAAAACCTGGAATTCCTTCAATATCTAAAGTAACCACTTCTTTCATTTCCATTGGTATGAAATCACCTACTTGCCATGACATCACTGCCCCTAGAGTGCTTTTTGTTTCAGCCATTACAGAGCTTACCGTTAATTCAACATCCATTAATTCTTCTTTCAGCGATTTAACCCAGTTAGGATCAATTTCATCATCGGGTCTAGAGGCACCAAGTTCCAATTGCTCTTTAATCGGTTCAACCATGGAATACGGTAAAATGAAATAAAAAGTTCCTGTTTCTTTCCCAAAATCCATCGAAAATCGTGCAACTAACAACATTTCTTCAGGTTCTGCTATATTGACCAATTGCGGGTTTGTTTCATCATTAAATTTGGTAATATCAAGCTGTATAATTGGCTTCCAAGCCTGAGTCAGGTTGGCAATCAGTTTCTTGGTAATTACATCCATTACCCGTAACTCAGTCGCAGTAAAATCAGTTTTGTCTTTTTGAGCAAAAAATTGCGAGCTTCCACCAAAATAATAGTCGACCAGATCGTAGACAAAAGTACTATCAAAAAGAATAATCCCTTTACCACGTAATGGTTTAAATTTAGAAATACACATTAAGCTTGGATTGGGTAGACTCTCCATAAAATCACGGTGTTTGGTAATGAGCAATGGATCTTGTTTAATCTCAAAATCTTTGGCGGTAACGTTGTAGACATCTGATGCAAATAAGCGCACAGCGCGATCATAAATTCTATCTAATACAGGTAATTTGCCTTTGACTATGCGTTCCTGAGCCGTAAAATTCAGTGTTTTTACATCATTTTCGTCTTTTATCTCTACTGTCTCAAATACAGCCTCAGTAACCTTCTTTTTATTCGCTTTTGCTTTTTTATTGTCGCCTTTTTCATCAGAAACTGCAGGCTCTTTTGAGTCTTGATGGAGATCTTCAGGATGTTCATCCACAGTTTTCAGCAGAGCATCTATTTCTTCTTGTGATAAAACGTTTTTATCAGCCATATCAGCAATCCATACTAATTTTAAACTTGAATTCACTCATTAAATTCAAGGAACCACCTGATTTTTCTATTGAATATCTACGTTATGCAAACTATATGCCATTTATATAAAGTGTTGTCATCAGACTAGGACATGCAACTTGGGTACTACTCAGGTCCCATCACCCAAGCAACACTCGTCAGCCCAAGCCACCCTGGTCATCCCGAGTTCAGCAAGGACTCTCGATGCTGTAGCACAGTATTTTAAGAGAGTCCTATTTGCCCTCGTGATGACGGAGGGAAGAATGAGGAGCCTATTAAATTTGACAGTCAAAAAATCATCTGCCAATCATTTGACAATGTATTCAAATTAATGGGTAAAAATGCAAGCAACTTTATTCATTCGTTTGTTGCTGGCATTTCGCTTGCGCCATTCTTCGACAATTATCCTGGCAATCAATTTGATCTGAGTTCAAGCATTGTGAATTAATACAATCTTGGGTTGTATTATTGAAACACTGCGACTTGTCATATTTTTGTGCGCCTAAATTATCTTGAGGGATATCCGCTGCACAAACTGAAAAAGAAAAGAAAAATCCAAAAATGATTAAACAAGTTTTCATCATAATTCCTTTTAAATGTGTTCCTAAATGAATTATAGTCTTAGTATAGAATATAATTGAATGAAGAAAAAATGCACTGCAAAACAAGAAAGTTCACTAATTTTAGCCGTGCACGCTTTAGTCAATCGTTTTGCATACGTCCAGATAATGAAGAGCAACTTGCTGATTATCTTGCTCATAATCCTCAGCAAAACATTCTCGTACGGGGCTCAGGCTTAAGTTATAACGACAGTTGTTTTAATACTGATGGTTTGATTATCGACACCGCACGTCTGAATCATTTTATCGATTTTAATCATGAGACCGGGATTATAGTATGTGAAGCTGGAGTATCACTCCAAGATTTATTTTTAGTACATCCTGATTTCATTCCTCCAGTTCTTCCTGGTACCGTTCATGCTACCGTAGCCGGTGGAATTGCTCATGATGTGCATGGAAAAAACAATCACCAATCTGGGAGTTTTGGCCATCATCTCCTTGGATTTGATCTACTCATGGGCAATAAAAAACTTCATTGCAGCCGTGAGGAAAACAGCGAATTATTTCATGCCACCATTGCGGGCTTAGGACTCACCGGTGTTATTACTCGAGCCGAACTTCGTCTAAAAAAAGCGCCTCGCTTTGTTCATGCAGAACACAAGCAATTTGAATCCATCCAGGCATTAACTGAAAATATGGTAGCCGAGGGTATTCATCATGACTATCAGGTATCTTGGCTTGATCTTCTGAATTCCACCCCTCGAGCCATTCTTTCTACAGCGGATCATTGTGAACCAATCAACGCAGAAAAACCAAAGATCCATACCGTACCTAAAATTCCATGTTCTCTGATCAAGCGATGGAATATGAAATTGTTTAATCAGCATTTTTTTACCAGTAAAAAAGGTCAAGAAAAATTAGCACTGGAACAATTTAATAATCCACTTGATAAACTCATGCACTGGAATAGACTTTATGGCCCTAAAGGATTGCTTCAATTCCAAGCTGTATTTGATGTCGATCATGCGACAATTATTTTGGAGCAGTTAATCGAATTAATGCGGATTAATAAAGCTACCCCTACTCTAGCTGTCCTCAAGTTGTTTACCCAACCCGGTGAGGGCTTACTCTCTTTTTGTAAACCAGGATTTACCTTAGCCGTTGATTTCGTTCATAATCCTCAGGCAACACAAGCAATATCGGCGATGAATCAGCGAATCACTGAACTTAACGGTCGAATTTACTTAGCTAAGGATTTGTTTTTGAATGAACAACAATTTCATAGCATGTATGAGAATCATCAACAATTTTCTCAGATTTTAGGCCATTATGGCTGTACAATGCACTCTGATCTGGCAAAACGATTAGGGATTGTAAAATGACGCAAAGAACTTGGATGATACTCGGCGCAACCTCCATTATTGCCGAAAAATTTGCACATATTGTTGCTCGCTCGGGGCATCAATTACTGTTGGTAGGACGCCAACAAAAGCAGCTCCAAATCATTGCCAACGATATTATGCTTCGATATAAAATAAATTGCGATGTACTTGTTGTGGATCTGATGGAACAGGTCGATACATTAATCACTGTATTTAAAACAACAGAGAATGAATTGGATTTGTTCATTGCCCACAGTGATTTCACCGATAACGAGCATCTTAATGTCGAGACAATAACCCACCTCATCAGACTCAATATTCTAACGACTACCTTAGTCATCCACAGCTATTTAAATCGTCAGCAAAAAGAACATCATTTACTTTTTTTAAGTTCCGTTGCGGCATGTAGAGGACGTTCCAAAAACAGTCTGTATGGTGCAAGTAAAGCAAGTATCGAAGTTTATCTTCAAGGCCTACAACAGGCTGCCAGCACTAATCAACACATCACCATCGCCCGCTTAGGCTTTATTGATACCAAACAAACCTATGGCCTTCCGGGAATTTTTTATGCTGCACCACCAGAGTCTTGTGCAAAAGCCTGTTGGAAGGCTTTAATGCGTAGAAAAAGGATATTTTATTATCCTCATTTCTGGCGAATGATTATGGCAATTATCACTAGAGTACCATTTTTTCTGTATAAAAAAATGGGCAAGATTTGATGTTGAATGCCTATCGATTTTTAGTGGAACCCGGGTTAGGGCTTCGCCATCACCCAGGCAATGAGAAATATCTAATAGATGTAGTTATTTTATGATCTTAATCATAGGCAAGATGGTTTTTATCAATCCAAAAAATTGTAAAATGTAGATCACTAAAACAATAAGTACCAGCACATTTAACAGACTTTTAATTGATGGAGGCATAGGGATAAAAGTGTCTATTAACCATAACACTACCCCAAAAATAACAATTACGGCAATTAAATTGAGTAGTCCACTCATGACTGTCCTTATTAAGATTGTTTCTTAAAATTATAGCAGAGTTACAAATACTTAGATTTTTGCAGACTGATGACAAAAAATGTGAGGATAATCTGACCCTCGCGATGAGGGCTAAATGCCCCTGATCAACCTCTGCTAATCAAAGGCATCTTACAACCATGCGACACGCAATAGAAAATTACTGACAAACACCTTATTCGCTTTGAGGGCCTGTTTTTTCCTTCAATAGATCCCGAATTTCAGCTAATAAAGTTTCTTCCCTTGTTGGTGGCGTTTCTTTCTTTTCTTCGTTTTTCCTTAATAAAGAAATCATTTTAATTGCTATAAAAATTGAAAAGGAAATGATGGTGAAATCAATCACTGCCTGGAGAAACTCGCCCCATTTCACCACCGCATCACCGACGGTAAATGTTTTATTTGCAACATTGATTCCGCCTAATAATAGGCCTATCAAAGGCATAACAATGCCACTAACTAATGAACTCGTAATTTTGCCAAAGGCAGCACCAATAACCACTGCGACAGAAAGATCAATTACATTTCCCTTGAGGGCAAACTGTTTAAACTCTTGTAAAAAACGCATGTCATCTCCCTATATATGCTTATTTACAAAAGTAACCTGGAAAAAATTCCAGGCTACATCCAATTCATTTATGAATGGCGAACCATTTCTCTAATTTCTTCTATCTTTTTCTCCAAGTCATCCGGAGCAACACCGCCACCTTGGGCCATATCATCCCGGCCACCGCCTTTCCCGCAGAGATGTCTTACCAAACTGGCCGCAGCAGGAGCTTTGCCTAAAATATTTTTACTCACCCCAGCAATCACATTCATTTTATTTTCATCGAGTGTAAATAAAACAATCACAGCTGAATCAAGTCTTGATTTCAATTGATCCAAAGTAGTGCGCATGGTTTGACTGTCTGCTCCTTCCAATTGTTTCACAAGCAAACTAATTCCATTGATTTTTTCTACCTCATTGGCCAGATCAGCTCCTGATTTTTGTACTTTCTCGCTGTGCAATTTGGTAATTTCTTTTTCCAAACTTTTATTTTCAGAGATGAGTTGCGTGATTTTATCTGGTAGATTATTGGTTGTGGTTTTTAATAAAGACGCTAATTCACGTAACAAAAACTGTTGTTCATTCACCCAAATTAAAGCATAACGACCGGTCACCAGCTCGATACGTCGTACCCCACTGGCAATCCCATATTCGGCAACGATTTTAAACAACCCGATATCGCCCGTCCTTCGTGCATGTGTTCCGCCACAAAGTTCTTTAGAGAATTCGCCCATGGATAATACACGCACTTTATCGGTATATTTTTCCCCAAAAAGAGCGACGGCACCGCTTTTTTTAGCAGACTCAATATCCATAATCTGGGTTACAACTTCATTATTTGCACGAATTTGGTCATTAACTAATTGTTCAATTGCTTGTATTTGTTCCGAAGTTAATGATTCAAAATGAGAAAAGTCAAAGCGGGCGCGCTCTGCATCAACTAATGAACCTTTTTGCTGGACTTGTGGCCCGACGACTGTTTTAAGTGCTGCGTGCAACAAATGAGTTGCAGTATGATTTAAACGAATTGCCTCTCGACGTTCGTTATCGATTTGCGATTTAACTAACTGATCCAGGGTCGCAGTACCTTCGACTACTTCTCCATAATGCACAATGGCTTGAGCTTTCTTTTGTGTGTCATCGACACGAAAACTAAAACCTGGTCCTGTTAAGAATCCTTTATCGCCTACTTGTCCCCCACTCTCTGCATAAAACGGAGTATGATCAAGGACTACAGCTCCCTTGATGCCTTCGTTTAAAGAGTTCACTTCTGTTCCATCCTGAACCAAGGCAATAATTTTGGACTCCATCTCTTTTTTCTCATACCCATGAAAATCAGATTGGTAATCCAATGGAGCACTGGTACTGTAATCAACGCTGAATTGACTGGCTGCCTGCGATTGTTCGCGTTGCTGTTGCATCAATTGATTAAAACCATCCATATCCACATAGAGACCTTGTTCTCTGGCGATATCGGCAGTTAAATCAACAGGAAAACCATAAGTATCATACAGCTTAAATGCAATTTCCCCTGATATTTCATGGCCACCAAGAGAATGCATTTGTTCTTGCAATAAGCGTAAACCTTGATCCAGAGTACGAGCGAATTGATTCTCTTCTTGATTAAGAATTTTTTCTATATGCGCCTTATATTTTATCAATTCAGGATAAGCATCTCCCATGACTTCAATTAAAGGCTCTACCAATTTAGAAAAAAATGGAGTTGGCAAACCTAACTTATTACCATGTCTTATCGCTCTTCGAATTATTCTTCTCAGCACATACCCGCGGCCTTCATTGCCTGGAATTACTCCATCAGCAATTAAAAACGCACAAGAACGAATATGATCAGCAATTACTTTTAACGAGGTATGGTTTAAATCGGCAATATCAGCAAGTTTTGCAATAGATTTTATTAAATATTGGAAACTGTCTATTTCATAGTTGCTGTGTACGCCTTGCACTACTGCTGCGAGTCGCTCGAGCCCCATACCTGTATCCACAGAAGGTTTGGGTAGCGGATGTAGGTTTCCATCCTTATCCCGATTAAACTGCATAAATACCAGGTTCCAAATTTCTATATATCGATCCCCATCTTCATCAGGGCTTCCTGGAGGACCACCTGGGATTTCAGGACCATGATCATAAAAAATTTCAGTGCAAGGGCCACAAGGACCAGTATCCCCCATGGACCAAAAATTATCTTTTTCACCACATCGTGAAAAGCGTGTAGCGGAAACCTTCATTTCTTTTAACCAAATATCTTCTGCTTCCTGATCTTCTTTATAAACAGTCACCCACAAACGCTCTTCGGGTAAACGCAGAACTTGAGTTAAAAATTCCCAAGCAAATTTTATGGCTTCTCGCTTGAAATAATCGCCAAAACTAAAATTACCCAACATTTCAAAAAACGTATGATGTCTTGCGGTATAACCCACATTTTCCAAATCATTGTGTTTTCCACCAGCACGCACACACCGTTGTGCAGTAACAGCTCGTTGATAAGAACGCGTTTCAAGTCCTAAAAATAAATCCTTAAATTGCACCATACCTGCATTGGTAAATAATAAAGTAGGATCATTTGCAGGAATTAAAGAGCTGGATTCCACGAGTTGATGACCACGTTGTGTGAAATAATCAAAGAAGGCTTTTCTAATTTCAGAACTTTTCATTTTCTAATCAACACCAATTTGAGTTAATTTTAATTTTTAATCATAACCTGGGGCGGCGCAGCGGAAACGCTTCATCATCACGAACCTGGCGATGGCTCTCCACTTGTAGCCCCGTATTAGGATCGGAGCTCCCGATTATGCTGCGCTAATCCGGGCTACACAGCGGTTTTTTTTCCTCAAGACTACGATTTCATTTTTATTTTTTCAATTCTTTTTTCACTTGAACAATGGTATCCATTCCAAATCCACGATACAGCAAAAAACGCTGTTGTTTTTGCAATTCGTCAAAAGATAAATCAAGTTGTCCTTTGCTTTTTTTATTCCAAACATCCAAAGCATAAGTCAACCAATTGTCCTCTTCATGGTGTAAGAATTGCTGAATTAATTCCCTATCAATTCCTTTACTACTCAATTCCTGACTTATTTTTAAAGGTCCATAACCCTGACGTATACGTGAACGACTATATACTTCTACAAAACGTCGATCACATTGTAAATCCAAGCGTAGACATTCATCCAACGCTTCTTTTACTTCTGTGGCACTATATCCTTTTTGTTTCAATTTTTCACAAAGCTCGAATGCACTGTGCTCGCGCCTGGACAGTAGGCGCACAGCACTATCAAAAGCTTTAGTCATCAACAGCCTCAAACTCTTCCGCACTGGCTGACGCAAGCATAGGCAGCTTTTTCTCTAAAAGCTCAGTACGAATTTGCTGCTCAAGAGTAGCTGCAACTTGAGGGTTATCCTTCAAGTATAAACGCACATTATCTTTGCCTTGGCCAATCTTCTCTCCTTTATAGCTGTACCAAGCTCCAGATTTTTCAATTAGATTGAGTTGAACACCCAAATTGATAATTTCACTTTCACGAGAAATACCTTCATTGTAGAGAATATCAAATTCCGTCATCTTGAATGGTGGTGCCACTTTATTCTTCACTACTTTAACTCGTGTTTCACTACCTAAGATTTCTTCACCTTTCTTAATTGACCCGATACGGCGAATATCTAAGCGAACAGAAGCATAGAATTTCAGTGCATTACCACCCGTAGTTGTTTCAGGGCTGCCAAACATGACACCAATTTTCATACGAATCTGGTTAATAAAAATGACTAGGGTATTGGAGCGCTTAATATTGGCAGTCAATTTACGTAAAGCTTGTGACATGAGACGAGCTTGTAAACCGACATGAGAATCCCCCATTTCCCCTTCAATTTCCGCTTTGGGAGTCAACGCAGCAACAGAGTCGACAATAATTACATCCACTGCGGCTGAGCGTACCAGCATATCGGTAATTTCCAGTGCTTGTTCCCCGGTATCTGGCTGAGAAACCAGTAACTCATCCACATTAACACCCAGTTTTTGCGCATAGCTTGGATCTAAAGCATGTTCTGCATCAATAAATGCAGCTGTTCCACCCATTTTTTGACACTCAGCAATAACTTGCAATGTGAGTGTTGTTTTACCAGAGGACTCTGGTCCATAAATTTCAACAATACGTCCTTTAGGTAATCCACCAATTCCCAATGCAATGTCTAATCCTAAAGACCCTGTTGAAATGGCTTCGATATCTCGAGATACGGTGCTGTCGCCCATACGCATCACTGAGCCTTTACCGAATTGACGTTCAATTTGCGAGAGGGCGGCTGATAATGCTTTTTGTTTATTTTCTTCCATAATATTTTCCAGGTAGTTTATGCAAGGGTAAAATTATCACACAGATAAGAATAAGCAGCAAATTGATTCACCGGTTTAAAAAAGTTTTTTGTCCAAGCATAGAGCGTAAAAAGACACTTAGAGCTGTATGAAGTAAAAGGGCCTAAGCGATCTACCAGCCCCATTTCTCATATTTAGGATAATTTATAATGCAATAATTGCACAAACGGCTGCTTTAACACTGATTTAGATGAACCAAAATTAAAACAGCCCTATTTTGCTTTAGTTAAACTTTATACCCCCTTCAATCTCATCTCCATCTAAACCAAGCTTTTTTTCTAGCTTCGCTTTTTCTTCTTCTCTTTCTGGTCGGTGCTCCCCAACTACCTTAAGTATTGACCCTACATATTTTTCCCTTAATTCTCGAGCATGTCCAAGTGGAGCAATCTCCTCGGTAGTAGGGAACCTTTGTTCGTCCTGAATTGAATAGGATGAGACATATTTATCTGATTCCTGAGCAATAATATTTTCCACATGAGTAGCCATTTTTGCATGGGAATTCATAATTTGACCTTCATATCCTTTACCCACAAAATCCACTACTTCATCTTTCTCTACTTCGGGTATGCTCTCCATAATGGCCTCTTTATAAAGAATGTCTTCTTCTTTAATAGGCAGGACGAATTTTTTTGTTGAAAAAGCACTCAATATATCATTACGAAATCCTGGATGTTTCTCTTTATCCCACTCTCCGCCACCAAAAGAACAAGAAATCGCTAATGCTTCATCATTGCCCATACGACTAATAAAAGTATCGGCCAATGCTCCAAGGTGATTTCTGATAATTCCTTTTGACTCCTCCGATAAAGTTCTCTCAACGGGTTTGACCATGTAGAGTTTATTATTAAAGGTGGGATCTGTTTTACTAAGAGGGTGTTGCTCTAAGTAGCCCATCCAGGGAAACCAGGTTTCACTGCTTCCACTATTAACACCTGATGATTTGTAGAATGGGTAGAGCACCCCTGAGACTCCCTTGACTACTGTAAGATCTCGATCACCTGTCTTATAAACCGTTATCTTATTTCCGCTATTGAATGTATGCATAAGCCCTCCATGGTCTACTCTGTCTATTGTTTAAATTATAGACAACAAGCCACCTCATAGTGAGTAAACCAATAAGAGAATGAATATTTATTTCTTTGAGATAAGCATGAGCCGTTTTGCCTCCAAGCAAACTCATACTGTTAATCTATTAATCTTTGATGTAAGAAAGAATGCCTGATAATGCCACTTTGCATGCAGCCAGGCGTATCTCTTGTCGATTTCCGGTAAGTTGTTTTTTTACTACTTTAGGATTCATATCTTTAGCGGCCCAACCAAAGCACACAGTTCCCACAGGCTTCTCAAGACTGCCTCCATCTGGGCCAGCAATGCCCGTAACGGATACGGCAACATGTCCCGCGCTGTGTAGTAAAGCACCAGTCGCCATAGCTTGGGCAACAGACTCACTCACTGCGCCATATTCCTCAATTAATTGCTTAGGAACAGACAACAATTCCTCTTTAGCTAAATTACTGTAGGTAACAAATCCACGTTCAAACCAAATTGAACTTCCGGGAATTTCTGTAAGATAACTTGCGACAAGTCCGCCAGTACATGATTCAGCCGTAACTAATTGCCAGTTCTTTTTCTTTAAAATGGCGGCAATTTCTTTGATGAGACTATCAAAGGAACTCATGAGTATACCTCAAGGAACCTGGGTTATGGCTTACGCCTTCACCCAGGTTAAAGACTTAGTGTTGCGTTTGATTTTGAGTTCCACCAGCAGGTTGATTTGGAGCTGGTTGAGTTGTTGTAGTAGTATTTTCAGTTCCTGCAGTAGGTTTGTTACCTTGCTGACCACATGCAGTTAAAGCGAGTGCTAAAAAACCAGTAGCTGCAATTAACGCGAAACGATTCATTTCATTCTCCCTATAAATTTAATATTTTTTTAAATCCCTTTAGATTCTAGCAAATAAATTTAAATTCAACCATGACCTATTGATATTTCAATAAAAAAGTCAACAACAGTGACGATATGTATTTTAAAAGTTCAAAAAATTAACAACCCACTCGGCAAATACGGTATCATTACAGGGTTGCCGTAATGATTGTAATCCACCCTCAACTATTTCCATACCAAGTCTGTTTTTACGCAGTTCAATCAAAGCTTGGGAATAGCTTTTACTGAACTCGGGATGACCTTGAACAGTTAATAGGTTGTCACGAATTTGCAGCATATAAAAGGGACAAAAATCACTTGTGGCCAGAACCTCTGCTTCTGAAGGAAGAACTACAACTTGATCCTGATGGCTAACGAGCAGGTTAAGTTGATTAAGGGATGGGGACATCCACGATTTATGTTGTGTCATTTTATTTACGGACATTCCTACTCCCCAGCCCTTAGGCGATTTAATGACTGCTCCCCCTAATGCTTTCGCGATAAGCTGATGGCCAAAACAAATCCCTATGACTTTTTTTCTTGACTCATGAAGACGTCGAACAAATTCTTCAAGCGCAGCAATCCAGAGAAAACCATCGTTGACACCATGACGACTACCGGTAATCACATATGCATCTGCAGTATCGATATCGCTTGGTAATTCCTCTTGACGAACATCATAAATTTTAAAGGTTAAATTTGGTTCTGCTTGCTGTAGAAATTTAATATACATCTCTGGGTACGTGCCATGAATGGCTATCAACCCTTTTTCTACTTCATCGCATTGTAAGATTCCAATATTCATGATATTCCTCAAGGTGCCTCTGCCAATATAATCGCTTCATCTACAAAGGATGAGGATCTCCATGAATCGCTGCAGTAAGAATGTTTTTGTATTGCAACGCATCAAAAAGAATTGGATTACTTTGCGCTGAGGGATCTTCAGTGGCCATGGTCGCAATACGAGCCACATCACGTGCATCGATGCCAATTTCAACCAGGCTGTGTTCGATGCCTAGTTCACGGCGCAATTGCAGTATCCACTCTAGAAACCCATCAAATCCATTATCAATCTCTAAGTAATACGCTAGGCGCGCTATTTTTTGTTCTATCTCTGAGCGATTGGCTTGCACTACATAAGGCATCAAAATAGCATTTAATCGACCGTGATGCGCATCATATATTGCGCCCAAAGGATGAGCGAGCGCATGCATTGCACCTAACCCACGCTGAAATGCGGTTGCTCCCATCATTGATGCAACAAGCATTTGTGTCCTGGAATTTAAATCGTTTCCATTTTTCATTACTCGAGGCAAATGTTCTTTGATTAAACGGATTCCTTCAACAGCAATCCCTTCAGCCATTGGATGATAATTGGGGGCAGAATAAGCCTCCAGGCAATGAGATAATGCATCCATACCTGTTGCTGCCGTAATCTTCGGTGGTAAAGCAACCGTTAATTCTGGATCTAAAATAACGATGGAAGGTAACATCTTAGGATGAAAAATAATCTTTTTTCGATGGTGTTGTGTATCGGTTATCACCGAAGCACGCCCAACTTCCGAACCAGTACCGGCTGTGCTTGGCAAGGCAATAACAGGCGCTATACCGGCAACATTCACACATCGCCAATTATCTCCTATGTCTTCAAAATCCCAAAGGGGACGAGTTTGGCCAACCATTAATGCAATTGCTTTCGCAGCATCTAAAGCTGATCCGCCCCCAAAAGCAATAACCCCATCATGTTGACCACTTCGATAAGCATCGACACCAGCAGCAACATTTTCACCGGTGGGGTTCGCTTTTACATCAGTGAACAAAGCACCATTTAAACCCGCATCTCGACAATCTGCTAATGCTGTTTCAATCATCGGTAATTTTGCAAGGTTGCTGTCTGTGACTAACAGAGGGGATTTCATGCCCAGAGTACGGCACGCTTCAGTAAGTTCGCGTGCACGCCCCGCCCCTACCCTTATCGAAGTAGGATAATTCCAATTAGCTTTCATTGATAATGTACTCATTTATAGATCCCTTGCTGGGGTTTGTATACAATTTTAGTTCTTGGTCAAAATGCTGCAAATTGTATAAAAAACCCTAATCGTTTGTTTTTAAATGAAAAGATTTAGGCCTGGTCAATGCCTCATATCCTATAGCAGAAAGTGTACATCCACGCCCTGAGTTTTTAACTCCAGTCCAGGCCAAAGCAGGATCCAGATAATCACAACGATTGATAAAAAATGTTCCAGTGTCAAGCTGTTCACCAATGGCGATTCCCTGGTCGATATCTTGAGTAAAGACAGCTGCCGTTAAACCGTAATCACTGTCATTCATTAACGCAATCGCTTCATCGTCGCTGTCAACGGACATGATACCCACCACAGGTCCAAATGTTTCTTCCGTCATTATCCTCATTTTATGGTTTACTTCCGTTAAAATCTGGGGTGCCATATATGCAGACCCTGGTTGATCCATAACAAACTTTTGACTATCAATATGCGCTACAGCACCTTGTGTCACTGCTTCTCGAATCTGGGTACGAACAAATTCCGCAGCAGAAGGCCTTACGAGTGGTCCTAAAGTAGTATCCGGATCATCAGGACGTCCAAGTTTATATTGCATCACCAATGCTACCGCTTTATTCACAAATTGCTCATAAACATCTTTGTGAACGTAAATGCGCTCAATACCGCAACACGATTGACCTGAATTAAAGAACGCTCCATCTATCAGCGTTTCTACTGCTTGATCAATATCTGCATCAAAACGAACATACCCTGGATCTTTTCCTCCAAGTTCCAATCCAACACTCAAAAAACGCCCTGCAGTTACACGTTCCACCATCTCACCACCCGCAACAGAACCTGTAAAAGCAACGTGATTGATTGCTGGGTGACGTAAAACCCTTTCTGTGTCTGCATGAGTCAGATGCAAATATTGGAAAACCCCTTCTGGGAGATTTGCTGCTTTAAATGCCTGAGCAAATCGCTCAGCAACCAGCGGCGTTTGCGCTGAATGCTTCAGCAAGACTACATTCCCAGCCATTATGGCTGGGATAATTGCATT
This sequence comes from Legionella sheltonii, assembly GCF_026191355.1. Taxonomy (GTDB): domain Bacteria; phylum Pseudomonadota; class Gammaproteobacteria; order Legionellales; family Legionellaceae; genus Legionella; species Legionella sheltonii. Next base: position 245,873 of record NZ_JAPHOQ010000002.1, read on the forward strand.
CACAGCGGTAAGGTAAGGATAATTCCAGGGCGCTATGACAAAAGCGAGTCCTAGTGGCTCGCGTTTGATGTAACGAATAAAACCTGCTTTTTCAGGCAATCTAATCGGCGAGAGTGCAGCACTTGCTGCAGCAATCATATATCGAGCACGCCCCTCAAAACCATTAATCTCTCCTGGGGCATAACGAATTGGTCTTCCCATTTGCCAACAGATTTCCCAGGCAATCTCTTCCTTATTGGCAACTAGAGCATCTACTGCAGCCTGACAATAATGCTCACGCTCAGCCAACGAGGTATTAGCCCATTGTTTTTTGGCACTTGATGCTCGGTCTAATGCCAATTGGATCGCATCGTCATCCGAAAAAGCTCGCTCTACATAGAGTGAATTATCTATAGGTGAATAGGTTTTCAATGTATCATTCATGATCTGGAAAATCCGAGTTAAATAATTTCAAAATAGCGATCCAATTCCCAGTCGGTTATATGACGACGAAACTCACGTTCTTCCCATTCGCGTGAGGCAGCAAAATGCTCAACAAATGGTTCGCCAAATAACGTACGGGCAGCTTGTGATTCCCTTAGACGAGTAGCAGCTTCCCAGAGGGTCCGTGGCAAAGCGAGCTCCGATTGATGCTGTTGCGAATGAGAATTACCTGTAATTTCTGGATAGGGCTCCAGTTCATGCTCAATTCCATACAAACCTGATCCCAAAGCTGCTGCCAAAGCCAAATAAGGATTCGAATCAGCAGAACCTAAACGATACTCAACACGCTGTGACTTATCACTTCCCGGAATAACGCGTAATGCTGTGGTACGATTCTCTACCCCCCATGTCGCATCTGTTGGAGCCCAAAAACCTGGAATGAGTCGAGAAAAGCTATTCACAGTAGGAGAAACCATGGCTAAAAATTCGGGCATGAGTTTTTGTTGTCCTGCCACGAAATGTCTTTGAATTTTACTCATGTTATATTGCATTGTAGGGTCGAAAAAAGCACTACCCCTATTATTTTTATGCCGTAAGGACAGGTGGATGTGTCCACTTTGTCCTGGATAGTGTGGGGACCATTTAGCCATAAAGGTTGCTATTTTATTGTTTCGTTGTGCTAAGACCTTCATGAAGGTCTTAAATAATGCAGCCTTATCGCCGGCTTCTGCAGCTTTATCTACAGCAATCGCCGCTTCTATTACCCCTGGACCTGTTTCAGCATGCAAACCCTCAATAGGAAAGTCCATAATCTCACTCATATTGAGGATTTGATGATATAATTCCGCATGAACGGTATTTCGAATCATTGAGTAACCAAAAAAATCAGGGGTCATGGGTTTTAAATCACGAAAACCTTTAGAGCGTATACTTTCAGGCGTTTCATTAAACATGAAGAATTCATATTCCAGGGCTGCATAAGCGTCAAATCCCATCGAATCTGCTTTATTAATAATTCGGCGAAGTAATGCTCGCGGACATAAATTCTCTGCTTCCCCTGAAAATTCCGCCATAAATAACAGTTGATTCTCTTCAAAAACAAGATCTCGGCATGTCTCTGGCAAAATGCGTACCGAAGTGTCGGGATAACCGGTGTGCCACCCGGTATATTTCCCATTATCATAGAGTTTATCTTTGGAATCCCAACCTAAGATTACATCACAAAAAGAAAAACCATTGTCCAAAGCCGAGAAGAATTTATTACGGCTCATATATTTTCCAAGCATCACCCCATCCACATCAAATAAACCAACCTTGACATGAGTGAGATTACGCTCTTCAATAATTTGTTTTGCGGCCTCAACAGACTTAACATCCTTTGTCGTTAACATAGCATTTTCCTTTGCCATTCCATGATAAGTAATTGATAATATCCCAGATTCTATTCTTGAATCCAGGGTTATTTATTGAAGTTTGTAGAGACAATTATGTAAAGATAATTGCTTCCTTTTGTATCTCTAGCTCAGGTTTTTTTGGCTTTATAGACTCATTACCCAAATAAAAATTACATTATGGCAAACCAGTTAATTGCCACGTTTCCGCGACTTAATCTTTTTCTTCATTAAGCGGATTTGGATATCCACACGCTCTTCGTTCTATTGCCTCTACTCTACCTTAAATGATTTTGCTAAAATCGCCCCACTTTCCACTCAAATAAAAAACCTTCATGACCACTGCCCATACACCAATGATGCAACAGTATTTACGCATAAAGTCAGAACACCCTGATATGCTCTTGTTCTATCGTATGGGTGATTTTTACGAATTATTTTTTGATGATGCCAAACGTGCGTCACAATTGTTAGATCTCACTTTGACCCATCGCGGTCAATCTGCTGACAAACCAATTCCTATGGCCGGCGTTCCTTATCATGCAGTGGAGAATTATCTAGCACGATTGATTAAAAAAGGGGAATCAGTAGCAATCTGCGAACAAATAGGGGATCCTGCAACCAGCAAGGGACCAGTTGAACGCCAAGTTACTCGTATTATTACTCCAGGAACAGTGACTGATGAAGCACTTTTAGATGCTAAAAAAGATAATTTATTACTGGCAGTACATCACCAAAAACAAAAAATTGGCCTTGCCTGGGTTGAGCTCAGTAGTGGGCGTTTTCATTTACTGGAATTAACCGAAACGAATCAGCTTAGCGCGGAACTAACACGATTGCAGCCTGCTGAATTACTTTTACAAGAAACATCTCCCTTGGAAGAATACTGCCTGAATTTCCCAATTAAAATGAGACCAGGTTGGGAATTTCACATTGATCATGCTAAAAAACTTTTATGTGAGCAATTTGCAGTACATGATCTTAGAGCATTCGGTGAGCAAGATCATACTAATGCCCTTATTGCCGCGGGTGCTTTATTATCTTATTTACATACGACGCAAAAACAAGCTCTTCCCCATTTAACAACAATGACGCTTGAACATACCCATGATTACTTGCAACTGGATGCCTCGACCCAAAAACATCTGGAATTATTTGAAAATATGAGCGGCAGCCATGAAAACAGTTTGTTATCGTTGTTGGATAAAACCGCATGTACCATGGGCAGTCGTTTACTCAAGCGTTGGTTAGGAAGACCGCTGAAACAACATAACCTAATTAAGGCTCGCCAGAATGCCGTACTGGAAATCATGCAATTGCAACAAAGCATGTCACTCCATGAGTTGTTGCGACAAACTTGTGATGTAGAACGGATTGTCTCGCGTATTGCTTTAAAATCAGCTCGTCCACGTGACTTGGTTGCGTTGAGTCATACTTTAGCATTACTTCCAGAATTGAATTCCGTACTTACTCATCACCAAAGCGAACTCATAGTTCAATTAAAAAGACATATTAAACCGTTACCTGTACTCCAGCAAATACTTGCGACAGCGATTATAGAAAATCCTCCCGTATTGATTCGTGATGGTGGGGTGATCGCCCCAGGTTTTGATGAAGAATTGGATGAGCTCAGAATCCTCAGTACGCGTGCCAATGATAAACTTATCCATTTAGAACAAGAAGAAAAACAAAAAACTGGTCTGTCGAGTCTGAAATTTGGCTTCAATAACGTACAGGGATATTACATCGAGCTTTCAAAAGGCCAATCAGAAAAAGCACCTCCTCATTACCACAGAAAGCAAACCTTAAAAAATGTAGAGCGATATATCACCCCAGAGTTAAAGCAATTTGAAGAGAAAGTGTTGTCAGCACAAGTTAAGGCTTTGGCGCGGGAAAAATGGCTCTATGAAAATCTATTGATCGAAATCCAGAACCATATACACGAATTAACGCTTTTAGCACAAGCACTGGCCAAATTGGATGTATTAGCAACTCTTGCAGAACGGGCTCAAAGTTTCAATTGGTGTTGCCCTACTCTGGTACCTGAGTCACAAATTTCTATTGAAGCAGGTCGTCATCCAGTAATTGAACAGTTACTGCAAGAACGCTTCATCGCAAATGACCTACAACTCAAACCATCGCAAAATATATTGCTCATTACCGGCCCCAACATGGGCGGTAAATCAACTTACATGCGACAAACCGCTTTAATTGTACTATTAGCTCATATTGGCAGTTTCGTACCTGCTAAGTCAGTAACTTTAGGCCCTATCGATAGAATTTTTACCCGTATTGGCGCCAGTGACGATTTAGCCTCCGGTCGTTCAACTTTTATGGTAGAAATGACGGAAACGGCACAAATTTTAAGACAGGCAACTCATGAGAGCCTTGTTTTAATTGATGAAATTGGCCGCGGTACCAGTACCTATGATGGTATGGCTTTGGCTTATGCCAGCTGCGCTTATCTCGCCACGACCATTAAAGCATATACTTTATTTTCCACACATTACTTTGAGTTAACCAATCTTCCCCAACAATGGCCTTGCATTCGGAATGTTCATTTACAAGCATCCTTGGATTCTGGTCGGATTATCTTTTTATATCGAGTCGAACCAGGACATGCGAATCGAAGTTATGGGCTTGAAGTAGCAGAACTTGCGGGGATACCTGCTGATGTTTTAACAATGGCTCATACGCACTTAAATCATATTCAAAATCAGAATCCCTCAGCCACTCCAATACACACATCAGTCGAAGTGAAACCCCAATCACCCATTTTACGCGAACTGGCTCAAATTGATCCGGATCGATTAACTGCAAGAGAGGCTCTTGATTTGATATATCGATTTAAGAGTATGGAAACAGTTGATGCCTAGCCTTTATATGTCTAATAAGTGTATATTCTTAAAAATGATTCCTATGCAAATCAAGAGGACTTTTTAAGTGAAACGAGTATTGAGACTATCGTGAAAAAACTCATTTATCTGATACTTCTCATTACCTGTTTTGCATTATTTGCTCAAGGCAATGATTCAGTATCAATTACAATTTCTGGAGTTTCTGGAAAAGTCGAAGCCAATGTTGAAAAACGTTTGAATGAGTTACAAAAATTAAAACCCCTTGCCCAATTCAGCTTAGATGAGTTACAAGAACATGTCATTCAGGCAATTCAACCTTTTGGTTATTTTAAAGGGGAAGTGAAACTACAAAGACCTGACGCTCATCAGTTGACTGTTATTATTCATGCTGGTCCTCAAGTCATGATTTCGCGACTTAAAATTGAGCTGATCGGGGAAGGTTCACATAACCGCATGTTGCGGGATGCAATAAAAAATATACCACTCGCTCCAGGAGCCCCTCTTTTTACCGAACAATACGAGCAAACCAAATTAAAACTGCTTGATGCAGCAGAAAACCAAGGTTATATGCGTGCAGGCTTTAAAAAAAGTGAAATTTTAATTGATGAAGAGAACTATACAGCAGAAATCACCCTAATTCTTGACACGGGCCCTCTTTTTTATTTTGGGCAAGTTCAATTTAATCCTACATACATTAATCCAGCCTTATTGCACCGTTTTGTTCCTTTTCACCCTGGACAAGTCTATTCTGGTGATAAAGTACTCCAGTTAAATAATGATTTATCAAATAGCGGATATTTTAGTTCGGTACTTGTAAAGCCACAAATTACCGAAAATCCAACAGTACCTGTACAAATTTATACCGAGCCTGTATCTAAATACTCTTATACTCTTGGTGCGGGTTATGGAACAGATACGGGCGTTCGTGGTCGTGCTGCTTTGCATGTAATACCCGTCAATCGCCAAGGACATAAATTCAATCTCATGGCTCAAGGTTCTTTTGTGCAAAACGCATTACAGGCCCAGTATGTTATTCCTGGAAAAAACCCCATTCAGGATCAATACACACTTACAGGCAATTTTTCAAATTTAAACTACAGTGCGGGATACAGTAATTCGTTTCTTATCTCACTTGCCCAACAACATCGAATAACCAATTATCAACGTACTTTATCTATAAACTCGCTTTACGAAGGATTTCATTACGCACTTCAACAAAATACAAAACAATTTTTACTCTATCCCAAGGCAACTATTACCTGGAGCAAAACTCAAGATCTCCTCTTCTCACCCTCCGGATATAACATCACCATTAATGGTCTTGCTGCGAATCAAATCCTTTTATCGACTATTAATTTTGCTCAAGCTTCATTAGACATGAAAGCTGCAATGCGAATCGAACCACTCCGTTTACGTCTTTATGGACATGCAATTCAAGGATTTACTGCAATCAATAATATTAACCAGCAGCCCTTATCACTTGCATTACTTTTAGGAGGAACGGATAATTTAAAAGCGTTTAGTTTTAATTCAATAGGTCCAAGTAGAATAATAAGTTATGCTGGTTTTGAAATTCAAAAAGAAACCAAAAAAAATTGGTACTTAATTGCATTTTATGATGCAGGAGCGATTTACAATCCAACTCCTCTAAAAAGTTATTATGATGCAGGCGGTGGTTTAATGTGGGTTTCACCCGTAGGTCCAATTAAAGTAGGATTAGCTCAGGCAATTAATGGCCGATGGCAGCGCGATAGCAATAGCCCACGTTTGGTGATCAGCATGGGACCCGACTTATGAAGCGATTCCTGCTAAAAACGCTCCGAATTTTAGTTAAGATCCTTTATATTAGCTGTTTATTTATTATTTTATTTGCAGGGATAGCCTTATTTTTATTAGAAACAAAGTCAGGTTTAAGATCCCTCATTCAATTCAGCCATTTGTATCTACCAGGGACTCTTAAAGTGCAACAAATTGAGGGCAGTTTATTAAATCATTTTGTCTTGAGCGGAATTGAGTATCAAAATAAATCTTCTAAATTAAAAATAGAACAACTAGACGTTCAATGGCAGCCTCATTCTCTGCGAGAAAGCCAATTAATAACTGCTCAATGGCATGGCATGCAATGGTACAAAGCACAAGATAAAGTCATGGCTAGTGAAAAGGGAACAATCACCGCGACTGGCGTCTTACCTAACATGCAAATTAACTTACACTCTAAAGCAAACACTTCCCCCAATGATCATTGGCTGATGGATGCAAATATTCGTGGAAGATTCCCATGGCAATGGACATTCGATGGCAATCTGACGCAACCTGACACGGTATCGAGTCAGCATACTGGCTTATACACCAATTTATCTGCTCAAGGGGAGACTAGCGCTAAAAATCAGGGACACTTACTACTCAAGATACATCCCGGTTTTTACCAAACACCTAATAAGGATACCCTACCTCGTCTGCAATTTAAGGGGGGCTCTCTAAAAATCATCCTTTCACCTGAACAGCTTAAAGGTACTGGCACTTTGGCCATTGATGACCAGAAAAATTTAAAACTGGAATTTAAACTACCTAAATTTGCTCTTGATACTGGCTTAAAAGACAACCAACCCATAAACGGTGAATTATCATTGAATGTAAGCTCATTAGACTTTTTACAAAAAATCAGTCCAGAAATTAATAACTTAAAAGGACAATTGGTTGCCTCATTAAAAATAAGCGGTACTTTGAATAAAAATACTATTGAAAGTCGGCTCATACTCAGTAAAACCAGCCTTTCATTGCCTAAAATAGGACTTCATCTTGATGCACTTGAGATGAATGTACACGGTAAACAACGATCCTGGGAAGCAATCGGTTCGGCAGTCTCTGCAGGCCATCATTTATCACTTAGCGGAAAAGGAAATTTAAGTACCCAATTTATGGGGAATTTCACTCTAGAAGGAGAAAATTTTCCATTAGTTCAAACCAGCGAATATAAAATCCATATTTCCCCAAAACTTAATCTTAATATCACACCAACAACCCAAACTCTTTCGGGTACCATTTTGGTTCCTTATGCTGAAATTCAACCTCGCTCATTCCACAATAGTATTTCATTACCCGATGACGTAGTTTATAAGCGTAAAGAGAAAGCATCCCCCTCCTTTACACTAATTAACGGCATGGATATTGATCTTCAAATGGGTAAAGAAGTGGCCATCAATGTTAAAGGATTAAAAGGGAATTTGGATGGAACACTGCATGTAAAACAATCGCAACAGAATTCAATTAATGCATATGGAGAATTATCAGTTAGAAACGGTACTTATAAGGCTTATGGACAAGATTTAGCGATACAACAAGGACAACTCATTTTTACTGGAGGACCGATTTCTACTCCAGAAATTAATGTGCGTGCAGCAAAAAAAATTAGTATTTCTCCCACAACCTTTGCCAGTTCCAGCCAACTTTTAGACTTTAATAGTACGAACCTGCAAAACATTAATTATGGGGAAACCATGACTTTAGGAGTGGAAGTAACAGGTCGGTTAACTCGTCCGAAAATTCAACTATTTTCTGAGCCTGCTGTTCTTTCTCAAGCTGATATTCTTTCCATGCTTGTTCTAAGGCGACCAGCAAATCAGGCCAATAAGGCTGGAGGACAATTGCTGCTCGCAGCGATATCGTCGATGAACTTGGGAAGTAATACCAACAGCCTCCAACTTTTAGAGCAACTCAAACAAACTGCAGGTATTGATTTTAATGTGCAAACCAATACGAATTACAATCAAATCACGAACACCTCAAGTGACACAACTTCATTGGTGGTTGGTAAATCGCTCTCAAAACGCCTTTATTTAAGCTATAACATTGGTCTCTCACAAACAGATACCAATATGTTGACCCTCAGATATTTACTCAACAGATTTTTTAGTATTCAAATAAGCAACAGTGATACCAGTAGCGCCATTGATTTTTTGTATACCTCAAATAAGAAAATTAAAAAAAGGAAATACTAAATTGGTTATCATCCGCCTCATCTCCTGAAGTAATCACGTGATCCGAGCGTAGCGAGGGTTCTCCCATCATAACACCCGTGCTTCGCACGGAGATCCCTCTATCGGGATGGGGAAATTTCGCAACTCGAATTCCATGCATTTTCACTCAGGCTACACGAGTTATGTTAAAATACCTCCACTTTTATTTTGGCTCTTCACTACGAGCCTTACAAAAATGAACAAATAACAGGATCAATTCCATGACCGATTACACCATTCCCTTAAGATTGACTCGTTTAAGAAGCAATGCGATGTCTCGTGCTTTAGTTAAAGAAACACGGTTGCATCCTCAGCAATTTATCGCTCCTTTATTCATTAGCGAACTCATTCATGAGCCTCAAGAAATAAGTGCTATGCCTGGTCAATTTCAATTAAGCCTCGATTGCCTTCCTCAGGAAATTGAATTACTTAGTTCTTTAGGTATTCCTGCTGTCCTGCTATTTGGTATTCCTAAACATAAAGATGCATATGGCAGTGAATCATTCAATGATGAAGGCATCATCCAAAAAGCGATAAAAAAAATTCGCACTGTGAATAAAGACATCTTAATTATTACTGATCTTTGTTTTTGTGAGTACACAGATCATGGACATTGTGGTGTACTCAATGGCGAATGTATTGATACCGATAAGACATTAACTTTTCTTGCAAAACAAGCTGTAAGTCATGCAAAAGCTGGTGCTGATTGGGTCGCGCCTAGCGGAATGACGGATGGGATGGTCCATGCGATTCGTAATGCATTAGATGCCCAAGGATATCAGCATATACCTATATTAAGTTACAGTGCGAAATATTGCTCTTGCCTGTATGGACCTTTTAGAGAGGCAGCACAGGGAGCACCCAAATTTGGCAATCGCAAGAGCTATCAAATGGATCCCGCCAATGGCGCTGAAGCTTTAAGAGAAACCGCATTAGACCTGGAGGAAGGTGCTGATATGATGATGGTTAAGCCGGCCGGATTTTACTTGGATGTTATCGCAAGACTCAAGCAACATTTCCCTGAGGTGCCCCTTTGTGCTTATCAGGTAAGTGGTGAATATTCAATGATTAAGATAGCCGCCCAAAACCAACTCATCAATGAAGAACACGCCATCATAGAGAGCTTAACTGCGATAAAGCGTGCTGGGGCGGATTTTATTATTTCTTACTTTGCTAAAGATATCGCACGTTTAATATCTCAGAATAAATTTTCCTAAAAAACTTAAGTCTTAGTAAGCTATTAAATGGCCTAAGACTGATGGTGATAGACACTAAGATATTTTGCGATATACTCTTGGTGCGTTTTAAGATGTAGAAAAGTCGATTGGTTTAGAACATTAAGTTTGCTTTAGAGATTGAAAAGGACAACACGAACCAATCATTTATAATTAAACGGAGAAAAAGATATAATGAATTTATTATTTAAAGGTTTTTCAGCAATTGCTTTAAGTTTAAGTGCTGTCACAGCTTTTGCAAGTCCAGCTTATCTAGTCACTCACAATAATACCCCAGAAGAATCAAATGCTTATATAGCAGGCGTTCCTTCTGCGTACCCAACTGCTGGCAATTCAACACAAAAAGTTTATTGGAATCTCGTAAAATTAGCCTGCTATGGACATACAACTGGCAAACAATGTACAGCAGTAATTAAAATGGCTACTAATACTTCTAATCCAGTAGAAGTAGGTGAGGTTCATATGGATCTTGATTCTGGTGATATTACTCCAAAATATTTATCAAAGAATGGATATACGCTGACTGTAAATGGACCTGGTGAAGCGACTATAAACAAAGGCTAATGCTCCATATATGCTAGGAGGCGGCTCTCGCCTCCATCTCGGTATTCACCTATCGATAAATCATAAAATTCAGTAACATATAGCAAAACGGCCCTGCCCCCAAGATACATTAGAAATTCCTCTCCGCCTCAACATCCTGAGGATTTTACGACAAAGGATCTCTTGATTTAATATCAATAACGCTGGCAGCACATTGCCTCCTCTACCCATGGAATGATGTTTATGCGTAATAGGCTGATAACTGGACACATTAATTCATAAAATAAAAAAGCCACATAAAGTGGCTTTTTACTATTCAGAATGTCTGAACTATTTATTTTGTTGGTGCTTCAGGGACTTTATCAATAACCCATGTCAATTGAGCACCCACTAGATCAGCAGCAAAATGACCGCCATCAATATCTACGTTGTATACAGAGGTTGTTGAAAGAGCCTGGAAGGAATCAACATCTGGTCTAGACCCAGCAAACAAATGAGTATAGCCTACGTCAACACCAACATTGGGTCGCCATTGATAATGAGCACCAACAGCAATAGCCCAACGGTCCACGTCAGGTAAGCGAACATTTCTAAAGGTATCATTTGTAGGGGTCTGATCATAACCACCACCCAAACGAAGCATTAATTTTGGGTTTACCCAATAATTGGCACCCAGAGCAACACGCCAAGAATCATGGTAATCTTGGATTACATTACTATCAATATTTGCTTGAGTCACATTAAAAAATGGTGGTGATCCAATATTGGGTACCGCAACATTATTTAATTGGATGTTTTTAAACACACCCCAGCCGGTATATACAACCGAACCTAATAAAGCCAATTTGTCATTGATGTCTTGATAAGCACTCAATGTAACCACATCTGGGAATTCTTGTGGGTTACTAAATAAGTCATCATTTGTACGGGATGCTGAAGGAGGCAATATTGGGAAAACCAATTCAAAATTATTATTAGCCAATATTCCTGATAAGCGACTATGTCCATAGAAAACATGGCGCACTCTGGATTGATAATTAAGACCTATGCGAGTGTGATTGTCATTAAACATTCCCATCGCACCAACATGGAATCCAACGCCCCAAGATGAAGCTTTGTTATAACTTAAAGAATCAACCTTAGCGGGATCTTCTTGCAGAAGCAAGAAAAGAGTCGGCGCACCAATCATTTGATTAAACTTTGCACGCGCCCATTGCAGATCCAGACCAGCTCCCAATGCAAAATGCTCAGTCAGTCGAGTTCCTAATTCTGGCGAAATATTAGTCGTTAAAATTTCGGTATAAGTCGCGGAATAGCGTACTGGGGAATCAGGAGCCCAATCAGTAGCTAATCCAAATGGAGCAGTAACACTTAAGCCAAAAGTAGTACGCTCACCTAACGGCAAAGCATAATGGAATGAAGGAACAAACGCATCATAACTGCCATCAACTCCTTCGAAATTTTGTACGTATTGAACGACAGGAGGGAAAGGTGGAGGAAGACCCGTTGAAGTAGTAAATGTACTTGAGCCATCCATTTTCAGGGTGGGAAATATGCCAATACCACCGAAAACCACTTGCTGCTCACGAAGCAAAGCTAAACCGGCAGGGTTATACCAGCCTGTTGATGCGTCGGCTGCTTCAGCTGCAGAACCCGCGGCATAGTTACCAACTGCATATCCAGCGCTTTCTCCGTATAAAGAGAATCCAGCTGCATGAGCGCCACCAGCAGCAGCTAGAACACTAATAACAGCTGCATTAACTAGTGTCCTTAAAGGTTTGTGCATATTTTTCACTCCTTATTACTCCTTAATAACATACTTCAAAATTTGAATAAAATACGTCCGCTAAAAAGCGAGTGTACCCTGTTTTCAAATCATTAAAAACACCTTCAAAATACTTTTTTCTTATTTAGATTCAACAGCTAATGAATATTAATCCATAATGAAGCAATTAAATCCATCATGGTTAATTAATGAGTAATATTGCCATTGAATTTTTAATTCGTGTTCTGGAGACTTGTGCTGCTCCTCCCCTCCATGGTAATGTGTATTAATTTTGTGCGGAAATGAATCATGCAACAAATAGTAACCAAATTTGGTGGTACCAGCGTTTCAACTCGTAACACATGGAATAATATCGCCTCCATTACTAAGAAACATATAAATTCTGGGGTACAACCTGTTATTGTTTGCTCCGCGCTGACGCAAGTTTCCAATAAACTTGAAAAAGCCATTGAGGCTGCTTTAATCAATGAACATCAGAGCATTTTGACTGAGATTCGTAATGGACATCTCAATCTTGCGGAACAACTTGAGGTAGATCCTGAGTTAATTGCTAAAGATCTGCTTCAATTAGAACAATGGCTCACTGGTATTGCCTTATTGAAACAAGCTCCTGCCAAGACTCATGCGGAAATTTTAAGTATGGGCGAACTCATGATGACTCGCCTAGGCCATGCTTTTCTCGAAAAGCAAGGAATTCATTGTACATGGTATGATGCTCGTGAACTCTTAACCAGTATCCCATTCCCAGATGGAGGGTCTGCGAATTATCTATCCGCTCGTTGTGAGAGTGAGTATGATTCTGAATTAGTTGAAAAATTTATCTCCTGTGGCGCTCAAGCCATTATTACTCAAGGTTTTTTTGCTGCAAATCCACAAGGTGAAACCGTTTTGCTAGGCAGAGGAGGCTCGGATACTTCAGCTGCTCTGCTCGCAGGGAAACTTCAAGCTGCATCGTGTGAAATTTGGACGGATGTTCCTGGAATATATACAGCCAATCCGCATCAACTGCCACAAGCCCGTTTATTGAAGAAATTAAACTACGATGAGGCGCAGGAAATTGCAACTATGGGTGCCAAAGTATTACACCCCAATTGCATTCCTCCTGTTCGTCGAGCCAATATTCCAATGTCAGTCAAATTTACACAAATGCCGGAACATTCAGGAACGCTCATCACTAAAGATATTGATGAAACGGCCCCCCTCATTAAATCCATTCAGATAAAAAACAGTATCCTATTGATCTCTATTGATACATTACACATGTGGCAACAAGTGGGTTTTTTATCTGATGTATTTACCGCTTTTAAACATCATGGTTTCTCAGTAGACTTACTCTCGTCTTCTGAGTTTAACGTGACTTTATCCCTCGATATCAATAGTAAAATACATGATCGACCTGCAATTAATGCTTTATTAGCAGAATTAAATCAATTCGGTCGAGCGAAACTCATTGAACCCTGTAGTGCAGTAAGTCTCGTTGGTCATCACATCAGAACGGTACTGCCACAACTTGGGCCAGCTTTAGAAGTTTTTGAAGCCAAACAAGTCTATTTAATGTCGCTTGCATCCAATGATTTGAACCTCACGTTTGTTGTTGATGAATCACAAGCAAATCAATTATGCCAAAAGCTGCATCATTTGCTCATAGAAAATAACCCTCAAATTTTTTATTACTCAAAAAGCTGGCATGAAGAATTCGGTAAACCTACTGTGCGTAGTATTCCTTGGTGGGAAAAAGAGCGCGACCGTTTATTAACCATTGCCTCACTCAATTCACCTTGCTATGTTTATCATAGCGAAACCCAAGCTGCCCGAGCCAGGCAACTACTGGCTTTAAAATCGATTGATACGCTGTTTTACGCGATAAAAGCCAATCCTCATCCCTCGATTTTAAAAACTATGGAAAAAGAAGGCATCGGTTTTGAATGTGTTTCTATTCAAGAACTGGATAGAGTATTGGAATTTTTCCCTAAGATAGACCGAAAGCGTATTCTATTTACACCAAATTTTGCACCAAAAACTGAGTATGAGTATGCACTCAATATAGGTTGTTATGTCACCATAGATAGCTTGTATCCTTTAGAGCACTGGGCAGATCTGTTTAAAAACCGTGAAGTCATTATTCGTATCGATCCAGGTACTGGAGCTGGCCATCACAAGCACGTTTCAACAGGAGGCAATGAGTCAAAATTTGGTATTACACAAAATGATATTGAGCAAGTTGTCGCATTAACCAAAAAGCATAATATCAAAGTGGTGGGATTGCATGCTCATTCAGGAAGCGGCATTCTAACCCCAGAATTGTGGCAACAAACAGCTTTAATGCTCGCCTCTTTAACGGAACAATTCCCACACGTTCAATCGATTAATCTAGGTGGAGGATTGGGCGTAGTGGAAAAACCAGGGCAACAACCATTGGATTTTACAAGTTTAGATGCCCTGTTAATGGCAGTAAAAACACGTTATCCACAAATTAAAATTTGGCTTGAGCCCGGACGATTTTTTGTGGCAGAAAGTGGTGTTATTCTTGCCAAAGTAACTCAATGTAAAGAAAAAGGTAAGGTAAAATTTGTTGGCATCGAAACAGGGATGAACTCCCTAATTCGTCCCTCTTTATACGGTGCTTACCATGAGATTGTTAACTTAAGCAGATTGTATGAAGAAAAAGCCGGATTTTCGCATATAGTTGGTCCAATTTGTGAATCAGGTGACACCCTTGGCTATGACCGATTATTGCCCGTGACAGAGGAAGGCGATGTATTATTAATCGCCAACGCAGGAGCTTATGGCCGGTGCATGAGTTCACATTACAATTTGCGCCCACCAGCACAAGAAATCGTTATTGAATAAGTCTTCCTTATCCCCATGTAGCTTAGGCCTTGGCCCAACGACAAAGACGATTGTGATTCAGTGATGTTGGGCCAAGGCCTAAGCTACATGGGGATAATGTGCCTGCCAAGACGGGTGAAGACATCTTACATTCTCAAAAAATAAACATACAGGGATTAAAACAATGTTAGTCGACAGTGATCAACGAAGCCAAGCTACGGATCCTTCCTTATCATTTATCGTACAAGCTCCTGCAGGCTCAGGCAAAACTGAAATTCTCACCCAACGTTATTTGAGACTGTTAAGCACAGTCACTGCCCCAGAACAAATTATCGCACTAACTTTCACGCGTAAAGCAGCAAGCGAAATGCGCGAACGTATTGTGCATGCCTTACAGCAAGCAGCAAATAAAAAAAAAGCCGATACACCCCATCAACAAAAGACACTTGCTTTCGCTGGAGAAGCGCTTCAACGAGATGCACATTTTCAATGGAATTTATTACAACAGCCGAATCGATTGAGAGTGATTACGATTGACTCCTTATGCCAAAGCATCAATCAAGCAATTCCTCTTTTGGAAAAACAAATTGCTTATTCACAAATTACGGAAAAAGTAGAGAGTCATTATTTAAATGCTGGACGACGCTGTATTCAATTTGCTCTGACAACACCAGAATACCAAAAAGCAATAAAAACGCTCTTGTTGCATGTGGATAACCGTCAAGATCGACTGCTAGAACTCTTTACCACACTCCTATCTCAAAGGGATCAATGGTTAGCCCCTTTATTTCAAGCACGTACTCAAGAAAAATCGACTTTTGAACGAGCACTCCAACTTATAGAGCAACACGAGTTAAAGCGATTCAAACAAAGTCTCCCCCCACATCTATGTGAGGAGTTGACTCGATCTGCACGTGAATTAGCGATTATAGAAAACAACCCGAATTCGCCACGTTACCGTCTCAAAGATTGGTATGATTTTCAACAGACAAATCAAGAAACTGCAACTGCCTTAAGTAAATTATTGCTTACTGGTGATGGCAATTTACGTAAAAGTTTTGATCATCATGTTGGCCTGCTTAGTACCTCCTGCCCGGCTGATGAATACAAGAGACTTAAAAATGCAAGCAAAGAATTACTCACTGATTTAAATGAGTACCCTGATTTCCTGGAAGCTTTAATCCAAGTCAGTAATTTACCCGCACCAGAATATGATCCTGAGCAATGGGAAGTTCTGCAAGCCCTGTTTTTGTTGCTCCCTATCCTTGTAGGTCATTTGCACATTTTATTTAGCGAACATAATGAAATTGACTTTACTGCCATAGCTCAGCAAGCATTAAATGCCTTAGGTAATGAAGAAAATCCAACTGATTTAGCTTTGTATTTAGATCATACTCTTCAACATATTCTGGTTGATGAATTTCAGGATACTTCGATTACCCAATTTGAACTTTTAACTAAACTAGTTTTGGGATGGGAAGAAGGCGATGGAAGAACCCTTTTTATTGTGGGCGATCCCATGCAATCCATCTACCGTTTTCGGCAAGCGGAAGTAGGCTTATTCTTTCGTGCTAAAGAACAAGGTATAGGTCCTGTTACACTTCAGTCTCTAGAGTTAAGCTGTAATTTTCGCTCTACACAAACCATTGTTAATTGGGTAAATAATCAGTTCACCCATATTTTCCCTAAGCAAGTCGATATAGAATCTGGGGCCGTTTCATTTCATCCTAGTGTCAATGTCATTCAAAATAAAGAATGCAGCATGGTACAAGCCCTGCAATTTAAAAATCGAAAACAGGAAGCAAAAAAACTCATAGAAATCATCCAACAGGAGCTGCAAACTGATCCTGAGCAAACTATGGCGATTCTTGTACGCTCAAGAACCCAACTTAGCGAAATTATTCGTCTCTTACGCCAACATCAAATCCCCTATCAAGGCACTGATATTACTTTATTGGCCAATCTAGGCCACTTACGTGATGTTTGGTCACTAACTCAAGCTTTATTGACACCCGCCAATCGCCTCTCCTGGCTCGCTGTCCTGCATAGTCCTTATTGTGGGTTGTCTTTAAGTGATATTCATGCCATAGCCCAGTTCAATAAGAAAAAATCGATTTACTTCGCTTTATTACATTTAGACAAGATCTCAGGCCTCAGTGAAGAAGGCAGGATTCGCGCGAGTTATTTGATACGTGTCATGCACAAATCACTCAGCCAAAGATATGAAACCCAACTCTCAGCCTGGGTGATCAGAACCTTAAAAGAATTACATATTGAACATATCCTAAATGCCAATCAACTCAATGACCTGGAACAATTCTGGACCTTGCTTGATCGTTATCAACAAGACGGTCGCTTATCGGATATGAATGAATTTCTCGCAGAACTTAATAAACTCTATTCACAACAAGCAAATCCTTCACGGTTACACGTGATGACGATTCATAAATCTAAAGGATTGGAGTTTGATACTGTATTTCTACCTGGTTTGGGAGCACAACCCAATCGTGGTGATAATCCAATGTTACGTTGGCTCAATTTACCTACTCAGAAACATGGTAATTTGTTGCTGATGTCCCCTATCCACGCGGCACATCAAGACCATTGTGCTTTATATGATTACTTAAGTCAGTTAGATGAAGTAAAAAGTCGTTATGAAGCACAACGATTACTGTATGTTGCTGTAACACGAGCAAAGTCGCGTTTGTATTTAACGGATCACTCAGAAAAGTCTTCTAAAACTTCATTTCGAAACCTTCTGAAAAATATAGAGTTTATTGCAGAAGAGCCATTATCCAGTATTGAAGAATCAAACCAGCTTTTACCCAAAATCGGACGCTTACCCCTCGTTTATTATCAAAATAAAACTTCTGAAACCCTTGAAATGCTCACCCATGTCAAGACAACATCTTCCTCTTTATCAACGACTACTCCTCGACTCATCGGTATAGTAACGCACCAATTATTGCAATGGATATGTGATAATCATCCTAAAACCCTAACCGAAATCCCCTGGAGTTTAGCCCGTTATGAATTACGGAAGCTAGGCTTCGATGAATCAATGCAACATGAGGCCCTGCTCAATATGCAAGAACAAATCACCCGAATGTTTAAGGATCAAGTAGGGTTGTGGATTATTAGCAAACATCATCAAGAACAAAACGAATACGAATTATTGGTAGAACAACAAAATAGACCGATTACCCGGATTATTGATCGTACTTTTGAGGATCAAGGAAAACGCTGGATTATCGACTTCAAAACAGGAAAAGAAGATGAAACATCCTTGAGAAAACACCGAGATCAATTGAATGAGTACGGTTCTTATATATCAAAACAAACACCTTTACCTATCTATTGCGGGATTTATTATCTCCTGAGCAATCATTGGACTAATTGGCAATACGAGCCCTCCGAAATGCTCATCACATAGAATCTTTTCTCCTAGGGTCTATTTACAATTCGCTAGATTGAGCCATTTTGACCAAGATAGTAGAATTGTAAACAGACCCACCTCTGCGCTATCATTCCTCTTTTCCATTCAAGGTTAAGCCATGACCACTGAAAATACTGTAATTCACTTACTAAATACTCTAAAAGATCCGTTTCTCGGCCTCACAGGTAAGGAAATGAACTTACAATTTAGCCTTGAAATGGCTGACAATCAGTTGCTCGTCAATCTTACCGCAGGCTTTCCTTGTAATTTGCTCGAAGAAAATTACAAACCCCTGTTTCTCGGAGCCTTACAATCAGCATTTCCTAATCAAGAGATAGTAATTCATTTCAATCAATGGATTAAACCTCACAAAACGCAACTCGTAGGCAAAGGCTTACGTGGAGTAAAAAATACTATTGCTGTAGCGTCCGGAAAGGGAGGAGTCGGGAAATCAACTATAACCGTTAACTTAGCAACTGCATTAGCTCGATTAGGGGCGCGGGTAGGCATTTTAGATGCAGACATCTATGGCCCTAGTATGCCTTTAATGCTCGGCGAAACAGAACCAGTGCAAGTGAGTGGACAACATTATCTTCCTGCAAAAGCCCATGGAATAGAAAGCATGTCTATTGGCTATCTAACAGACAGTGACCAAGCGATAATCTGGCGAGGTCCTATGCTTGCCAAATCCCTAATCCAAATGCTGGATATTACCCTTTGGGATAATTTAGATTATTTATTCATTGATTTACCCCCTGGTACGGGTGATATCCAACTGACTTTAGTACAAAAAATTCCATTGACTGCAGCAATAGTAGTGACTACCCCACAAAACGTAGCAACACTTGATGCACAAAAAGGAATACATATGTTTTCTAAAACAGGAATTGATGTTCTTGGTATCATAGAAAATATGTCCACTCACATCTGCAGCCAATGCGGACATCAAGAATCAATTTTTGGTGCAGGTGGTGCAGAAACACTTTGTACTGCGCACCATACGACATTACTAGGACAACTTCCCTTAGATGGACGCATAAGAGAAAACTGTGATGAAGGTACTCCCACTGCAACTAAAGCCCGTGATGAATTAACGGATACATTAATTAAAACAGCAATGAAGAGCGCGATTGAATTGGCCAAAAAACCAGTTAATTACGCAGACAAGTTTCCTAAAATTGTTGTTGAGTGAATTCTTCCAGAGGGGGTATACTTGCTCAACTAATATAGGATCATCGTAGCCCTCATCCGCCCTGGTGGGCACCTTCTCCCCTAATAGGGAGAAGGGTAATTATTCTGCACCTAAACTACGATGGTACATCAATAACAATAAAAATAAATTAGCCATGGAACGATTAATAATAGTAGCAATAAGTATTCTGTATTCCTGTCTGGCCTTAGCCAAATCTCCCTATCAAATTGATTTGATCCTATTTGCACACCCCAATCAAAACGCTGGCCTAGCTATCGACGCACCGCTCATTCCAATGGGTGCAAACGCGATATCCTTAAAGACTGATACAGACAAATCAGGAAAACCTTACCGATTGTTGCCCCCATCTTCTTCAAGCTTGCGTGATGAATACTATTTGCTAACTCGTAAATCCCACTATCAAGTCCTAGCCCATTATTCATGGAGGCAACCAGCTAATAATCAAAGTAGTGTCGCTTTTCCGATGGTTGAACATAACGGCTGGCAAATGCAAGGGACTTTAAATGTGAAACAAGCGAGTTATTATTTTTTTGATGCAAAGTTCCAAGTATCACCGCCCAATAATCCACAATCGTCATTTACTATTTCACAAAAACAACGCCTTAAAGAGAATGTTGTGTATTATTTAGATAATGCTCAAATAGGCATGTTAGTTAAGATTCACCAATTGGAGTCATAAAGAAACTTCCCTTCTCTCCTATTCCCGTCTTCACGAGCATAACGAGGGAGCTCTTCAACGAGTCTCAACGAGGCGCTCCCTTGCTATGCTCGAGATAACGAAGGGAGGAGCTTTTATAAGTGAAGGTCAATGAGATCACCGGTTTCGCTGATCTGCATCAGATTACAACATTTATTTGTTTCCAGGAGAAAAAATTTGATCAAATACCGTTGCACCACCTTCCACTACATGTTTCATCGCTGTATTTACATCAGAGACACCGGGATTAGGCTTGTTTGAAAAAAAGCCTAAAAAACCATTCCCTGCTTGTTTGCTTCTGCCAATCTCATGCAATCCAAACACCGCTGCTGCGGTTAGAGTTAATGAGGCAAATGGACCTAATCTGGCATAAAAAGGGGACATAAATAAATTTCCAAAACTGATTAATGCACCAGTCTTGAGGGTTTTTTCAGGATTTACTTGATCTCTAGGCATACTACACTTCCTTGATACATAATTTGAAAACGTACCCATTAAGGGCGAGCATTTTTATCACTAGGCATAATTTCATCAAATATCGCTGCGCCTCCAACGGAAATATTTGCCAGAGTATTTTGAACCTCTGTACTTTTATCACCCGTTTTACCACCAAAAAAAGAATTCATGTTATTTACTCCATTCTCAACTGCTCTTCTTTTTTTGCCTATCTCGTGCGCACCATATAAAAAAGCGCCGGTTGCCACAATGGCTGTAGTCAAACCGAATTTTGCATCAAGCCAATACAGTGGCGCTAAAAGGGTATTTCCAATTGCCAGCAATGCGCCCGTCTTTCCAGCATCATCCATATTGATTTTAGATTGTGACATATCAACTCCTTATGATAATTATTTTTCAATACAGCCTATTTGAGTGCCAATAAAATTGCAAGCATAAATTTAAAACACCATAGTGCATAATACGAAACCAAATTCATTTTGAATTGAATTAAAGCAAGCTGTGCATTATAATTTCATATGACAAAAATGGAATCATGAGCTCATAATGCCCACACACAACCGAATGATTGATGCGCTCACTTTATGTCTCAAACAAAAATCCACTAAGGATTTTAAATTAGATAATTCATCTGCTTATGCAGGGCTTGCCAACCTCTATGAAAACTATGCTCTAGAAAATAAAACGGAACAATTTTTTGAGGCATTGGCCCAATTATGCTCTATACCTAACGATTATCTCATTGGGGATAATCCAATTTTGGATAATTTTATCATTCAACTGGAAAAAGTGTTCCACCCCAAAAAAAAGGAAAAACCAGTTACTCGAGCTATCCCATGGTGGGAACTGGAACGCACACATTTACTCGCTCTTGCAGAGGATCATTCACCCTGTTATGTTTATCACTGCCCAACACAAACATCCCAGGCACGAAAATTATTGGCGCTACAAGCAATCGACACGCTATTTTATGCAATCAAGGCCAATCCTCATCCATCAATTTTAAAAACATTAGAAAAAGAAGGTATTGGTTTTGAATGCGTTTCCATCCAGGAATTAAGTCACATACATAATCTATTTCCTCACATCGATAAAAAGCGAATTTTATTTACTCCGAATTTTGCTCCAAAGAGGGAATATCAAGTTGCGATGAACTCAGGATGTTATGTGACAATAGATAATTTGTACCCACTAAGGAATTGGCCTGAGTTATTTAAAAATCGCGAGGTCATAGTCCGCATTGACCCAGGTGTTGGTGCGGGTCATCACAAACATGTTGTGACTGGAGGCAATGAGTCAAAGTTTGGTATCACTCAAAATGATATAGAACAACTAAAAATTTTAGCCCAGGAACATAACATCCATGTCATTGGTCTGCATTCCCATTCAGGCAGTGGGATTCTTACTCCAGAACTTTGGGAACAAACTGCTTTAGTACTTACCTCATTTCTTAAGCAATTCCCTCAGGTTCAGTTCATTAATTTAGGTGGTGGCTTGGGAATCATTGAAAAACCAGGACAAAGCTCTTTAGATCTCAAAAAACTTGACTCAAAACTACTCGCAATCAAATCAAAATATCCTCATTTAAGATTCTGGATGGAACCCGGGCGTTTTTTTGTCGCAGAAAGTGGCATCATTTTAGCTAAGGTCACTCAATGTAAGGAAAAAGGATCGGTGCAATTTGTAGGAATTGAAACGGGAATGAATTCATTAATTAGGCCTTCTTTATATGGGGCTTATCATGAAATTGTTAACTTAAGTCGGCTCTATTCAGAACAATCCGGAGTAGCACACATTGTAGGTCCGATTTGTGAATCAGGTGATACACTGGGATATGACCGCTTATTACCTATCACTCAAGAAGGAGATATCATGTTAATTGCCAATACCGGGGCCTATGGACACTGTATGAGTTCCAATTACAATTTAAGACCACCTGCAAAAGAAATTATTTTAGAAGCATAATATTTTTTATATTTCCTTTACTTAAATTCTTAATCCCCCCCCGAACAAATGATTTATTTTTGTTCATAGTGAATTGTATTAAATTAACGTGTCACTTATAATGTCAAAAATTTAAAATTGAGAGGGTCCTCCCATGCCAAACCAAGGCAAAATTATTAGCGCAGTTAACGTTTGCCTAAAGCAAAAAAAAAATATCTCTTTTATACTGAATAAAAAAGGAATTTGTGCCGCACTTGCTGCTTTATACATCAAATATACGTTACAAAATAAAAGGACACAGTTTTTTGATTTACTCGATCAGTTAGCCTCCCTACCTAGTACTTATCATATTGGTAATAATCCTGCTATTGACAATTTCATTATCCAAATCGAAAAAACATTTCATGCTGATGAGTATAGTAATTACGAGATTCAGCAAAGTGATATTGAAAAAATCTTGAATATAGGTAACAAACCATTAAAAAATGAATTTAATTTAGGACTCACTACAGAGCAGTCACACTGGGAAGAAATATTCAAAAAAATTGGCCGAGAGAATCGGTCCTACCTAGTTTTCAGTCATAACCATGGAATTGCATTATCTTTTGAAAACAGAAAATATGTCGTTTACGATCCAAACTACAATAGAAAAATAAAAGAGTTTGAGACAATTGATGAGTTAATCAAAGAAATTAAGATTTGCTTTGATTATAAGGATAATTCTTTTGGTCTCCTTATTCGTACATTTGCTCATCCCAATGCAACTCCCGAGCACTACCCTTCTCATGATGAATTACATCAAATTGCCTTCTCAAATCAGATCGATACACGCTCAAGTTTCTTTGCTGCCATGGCAGGAGATGTCGAGACACTCAAATACTTATTTCAACAAGATAAAATCGATTACGACAACTTATCAAAAGAATATTTTCGTCCTGAGTTCAATGATCTTTTACTGCAAAAGTCTAAATCACCCATTCTAAAAAAAGCTGTTTTGAAAGGAATTATTCTCACTTTGTGTATGGGAAATCAAAAAGAGGCAGAAAAATTAATTGAGCATTATCTCCAGACCTATACTGCAACTAATGAACAAAATGAATTAAAAGACCAACTGCGCCTCATTTTTAACAGCTCAGTAACGGAATACCGTTTGTTAATGAAAAAAGAAACCGATCACAGCTACTTATTGAAGGTACTCGATCAATTAAATCTTTCTCAGGAACCTAAAAATCAAACTGCTTATAACCATCTACAATTTCTAACTTTTGTTAAACAGGAAACACCGTCGGTTCAAACTAATCAGTTTTTAAATAAGTTGTCCCCAGAACAAATCATAAAACAAATCCAGCATGCAGCCATCACTAACCAACATCAAGTTTTAAATCTGTTAATACCTTATTTAACCACAGCGAAAATTGATCCCAAGACATTCCCATCCATTTTCAACAAAGAGCTCGTCCAAAATATTGATGCGATAACTTTGAAAAGACTTCTTGAAATTGGTTTTGTTGTAGATACTCACGATCCAGATTTGCTCACCTTGTGCATGGAACGTAATGACACAACCATTTTTGAAACTTATGCACGTGCATGGGCAGAACAAACGCATCAGCCAACACTTTGGAAAAACATTGATGAGCATCAGTATCAATTAATTGATTTAAATACAGCACTTGGTTCTACAACGCTACTTAATGCGCTGATTTTCTTGAGAAAAAATGAGCTTGTAAAGAACTCATGGAAAGATAATATTTCTGAAGAAACGATTAAAAATGCACTTACTCTTGCCATATTGAATGGCAATAAAGAAATGAGCCTATTTCTTCAGGAAAAACTCAACGCGAAGAAAAGTCAGCTTGAACCGGAAACCTTGGATTTTCTCTATGCCAAAGGATTACAAGAAGAAGACTTATCCATTTTATCCACATTAGTTCAGCTAAATTACAATGTGCTGCATGATACTAAGGATATACGTGAATTATTCCTGTTGTGCTCTGATTATGATGATTATTCAATCATCGAAAAAAGTCTTGCAAAAGCAAGCCCTAAGATCAAAGAACTCACTTTAGAAAACGGTTTAAATTGGAATATTCCTTCCGTAATAAAGGCTTGTGTCCAACAAGACCCTGAACTTTTTAATGAGTACCTCAGTAATTCAGCTACAAACCCTGGAAAACTGGCCAAACTCAATAGAGCTGGATCCGAGATTCCACCCAGTGCGCTTTCATTAAAGAAACTGACACCAGAAGAGCAAAAAAAGCTAGTCAAAAGTTGTTTTCAAAATAAGCTTCCTTATCTAGCTAAATCGTTATGTCCCAAGGTAACCTGGGAAGAAACTGAACTTGAAGAATTCATTACTGAATTAATTCAGAATAAAAATCAAAATGGGATGAAATTACTGCTGCAACTCTTTCCCAATTTAAAGGAAAATCCAAAGCTGATTCCGCTGCTGGCACAAAATCACATGTTAATTCCATTGGATTTTTTATTGGATAAAGAAAGTGTGGTGATTGAGCCAGAATTAACGGAGCAAATTTTTACCTCTGCGCTAGTTAATAACAATAAAAACGTTGTCGCTCGATTTTTGAGTCAAGGAAGAGTAACCCCAAAAACCCAATTAAAACAACCTCTTTTAGAATTATTAAAACAAGCCATAGAAAAAGGCAATGATGCTGTTTTAGAACCTTTTATTGAATCAAAGCTTAACTTCGGACTGGATTTTAAAGAATTATTTCTTTTTAGTTGCGAAAAAAAACAAGAAAAAACAGCCAATCAGCTACTGGCGCGGGAAATTATCCTAAGCACTAGTGAACAACAATATGCTGTCCAACAATTAGCTGGTGATCAATCCGCTTCGGCTTTGTTTGAACAAGTTTATGCCCAAGGGCTCGGTAGACTATATCAATTATTTTTAAAAGCTAACGTACCACACCCTAAAGCTTCCTTATTGAGCTCTATTAAAAATCCGGAACAAGATCCTACATTCCAGAATACAAAATTGTTTACAAGTTCAGACTTTTTAAGTCCTTTAAAACGAGCTATTAAAGAAAAAAATGAAGCGGTATTTAAAAGCCTATTTATTCAAAGTGACCTTCCAAGTGATCCCGATAAAAGTATTCTAGACCTCTTAAAAGATCCGGTACTCTTTAAAGGCATCGCCCCTTTATTTGAAAAAAAATATGGCTATAAAAAACTATTAACTGAAGCGCTAAAACAAAAGGAATGGGCTGCTCTAGCAAATCTTATTGAGAGGCAAAAATTAAGTGATTTGGATGCTGAGCTGCAACAACCGATACAAGATCACGGGATGGATATCATTAAAGCATATGTTGCAAATCTCAAAGCGCATTATGATAAGACGGACGTTCGCCCTCAGTTGTTTAAACTACTGGAAAGCACAAATCCTCAAGTACTTGCTCAATTGGCAATCCCGCATCGAGAGGAAATTCAAAAAGCACTCGAAGAAATTGAGCTTGATATGCTGCAAAAACAACTTGATTTAAATAATCAAATTTACCGTCATACATTTAATCTTTTGCCACTCAAGCGAGCACTTGAGCAACTCGACAAAATATTCGAAGAATGTCAAAAGGTCATTCAAGAGAAAAACATTGATCTTGATAAAGCCATTGAATCCTCTGAAATAGTGAATCATCTGGCACAAATAAAAATTATCATTGCAGGACAAGATATTGCTCCCGATTATCTCGACGAAAGCCATTATAATCTGTTAGAAAAATTAATAGAAAACCCTCGATTTAAAGAGGTTTGCCTATTGGAACTCGAGCTTTATCGTTTACTCAGACTATTTAAAAAGCCACTTTTAGAACAAAGTGAGGAGACTCGAAAAGAATTCAATACAAAAATCCAGTCACTCCTGCATGCTTTGGAAGTAACAAACTTGCCTACACATTTTGTTCTCCCAGAAATTTTGCAGTATTTGCCTCAACCAACAAAAGAAGAAGTGTTACCCACTGCAATCATTGAAGAATCGAACTTAGGTCATGAAACTCAGGCTCATCGAGCTCCTTCAAAAACCATACCTGGTTCGCCAAACCCCAGAGAACCTCAAGATGGTGGAATTCAGCAACAGTTAAATCCTTCTCAAACAAACCAAAATCGACAACACAAAAAAGGAGAAACGCCTACTCAATCGATAAGTGCACAATCCGATTTCCATGCTTTGAGAACGCAATGCGCCCAAGCCTTAAATTATTACCTGAAAAATCGCGATAAAAATTTAAGCTTTTTTTCTTATTTTTTTGATTATTATCGTGGACAAACTCGTGCCCTACATTACAAGAATTTAATTGCATCGGCGCAAACCGAACAAGAGTTGTATCTCTTAGAATATGCTATTTTAACCAATGAGAATGGAACACAATTAAAGAAAGATTTGGCAGACCAACTCAAATTCAAAGATGAATATACTGCTCAAGAACTAATCTAGGTCTGGTAATCTGGAACAAAATTCAGGAAAAATAAGAGCTATTCCGAATTGGTTTATTAACTCCTGCTCTCACAGAATGGCTTATCCACAAGTCCATAGGCCAGTAGAGCCTTCATCGTCTCGGATAGGCCTGTGGACCCTGTGGGTAAGCCATGACACACCGAACTATGTTTTAGAAACCGTACTAGGGTGTCCGAAATACACTTGAGCTGGTGTTAAATATCCAAAAGACTGATGGAGTCTTCGGTTGTTATAATATTCAAAATACTCAGCTAATTCCAGCTCTATCTCTTCGATTGTTTCGAAATCATACCGATAGAGTTTTTCTTGCTTAACACTGCGCCATAAACGTTCTATGAAAATATTATCGAGGTATCGGCCGCGCCCATCCATACTGATAGAGATTTTGTGGGCCTTCAAGGTATTGATCCAATCATTAGACGTGAACTGAGCACCCTGATCGGTATTAAAAATATCACACCGCCCCTGTAATAACGCGTTTTTTAGCGCCTCTACACAAAATTCTGCTTCTAATGTTGGGGACACCGCCCATTGAAGCACATACCGACTATACCAGTCCATGATGGCAACCAAGTAAACATGGCCTCCCTTCATACGCACGTAGGTAATATCAGCAGCCCAGACCTGATTAGGCTTAGTGATATCGATGTCACGTAATAGATAGGGGTACACGGTGTGCTCTTTATTGGGAACGCTTGTATTTGGCTTTGGGTAGACGGTTTCTAATCCCATAGCCTCCATGAGTCTCTTGATGCGTCGTTTACCAACAGGATAGCCAACTTCAAGGGACAACCATTGTGCGCGCTTCACTTTACCTTCACATGGATACTGGAGATAATGCTCGTCTAACAGCGCCATGAGCCGCTCGTCCTCTGCTGATATAGGAGACGCTTTGTAATAATAACTGGAAATACTCAATCCGAGTAGCATGCATTGTTCTCGGATTGATATTTCAGCGTTGCTATCAATCAGCTTACGCTTTTCATCCAAGCTCAGTGGCAGTCTTTTTTTTTAACCATGATAATTGGGCTTGAAGTCGACCAATTTCCTCATACAAAGCACCAACAAGCTCGGCTTGCTCTTTTTTATCCTTATCATGAGAATTGGAAAAAGCATCTGAAATAGCCTGCAATGCTGTTTGCTTCCATGCTTTAATTTGGGTAGGATGCACACCGTATTCGCTGGTCAGTTGAGCCTGAGTCAATTTTCCTTCAATTGCCGCAACTGCTATCTTTGATTTTTTTGATGCCGTGTAATAGTTTCTTTTTTTGCTCATTCTATTCTCCTCTGTTACTTAGAAGAATAGCTCTTAAAAATTACCTTTTTTCGTCCAAAAAACCGCGCCTATATCAAACAACTCAAAGCACGAATTAAAAAATCCTATGCCTTTACATCGAACGACTTATCTCAATTAGATAACTGGATTGATTCGATCAATCAAAAAATTAATACAGATGAGCAAACGGATACAAAGAGCTTATTTAAAGAGGAGTTGGGCTATTTAGGACAAATACGTAATCACCAAAGGACATTGCAGCCGCTGTCATTTTTCCAAGCCCCAAAACCCGATTTAATATCTCGATTTTTGCAATGGATTGAAAGCTGGCTCGGTGATGACAACACCTCTACTGAGAAAAATAAATTGTCCTTGTAGCATTATTTTAGTCTTTTAGCCCAGATTATCTCAGTATAATCCGGGCTAAAAGCAATTGAGCTATATAGCAATTCTCTTTTTATCTTTAAAAATATTTCTACATTAATAAATTATGTTAGGATTGGCTATTCTCTACTAATTTTGAAAACATGATGCAGGACGCTTTAAAAAAACTCTTTCAAAAATATCCTCAAACAGAAGCTCCCTTTATGCACCAACAACTCACTGAGTGGAGTAATACACGTCCTTTAACCGGATTACGGGTAGTCCACCATGTTCCCTTAGTGATGAATACCTTATTAAAAATAGCCTGTTTAGTTGAAGCAGGTGCGGATATAACGGTAACCAATCCTTCCGATTTTTGTTATGCACAACCACAGGCAATCTCTTGTTTAAATGAAGCAAAAATTCGTTATGTTGAGGATCCACATACTCTAGCTGGGGAAACTTTTGATCTTTATTTTGATTGTGGTGCCCAACTGCATCAATTTCTTGGAAAACCCCAAATTGGAGCAATCGAATTAACCGGCTCAGGAGATCAACTCTATAGCCAACAATTGCTTGATTTTCCAGTGATCAGTGTTGATCGCTCGCTCACAAAACAATTGGAAACAGTTTTTGGATGCGCGGAGAGCAGCCACATGGCTCTGACTCAATTAACAGGAATTAATCCAGCTGAAACATCATGGGTTATTTTTGGCTTTGGCAAGATTGGTCGTGGGATTGCCTATTTCTGTACTCAAAATAAAGTACCTGTTGTAGTTGTAGATCCTAATGAAAAACAAAGAAATCTCGCTCAAAACTTAGGTATCAAAGCGCTCGATCCCCAAGACTTCAGCGGACTCGAACGTGCATTAATCGACGCAAATGTGGTGATTACTGCGACCGGAAAAAAAGCGATTATGAATAATTACCCTCACTCCTGGTTTAGTGGCAAGATACTTGCCAATTTAGGGGTTTATGATGAATTTGGTCCTCAATTTAGTGATGATGAAGTCTTAAATCATAAAATGCCAGTTAATTTTGTACTGAATGACCCTACACCAATGAAGTATATTGATCCCGAATTTTATATCCATAATCTGGTTGCTTTAACCTTTCTGAAAGAAAAACTGACTTCTGGGGTACATGGAATACCCTCAACATTAGATAAAGATATGATCCAACGTTGGTGTGCCTATCACACATTTCCCTTAGATACCGTTAATATGTGGCTGTATGTGTAATATTGATAGCCTGGGTTTAGCTAGGCTCTGGATGGAATAAATTGGATGAATCTCTAATCACCATGAACAAAGCTGGAGAGTTTAAAGAAACAGCATCGCCTCAGTAGCTACGTTTCGTTTAAAAGATCCGCCCTATCTTTAATATGAGTACATTGCATTATTTAAAATAAATTTACACTTTCCCCATGATGCTATATATTGCGCCTTTTGCTCGCAAATTGAATTAATGAATTTATTAAAATCCACACCAAAATATAGCCCCCAAAGAACCATTATCTGGTTGGTCGGAGTATTTTTTTTACTATTTCAATTTTTCTTGCAATTGTCTTCAGGGATTATTATTGGCGCTATAATGCATGAGAAACAATTAACTGCATTCACCGCCGGTCTATTAAGTAGTGCCTTTTACTACGTTTATACTACAATGCAAATTCCGGTTGGGCTTCTTTTTGACAGGTACAATACCCGAACTTTATTGTCCCTAAATGCCGTATTATGCGCTTTAGGCTGCTTTTTATTTGCTTCTGGTTATAACTTATTTGTTTTATTTCTTGGCCGTTTAATTATTGGTGGCGGGTCTTCTTTTGCTTTTGTTGGCATGACTCGAATCTTACGTCAGCATTATCCTCTGAAACAATATGCATTTATGATTGGTCTCACAGAAACGCTAGGGTTTACTGTAACGGTGATCAGCATGATTGGAATGGGTTCGCAAATAACTCACATTAGCTGGCATTATTTTCTTGCTGCCGCAGGGGGCATTGGTCTTTTAATTGCTTTTTTATGTGCGAATTTTATTCCCAGCAACAAACCGGTTATCACCAATCATCATCAATACAAAAAACATTTGCTGTTCATGGTAAAAAACAAATTGGTATGGATGAATGGATTATTTGTAGGCTTGGAATTTTCGGTAATTACTGTTTTTGCCGCCATGTGGGCCGTTCCTTTTCTCCAATTGAAATTAGATTGCTCTATAGAAGCAGCCAGTATTCTCACCTCAATGATCTTGTTAGGAGCTGGTTTAAGTTGTCCCATATATGGCTGGTTGTCTATCCATCTGCCTAAGCGCAAACCGCTAATCCATATTTCTTGCTTGTCCACTGCGGTTTTATTCATTCTCGTTCTTTACTTACCCATACATAATATGCTCCTCACAGGGATCTTGTTGTTCGCAATCGGACTGTGTTGTGGCGCGTATATGCTTGCCTATACTATTGCCAATGAGCTGGCCCCAGAAGAGTCACTCTCTGCCTGTACAGGCTTCACGAATACCTTAGCGATGGTCACAGCCCCCCTACTCCAACCATTAGTTGGTTATTTATTGGATTATTCCAAAGGCGCTACGAACCTCCATGTTTTAGCGGACTATCAATTAACCCTTTTAATCATTCCGGCTGCATTAGTTATTGCCAGTGCGTTATCACAATTTCTTCCAGAGAAAGAGATGTAACCAAAGCTGTCTATCTTTTTATCCTGTCTTACTTTTTTAAAAAAACAACAGCAAGGCTTATTCAATTAATAATGCCTTAATAATCTTTCGATAAAATAACAAGAATTAAGCACAAAACGTATATCTGAAATTTTTAATCGAAAATATCATGAAAAATTAGAAGAGCTTTCATTTGGATTTTTTAGTTTTTGTACCGAACTTCGTATTCCTTATGAGAAACCAGAAAAAGCACTTATCTCCATATTGCATTATGCACGTACTGACCAAAGCGTTGACGGTGATTGTGTACGCGAAACAATGACTGATTTAGGCTGGTGGATAGATGACAAACCCAACATGCGAATTCCTGCGCTAGCCGATGCGATGTGGATTGTGGATCCTGATTATGCACGAAAGTTGGAAGCAGAGTTAGATCCTCATTTAGTGAAACCTGATTCGTATAAGATGATGATGCGCGGGGCATTAGGTGGAGAGAGTGCAGAGCCAAAACCTCTGCCCAAAAAAATTCCTCCTTCCGAACTGCTGGCTTTAGATCCTGCAGTAAAAGAAAGATTACAAAAAATGATGGATAATAAATCGAGTATCAAGGAACCAGAGACTCCTTTACAACCAATAAAAACTTCAGATTTAAAACAAGAGGTGTCTATTAGCACCCCTTTAACTATATAATAATGGCCTGGTACTTCGCGGCTGTCTGATTATATCTTTGCACTCCCCCTCCCCCCTAAAATGGTACAATTTCTTCAGGGTGGTTGAACAGCCTATCGTTTCTCGCATGCTCTGTCATCACTGCGAAGGCAGAGATGCATTCATAAAAATAGTTCATAACTCAAATGAATCCACTGAGCATTGTTTGCGACGTTGGGAAGATAGAATATCCTAACCAGGCAAAGGATGTACTTTACAAATGGCTCCCTGCATTCGCAGGGATGACCGCTTGGTAGCCCGGATTAAGCATGTAACTTAACGTCATGCTCAGATAATTCAGTGGCTTTATTCTTTAAAAATGATTGCTGAGTCATAAAACAAAAGCCCGCCCTACTGTCTTTAGAAAAACCTGCCACAGTATGTGATGATGAATCATTACTCTTTAAGGTATTAATCAATTTTAAGCTCAGCTTAGGCAAGCCCACCTTTAACATGCACTGATCATCATCTAAAG
This sequence comes from Legionella sheltonii, assembly GCF_026191355.1. Lineage (GTDB taxonomy): Bacteria > Pseudomonadota > Gammaproteobacteria > Legionellales > Legionellaceae > Legionella > Legionella sheltonii. Next base: position 278,666 of record NZ_JAPHOQ010000002.1, read on the forward strand.
GTTTTAGTGAAATAAATTGAGACATTTTTACTTTATTGCCTAAAGGATCTAGCCAACCAGCAACTGCGGCACTGGTCGCATCTTTTTCCTTAAGATTTGCCGAGTAAAATCCATTATCATCATTTAAACGACAAAACGTGGTGCTGATTTCATGAGTGTCTTTTTGATCATCATTTAACACCAATTTACCAAACCATGCTTTATTCCCGGTAACAAATTGCTCTTTATCATCAATACGAATATGTCCATTGAGCTGGCTAGTCTGTAACACTTGAAATTTTACTCCAGGTCGTAAGACCAAGGTTTCATTGTTGTTTGCTTGCTTCAACATGTCCACTTTAAAATTAAAGCCTTTTTTATCTGCTGCTTTAACGCCAAAGATCCAGCTGTCATTGATCGGATTATAGCGGATAAATGCATAACCAACATGCCAATCAAGCGGTGTTGATTGCTCTATTTTTTCTTTATTTTCGTAAAAAAATACCAGCGTATTGGTTTCTTCATCGATTAAAGCAGCTTGAGTATGAAATTCGGTACCTTGGCGCTGCATTTCAAAAAAATATCCGTATTTATCACCACTTTCATTCTTTACCATGCCGGAAAAAGTCCAACTTCCTACATTAGGATCTATGGGTTGTACCTGTTGCTGCGCTTCTGATTTTATTTCAGCTGCAAGCACTCCAGTACTTATAGGAAATATGATTAAAAATAAAAAACAGCGAATCCAAGCAAACATAATCAGCAATAACCTTTTAACTGTTGATGTAACCACAATGCATCCCAAAAAGCATCATCCAATACAGCGTCTACGGGCAAATAATGCATTGTGTCTGAACTAAAAGATCGACATTTCACTGCATCTTTTTCCGTCATAATAATAAGTGATTTGCAATAATTCAAATCATCTGGCTTAAACTGATAATGATCAGGATAAGAACACGTATCGAATTCTATCCCTAATTGCTGCAAAGTGGAATAAAAACGTTGAGGATTACCAATCGCAGCAATCGCTTCCCATTTACCATTTAATGCATAGGGATCAATTTCCTCATCAGTACTTAATTTCTTTATTTTTCCAGGTCTTAATACCATGGAATACGCATTATTCCACTTACCTTCATTCACCACAATAAAATCAACCTGATCTAAGCGTGTAGCAGGTTCTCTTAACGGCCCTGCTGGCAAACAAAAACCATTACCCAATCCACGAGTTCCATCAATAACCGCTATTTCTATAGCTCGTCCCATGCGATAATGCTGTAGTCCATCATCACTAATAATAATTTGACTTTGATGTTTTTCCAAAAGGTACCGAACCGCATCAGTGCGTTTAGGGGCAATCACTACAGGACATTTGGTTTTTTGTGCTAACAGTAAGGGCTCATCTCCAACCCTCTGTGCAGAATCATTAACCTGTACTTCATAAGGAAAATGTTTGATTTTCGCGCCATAACCACGGCTTACGATCCCCACTCTTAATCCTTTTTGTTGTACTCGCTTGGCCAATTCGATAACCAATGGGGTCTTACCCACTCCCCCAACCGTTATATTTCCCACAACAATTAGCGGAACTGGGCAATCAAACTGACTAAAACGTTGCAAAAAAGAGCGTCTGACTGAAGCGAAAACCGCATACACCCAAGAGAACGGACGTAATACCCATTGCATCGGGTGATCACCATACCATAATTTCTCAAAGAAGAAATACATCAGACTATTGCAACCTTTTGACCTGTATCTGAGCGTTGTATTCCCTGAAGTTGTGCATAGTACCCTTGTAAATCAAGTAACTCCTGATGAGTACCTTGCTCCACGATGCATCCATTTTGCATCACTATAATTTTATCTGCATGTTTAATGGTTGATAAACGATGCGCAATAACTAAAGTCGTACGATTTTTCATGACTTCTTCCAAAGCAATCTGTATGTATCGTTCTGACTCGCTATCCAAAGCAGAGGTTGCTTCATCAAGAATTAAAATAGGCGCATCTTTTAATATAGCCCGTGCAATCGCTATCCTTTGACGCTGGCCACCAGAAAGTAATACCCCATTCTCTCCAACACGCGTGTCATAACCTTCAGGTAAACGACGGATAAATTCATCAGCAAAAGCCATTTTGGCGGCTTGTATGATTTGTTCACGACTAACATCAGAACGGCCATATGCAATATTATTAGCTAAAGTATCATTAAAAAGTGTCACATTTTGACTCACCAAAGCCATTTGTTGACGTAAACTACTTAAACTTATTTCATTGATCGGTGTATCATCTAGAGTGATAACACCTTGAGTCACTTCATAAAAACGAGGCAATAAACTGGCTATAGTTGTTTTACCACTCCCTGAATGCCCTACCAATGCAACCGTTTTACCGGCTTCAACAGTGAAGCTCACGTTATGTAATACATTTTCTCCTTGCCTGTATGCATAAGATACCTGTTTAAACTCAAGATCACCACGTGCTCTTTGTGGCAAAACGTTACCTTGCTCTTGCTCTATGGGCAGATCCAGCATATGGAACACACTTTCTGCGCCAGCTAAACCCTTTTGGATTACAGCATTCAACGTAGTTAAAGTTTTCATAGGTTTGATTAGCTGGATCATTGCAGCAATAATTGCTAAAAAAGATCCAGCAGAAATAATGACTACTGTAGACAATTGAATTGCGGCCGCAATAATTGCTGCAATGCCTATAGCAATGACAATTTGTACGCCAGAGACATTCAGTGCCTTGCTCGCAGCAACTTTCATATCATTTTGACGGGAGCGTTCTATCGCATTACTAAATTTTCCAGATTCATAAGTAATGCCTCCAAAAATACGAACTACTTTATAACCTTCAATGGCTTCACTCGCGATTTCCGTCACTTCGCCCATTGTTTTTTGGACTTTATGACTGATTCGTCTAACCCGTTTATTTGTGTAGTTCACAATAAAGCCAACAAAAGGGATGGTTAACAGAAACATCAGTGATAATTGCCAGCAAATCACCATCATGACGGTAAGAAAACCAATAATTAAACAGGTATTTTGAACAATATCAGTTAAGGCATCTGCGCTAACCTGGGCTACTTGCTCTACATCATAAAGAATTTTAGAAAGCATTTGCCCAGAGGTTGCCTCATCATAAAAATCGGCAGGTAAATGCAAAATATGATTAAAAACCTTTTCTCTTAATACCTTAACTACTGCTCGGGCAACCCAAGTCATGCAATAACTTCCCAGTGAACTGACAAGCCCCCTCAAAGTAATCCCTATTAAAACGATATATGGAATTTTCTTGATAAAATCCATATCGATATTAATAAAACTTTTATCAAAAAAAGGCCGCATCATGTACGTGAAACCAGCATCAATCAGGGAGTACAAAATGTTTGCGAAAATACCTAATGCCAATATGGGCCAGAACGGTTTCACATAAGCTAACAAACGTTTGTATAAAATGCTGGTCTTAACTGAGAGTTTCTTTTTCATCACTCAATGGTTCAATCGAAAAGTGTGTTATTGTAACTGTTATTAGTTGGAAGTGCTAATGTTCCTTCATACAAGGATTGCGCAGCGATGCAGCCATAAAGTTAATGGTATTTCCTTCTCCCCATGGGGAGAAGATGCCCGTTAGGGCGGATGAGGGGCTTGATAATAGCTAGTTGCCCCTCTCCCTCGAGTGGAAGAGGAGATTTTTAAGGGCAGTTTTCACTGCACCCAGCGCTACTGTAGTTGGTTAACTGTCACTCTAAAGTCATCTTGATTCGAGTATAAGCACAATGAAAACCTATTTTTTGCACATTACAATCTGAAACACTTCCCGGTTCAGTAGTGACTGTCGCCCAAGATAACCCACGTTGTTTTGCCATATTTAAGCGAGCGATTAATAATTTTTTTTGTAATCCTCTTTCTCGATAGGCAGGCAAAGTGCTGGTAACACCTAAATCACAAAAATCTCCATGCATAGCAATTGTCGCTCCTGCTACAATCACCTCATTATCGTAAACAGCGAAGGTACTGACCCCTTTAGATTGGGCATAACGAAAAAATTGATCTTCAGCTTCAGGCGCATCAAAGCCTAAAGCTATTTTTTTGGCCCATTGGCCCTTTTCATTTGACTTTATTTCTCTGATGGTGAAATTTTTTGCAGCATCATCAAGAGGCTGAAATGACTTTAAATCCAATAACGATACATTATTTAATTCACTGATACGGTAGCCACGTTGACTTAAAAATAGGGTGAGATCATTTCCAACAAAAGGACACAACTCGATATCTACACGATGATGATTCAAGGTTCTATAAAAATGTTCGATATATTCAATTTCAGTCCGAAAATGGTCCGGCTTTGAAGCAAAACCCCATCCAACTACCTGCGATAAATACGAATCAAACCCTGAAAAACAGGCAGCGCCTCCATTGACCTCCAAAATTCTTCCTTGTGGATACTGTTTGGTCACTTCTATATGGGTTTGTTTGATGCAAGACTCCATCTGTGCTGCCAGATTTTTAGTAATACATTTCATCTCATATTATTCCTATCAAACCAGTGTCTGAGTGCAGGCAAAACCATAAACAAACTTATTAAAGGTTGTCAGATTCTTATTGCAATCCCTTTGATAGTTCATATACCAAACCTGGACCTCGATAAATCAGACCGGTGTACACCTGGATTAGAGAAGCCCCTGCATCCAACTTAGCCTGAGCCGTATGACAACTGTCAATGCCACCCACGCCGATCAAGGTTATGTCGTCACCTGCATACTGTTTCAGCAAACGCAAACATTGGGTTGATAAGTCCCATAAAGGTTCACCACTTAATCCCCCAGCTTCCTCAGCATAAGGCAAATGGGCAACTCCCTTGCGAGAGCAAGTCGTATTCGTCGCAATAATCCCTTCGATACCATAATTCAAAATCACTTCAGTCATTTGTTTTAATGTTTCTAAATCTTCATCAGGTGATATTTTAACGACTAAAGGCACATGACGCTGAAATTTATTGGATAATTTAATTTGTTCCGTCTGTATTTGCGATAATAAATTGGCAAAATATTCTTTTTGCTGTAATTGGCGTAAATCAGGAGTATTGGGCGAGGAAATATTGATGGTTACATAGGAAGCATACTCATATACTTTACCCAAACAATGGATGTAATCCTCTGCAGCATGTTCTAATGGCGTATCTTTATTTTTACCTATATTAATCCCTAAAATTCCTTTATAACGTGCTTTCTTTACATTGCCCACCAAAGCATCTACACCTAGATTATTAAAACCCATGCGGTTAATAATGGCATGAGCCTCTGGCAAACGAAATAATCGCGGCTTAGGATTACCAATTTGTGGTCTTGGTGTCACTGTTCCTAATTCAATAAAAGAAAAACCCAATTTGGCCAATGCATCCAAATGCTCTCCATTTTTATCCAAACCTGCTGCCAAACCGACAACGTGTGGAAATTGCAATCCCAAAGCGTCTATGGGTTTTGATTCTGCCTTTTTAAAACAAAAACTAGGCAGATAATGTAAAGCAGATAAACTAAAAGCATGAGCACGTTCGGGAGCCATACTAAAAAGCAAAGGGCGTAACATTGAATACATACAAAAACCTTGAATTCCTGGATTATACTTATCCTCTACGTCCAGCAGTTTGCCCACGGGATCTAAGAATTACTCGCTATCACTGAATCCTCGGACACGCTTGCTGAACGGAGGCAATAAACGTTTCTTAATTAACAGTGGATACTCTTCACCTAGACTACATTGATTAAATATCACATTTCTGTGCCCAGACCCGTAGCATTGCGTTTTCAGATTTATGCAAATGATAATCTACTTGTCTAATTTCCACACCATAACCCTGTTTTTGCAGTTCCAACAATACTGGACCTAAGAATTCAGAAGTTTTTCCCTCCATATCATTTAAAGGAAAAATTCTTACTTCTTTAGCTACTCTTGCTAATTCACGAATTACATTTAAATGAAATGCAACTGTTTGATCTTCCAAATCAGCAAATAAATAATTCGCGCTTAATGCAAAATCAAAAGAGAAATCAGGATAAGGTAAATGATAATCTGCTGCGCCATAATAACGTCCTTCAGCCTTGCCTTGCTCGTAGTCTGCAAAAAATTTTTTCATTCCATTTTTTCGATGCTCAAGCAATTGTTCTAAGCTTCCGCTCCGACTGAAATCGAACTGTTCTTGCTCTCTGCGTACTTCATCAGCCATTTGTGCAAAAATCATAATCGCTTTGGAGGATAAAGTATCTTTATCCAAAACGAATAAAGGATCGCAGCTTACGGCTTGATGTGCTTCTTGAAATTGTTGGGCGTTTACTGCACTCGGACCACATCCATATTCTAAAATCCTGGAATTCATGTCCTCTTGAGACAAATCAAACATCTCACGATACTCATCAACACTATGTCCCCAGAGTACTAATTTACGCATGAATGACTCTCCTAAATAATAAATCTGAACGCTAACACTTTGGCTGTAACTACCTCCTTAATAACCGGTAGTTTTCCTTTGGCTTAAGATTAGGCGATTTTTTAAATCAGGTAAAGGAACATTTAAAATCACTACTTGCTCAACAAACCTGATAATAAAAGAAACAACCTTTCACTATTTTCTCAATATTTACTTAAATTATGCCGCTCAATCTCTTGAGAGCCGATTATACAAAGAACAATTTAAGTGGATACCTAAATAATGTCTTCAACTTTTCTAATAAGAAAAAAGATCTGAGAAACTCTATTTTCATCTTCAACTTGATTGGGTATAGTTTAACACATTTGTAAAATTCAACAGACTACTCATTTATCAAGAGATATGAAATAAAGCGTTTGCAAAACTCTTATCAATAAGTAGCTACAACAACAGGAAGTCATCTATGTACACAGGACCGAACTATCAACTCGGTGAAACTTACGATATGTTGCGCGACAGTGTTCGTCAATTTGCTCGTGCTGAAATTGCCCCACTCGCTGCTCAAATTGACGAAAACAATACATTTCCTAATCATTTATGGAGAAAATTAGGTGATATGGGGCTATTAGGAATTACCGTCAGCGAAGAATATGGTGGTGCCAATATGGGCTATCTTGCGCATGTCATTGCCATGGAAGAAATCTCTCGCGCATCCGCTTCAATAGGCCTGAGTTACGGTGCACATTCCAATTTATGCGTCAACCAAATCTATTTAAATGGTAATCATTCGCAAAAACAAAAATATCTGCCTAAGCTTATTAGTGGAGAATATGTTGGTGCTCTGGCTATGAGTGAGTCCAATTCAGGCTCTGATGTAGTCAGCATGCAATTACATGCCCGTCCAGAAGGCAATAAATATATTCTCAACGGCACAAAAATGTGGATCACTAATGGACCTGATGCCGATGTATTAGTAGTTTATGCAAAGACGGATAAACAGGCTGCAAGTAAGGGAATCACCGCCTTTCTGATTGAAAAAGGAATGCCTGGCTTCAAAACCGCTCAAAAACTCGACAAACTGGGAATGCGTGGCTCAAATACCTGTGAATTGGTATTTGAACAGTGTGAAGTTCCTGCAGAACAGGTTTTGGGTGAAGTGAATCGAGGTGTTAAAGTATTAATGAGTGGCCTTGATTATGAACGGACCGTTCTGGCTGCAGGTCCCGTAGGAATCATGCAAGCATGCATGGATGTTGTTTTACCTTATGTACATGAACGCAAACAATTTGAACAACCTATAGGTGAATTTCAATTCATCCAAGGCAAATTAGCAGATATGTATACCGATCTAGGCGCTTCAAGAGCGTACTTGTATGCTATAGCCAGAGCTTGTGATCAAGGTATAGTAAGTCGTAAAGATGCAGCAAGTGTTATTTTATATACAGCTGAAAGAGCAACACAAATGGCATTACAAGCGATTCAAATCCTTGGTGGTAATGGGTATATCAATGAGTATCCTACAGGACGTTTACTACGTGATGCAAAACTCTATGAAATAGGCGCCGGTACTTCTGAAATCAGAAGAATGCTTATTGGACGAGAACTTTTTAAAGAAACAGCATAAGGAAGAATGAAAATGGAACAGAATGAAATAGTAATCGTTGCAGCAAAAAGAACTCCTATGGGAGCCATGTTAGGAAACTTATCTTCTCTTTCAGCTCCAGAGTTAGGGGCAATTGCACACGAAGCAGCTTTATCCCAAGCAGGTATTAGTCCAGCAGAAATCGATGAAGTAATTTCTGGTTGTGTTTTATCAGCCGGAATTGGTCAAGCTCCAGCGCGACAAGCGGCGATTAAGGCAGGATTGCCCAATTCTTCTGGTGCTACCACTGTAAATAAAATGTGCGGTTCAGGAATGAAAGCAGTAATGCTCGCTCATGACTTAATTCGAGCTGGAACTGCAAATATTATCCTTGCTAGTGGTATGGAAAGCATGAGCAATGCACCTTACCTATTGAGTAAAGCACGCTCTGGATATCGACTTGGACATGGTGAATTAAAAGATCATATGTTTCTTGATGGATTAGAGGATGCCTACGATAAAGGAAAATTAATGGGTGTTTTCGCAGAAGCTACTGCAAGTCATTTTCATTTTACCAGAGATCAACAAGATGAATTCGCTATTCGCTCCATGAGCAGAGCCCTCCAAGCAATAGAAAAAGGGGCTTTTAAAGAGGAAATTGCCCCAGTAACAGTCAGCTCACGCAAAGGTGATGTTACGGTAACTGTAGATGAAGGTCCTGATGCGGCAAAACTGGGAAAAATTGCTCAGTTAAAACCCGCTTTTAAAGCAGATGGAACCGTTACTGCAGCCAACTCAAGTTCCATTTCTGATGGTGCAGCAAGTCTCATTTTAATGAGTGCTGGACAAGCAGAAAAACGTGGCATTAGACCTATTGCCCGTATTGTTGCTCATGCAAGTCATTCCCAAGCCCCTGAGTGGTTTACCACAGCACCCGTAGATGCCATTCGCAAAGTGATGAATAAAGCATCATGGAAACAAAATGATGTAGATCTTTATGAGATTAATGAAGCCTTTGCAGTAGTTACAATGGCAGCCATGACTCAACTTGAATTAAATCCAGAACAAGTTAATATTCACGGCGGAGCTTGTGCCTTAGGTCACCCTATTGGTGCATCTGGTGCTCGTATCTTAGTTACACTAATACATGCTTTGAAACATCAAGGAAAAAAACGTGGTGTCGCATCATTGTGTATTGGTGGTGGCGAAGCAACAGCCATGGCCATTGAATTAATTTAAGAACAAGGTACTGTTCACCACATTTTAAATGCCTTAGGGGAAGAAAAGTCAGATTTGACTGCAGCTTCAATCAAATATGATGTGGTGAACTTATTGATTGGTAAAAAACAAATTCTCCCCAGTCCCACATAGGTAGCTGGGGATTTGATATAAAAAGGATGTACATGCTACGACACAGTCTTATCTACCTGTTACTCAGTATTTTAGTAGTATTATTTGCAAAATACGCTCATCTCGTTATTGTCTATGTTGATATGTTTTTCACATACGTTAATTTGAAATTAACGCCCATATTCAGCCAAACTGGTTGGGGGCTTGTGATTCGCAAAATTTTAGTTCTTGTCTTGTTACCATTAATTATTACCGCCATTCCAGCACTAATTTATAGACTTATAAAAGGTGGCGACATGCCACACTTTATAGCGATTACATGGGTTATTTGGACAATCATCGTTTTAAGTGATATTTTGGTACGATAAGGAATCCAGCATGGCAAAATTAATCAGTCAAATTAATACAGGCAGTCAAGAGTTCAAAGCAAACCAAACAGCCATGCAAATTTTGGTGGATGAGCTACACAATCGAATTCAGCAAATTGCTTTAGGTGGTGATGAAAAAGCGCGGGCCCGACATTTAAAACATGGTAAATTACTCCCAAGAGAACGACTACAACAATTACTTGATCCTGGGAGTCCTTTTCTTGAACTCTCCCAACTTGCAGCCTACCAAGTGTATGATGATGTGGTTCCTGCCGCAGGAATTATCACCGGAATTGGATGGATTGCAGGTACTGAATGCATTATTGTTGTGAATGATGCCACGGTAAAAGGTGGTACTTACTATCCATTAACCGTCAAAAAACACCTCAGGGCACAAGAAATCGCACAAATCAATCATTTACCCTGCATTTATCTGGTTGATTCAGGAGGCGCTTACTTACCGCATCAGGATGAAGTTTTTCCTGACCGGGATCATTTTGGTCGGATATTCTTTAATCAAGCACAAATGTCGGCACAAAACATTCCACAAATTGCAGTAGTTATGGGCTCTTGTACTGCTGGAGGAGCTTATGTTCCTGCCATGGCTGATGAGTCCATTATGGTCAAAAATCAAGCCACAATTTTTCTTGGTGGCCCACCTCTTGTCAAAGCAGCAACAGGTGAAGTCATTAGTGCCGAAGAACTAGGTGGTGCAGAAGTCCATTGCAGGCATTCAGGGGTAGCCGATCACTATGCGGAGCATGATGCCCATGCACTCCATTTAGCACGAATTGCCATAGGCAATTTAAACCGTAAAAAACCGCAGCAATTAAAACGGATAGAAACGATAGAGCCCCTCTATGACAGTAAAGAACTTAACGGTATAGTACCTGCTGATCCCAGAAAACCTTTTGATATTCGTGAGATCATTGCACGTATTGTTGATGGCTCTGAATTTGATGAATTTAAAGCACTTTTTGGTACCACATTAGTTTGTGGCTTCGCCCACTTATATGGCTATCCCGTAGGAATTATTGCCAATAACGGTATTCTATTTAGTGAAAGTGCGCTCAAAGGGACTCACTTTATTGAACTGTGTTGCCAACGCAAAATCCCATTGATATTCCTACAAAACATCACTGGCTTTATGGTGGGTTCAAAATATGAAGCATCTGGTATTGCCAAGCATGGCGCTAAGATGGTAACTGCGGTTGCTAATGCTAATGTTCCTAAATTTACCGTCATTGTTGGTGGAAGCTTTGGCGCAGGAAACTATGCCATGTGCGGACGCGCTTATAACCCTAATTTTTTATGGTCGTGGCCTAACTCACGCATTTCGGTAATGGGTGGCGAACAGGCTGCTAATGTTTTAGCACAAGTAAATCGAGATAAATTGGCAAAACAAGGAACTAACTGGCCTGTGGAAGAGGAAGAGCGTTTTAAAGAGCAGTTGCGTTCTCAATATGAAACCCAGGGAAATCCTTATTATGCCAGCGCTCGATTATGGGATGACGGGGTCATCGCTCCGCAAGATACACGTAAAATATTAGGACTGGGTCTATCAGCAGCATTAAATGCCCCTATTGGACCAACACGCTTTGGCGTATTTCGTATGTAAGGAGGGCACCACGTGAGCGATTTGTTGTATGAAATACAGGAACACTTGGGTTTAATTACGCTAAATCGAGTAAGTAAACATAATGCATTTGATAATCTGCTTTTAAGTGAAATGCAACATCAGCTCAATGCTGCCATTACTGATTCTAATGTCCGCGTTATAGTACTCAAAGCCAATGGCAAGCACTTTTCTGCAGGCGCTGATTTAGCGTGGATGCAAAACATGGCTCTTTACAGCGAAGAAGAAAATCAAAGGGATGCCATGGTTCTTGGGAATCTAATGTACACTTTAAATAGGTGCCCTAAACCTACTTTAGCGATGGTACATGGCTCCGCTTTTGGTGGAGGAGCGGGTCTTGCCGCAGCATGTGACATAACTATAGCATCTCAATCGGCACGTTTTTGCTTTTCCGAAGTTAAATTAGGCCTTATACCTGCAGTCATTAGCCCCTATGTTGTTCAAGCCATAGGCGAGCGCAGTGCACAAGCATTGTTTATAAGTGCGGAAGTATTTGATGCGGCTAAAGCATTGTCATTAAATCTAGTACAACACTGTGTTCCCGAAGAAAATTTGTTGGAGTTCACAATCAGCTATGCAAATCAAATCAGTAACAATGCACCCGAAGCGGTACGGGCTTCAAAACAGCTGGCACGTTACGTAGCAAATAAAAAAATAAATGAAGAACTTGTTAATTACACTGCTTCATTGATAGCTCAAAAAAGAGTATCTGCTGAAGGACAACAAGGACTCAATGCATTTTTAAAAAAAGAAACACCAAATTGGGGCTAGATGCCATACCCCTTGTAGTAAAACACCGTCATCCCGAGTGTAAGGAGGGATATCCACGGTGTAGCACCGTGTAACGAAGGAAGATCCTGGATTAGGCTGTGATAATCCGGGTTACAATGTACAAAGCACCCAAGTTACAAAATACTTGGACTAAAAGTAAAAAATTAATGAGGCACTAATGTTTAATAAAATTCTTATTGCCAACCGCGGTGAAATTGCCTGCAGAATCATCAAAACGGCCCGTTCTATGGGGATCCACACGGTAGCTATTTATTCCTCGGTTGATAAAGACAGTCTGCATGTACGTAGTGCTGACAGTGCATATTGTGTTGGCGATGCACCTGCTAAAGAAAGTTACCTGAATATACCTAATATTATCCATGTTGCTAAGGAATGTGGAGCACAGGCCATTCATCCGGGTTACGGTTTTTTATCCGAAAACCCTGAATTTGCTCAAGCATGTAAAGAGGCAGATATCGTTTTTATTGGTCCGTCAGTAGAAGCTATGGAAGCAATGGCTTCCAAGCAATTGGCCAAACAATTACTGGAAAACACTAATGTTCCTCTAACACCTGGTTATCATGGCAGTGCACAAGCAGAAGATACACTGCTTGCTGAAGCTAAAAAAATAGGATTTCCTGTCTTAATCAAAGCAGCGAATGGTGGTGGCGGTAAAGGGATGCGCGCGGTCCATCACGAATCAGAATTTAGTGCAGCCTTAGCCGGTGCAAAGCGTGAATCTATGGCAAGTTTTGCCGATGATACCATGATCATTGAAAAGCTGGTTCTTCATCCACGTCATGTTGAATTACAAATCATGGCAGACAATCATGGCAATGTGGTTCATTTGTTTGAACGTGATTGCTCCATTCAACGCAGACATCAGAAGATTATTGAAGAAGCACCTGCACCTAATTTACCCGCTTCTCTACGACAAAAACTCGCTGAAGCAGCTTGCGAAGTGGCACGATCAATAAAATACAGTGGCGCAGGTACTGTTGAATTTTTAGTTGATAGTTCAGGACATTTCTATTTTATGGAAATGAATACGCGATTACAGGTAGAACATCCAGTCACTGAGCTAATTACCGGACTTGATTTGGTCGCTTGGCAATTGAAAATTGCCGCTAATGAACCACTCCCTTTGCCGCAAGATAAAATTGAGGCACATGGTCATGCAATAGAATGTCGCATATATGCTGAAGACCCGCACCATGATTTTATTCCATCAATAGGACAAATCCACTTTTTGCAAGAACCTTCCGGAGATGGCATTCGTATTGATACAGGGGTGCAAATGTCATCGCAAATTACCATGTACTATGATCCGATGATCGCCAAATTGATTGCATGGGGAGCCAACCGTGATCAAGCATTACATCGATTAGAGCAAGCTTTATCCCATTATTTTATTGGTGGTGTGAAAACAAACATCCCCTTTTTACAAACAATTTGTCACCACCCTAAATTCAGAAAGGTTGAACTGAGTACTGACTTTTTAAGTAAAGAAGAAATTAAACTGCCAACAGCAGATCAAGAAATGGCGTTACTCATGGCCGTAAGTTTTGATTATTTAAACACGATAAACACAATCCAAGATCCTTTATTACAGGAAACCTTCGCTTGGCAATCACAAATCTTAAGTCACTGGGTATGGCACTATAAAGATAAGGATGACTTGCTTGAAACATTTATTACTCCAATCAATAAAAATCAATTTAAAGTACGTTTAAAAGCACAAGAGTATCTGATTCATGGCCATTTAACTGGCAATCAGCTCCGTATTGAAACTAACGGACAAAATTATCAGGTAATCATTGAAAATAAAAATCAATCTTTGACCTTGTATACGAGTCAGTGGCAAATTACTATTGATCGGTTTAATTGGGGAACTCTAGGTGCAGAAGTTACTGCTCACAAAGGACAGCTGACGGCACCAATGCCAGCTACTGTAGTCGCCGTTTTAAAAAATATTGGTGAACGAGTGAAAGCCGGTGAACGTTTGATCGTCCTCGAGGCAATGAAAATGGAACATACCATTCATGCCCCTACTGATGGCATTTTATTGGATATATTCTATGATGTAGGTGCCCAAGTGAATGAAGGAGAGGAGTTACTGTCATTAAGTGAAGAGGATTCTTAACTAGAGATAATTATGGACTATCCGCAAAACGTAACCATTATAGAAGTAGGGCCACGTGATGGCCTGCAAAATGAGTCATCTTTTGTATCCAGTAAGCACAAGATTGAATTAATCAATTTGTTAAGTGAATCTGGCTTGCAATATATTGAGGTAACGAGTTTTGTCTCTGCAAAAGCAATTCCACAATTAGCGGACCATAATGAAGTATTTCGTGCCATAAATAAAACCCCATTCATACACTATTCCGCCCTAGTGCCTAATGAGCAGGGCATGCTCAAAGCATTGGAAGCCGGTGTGAAAGAAATCGCAGTATTTACTGCAGCAAGCGAACAATTTAACCAGCGAAATATTAATTGTTCTATTGCTGAAAGTATTTCACGGTTTAAACCGGTCCTTGCTTTAGCAAAAGAAAACAATATCAGGGTGCGAGGTTATATTTCCTGTGTCCTAGGTTGTCCTTATGAAGGCAATGTAGCACCGGAAAAAGTAGCGGAAGTCACTCAAAAACTAATAGATTTGGGTGTAGATGAAATCTCATTAGGGGATACTATAGGTGTAGGAACACCTCATCAAACTCACTTATTACTCGAGCAAGTACTTAAGTTATTACCACTAGATCAATTAGCAATGCATTTTCATGATACTTATGGTCAGGCCATAGCTAATATCTATACTTCATTACAGCACGGAGTACATCGTTTTGACAGCTCCGTTGCCGGACTCGGGGGCTGTCCCTATGCTCGTGGGGCAAGCGGTAATGTAGCCACCGAAGATGTTCTGTATTTAATGCATGGTCTAGGAATAAATACCGGTGTGGATATCTTTAAAATTGTAACTGCAGGCGACGCCATCTGTAAGATTTTAGGACGTAAAAATCAATCAAAAGTTGCAAATGCCATGTTAGCCAATCCCTGTAGTTAAACTCTTAAAGAATCTGGGAAAAGACAAATTTGAGTGGTGACTGTGTATCAGATTCAGATGGATTGTGACCCGAGGCACACCCAGTAGAACAATCGTTTCAATAAAGAAGAGAGAATGAAACATGAATGAAACCGTATGGAAGCCCAAACATCCGAAAGAAAGCAAGATGTGGCAGTTTATGGAATTCGCTGCAAAAAAGAACAGCCAAATTTTTGCAAATTATCAAGACTTGCATACCTGGTCTATCAAACATCCTGACTCTTTTTGGCCAACGCTTTGCGCTTTCTTTCATGTACAATTTGATACCGAACCCTATCAGATTCTAAGCCATAAAAGTGAAATGATAAACGCACGTTGGTTTGCTGGAGCTCAATTTAATTTTGCTGAAAAACTTTTATCACGCAAAGATAAACATCCGGCCCTAATTAGTCTTAATGAAGACAATACCAGACACGTAATTAGCTATGAGCAATTGTATCATTTGGTAGCGCAATGTGCCGCAGGTTTAAAAGCGGTAGGAGTTACTGCCGGGGATCGAGTCGCTGCGCTCATGCCAAATACCTCATATACAATTATTGCTATGCTTGCTGCCACCTCTTTAGGTGCGATCTGGTCCTCTTGCTCACCCGATTTTGGCGCTCAAGCGGCAATCGATCGACTGGGCCAAATCGACCCCAAAGTACTCTTTATTTGCGACGGGCACCAGTATCAAGGTAAGAAACACCATGGGGCCGAAAAAATCAAACAACTTAACGATGCGTTTAGCTCGCTCAAACAAATTGTCATTTGTCCTAATATAAATGAACCCGTAGATGTTTCTACGTTACCTAAAGCACAATATTGGAATGATTTTCTTCGTCCCGCAAGTCATTGTGAATTTGTTTCTTTGCCATTTGAACACCCGATTTACATTATGTTCTCGTCAGGAACTACTGGTAAACCCAAATGTATTGTTCACGGAGCCGGTGGAACGCTTCTGCAGCATCTTAAAGAATTAGGATTACATACTGATCTTAGGGATAAGGACAACTTATTTTTTTATACTACGTGTGGTTGGATGATGTGGAATTGGACTGTTTCCGCACTGGCCTTAGGAGCTACACTCACTTTATATGAGGGCTCTCCTACTTATCCTGAAAGCAATCGTTTATTCAAACTGATTGAAGAAGAGCAAGTTACTGTTTTTGGCACCAGTGCTAAATTCATCTCTTCTGTAGAAAAAGCAGGAGTTAAACCTCAAGATGAGTTTGATTTAACTCATTTGCGATGCATCCTTTCTACAGGCTCCCCTCTTTTACCTAGAAATTATGATTACGTTTATCATCACATCAAAGACGATGTGCAACTCTGCTCCATCTCAGGTGGAACAGATATTATTTCTTGTTTTGCCTTAGGTAACCCCATACTGCCTATTTATAGAGGTGAGTTACAGTGTCTCGGCCTTGGTATGGCCGTTGATGTTTTTGATGAACAAGGGCATTCTGTTCGTGAAGAGCGTGGAGAGTTAGTCTGTACCGCGCCCTTCCCCTCCATGCCGGTTGGCTTTTGGAATGATCCCGAAAAAATTGCTTATCAACGAGCTTATTTTGAACGGTTCGCCGGAGTATGGGCACATGGTGATTTTGCAGAGATAACTGCGCACAATGGACTGATTATCTATGGGCGATCAGACGCTGTTTTAAATCCTGGAGGGGTACGTATTGGTACCGCTGAAATATACAGGCAGGTAGAAAAAATTGATGAAGTACTTGATAGTGTTGTAATTGGCCAGGACTGGCAAGACGATGTACGCATTATTTTGTTTGTTAAATTGCGTGATGGCATGGAGCTTACAGAGGAATTAATCAACAAAATCCGTTTAACAATTCGTCAAAATGCCTCCCCAAGACATGTCCCAGCAAAAATAGTGCAAGTTGCAGATATTCCTCGTACGATTAGTGGCAAAATCGTTGAATTAGCTGTTCGACAAGTGGTTCATGGATTACCAGTAAACAATCTACAGTCTCTCGCGAACCCCCAAGCTTTGGATTATTTTAAAAATCGTGAAGAGCTACAGGAATAAAATAGCCTGAAGCCCGAACTAGCACAGCGTTATCTGAGGGCTCTTTGCCCTCATCCCGGGTGCAGTGAAGGATCTCCCATCGTTACATAGTGCTACTCAGTGGAGATCCCTCGCTGAACCCGGGATGGCAAGGCAGTGTATTATGATACACAGACAATACTAAAATTTTCATTACAGGGTAAAGAAAGCCCCACTGAAAATAAATTGAACAATTGCCCTGTCTGGGCATCATTAAAATGAAGATAATTTCCCCAAGTCGCTCCTGGAACAACTCCAAAAGTCAATGAAGTCTCACCCGCTAAACCCAAGGAACCGTTAGTAGCCGCTGTTCCATCAGTAAACTCGTTGCATGAAGCTAAATTCGTAGTGTATTCATTGCCATCTTCAGCATTGTTCATATCTGCAAAGGCCCAAGCAACGATATCAGTGGCCGCTGTGTTTGACAAAATACTTTGGATACCTGTCCAAAACAAACCAAATACCACTTCATTATTGTCATCTCTGAGATTTGAATTGCTACCATCAAAAACACCATTTTGATTTACTGTATTAAAGAGCGTTTTTCCATCGGCATAAACATACTGTGAACCAGGTACAAGCGGCCAATCGTTTGCATAAGCACCTCCACAAGCTGTTCTCCCATTAACAATAGAACAAGGAGATCGAGTCGAAGTAACTAACAATGCTTTGAATGACAAGCCTTGAAGTGCTGGATTTCCTGAAGTTAATGCAGCATTTTGGCAAAAAGCATCAGCCCCTGCAATCCCACCTAAAGCACCAGTAGTCTGCTGAAAACGGCTGGTTAGAAAAATAACATGCGATGAAAATACGGAGACAGTATATTCTTCACAGGAATACGTTTTACCCGTACCATTTAAACATAATCTGATATTTATAGATCCTATTGGTCCATCTAAAGTAATTTTTGCAGGCGTGGTATCACTGACTGAAAATAAGACAAACCCATTAGGAGATGGTGCTTTACCCACAATACGATATCCTGGGGTAAGAATTTTGATTCCGGCTGTAGGATAGGTCTTTCTCGGAGTTGTGGTGGTAATGGATAGCGTTGATGAGGCAGGAGGAATTACAGCGATAAAATGTTGTCCTGAACCAGGAATATAAGCATTGCTTTTGGCAAAAGCTACTTGCTCTGAAAAGAAAAATAATGTCATACCAACAAGTAGTATCCTTTTTATCATACCGAAATTCCTTGTTTAAATTGTGACGGAACAAATAAGAGCATTCGCATAGTTATTACCTGTTTTAAGGGTATTAATAATGAGATCATTATTTTTGGCCAATTTCCCTTGCCCCAAATAAAAAAAGCGATAACCGCATTCTAGAGGAATTTTATTTGCAACCTGGTTAAATCGAAGGCCTGCACCTACTGTAGCTGCGAATGCGGTAGTATTATTATCAGAAAAGCCGTTATCCGGAACGGTAAATGTGGTCAGAGCGACTTCTTTGTAATGGCTGGTTTCAATGAAATTGGGGCCAATGCCTACATCAATAGCGAGATTGATTTTATCGCTATTGGTTTGCACTAAACTTTTTGCCATAAAAAATAATGGAATATTTTGTGTCTTATAGGTATAAGAAAGATTGGTATCTAAGTGTTCTTCAATAATGTAACCCTTAGTTGCCGTTGTGCCTAAGAAAAAAACATTCGCTCCGTAAGAAAATTTAAATCGATCACGTTCTGGTCCATCCAAAAAGTAACCCAATCCCACAAGACCATTGCCTTGAGCATGACTTTTAACGGTATATCGGTTTCCAACTAAGGTTTTTACATCAATATCTTGGGCTTTTCCTTGAGTTGCATAAAAACCCCCGATTTCAAGAAGCAAATGACCTTTAGTGTAATCAAAAAAGAAGTTATTTGCTGGTTGGCCGGCTGCAAAAGAAGCAGTTGAGCTCACAGAGGCCAAAAATATGAGTGCTAATCCTCTGTAGGTGGATTTATTAAAAAGCATCAGACATCCTTGTATTTCTCTATAACTGCCCCATATCAATTTGCATCCACTCAAACTAAAACATAGTAGATGTCTCAGCGTGTTATGATGTTGCAGCAAGTTAATGTTTGTTAAAGATCAACATATTACAATGCAATAAACTCATAAACAACATTTTCCAGCGCTCTTTCAAGAATAACCTAAATCATGAGGCCACTATAAATTGACAATTCACTTCCACCCGCAAAATATGATTAAAATAAGTAAGGTTATACTTTTTTTAGGCCGGCAATTTGTGTATAATGTTGCAATGGCGTCGATTTGAAATTCAGCTTGCGGACGCTCAAAAAAGCTCTCTTTTTTGAAAATACGGCTAAAGCGGATATGAATAGCATTTCCTCTAAGTCTTCCGCCCGCACGCATAATCTCAGGTTATAAATAATGATTGAATTAATTGGATTATCTAAATCCTTTTCGGGAAAATCTGTCCTGCGTGACATTAATTTATTTATTCAAGAAGGTGAAATTTTTGGAATTATTGGCAGAAGTGGTGCAGGCAAATCTACCTTATTAAGATGCATTAATCTTCTGGAACGGCCTGATAAAGGCGATGTTTTGATTGATGGGCAGGATCTGACAACTCTTTCGAGAAAAAACCTAGCTTTAGCTCGTCATAAAATGGCTATGATTTTCCAACAATTCAATTTACTCAATTCAAAAAATGTGTACGACAATATTGCACTCCCCATGCGCATTCAAGGGATAGATGAAGAGTCTATCCGTAATAAAATTGAAGAATTACTACCCATAGTCGAATTGACGGATAAGAAACTGGCCTATCCAGCACAACTTAGTGGCGGCCAAAAACAAAGAGTCGCCATAGCTCGGGCTTTAAGTTGTTCTCCTAAAATTCTGCTTTGCGACGAAGCAACTTCTGCTTTGGATCCAGAAACAACCGATTCTATTCTGGCATTGCTCAAAAAAATTAATTCACTGTATGGCATCACTATAGTTCTTATTACTCATGAAATGGATGTAGTGAAGCGTATTTGTAACCGATTGGCAGTGATGGTTGATGGTGAGCTGGCCGAAACCACCGCTTTGGCGAATGTATTTAATAAAAAGGACAGCCTGGCTCGAAGCATGCTCTATGCTCAACTTAGTCCTCAGTTGCCGGAATGCCTCACTAACAAACTCGCAGACTACGTGACGGATAAACCATTACTACGTCTGTTTTTCCAGGGTGAAGAAGCAACAGTACCCTTTATTAGTCAAACAAGCCGCGAATTAAATCTGGATATCAACATCTTACTCGCCAATATAGACCGTTATGACACAGTAACCTGTGGTGTATTAGTGGTTGAATTAACGGCACATCCATTTTTACTCGAAGCATTCATTGAACGCTGTGAACAAGCCAAATTAACTGTGGAGGTTTTAGGTTATGTCCTTCCCGATGGCATATGATTTATTCATCGCTACAGGCGAAACATTGTATATGGTCGTCACCAGCACTGTATTTGCGGTGATACTTGGTTTACCTTTAGGAACTTGGCTTTATTCGTCGAGCCAAATCAAACCAATGCCTAGGGTTCATAAGACATTATCCACCTTCATTAATATGGCGCGGTCCATACCTTTCATTATTTTATTGGTGGCAATTATCCCATTTACTCGACTTATTGTAGGAACCTCAATAGGAATGAATGCCGCTATAGTACCGCTTACTCTCGGTGCAACACCCTTTTTTGCCAGATTAGTTGATAACGTTTATCGTAGTTTACCTTCTGGACTTATTGAAACCGGTTATGCGATGGGAGCTAACACCCGACAAATTATTTTGCATATTTTATTGCCCGAGGCAAAACCTGCTTTAATCCATGCGGTTACGGTTACTGCCATTACTTTAGTGAATTATTCTGCAATGGCAGGAACCGTTGGTGCTGGAGGTTTGGGTACTCTGGCAATTAATTATGGTTATCAACGTTTTGATGCGGGGGTCATGATTTCAACTGTAATCATTTTAATTGTGATGGTTCAACTAACTCAAATGCTTGGAGATTATCTAGCAAAGCGTTTTTTACATAACTGATTTAAATCATTTTTGGAGTGTTCAATGCGAATTTTAGCTTATTGTGTTTTATTATTAAGTCTTGTTGCATGCAACAAGCCCTCACCAAATACGTTGGTGATAGGAACTATTGCTGGACCAGAAACTGAATTGGTTGAAACAGCAAAAGAATTAGCTAAGAATAAATATGACTTAAATATAAAAATTGTAACATTCAATGACTATAACCTCCCCAATGAAGCGTTACAGGATGGAAGTTTAGACGCTAATGTCTACCAACATTTACCTTACCTCAATGCCGCTGTTAAAGCCCATGGCTATACGTTAGAAGCGATAGGCAGAACTTTTGTTTACCCTATGGGAATTTATTCCAAAAAACATACTTCATTAAAACAATTACCTGAAAAAGCGGTCATTGCCCTACCTAATGATCCCAGCAATGAAATGCGTGCCTTGCAACTGTTGGAAAAAGCGCAGTTGATTACATTGAAAACGACTCATGATAACACTGGCTTAAAAGATATTGCGACCAATCCACATGATCTGCAATTCAAAGAAATGGATGCAGCACAACTACCAAGAGTATTGCCTGATGTGGATGCAGCCGTAATCAATACAACATTTGCCCTACCAGCAGGTTTAAATCCTTCACATGATGCTTTATTTACTGAAGATAAAACCTCACCGTATGCCAATATTATTGTTATTCGTAGCAATTCTCCCAAAAAAGCACAATTGGAGCTCTTTGTTAAAGCATTAAACTCCGAAGAAGTTAAAGAAAAGGCTAAAACTTTATTTGGAGATTCGGCTATTCCTGCTTGGTAAGAACCTATTTAAGCTGTTGTAACCGAATTCTTTTATGTCCTGGGTGATGGCGCAAGCGCTAACCCAGGCTTAGAGTCACGATTTTTTATTAATATTTATCTTAAAAGATGATCGTTCACATTTTAGATTCAAGGCTTTTAATTCTCTCTTAATGAAAAAGTGTTATACTTTTAAAAAAGATAGCTCTTGAGGTACTTCTCTATGCCTTCATTTAGAAAAGCGTTTTTTAACTTATTTAATTCTCAAAAAAGGGTAAGACAGTTTACTCCTGATGAGCAAGAAAAGATTTATCAAAAATATCGAGACTCAGTGGGGTTAACTCAAGACCTTACTTTTGGGTCTGAAGCCTTCGCGCAACATGCCGAAAAGCGAATTAAAGACCACACAGGTTTTAAAACACAAATTGGGTCAAATAAAGAAGATACTCTAGAGAAATTACTCAAAGATGATCTTCCCAATACTAAAAAAGAAATCAAAGACGAACTAAAAAGTATACTAACCCCTCAACCATTTTATACTAAGGCTCAAGAAGTCTATAAAGAATCAATGGATTTTTTTCAACAACGAATGAAACAAGTTCCTGAACTTTCAGTGGAGCAACTTCGGGGCTATCATGAACAAATTACTACGAGAGCTCGAGATGCATTAAAAGCTCAGCAAAAAAAAGAACTGAAAGATTTGCAAGATAAAGCTGAAAATTTAGCACAGAAAATAGGGACTGTTGCAAATACTAATGATCCTGAGCAAATAAAAAAAATAAAAGAAAACCTTATTAAGGACTTAGAAAGTTCCCATAAAACACAACTTGATGAATTCAATAAAACTGCTCAAGAAAACCTAACCACTCTCGATAAAGCTTCCGCTCTTGAACGAAAAAGAATCATCTTCTCTGGCCAATTGGAAAGCTGGGCTTATCAACTCAGTACGAGCCAAAAGAATAAAATGCTGGATGAAATGGAACGGGTTAGAGCAGAAAATCGTAAAAAACGAGGCATATCTGACACAGACGCACTTACACGCGCTGACATCAATGTTGGTGAAAATACGATATCTGCCGTAAATCCAGCAGACTTGGATTTTATCATTTCCTTAACTGGAACACAGATCGTACAAAAGAAAGCAGCAAAAGAAGGCGATCCAGGAACCTGGCAAGTGCATATGTCTGCACGAATACTCTCTCCCTTTTACTATTTAAGTAATAAGCAAAATCCCAAAGTAGAGATGTTGACCATGGCTCAGGCCGTAAGAGCATCTGGATTTGACTCAATCACAATGACCATTAATTTTGATGATCCTAAAACTCAAAAGCAAAGAGCCAGACAAGCCTATGAAGCAGCTCTTGAAAGTGGTTTCAATCCAGGCTTACTCCCTGGAGAAGAATCAAAAGGTGATAAAGGATTAAAAGGTATTGTATTAAAGGATGGATCAGGCAAAGAGATTGATCCTAGAACACTGTTCACCCCTACCGAGCTGGAGCTTCTTCATCAAGAGGCTGCTCAACGCCGTGAAAGACTTAAATCTATCGCAGAAGAGCCTCCAAAACAACCTTCAACAGAAGTTGCTAAGCAATATCGTGGCGAAATTGATAAAGGTAGAAATGAAGCTCGAGCTGAAGCTAGAAAAGCTGCTATTGATAGCGTTGAAGAAGAACAACTGGAACAAAATGTAAAAACGACTCTCAGCTCGTAGATAGAAAACAACCTGGTTTTACTTGTTTTAAAAACCAGGTATTTAGTTTTTGTCATCTTCCTAATTAATGTTCAAAAAATTCCACTACTCCTCAAACATAATTTCTGTTATTTTATTAGATTGACTACGGGTTAGGCTAAGGAGATAGCTATGAATACTCGTGAATTTGATGAAGATGTAAACGAAATGGAAGAGTTTGGCGTCGATACCGTCTTGACCCCAGAAACAAGCCCATCAACAAAATTGGAACGAAGACGACGCATAGAAGATTTGTTTGAAGAAAAACGCCTGCGCGAAGAACTTTCTGACTTCGGTTAGTAGTGTAACAGATACCTCTGCCTACCGTAATTCCCCTCCCCCACTTGGAGGAGAATGGTAGGAGTGAGGTTTCTTTAAGCTATCAGTACGCTCACCTTGTCCTCTTCCCGCCATCCGTACTTAGCGAAGGATGGCGAGGCGGAAATAAAGGAAATTTTTACTTGATGGCACCGCTCAGCGTAGTTTGACTGTTTGCGGTCAGGATGGATGGATCACATTCCTGTTTGCAAGTAACTGACTATTGATCATCCTAAATTAGCAAAATAAATATCAAACCGCACCGTTTTTCCTTCTACAGCAGCATGTGCAGGTAATAAAGGTTTTGTTTTTTGTGGCCATTTTACAACCACCTTTTGTTTCGTGCGTTGTAGCGCCAATTGAATAAGTCTCTGCGCATCTTCATCTGGGCCAATTAATTGTTGTAGTGCCTGCATTTCTTTTTTTACTAATGCTGATTTATTACGTTCAGGATGCATAGGATCAATGTAAATAACATCAGGATAGTTTTGCTCATCTAATGAGCTTAAGTACGAATAAGCATCTTCGTCAAGAAATTTCAAATTCAACTGTTGTTGATCTTCATCACTCCGGCGCAACAATCCATCCAATACTAGGGAAGCCATAACCGGATGACGTTCGAGCATCAATACTTCTGCACCAAAACTGGCTAAAATAGCAGAGTCACGCCCCCAACCCGCAGTTGCATCAATAATTTTAAGCCCTGCAGTGGGTTTACAGGCGCGTACTAATCCTTGTTTTTTTCCCTCAGATTTTCTTTTACTCCAAAAAGCAGCACTGAATTCAGCAAAAATTGGAGAGAAACCTGGCATTTTCAATGAAAGCCCTGTTTCACTGACATAGAGACAAAGATTGGCATCTTTCTCTAAATAAAAATTCAATTGTTCTGCAAGAGCTTTTGCTTTATTGTGCAGACCTTCGTGCTCATAACCTACCGCTGAGATATTAATCATATAGATAACCTGTAAGAATTACAGAACTTTAGCTCTGAGTGCATTGTAGCCGGATTAACGCAGCGTAATCCGGCTACAATGCACGACTAAATAATCGAGGCTACTTATATCATCCAATCTGCAGTAATGAAATATCAGCAACTCCTTGCAATAAATCCTGTAAACATGCCAAAAGTGCTAAACGGTTGGCTTTTATTGTTTGATCCTCAACCATGACCATTACTTTATCAAAAAACAGATCGACCGGTTCCTTAAGACTGGCAAGCAATTTCAGCAATGGACTGTAGTCAGCAGAACGGTATAAAGGTTCTACCGCGCGTGCCACTTGATTGATGTGAATATATAAAAACTTTTCGGGCCCCTCCTCAAGAAGGAGTTCGTCTACAGGCGACAATGTTTGTCTTCCTGCTTGCGAAAGTAAATTATTCACCCGTTTGCATGCAGCAGAAAGAGAAGCGGCTTCGGGCAATTTGACAAATAACTGTAAAGCAGCCAGACGTTTATCCAAATCGTACAACCAATCATCCTGACGAGCGCGTACTGCATGGACCAAATCAACACTTAAGCCTTGACTTTGGTAATAGGATTGCAACCGTTCCAGGATAAAAGATTTCAATTCATCCAGTAAATTGGGTTCAACGGATAAACGTTTTCCGTAATGAACAATCGCTTGCTCAATTAATGTACTTAAATTGAGCTGTGCTGGTGTTGCAATCAATAAACGGACAACAGCCAAAGCATGACGACGCAATTTGAATGGATCTTTTACCCCTGAAGGTCTTTGGCCTATGGCAAAAATACCAACTAAAGTATCGATTCGATCTGCTAAAGATAAAGCGAGACCCAAATCAGATTCAGGCAAGTTATCTGCAGCGAAACGAGGCATGTATTGTTCATTTAAAGCATGTGCAACAAACTGATCTTCACCATCATTCAGAGCGTAATAATATCCCATTAACCCCTGCAACTCGGGAAACTCACCAACCATTCCGGTCAACAAATCACATTTACTCAGTTGTGCGGCACGTTGCGCTTGATTGATATTTAAGTGTAAAGCCGAACTTAAATAGGTCATCAGAGCTTCAATTCGTAACGCTTTGTCCCGTAAGCTCCCCAATTTTGCTTGGAAAACAACCTGCTCTGTACCTGCAATATGCTGACTTAAAGGCAGTTTTTTATCTTGTCTAAAAAAGAACGCGGCATCACTTAAGCGAGCACGCATCACTTTTTCGTTTCCTAAAATAACTTGTTTTGGATTGGAGCTGGCAATATTAGACACGGTAATAAAATGAGGCAGTAACTTCCCCTCTTTATCTTTAAGTGCAAAACATTTTTGATGCGATTGCATCGAAGCAATTAATGATTCGGCAGGAACTTCGAGGAACTCTTTTTCAAAATTAGCCATCAAAGCTTGGGGCCATTCAACAATTGAAGCCACCTCTTCAAGTAAATCCTCTGGCATGATCGCTGTCGCTTGAACAGATGCAGCCAATTCCTCTACCTGTTTTCTAATCATTTGTTTTCTGATTGCAAAATCAGCAATAACAAAGGCTTCTCTCATCTGTGATTCATAGCTTTGTGCTGAATTAATTACAATGGGTTGCGGGTGGTGAAAGCGGTGCCCCCTACTGTTGCGATCACTCTTAATGCCCAAAATAGAATGTTCGATTACTGTATCGCCATAAAGCATCACTGCCCAATGAACAGGTCGGGCGAATTCTTCATCCCCGGTTCCCCAGCGCATGGGTTTAGCAATCGGCAAAGCAGCTAAAGATTGACCTACTAAAACAGGTAATAAATCTTTGGTTTTATTACCCTGGCTTAAGGTTTCATAAACAATCCAATCCCCTTTATCCGTTTCGATTCGAGAAAGTTTGTCTACGTCCACACCACAAGACTTCGCAAAACCAAGTAAGGCTGCTGTAGGTTTTCCATCCTTGTCATAAGCCGCATTGAATGCCGGTCCTCGGCGAGTAACGCTTTGGCTTTTTTGTTCTTCTTGCAAATCAAAAATTGCGATTGCGATACGTCTCGGTGTGGCAAAACGTTTTACCTCGCCATACTCTAATTGGGCTTTATCCAATGCAGCTAATAACTGATTCGCAAACTCATCAGCTAAAGGCCAAACCGAACCAGAAGGTAACTCTTCACAACCTAATTCAAAAATAAAATCATTGACCATCACACACCTTTTGGTTAAGCATAGGAAAGCCCAAAGCCTCACGCGCTTGATAATATGCTTGCGCTACAGCTCTTGATAAATGTCTTACGCGTAAAATATAGCGTTGACGTTCAGTAACGGAAATCGCTTTGCGTGCATCAAGTAAATTAAACGAATGGGATGCTTTAATTACCATTTCATAAGCGGGAAGTGGTAATTGTAACGCAATTAACTTTTGTGCCTCAGCCTCATAATAATCAAATTGTTGAAATAATTCGTCCACATTGGCATGCTCAAAGTTATAGGCGGACATCTCTACTTCATTTTGATGAAATACATTACCGTAAGTTATTATGCCATTTGCTGTATTACTCCAGGGAAGATCGAATAGATTATCTACGCCTAAGATATACATCGCCAAACGTTCTAAACCGTAAGTCAACTCACCGGTTACAGGCTTACACGCCAGACCGCCTGCTTGTTGAAAATAAGTAAATTGGGATACTTCCATTCCATTTTGCCAAACCTCCCAACCTAGGCCCCAAGCACCTAAAGTTGGTGATTCCCAGTTGTCCTCAACAAAACGAATGTCATCAGTCAAAGGATCCACACCTAGAGCACGTAATGAGTCTAAATATTTATCCTGTATGTCTAAAGGTGATGGCTTAAGGACCACCTGAAATTGATAATAATGTTGTACCCGGTTTGGATTGTCTCCATAACGGCCATCAGTGGGTCTCCGAGAAGGCTGTACATAAGCTGCCGACCAAGGCTCAGGGCCTATTGCTCGTAAGAAAGTAGCCGGATGAAAAGTACCCGCGCCAACTTCCATATCAAAGGGTTGTAAAATGACACATCCTTGCGCAGCCCAATATTGCTGCAAAGTGAGAATAATATCCTGAAATGTAGATGGTTTTGTCATGAAAATCTCAATGTAAACTGGGTGGAGCGAATTGGAACCTGGGAAATTGGTATGCAAAACCCAGGCTAGGGTCTTTTTAAAATTCTATCTTGTGCCACAATGGCTTGATTTATGCCATCCGATACTCACACAACGCCCCTTCATCGGAGCCTAGCGAGAGGCCTCCAGACTGTAGCACAATGTTACAATCGGAGATCCCTCGCGGTGCTCGGGATGAAGGGAGGCATTTCTATGGTCTAAAATGGACCATTTTAGCTCAATCTAGTAAAATGTAAACAGCCCCTACTTCAGTAGCTACCTACAATTAATTATGAATTACCTGCTGCTTTCTTAATTAACTCTTGCAGTGACTCTTCACTCGCAGCACCAGGTATAAATGAAGGTTCAGAACCTGTTTTAAATTGTCCATTTGGTGTTGAGGCAATTATAAATGCAGGTGTTCCCATCAAGTGTAATTTTTCTGCTAATTCACGGTTTGCATCTAAAATAGCAGTCACTTCTTTGCTTTGCATATCAGTCTTTAATTTCTTCATATCCAAACCTAAAGACTTTGCAGTAGCCATAACAATTTGATCATTTAAGCGCTTGTCAATACCAATCAATGCGTTATGCATTTCTTGATATTTACCTTGCATACCAGCAGCTAAAGCAGCTCTGGAAGCCAACTCGGAGCTCTTACCAAAAATTGGGAACTCTTTATAAACAACGCGTAGATCACTGTCTTTCTTAATTAAGCTGTCAATAATAGGTGACATTTTTTTGCAATGGATGCATTGGTAATCAAAGAATTCAACAATAGTCACATTACCTTTTGGATTACCTACAATGGTCGTTTTACCTAAAAACAATTGATCAGTATTTTCTTTAATTGCAGATTGTGCTTGCTGCTGCATATTTTGTTGTTGTTTTTGTTGCAGCGCTTGCGAAGCTTCCAAAAGAACTTCTGGATTAGCTACTAAATAGTCATGCACCACTTTTTCAATTTCTTTTTTTTGTGCATCAGACATAGGAGTTGTATTATTGGTATCTGCTGCCATAATTGCAGGTGATACTAAAGATGCTGTCAGCGCTCCTACTGTCAATAAATTTGTAAATTTCACACAGTTCCCCTTATTTAATAGTTAACATAATACCAACAACTTTCCAACCGGCACCCTAGCATCCGCTTCAAGAAAATTCAATAGTTAGAGTATTATCGCATTTAATTTTTGTATCAATAGAAACGACCTGATTCATAATGGCCTTACAGTAACCTGGATTTAGTAGCTTAGCCAAGAAATTATACTCTAGTTTAACTTGGGATTCATCCAGCATTTCTTTTAGCAACAGTTCAAAAAATAAGATTAAAGATAAGAGTCTGAAATGATAAAAAAGTTTTAATTATCAAAAAAATGAAATACAGTGTTGCTTTTTATTTATCGAGCTCCAGGGACGAACATGAAAAGGACGTATTCATTTCCTAAAAAAACAATTCTGGCATGCCTTATCGTGTGTACAAGCGCAAGTCATTCAAAACCAGGCATTGAATGGATAATTGAAGCAGGACCGAGCTGGTTTAATCTTCCTAAGACAACAATCAGTCCTACTGATATAGAAACGGATAATTTGAGCCAAGGACATGCAAACACTACCGGTGAATTAGGTTTAG
This sequence comes from Legionella sheltonii, assembly GCF_026191355.1. GTDB lineage: Bacteria > Pseudomonadota > Gammaproteobacteria > Legionellales > Legionellaceae > Legionella > Legionella sheltonii. The sequence continues at coordinate 308,473 of NZ_JAPHOQ010000002.1, forward strand.
AGGTTTATTATAAGCGACCCTTTTTGGTTAATGATTCCGTCTGGTTTAATGCCTTTGCAATTGGATTAGCCATTCGTTACAGTGGATTTTCAGACAACATTCTCGAGGGGGATGTCTATCAATTTGAACAGAGCAACCTCGATAATTACCGTTATCAACTCTATTTTGAAAATACACGACTTTTAGCCCAGTTGTCAGTAGATGTCATTACTTATAAGCAGGTCTCGTTGTACTTAAAAGGAGGAATTGGCGAGGGATGGTCACGTTTACGTTATCACGATTGTCCTAATGAAGAAGACCTTGGTGGCGGTTTATCTTTATACCCAAAGAATTCCTCACATTTTGTTGCTGATGTTGGCACGGGTATCAATTATCATTATACAGAGCGTCTGTCTTATTCATTGAGTTATCTTTATACCAATTATGGACATATCGCTGCAAGCAATCATGGTCATTTAAACAAACAACCTGTCACTATAAGCCCACCCACTTTTTCCATTGACTCCCATGCCTTGCTGGTGGGTATCCATTATTTAATTTAACTTAATTTCATATAAAGGTGCATGATGCGAATTTATAGTTCTCTAAGTCTATTCTTATTTTATTCTGCTGCAAGTTGGGCTGAACTGCCTGTTTCATTTACTTCTCTACCCACCATCCATAATATTGCGATTGGTCAACAACAAGTATTAAATTATGTGATTCATAATAATGTAGTGCGACGCAGTTTACCGATTCGCAGTATTCAGGTAATCAATAAAGGAGATGATCAACCCACCGCTGTCACTCAATGGACTACAACCTGTGGAAATAATTTACCCCCTAATGGTAGTTGTGAAATTAGCGTTACGATTCAGAATGCTACCGCCAATTTAAATCGTCAACTAAGCATCAATTATGGCGGCCGTAGTCCGTTGACCAGCCCAATAAAACTAAATGTAAATAAAGCCAAGTATACGGTTTTTGTTTACATAATTGGGTCAGATTTACAGAGCAAATATCAGCTGGCAACATTCAACATTGATCAAATGAAGAAAGTTGGTTCCACTGAAAATATGAATATTGTTTTGCAAACAGGAGGAGCAAATTCTCCTGGTTATTTAACGGTAAAACGACAAATTGTATATCCTGGTTCTCTAATGGAATTAGCGGACTTAGGCAGCGTGCCAATGGCTGCGCCTAATACTATCCAAGACTTTTTAGAATGGGGTGTGACCAATTACCCAGCCCATCGATACATCACTATTTTTTGGAACCATGGCGGTGGGCCCAACGGAGGCTTTGGCGGGGATGAAAATAATGTTCCGCGAGCAATAGCCATCAATGACTTGGCGTCCGTCATTAATAATGTAACAACCAAAACAGGTACTCGTTTTGAAATCATTGGGTTTGATGCTTGCCTGATGGCTAGTGCCGAAACAGCATCTGGTTTTGCCAACAATATGAATTATTTTATTGCCTCAGAAGACTTAGAACCAGGCAAGGGATGGCAATATGATACTTTTCTAGCCTATTTAAATGCGCATCCGGATGCCACTGGAAATGAGATTGGGCCAATTATTATTGATGGTTATACGCAGCAAAATGAGGGAGAGGCAACTACTTTGTCATTAATGAATGCGAGTCAATTACCTAATTTAAATACAGCAATGACGAATTTTGCTACTGCTCTTAGCCCTTATGCAACGAATACTCCGGACTGGAAATTAATTGCAAAAAGCCGTTTTAAAGCTGCTGATTATTCTACTTCTGTTTGGGATAACCGTAGTACTGATTTAGTTGATCTCACTGAGTTTGCGCAACGAGTCAGTAATCAATTTCCTGCTGATATTAACCTTAGTGCTGCGTCACAAGCATTAATTACCGCAGTGAGTAATGCCGTTTTATATTATAAAAATAGTTTCGATCGCGCCGACTCTTTTGGATTAACTGTTTATTTTCCATCAATTTTAGCGCAATATGAAACTCAATATCCCCAAGTAACCGCTATCAATGGGAATTATTTTTTCTCACAAGCTTACGTTAATTTGGTAGGTAATTATTATACGTTCTACCAAAATAATCTAAGCTCATTAACAGCAATGCTCTCGAATTTGACATTTGATGGAACAAATTATACTGCGACGTTGAGCAATGATTATAATGAACTTTATGCCGCAGTAGGTAATGACGGTTGTACCAATTTGCTCGATTTAAATAATAACCCTCTACCCACCAACCCTTGTTACTCCAGTATTCAATACCAGGGAATTGAGGCAACACAAGTGGGAACCGATTGGAATATTAGTTTTCCTAAAACTGCTTACCTAAATAGTTGGCCGTTACTTAATGGAGTACCTGTATTGTTTATTCCAGATGATGCAACACCAACTAATCCCGGTGAAACCAACTTTTTAATTCCTGTTACACAGATTCAGGGAAATGGTGGTACGGATGGATATCTTAATGTCTTACTAAATCAGCAAAATCAATTTGTGGTGGTGGGTTTTCAAACTGCTATTGGTAGCAGTAATACTGCGGGTAAAGTCGCTCCTTTAAATCCAGACAGTTCCTTCCGTATCCGCAGTTATGCACAAGTCAATTCAACTTGGCGACTAACACCAACAACAGAAGTTGTTGATTATCCATTTACTCTTTCCTTTGGCAGTGTCTCATCTGATTATAATGCCTTTCGTTTCCTGGCAGGAGATATTACAGGGGCATTGATTATTAGTCCTACATCGGAACCCTATTAAGTACTACTCCAATTGTCATCCCGAGTGCAGCAAGGAATCTCCCATTGAATAGCATTGTGCTACCGCATGGAGATCCCTCGCTGCGCTAGAGATGACGTGACAACGAGGCCTTACATCTCGACTGCCAAATTTGCATAGGCTAAAACTAACCATTTAACTCCATGCTCTCTAAATTTTACTTGGACGCGGGTATGCGCACCACTTCCCTCAACTGCCAAGACCACACCCTGGCCAAACTTAGCATGGGTTACACTTTGTCCCAAAGACAATCCCGAGGTTTCTGCTTCTTGCATCACTGTGGGTTTATTTCGAGAAATAACAGGAGATTGAAATTTCGCTTTGACACGAACTTCATTAAGTAATTCTTGAGGCAGCTCCCTTAAAAAACGTGAAGACCGATGATACTCCTCTCGCCCATATTGCCGTCTTATTTCAGCATAAGACAAAACCAATTTTCGCATAGCACGCGTCATACCCACATAACATAAACGGCGTTCTTCTTCTAAACGTCCAGGTTCTTCCAAAGACTGTTTTCCTGGGAACACCCCTTCTTCCATTCCGACTAAAAATACTATAGGGAATTCAAGACCCTTAGCAGCATGTAGGGTCATTAAATGAACATAACGCTCATGTTCTTCCGCCTGCATTTCTCCAGCCTCCAAAGAAGCATGTGCTAAGAATGCATTGATTAAAGGAATTTCCTCATCGTCCTCTTGTTCATAGCGAAATTGTTTTGCTGCATTGATTAATTCTTGGATGTTATCAAGACGGGACTCTGATTTATCCCCTTTGATTTTGCTGAAATGAGCATACAATCCACTCAGCTGAATCACTACAGATAACTGCTCATCCAACTCCATTGATTGGGTATTTTGGTGCAATTGTTCAATTAATTCGATAAATTTCGACAATGCAGAACCCGCACGCTGAGCCATCTCACCCGATTGTAATAAGGCTTTAGCCGCATGCCATAAAGAGCATTGTTCTGCTTTTGCATACTGACGCAAATCATCAAGCGTCTTTTCACCAATACCTCGGGTTGGGAAATTCACAACGCGATCAAAAGCGCTATCATCGTGAGGGTTAACCAATAAGCGTAAATAAGCTAAAACATCTTTGACCTCTGCTCGATCAAAGAAACGCACCCCACCATAAATACGATAGGCAATCCCTGCACGCAACAATGCCTCCTCTAAAACCCTGGATTGGGCATTGGAACGATATAAAATAGCAATTTCATCAGCACTTCCCCCCTGATTGATTTCCATCATAATTCGTTCGCAGACAAAGCGCGCTTCTTCAAGCTCATTAAATGCTCCGTAAACTAGAATTTTTTCTCCAGTTGCCCCATCCGTCCACAAGTCTTTCCCCATCCTCGAATTATTGTGCGTAATGAGTGCATTTGCGGCGTTAAGTATGGTTGCTGTGGAACGATAGTTCTGCTCCAAACGGATAATTTGTGTATTTTTAAAGTCCTGAGAAAATTGCTGAATATTTTCAACTTTAGCTCCACGCCAACCATAAATGGATTGATCATCATCACCCACTGCCATAACAGCCGTATGCTCGCCTGCGAGAAGACGTATCCATGCATACTGAATCGTATTCGTATCTTGAAATTCATCTACTAATATGGCTTGAAAACGTTGACGGTAATGATTAAGAATCTCGGGGTTATCGCGTAATAGCTCATGAGTCCGCAATAATAATTCTGCAAAATCAATCACTCCTGCAGTCTGACATGCTTGTTCGTAGGCACTATAAATATTGAGCAAGGTTTTACCAGGGCCGTAAGGCAAAGTATGTACGTGTTGAGGTCGTATTCCTTCATCTTTGCGCCCATTGATAAAAGATTGGGCCTGTTTCACTGGCCATTGTTCGGGAGCAAGGTTCAATGAGGCAATAACTCGCTTTATAACCCGCGCTTGATCTTCGGAATCAAGAATATGAAATAATTCAGGTAAATTTGCCTCTTTATAGTGTCGACGAAGTAAACGATGGCACAACCCATGAAAAGTTCCTACCCATAGCCCCAGTACTGGAGTACTCAAGATACTATTTAACCTCGCTTTCATTTCGCCCGCAGCTTTATTGGTAAAAGTTACCGCCAAAATTCCATGAGGCGAGATATGCTCTTCTTCAATAAGCCAGGCAATACGACTAACTAAAACTTTCGTTTTGCCACTTCCTGCTCCAGCAAGGACCAGCGTATTACCAAGTGGGGAGGCAACTGCTTCGCGTTGTCGCTCATTCAGTCCTTTAAGAATTGCAGCAAGAGTCATAAATAAATCCCAGGAAAAAATATGGTGTATTCTATTAAGAGATCCTACTATCTCGCAAGCGAAAGAAAATAGAAGCTATACTAACTTTAAGTATAAACTTGTTTTATAGGTAAACCTAGAAAAAGCAGTTGTGGTTGTGGTCACTGCCATTAAGTTCCTGCCTACGCCCCGCAGCTTGTCTGCGGGACGTAGTTATAACGATTATCGCTGAACTTATTGATAGTAGAGGCTGTTGTAATCTGTTTTTCCAGGTTAAAGTGAATACTTATTGCTTTCAAGCGCGCCACAGCGCAAAATAAGGCAATAAGGTAAAACAAACTTCCTAAAGGACTATAATGCACTCACTCTATCCATCAATTAAACCTTATGCGCAACATGAATTAAAAGTTAGTGCACTACACACTCTTTACATTGAAGAAACAGGAAATCCTGAAGGATTGCCTGTTGTCGTATTGCATCCAGGCCCTGGTGCTTCCTCTGGTGATGGTTATCTGAGACGCTTTTTTGATCCCCAGCATTATCGAATCATAATTTTTGATCAACGCGGCTGTGGACGCTCTACACCACATTTGGAAGTTCGTGAAAATACAACCAGTTTATTACTGGATGACATCGATGCCATCCGCGATTTCTTAGGCTTATCCGAATTTGTATTGTCTGGTGGAGGATGGGGTTCTTTGCTGGCTTTGCTTTATGCGCAAAAATTCCCTCAACAAATTAAAGCGTTGCAACTTCATCAAATTTTTTTAGGAAGGCAACAAGATTTTGATTGGTTTTATAAACATGGAGCGAACCTGGTTTATCCTGATTATTGGGAAGAATTTATTAGTAGCGTTCCTGAAAACATGCTGGAGCAAATTCCCAAGTATTATGCCAACTGTTTGCAAGGCCCCAACGAACTGGCACGTATGAGTGCTGCAAAAGCTTGGGCCTTATGGGAAGCACGTTGCAGCAGTTTGCAACCTCATTTATATGTTATTGATCAATTTAGCGATCCGCATTTCGCCCTTGCTCTTGCAACATTGGAGTCCCATTACATCAACAATCATTTTTTCATTGAAGAAAATCAGGTCATAGCGAATGTTCATAAAATAAGACATATTCCAACGTATATCGTACACGGCCGTTTTGATTTAATTTCTCCATTGGCTGGTGCCTTCGAACTTCATCAGGCCATACCAGCATCCAATTTAAGAATAGTTCGTGATGCAGGACATTCCGATAGAGAATCAGGTATAATTGATGCCTTGATTTATGCAAGTAAAGAAATTTCCAAACAAGGGCTTGATGCATGTTGATTGTAATTCAAAGAGTGACACACGCCCGAGTCGATATAGAGGGAGAAACTGTCGGCAAAATCGACCATGGTCTTTTGATTCTATGTGGTTTTGAACCTGAAGATTCGGAGCATAATATTAATAAAATGTTAGATAAATGCATCAACTACCGTATTTTTAGTGACAGCCAGGGTAAGATGAATTTAAGTCTTAAAGAAGTTCAAGGTGGTTTATTATTAGTGCCACAATTCACTTTAATGGCTGAAACTCAAAAAGGATTGCGCCCAAGTTTTTCTAATGCAGCATCTCCTGAGCTTGGCCGACAACTGTTTGATAACCTATTGACTCGAGCCTCTCAATTATACCCTCATACACAAAGCGGATGTTTTGGTGCCGACATGCAGGTTCATTTATGCAATGATGGCCCTGTTACTTTTTTGTTAAAGTTCTGATCACCAGGATTTTTATATAATTCGCCCGGAAGAATCGCGAGATCCCCAGCGTAGTCAGGATCTTGTGCCACACATGGAGATTCCTTCCTCGGGATGACGGGATACGCTCTAATTATAAATAAAATATCAGCGTTAGTCGGAGTCACTATAGATTGTTTGCAAGAACATCAAACTCGTGTAACATCTTCCAATAAGTTGAATAATAAAAAAAATCATGCGCTTAAATTCACTAGTTATCAGTTTGACCGGTAGCCTCGTTTTAACTGGTTGTGCCTGTAAGGGGACTAACCCCGCTGATCCTTTCGAACCTTTTAACCGAAAGGTATATAAGTTTAATACAGTATTTGACAATGTATTTTTAAAACCTCCAGCCAAAGTATATCGAGCAGTGTTACCTGCACCAGTACGTAAAAGTGTCAATAATTTTTACAACAACCTGGATCTTATTCCTACTGTAGGTAATGATCTTCTCCAAGCTGAAGGAAAATGGGCAATCAGAGACTCATGGCGCTTTATTATCAACTCCTCTTTGGGTGTGGGTGGTTTATTTGATGTGGCGAAAACTTTTGGTTTACCCCCCCATTCAAATGATTTAGGTCTTACCTTAGCTAAATGGGGAGATAAGAATTCGCCCTACCTAGTCATTCCTTTACTGGGTCCAAGTACTCTTAGAGATGGTGCTGGATGGTTATTCCAGTTTGCCTTGTACAGTCCCTATGTTTACATTCATGATGATACGGTAGTCTATAGTTTATTAGCACTGCGCTATATCGATTTACGCTCTCAACTGTTAGATACCGATCGTATAATGGATGAAGCATTGGATAAATATGCCTTCATGAGGGATGCATACCTCCAATACCGTAATCATCTCATTGCAGGTGCTCATCTAGATACCGGCACGCTGTATGTTGATGATAAAAAAGCAGATCAAGATGCGGCTGCTGGAGTTGGCAGTGACTACGTCGATGAATAATATGTAGCCTGGGTGAAGCGGCAGCATAACCCGGGGTTCATAAGTAAAGGTTCGAAATTTTTTGCCCGCATCGCGAGCATAGCGAAGGATGCCAATCAGAGCACCGAGCTAATGTGCGGAGCTCCCTTGGGATGACCGGTGCTGTGCTATAGGCTTATCGGTAAGTTGTGTATCCGATCTAAGCACGGCATATTTTCTGCAGGCACTTTAGGAAATCACCAGCAATATCGAGTTTTGTTTCAGCTTCTATTTCACGCAAGCAAGTTGGGCTAGTAACATTAATTTCCGTTAAATAATCACCAATCACATCAATGCCAACAAAATATAAACCTTTGGCCCTAAGAGTGGATCCTATTTGCTCGCAAATCCATCTATCCCTTGGGGTAATAGGTACTACCTCACCACGAGCGCCTGCAGCCAAATTACCTCGCAAATCACCTTCCGCAGGAATTCGTGCCAATGCATAAGGAACAGGTTCACCATTAATTAATAAAATGCGTTTATCACCTAAGCTTTTTATTTCATGAATGTAACGTTGGGCGATAATGGTTTGAGTTTGATTTTTAGTTAAGACTTCTAAAATAACCGCCAAATTTTTCCCTTGTTCATCGACATGGAATACAGAGTTCCCTCCCATCCCTTCCAAGGGTTTGAAAATAACTTGTTTGTGCTCCTCCCAAAAAGCTTTCAATCGTTTCATATTTCGCGATACCAGTGTCGTTGGGCAGCACTGAGGAAAATTTAAGGTAAAAAACTTCTCGTTCGCGTCACGTAAACTTTGTGGTTTGTTTGCAACAAGAACACCTTCACGTTCTGCGAGTTCCAAGATGTATGTGGTGTAGATGTACTCTATGTTAAAAGGAGGATCTTTGCGCATCAGAATGATATCAAGCTCGCTCAAAGGCATTTCATCTAATACTTTGATCGTAGCCCAATCCTTGCTGAGTACATCTCCGATACTTAAATCATACACTTGTGCAAAAGCACGCCCTTCCTTGCAAAATAAATCTTCCTGTGTAAATACAACACAGGACCAACCCATCTCTCGCGCTTTCTTGATCATAGCAAGAGTTGTATCTTTATAAGGTTTTAGCTGATTTAGAGGATCCAGTAGCACGCCAAGCTTCATTACTCACCCCCAATAGCCGCTATTTCCCTGGCTGCAGCAAGTGCGGCCAATCGTGCAATTACTCCATAAACATAAAAACGATTAGACTCATCCACCTCAGTTAAGTCATCACAAGGCATATTACACGCTTGAGCAAAAGCTAGGGGTTCAAAATGCATTCCTGGTGCGTTTAGGTTTTCATCGATCCCACGCTCTTTATGTACTCTGTAAAATCCACCAACAACAAACTGGCCAATCATGTAGACAACAGGTTCAGCAACAGAACCATTGGGCATGGTTTCAAAGGTATACACCCCTTCTTGGATAATAACTCTGTCTACTTTACGACCGCCTTTGCTGGTCGACATTCGAGTACGTTGTTTTCTATTTAATTGGCGCACCTCTTCTGCTTCATGCACCATCATGACGCTCATGCCATAGGTACCATTATCTGCTTTAATCACAACAAAAGGTTTCTCTTTTATCCCATATGTTGCGTATTTATCACTCATCAAAGTGAGAATTTTATCCACTTCGATTGCTAAACTATCTATCCCCTCCTGTGCCATAAAATCCAAACCTTCAAGAGCACTAAAATAAGGATTAATTAACCAGGAATCCATCCCTACAAATTCAGCGAAGTCTCTAGCAACCTCTTCGTAAAAATTAAAATGGCTCGATTTTAATCGTGAAAACCAACCTAATTGTGCTGTGGGCCTTATTTTTTGTTTTATTCCTTGCAAAATCTCAGGAATTCCTTGGGACAGATCATTATTGAGCATGAGAAAACATGGGTTGAAATTAGTCAACCCCACACGGTCTCCTTGACGTTCTATAGGCTCTAATAAGAGGCTTTCGCCACTTTCAAGAAAAACTTCTGTAGGCTCTTTAATCTCAGGATCCAAACTGCCTATACGTACCACAAAACCAGCTTTTACAAAAATAGTTCGCAATATATTGAGACTTTTTAAATAGAACTTATTACGTGTATGACTCTCTGGAATAAGTAAGATTCTAGTGCAATCGGGAACATAATCGATGAGCACAGACTGCGCAGCCTGAACACACAAGGGCAGAAATTCTGGATTTAGATTATTAAACCCTGCCGGAAACAGATTAGTATCAACAGGTGCTAGTTTAAATCCTGCATGTCGTAAATCAACAGATGAGGTTAAAGGCGGTGGAGTGTCTTTCCATTGATGCCTAAACCAAGATTCAATCGCCGCTATTTGATTTAATACAATTTTTTCCACATGAAACAATGGTCCAGAATGTGCTGTGGTCAAATGAGGAACAGGGATTTCATGAACATTCATGCTTTTTCTTCTCTTTTTATATTTTCGACGATGTTACCGGGGTTAACACAGAAATAAAAGATCTTATTCATTTTCTGTTATTATATTGTACGTTAGATCTTTATGTCTGACCCAATCCTTTATAGCGGGAGATACTGCGAAAAAATGGGTTGTTAGACTCAAAAGTTAACAAACATTAAACTCTTGCATCATGTGTAGATTGTGATGCAGGTTATGCAAGAGTGCTATTGATTAACAAAACATAAGGAACTGATTCATGATCAATGAGCTAGTACAACAATTTTCCACACAGATACAAACTTTTTTATTTATCATGATGCTCATCAATGGCATTTTGCATTTGATTTTTGCTGGTGCAGTAGCCCATGATGCAGGGAATATGAATCAAACAGGGCAAAAAACTGTTTTAGTTTCTGCAGCGACCTGGGCATTTGCCACCTTGATAGGTGGTGTTTTCACAGCAACAATTTATTGGTTGCTGCATCATTCCACATTTACACGACCAACAATAAGAGAGGTTCGTTATGACCAACCCTAAGATCAAAACTATTGATGTACATCAACTAAAAAAAATGATGGAAACTAATCCCAATCTTTGTTTAATTGATGTTCGAGAATTAGACGAGTGGCAAGAGTTTCATATAACTGGAGCATGGCACATCCCTAAAGATACCATTGCATCATGTATTGCTGCGAAAATCCCAAATAAAAATCATCCTATCTATTTGCACTGCAAAGGTGGAGTAAGATCCTTATTCGCGGCCCAAGTATTAATGGATTTGGGGTACCAAGAAGTTTATTCTGTAGATGGTGGTATTATTGACTGGGCAGTCTCAGGTTATCCTATTGAGCAACAGAAAAAAATCTCGGAACCGCAATTATAATTCTGTATTAGCTTTTGTCCCTAAATTTTCGACCTGCCACCCCGATTTGTTCGGGGGGACATCCGCGGTATCCAGGAGAGCAGCGCTAAAACACTAGACCGCGGACTTAGGCAAAAATTTGGTTATAAAACAGGTACAGGAAGATGAGCTAGTTACATTGCACTGATACCGGTTCCCTAGCCTCTTCAAAATACTCTTTACTCGCAGCAGCAGCATCAGATACAGGAAGAGTAACCTCACTCGGTGTAAAAAATCCCTGGTTTTGCCTGATTTTTTTATCAGATTCTTTTAACTGTGATTCTTTAGGCTTATCAATCTGGCCCAATTCAGAGGCTTTTAGATCTTGTTCTTTGGCTTTCTCAATCTGTTCCAATTTAAGGCCTGCTATTTTTTTAACCAAATCTTTTAGTACTGTTTCTACCTTATAATTCTTAATTTTTTGGCTTGAGAATAGCTGTTTGCTTTTGTCCAAATAACCGTTACTCGAATCTCCATCAACATATACATGTGCATGCATAAAGCTGCTTAAAGCCTCATACATTTCAAGTAAATTTTTGGAGTCAGGGAAGTTCTCTCGATCAAGATTAAGGGAGGTTGTTAATTGATTATATAAAGTGCTGTTCTCGGGAGACAAAAAAAACGAAGTTACAGTGCCTTGATAACTGGCAAAAATTTGATCACGAATATAGAACGCAGCGGCATATAGAACAAGTGTCTTATCATGACTAGTGGATTTATCAAGACATGCTAGAACTTTAAGTAAGTACTTACATTGAATTGCTCGTTCAGGATGGCTAACAGAAAGAGATCTTAACGCCTGAGGCAAATTTTTTTCATCCAATTTATGTCTTTTTACTTCAGTTGCAATACTCTCCCTGATGTATTTAGATAATAAATCATATTCCACATACTTAAAACCCATTTCTGCTCTCCTTAAACTCCATGAATCGGGATTAGTAAAATTTACTTCAACGTGAGCAGTTTAAACTAATTAATAATGCCAGTCATGCATTTTGTTTTTACTACTTAATTAATTTTTATCATTAAAAGTCAATAAGATATCATAATTTTTTTACTTTGTTTCAAAAAAAGATTCTTGAACTCAGTCTGCTAAAAACGATTTAATAAGTTGAAGAAGAACTAGAACTTTTTTTTTGGATTGCTTTTTTAAGCACCGTTGATTAATTTAGCTCTTTTTGCCCTCGTCAGGATGAGTTATGAAAAAATACATCGGCTTTGTTTTTCTTGTTGTAAATTGTCTTAATAGCTATGCGCAAATGAGTCAACCCAAATTAGTCGTTCAACTGGTAATCGATCAATTACGTGGCGATTTAATTTATCAGCACCAACAACAATTTGGTAACGGTGGATTTAGTTATTTATTAAGTCATGCCATTGATTATCACAATACGCATCATCCCCATGCCAACACAACAACGTGTGCTGGACACGCAACAGTTGCAACAGGAAGCTTTCCAGCCTTGCATGGTGTCATCAATAATGAATGGTATGACCGAAAATCACAACAAATGGTTTATTGCATGGAAGACTTACAAGCCAATATATTAAGAACACCTCATACACATATGGTCACTCCAGGACGTTCTCCTAAAAATCTATATGCCTCGACTTTAAGCGATGAAATAATACTCTCGCAAAAAGGACGTGTCTTTGGAGTGTCCTTAAAAGATCGTTCAGCAATCACCCTTGCAGGGCATGCTGGCAAAGCATTTTGGTTTGATACGACAAATGGGGGGTTTATTAGCAGTACTTATTACTATTCTCAATATCCTCAATGGGTTAAAGATTGGAACAAAAAATACCATCCGAAAGACTACGATTGGACTCTTGCTCGCTCCAAGGCTGAATATCAAAATGCCAACTCACCAGTCTTCCATCACGAAGATGAACTTTTTGGTCAAACCTTTCCTCACCATGTAACGCACTCCCCCAAGCCTGAATATTTTAAAGCACTATCTCGGACTCCAAAGGCGGATCAGCTCACTGCAAATTTCGCTGAGCATCTTTTAATTGAAGAACGATTGGGTCAATCTAATGGAAAAACTGATTATTTAGCGATTAGTTTTTCTGCTGTTGATGCGATTGGTCATCAATTTGGTCCTAATAGTCTCGAATCAGAAGACAATTTATTGGAACTAGATAAAACCCTGGCCCATCTTTTTGCTACCATTGAAAAACAAGTAGGACTAAATAACACCCTTATTGTGCTAACCGCAGATCATGGTGTAAATGATGGACCAACCTATCTCAAAGCGCATCATTTCAATGAAATTGATCCTATTAATGTCCCTAAAATGGAGCAATACATTCGCGCTGTATTAAAAAAACAATATAAGCTTCCAGAACAAACACTGATTTCTATCGTACCTCCTTATATCTATCTTGATCATAAAATAATCAATCAACATCAGTTGAAACTGAACGAGGTGAAACACTCTCTTGCACAGGCTTTAACATTAAGGCCTGGGATATTCAAAGCATTTGCATTACCCATTACTGGTATTGAACAAGATTGGCTTAGCGCTAAAGTAAACAAAATGTATTATCCGGACCGCTCTGGAGATATTTACCTCATTCAGCCTCCAAATCAATCCAATGGAGCAAAAAGTAAGGAGCGAGTAAGTCATGGTAGCCCTTGGCAATATGATAGTTATGTTCCTTTACTCTTTGTCCACCCCTATTTTAAAACCCAACGTATTTTCCGGCCGACTTATACAACGGACATTGCCCCTACTTTATCCGCTGTGCTCATGATAAAAAATCCATCTGCAGCTGTTGGTCAGCCTTTGCAAGAAATAGTATCTGCTTTTCATTAAAGCCATTGTGGATGCCGCGAGGCGGCATCTCCGTTACTTTTCACCTGAGAACTCATAGAAAATCAGCTAAACTATATTTTAGAGTAAATTGTTTTATGTCCTCAAAAACCAGGCTGTTTAACAAGCAAACCCTAATAAAAGATTGAATTTGACACAAAAAACCTTTAGTATTTGCGAAATTTCTAGTGATATTATTATGAATAAACAAGCCATAATTATTGGGATTTCAGGTCCTTCTGCATCAGGTAAAAGTCTCTTAGCAAATACTATTGTTAATGAGCTTGGCTCAGAACAGGTAGTAGTTATTTCTGAAGATGCCTACTACAAAGATAATGGTCATTTGCCTTTCACTGAAAGAGAAAGAATAAACTATGACCACCCTGATTCTTTTGATCATGCTTTGCTTTGTGAGCATTTAAAGCAATTAAGGGAAGGTAGACCAGTTGAAATACCAATTTACTCCCACTCAAAGCACATGCGCTTGTCTGAAACCAGAACTATTGGTCAGCATGCCATTATTATCCTAGAAGGCATTTTACTCTTCAGTGATAAAGAGTTACGAGAAATAATGGATATTCGAATTTTTATGTCTACTCCTCTAGACGTATGTTTAACCCGCCGTTTAAAAAGAGATGTGGTTGAACGACATCGGACGTTTGAATCGGTAGTACATCAATACGAAACAACCGTACGTCCCATGTATTTACAGTTTATTGAACCATCCAGTCGCTACGCTGACATCATTGTTCCTCGTGGAGGAGAGAACAGGATTGCTATTGAAATGATTCAAGCTAAAATGCGTGAATTGTTAGCATCACACACTAATTAATTGAGGAGAAAATAGTGGGATTTTTAGCGGGTAAAAAAGCACTCATTATTGGTCTTGCAAGCAATAGATCTATTGCTTACGGCATTGCCAAAGCATTTCATGAGCAAGGAGCTGAATTAGCATTTACTTATCAAAATGAACGTCTAAAAGAACGCGTCGAGTCAATGGCAGCTGAATTCAATTCCACACTAACCTTTCCTTGCGATGTAGCTCACGACGACGAAATTCAAGCTCTTTTTTCCAATCTCCGCAAACAATGGGATCACCTGGATATCTTAATTCATTCAGTTGCTTATGCCCCAGCAGATCAAATTAGTGGCGACTTCGTAGAGTCTTGTACTCGCGAAGGTTTTAGAATTGCTCATGATATCAGTGCATACAGTCTAATTGGTCTGGCACAAGCGGCCTTACCCATGATGGAAGGAACTGAAGGTTCTCTTTTAACACTATCATACTATGGCGCCGAAAAGGCAGTGCCTAACTATAATGTTATGGGTGTCGCTAAAGCAAGTCTTGAGGCTTCTGTACGCTATTTAGCTGCGAGTTTGGGACAAAAGGGTATCCGTATTAATGCCATCTCTGCAGGCCCTATCAAAACACTTGCTGCAGCAGGCATTAAAGATTTTCGTAAAATACAAAGTGCTTATGCAAACATTACTCCTCTCCATAGAAACGTTACTATCGAGGAAGTTGGAAATACCGCTGCATTTTTATGCTCTACCTTGGCCTCTGGGATTACAGGCGAAGTAGTTCATGTTGATGCAGGTTATCATGCAGTATCAACTATGAGTGATATCAGCTAATCTTTTTTGACCTCTCCTGCAATTGGGAGAGGTTTTAGTTTATCGAAAGAACTTGATTCTCTCGAAGACCAAAGATGAGTTAATTTTTAGGCTCCGTCCATATAAGCTCCGCCCTATTCAAATAACATGCTCTATTATTACTTTCTTTTTAAACCCTATTTATAAGCTATTCTTTACTCAAATAATCAAAAAACTCATCATGGATCAGATCACTAGATTGCTACCATTTATTTGGGCTAATTAAATCAAGTAAATCCCCAAAATAGTCGCTCCATATTTCCCGCACGCCCCTACCCTAAAGCTCTTTATAAATTTTTGCCTGCATCATTCGTTATCAATTAATAGTTATCTAAATATTTAAATTACTCTCAATTAAACCAATTATAAATCTATCAGATTAATTGTTACTCATTTAGATGATATAATAAACTTATGCAAACCAAAACACATAGCCCTTTATTTTTCAGTGTTGAGCAAGATTAATTATGAGGAACATTCTATGGCACCGCAACCAATCAGCAAAGAATATTTAGATAGAATGCTTGATGAAGTAGGTCATACTACACAGCAAGGAAATAATCTACAGTCTCTCGTTAAAAGATACAATGAAGCAATATTCGAATTAGGTGAATTAAAAAGAACTCTCGAATGGAAGCATATACTCGAGCCTGATGCGTTTAAGGCCGCGGAGCAAAAACTTATATTAGCAGGTAAAAATCTAAAATCAGGTCATGTATTAGACACCAAATCATCCAGTTGGGTGAAACACATGCAAGAATATGACCAAATTGTAGCAAAACTTAAAGAGCATAAAATAGATAAAACGATCAAACAAAAATTCAGCGCTTATTTTAAGGATCCTGATCACAAGAAAAAAGCTGATGAATTCATTGAAGCATACAATAAAAAACTTGAGGTATTGGAGCAAGAACGAGAAGAGTGGAAGCACAAAAAAGATAAAAATGGTAATTCGTTGTACGATCCAATCATGGAAACAGAGGTAGAAAAGCAACTTAAAATCGTACAAGCACATGTAATTCAAGCAATGCAAGCCACAACAGCAGCAGAAAAGGCAAGAAAACTTGGCCTAGCTAAAGAAGCACTTGCTGGAGTAGGACTTTCTTTAGCTGGAGCAGGTTTAGGAATGATCATTGCTGGATCGGGAGGCAGTGTAGTTCCTGTGTGGGGAACCATCACAGCAGGAATCATAGGAGGCATAGCAGGTGGAATCTATGGGGGAATAAGAGCTTACAGAGGTTATGAGATCGCTAAAGCAAAACTTCAAGCAAGAGTGGATAGGGTTTTGGGGGCAATCACGGAGTACCCTAGTCTAGATGACTCTACGCCAATGAATAAAGGGGTAGCACAGCTGAAATCGCAAGATAATTTTGCTTGGCTGTTTGGAGGGCCTCGAGAAGCTGACTATAAAAGAATGCATCGAAAATACGTAAAATCTGGCAAAAAAATCGAAAAAAACGATAAAGATACAATAGACTTAATGCTACAAAGCAAATTTGCAGAGACCAGAGGTGCTTATTTCCTTATGTTGGAGGATATGATTCGTGAGAATGCGGCAGATGCGGCCTTGCAAGTCGCTGCTGGCCTTACTCCAGCCCCCCCATTCGATCCCTATACCGCATTACTCATATCATCGCAATTTACTATCATGTGTACTGCTCAGATAGGAACGGCTCGCGCTATGGCAAATCTGGCGCCAATCGAGGGAATGCCATCGGGGCATATACCCGTGGGTAACAACAAAGATTTAATGCATAAAGCAGCCGCAGGGTTAGCGTCTAATGCTGAATGCTTAATTTCACTCGCGCATCAGATTACCATTTGTACAAATATAGAACAAGAGATACGAGTTGAGATGCTCACCGATGTTCATGCTGCGTTAGCACACACAATAGAAACTTATGATGAGTTGGTGTCAAAACACAATTTACCCTTACAAAAGGACCTGGTCGAAGCACTAAAAACTGGGATATCTGCAGATATAAAAAACAAAGGATTAAAAATAACAGTAGAAAGTGAAGAAATTACCGCTTCAGGGAATCAAAGTAAGCAAGAAAAAAAGGTATATAATGCAGGCGCTGCAACGCTTAAATATCTAAGAAGTGAGGCGCTACAAAGTTCATCATCTTCATTTCATCATCTGAAACCACCCAAAATCATGGAGAGGCCGCACTTAGAAAAAGCACTTGAGGGGGCAGATTATTTCATGAATGTTACAGCCGGACCTGCGTTAGGAATCTACGCAATAAGTACCACCACATTTAGCCCCTATGTACTTAATCCCGAATCACCTCAAACAATTGAATTAGGACAAACAGGCACAACTGCAACAGGGCTTTCAGTAGGAATAACTTTAGGCGTATTAGCATTGGCATGCGGTGTGGGATCAGCAGTATGTGGCGTTAAAGCAGAGAAAGAAAGCGCAAAAATATGCATACTAGGAGATGTCGCTGAACGACGTCGTATTATTCACAGCAAGCTTCATAACCCTGAGCGAGGAAGTGCTGCATTAGCGCAACGTACAGATGATGAACTCCGCAATCTGCTTGATAATCCGAAACAGCAACTTCTATTACTAAAAACCCAAACGGTGGGTTTAGCAGTGCAAAGTGAATCGGCGCAGAGAGTCCAAGAATTATCCAAAACAGAACGGATATCACACCTAAGAAATGTAGGGATGTGGAAGGGCAAGGGACGCGAGTTGCACAGGCCTATAACACCTGGTCGTCAGAAATATATTCTTGATGTGATGAATGGTGGCTTAAAATGTGTCGTTGATCTACCTAATAAACTGAAGCATGAAATAGATGCCCTTGATAGAAAACATCCCAAATTACGTTCACAAGAGAAACACAAGGAAAAGATCAAAAATCTTCTTAAAGACACCAAAAAAGATATTGAACTGATGAAGCAAATTGTCGATTCACTTCATGGGTTACCTGACGGCACAGACCCGGCATTGATTAATAAGCTTAATGATGTACTGTTTCAGTTACTCGCCTTATCGGAACATGCGCAAAGAGAATATCCTCCACATCAGTTGGATGTGTACTCGGAAGACCAGGAAGTCCATTATAGAAATAAACCTAGTGTAGCTGATTTTAAGATCATGGAATTTTATGATTTGATTGAGGAATTTAAAGCAAATATACCGGAAGGACCAAAGGACTTAAGAGGAAAAGCAATGGATAAGCTGGGACTATAATGTAACCATTAATGAGTGTTAGTATATTGAACTCTCTGGTAAAATTAAGTTATCTTTCCATAGTTCAATATGGCTAACTCAAGGAGATAAAACAATGAAGCCTGCGATAAATAAAACGAGTCTAGGTACTCCTGAAGAAATGTTATCAGAAATAGTCGAATGCTGCAGGAAAGGACATAAATGGGGCGTTAAGGCGATTCTTAAAAACATCAAAGAAGATGAACGTGGCGCACTATTAAATCAACGCGATCGTTTTGGTGATACAGCACTAACAGCAGCTGCGGCTGGTGGTCACCATAGCTTAGTAAAATATTTATTGGAGATCCCAGGCGTTAATCCAAATGTAACGACAGAAGGCACAGGATTCACTCCTCTAATAATGGCTGCCGCTAAAGGATATAGCAATATGGTGGATACCTTGATTAAAAAACCAACGGTCAAACTAGAAATTAGAGATATGAATGGACTGACGGCCGCAGAAGAAGCGGAATACGCGAACCATTTAGATATCTCAAAGACACTAATAAATAAAATGACGCCGTGACTCGCGTCTGGAAGTTAGAATAGTGCGCACCCTCAAGTAGATCCACTTCAACTTTTATACGTAGATCCGTATTAGCATAAAGTAAAACGAGCGTTTATATAGACTAATTCTGGATTACGACTAAGTCTAATCCAGTCCCTAAACTTTTAGTTGCCAATAAATGCTTAAGAAATATTCTGAAATCGTTGTGAGAGCGTTGTATCGAGTTTTCCAGCGATAGATACAAGCAAATCGTTCAGCCTATCCGATATATTCAAGTAAAGACTTTATAAAAAATTTCAACCGACTAAAAACAGTCTCTAATTATTTTTGACCTGCTTTCGGGGAGGAAGGCTCTAAATCTTCAACTTCCAATGCGGTATCCTTTGGACCTAGATTATTTTTTTGGGCATCTAGTTCTTCAGGGAGATCGGTTGCACCAACGCGAGTGTTCAGAAGGGTCTCTAATTCCACTGGCTTATCGACTGAATCAGTTTGATTTTTGAGTTCGTTCTCTGCTTCTGTTTCTTTTGTCGCTTTTGATTTGATTGCATGCCACTTAGACTTAACCATAATACTCTCAAAAAAAATTATCTAAGGTAATTATAGTTCAAGCGTACTTATAAAGTTGAGAGTGAAATTGATTATTCAATTTCACCCATATTTTTATATATCGCATCCAACGCTTTTAATGACTCAAGCAAAGACTTCATTTTAGCTAAAGGCCAACTGTTAGGACCATCGCTCAAGGCCTTATCTGGATCAGGATGAGTTTCCATAAACAACCCTGATATACCTGCAGCTACTGCAGCACGCGCAAGCACAGGAACAAACTCACGTTGTCCGCCAGAAACGCCATTATTTCCTCCAGGTAGCTGCACAGAATGTGTTGCATCATAAACAACAGGACATCCTGTTTCGCGCATAATCGCTAATGAACGCATATCTGAAACCAGATTATTATATCCAAAACTCACACCGCGCTCACACGCCATAATCTGTTCATTACCACATGCTTGCGCTTTAGCAATCACATGCTTCATTTCCCAGGGAGCTAAAAACTGTCCTTTTTTGATATTCACGGGCTTATTCATTGATGCTACTTTTTGAATAAAATTGGTTTGTCTGCATAAAAACGCTGGGGTTTGTAATACGTCAACAACACTAGACACTTCCAATAATGGCGTATCTTCATGAACATCAGTTAACACAGGAACACCTACCTGCGTTTTTACCTTTTCCAAAATCGACAATCCCTTTTCAAAACCAGGCCCTCTATAACTGGATATAGAAGAACGGTTTGCCTTATCAAATGAAGACTTATAGATAAAAGGAATCTGTAATTGGCTGCATATTTCTTTTAAATATCCAGCTGTTTCCAGCGCTAACTCTTCACTCTCAATGACACAAGGTCCAGCAATTAAAAATAAAGGCTTATCTAAACCTACTTCAAATCCACATAATTTCATTTTTAATTTTTTCCTTGATGTTTCTCGCGAGCAGCAAGTACAAACTGTTTAAAAAGCGGATGGCTTGCTCTCGGAGTTGATGTAAATTCTGGATGAAATTGACAGGCTAAAAACCAAGGATGGTCTGATAACTCCACCATTTCGACTAAAGAATTATCTGCTGAGCGTCCAGAGATAATTAATCCATGATTAACGAGACTTTCCACATATTTATTATTTACTTCATAGCGATGGCGATGACGCTCGATTATTTGTGGTTTTCCATAGACCTTACGCGCTAAGGTACCTTCTTCCAATTGACATAATTGGGCTCCCAAACGCATCGTACCACCTAAGTCAGCATGTTCATCACGAAGTTGTTTTGAACCATCTACATCCATCCACTCACTGATTAATCCAAGCACAGGATATGCAGTATTTTTATTAAATTCGGTGGAGTTTGCTTCTTTTAAGCCAACAACATTTCTGGCAAATTCAATCACTGCGGTTTGCATTCCCAAACAAATTCCCAAGAAAGGAACTTTGTGCTCTCGAGCATATTGGATTGCTTTAATTTTACCTTCCACACCACGTTCCCCAAATCCCCCAGGAACAAGAATAGCGTCAATACCTTCCAAAATTGAAGAACCATGCTTTTCGATCAATTCAGCATCTAAATAGACGATATCCACTTTAGTCTGAGTATGAAGCCCAGCATGCAACAACGCCTCATTAATTGATTTATACGCATCATTCAATTCAATATACTTACCAACCATGGCAATTTTTACAGTCATGGTTTGTGTGGCTTTCATCGCCACAACGCGGTCCCATTCGCTTAAATCAGCAGGTTTGGCATCAAGCCCCAATTTCTTCACAACGATGTCATCAAGTCCGTGCTCATGTAATATTCTTGGAATTTGATAAATACTTGGCGCATCCTCAAGAGAAATAACTCCTTCTTTCTCCACATTAGTGAACAATGCAATTTTAGCTCGGTCCGACATAGGTAACGCTTTTTCTGAACGACAAATCAAAATATCAGGTTGGATACCTATAGAACGCAATTCCTTTACTGAATGCTGCGTTGGTTTTGTTTTCGTTTCGCCTGAAGTAGCAATATAGGGCACTAGTGTCAGATGGATAAATAAGGTTCTTTGCGACCCTAATTCAATACGCATTTGACGAATGGCCTCGAGAAAAGGTAATGATTCAATATCACCAACGGTCCCACCAATTTCAACCATTGCCACATCAAACCCGTCAGCACCTAATTTGATGCATCGCTTGATCTCATTTGTTATATGAGGAATAACCTGAACGGTACCCCCTAAATAATCGCCCTTTCTTTCTTTTTTAATGACGGTTTCATAAATTTTTCCAGAGGTAAAATTATTACGTTTTGTCATAGTTGTATTTACAAAACGTTCATAATGACCTAAATCCAGATCGGTTTCTGCACCATCATTGGTTACAAAAACTTCACCGTGCTGGAATGGGCTCATAGTTCCTGGATCCACATTAATATAAGGATCAAGTTTAATCAATGTTACTTTAAGACCACGTGCCTCAAGAACAGCAGCGAGAGACGCCGCTGCAATACCTTTTCCTAAAGAAGAGACCACACCACCTGTAATAAAAATAAAATTTGTCATAATTGACCTTTGTATCCTGCTAATTAAGTACTGTTCATAGAGAAAAAAATTGGTGTATGTAGGGCGGATTAAGGCTTAGCCTAACCCAAGCTACAAATCAATCAGGACCTAACTTATTGCCAATAAATGTCCCATTTTCTCTTTTTTAGTTTTTAAATATCTGTGACTTTCCTTAGTAGGTTCTATTTCTAAAGGCACTCTTTCCATAACCTTTATTCCATAACGTTCGACAGCGGCAATTTTTGATGGGTTATTCGTCAATAACCTTATTGCGTCAATACCAAAATATTTCAGCATTTGATAGGCAACAGCATAATCCCTACTGTCAACAGGAAGACCCAGTTGATGATTGGCATCAACGGTATCCAAACCTTGCTCCTGCAAGGCATAAGCTTTTAGTTTATTTGCTAAACCAATTCCTCGCCCTTCCTGGCGTAAATAGATTAAAACACCTCCCTCATCTGCAATCTGAGATAGAGACTGTTCTAATTGTTTGCCACAATCACACTTACAAGAACCAAAAATATCGCCAGTAATGCATTCAGAATGAATACGCACTAAAGGCACACGATTGGCAAATACAGGTGGCTTCACCAAAGCAAAATGCTCCGCACAATCAAGTTCATTTGCAAACACAGTCATATTAAAATCACCTTTGTTTTGCAAAGGAATACGAGTTGAAGCAGCCGCTTCGATTAACGCTTCATGACGGATTCGGTATTCTATTAAATCTTTAATTGTAACCAGAGGGATATTATGTTTTTGAGAAAACAAAACCAATTCATCGCGTCGGCTCATGGTACCATCTTCATTGATAATTTCACAAATCACTGCTGCAGGAGTTAAGCCAGCAAGCTTGGCCAAATCAACACTGCCCTCTGTTTGTCCAGCTCGTTCCAATACGCCTTTTTTCTTAGCTCGTAAAGGAAAAACATGCCCAGGAGAAATAACATCCATTGGCCCGCTTTCCGGACTAATGGCGACTTTAATAGTGTGAGCCCTATCTTTAGCAGAAATACCCGTTGATACGCCTTCTGCTGCCTCTATGGATACCGTAAATGCGGTACCATAAGGCGATTTATTATTCTGCGCCATCATAGGTAATTGTAATTTATCAATCAGTTCATCAGCCATAGACAAGCAGATCAACCCACAACCATGACGAGACATGAAATTAATTGCGTCTGGAGTTGCATATTCTGCCGCAACGACCAGATCTCCTTCATTTTCCCTATCCTCATCATCCATTAAAATAACCATTTTACCGGCTTTGAGTGTTTCCACTGCATGTTCTATTGTAGCTAATGAATACTTCATAACGCGACCTCATTTGATCCAGTGTTCATTTTATCTTCCTGCCAATCCAGACATGCTATCATATTGTCGCCCATAGCATGCCAAGAAATTGTATGCGCTCGGTTAAAAATCCCACTCTGCTGGTATGCTGAAACTGCCTTGTGCTCCAAAATACTTGGAACTATATATAAATAAGTTCGATGAACTAATCCTTCTTGATGGAGTGCGGTAAAAAGAGCCCCTCCTGCCTCTACCCAAACATCATGAAATCCCAACTCTCCTAGGTGGCTGATTATAGCACTTAAATTCATAGATCCATCCTTGGGAGGAATAAAATGCAAAGTACTATTGGGATAAGAAACTTCTCGATCATTGCTATGATATACATAACAATGAGCAGCTGTTGAAAAAATTTGTGCGTTTTTATCAAGGCTTAACTGCCTGTCGATAATTGCAACTGGTTTTGCCTGCTCTTCCTGGCCTATACGCACATTCATCTTAGGATTATCCAGTT
The DNA here is from genome assembly GCF_026191355.1 of Legionella sheltonii. GTDB lineage: Bacteria > Pseudomonadota > Gammaproteobacteria > Legionellales > Legionellaceae > Legionella > Legionella sheltonii. Next base: position 332,631 of record NZ_JAPHOQ010000002.1, read on the forward strand.
GCACTGTTCGAGCAGTTGTAAGGATCACATCAGCCGCGGCGCGCATTTGATGTGTGAACTCCCCGCACAAAGTATTAGACAAAATAACCCGCTCTCCTACTGCGCGACCGATTTTACCATTTAATGTTTGTGCTATTTTCACTGTTACTCTTGGCTTTTGCGTCAAAGTCCAATAGGAGTAACTTTTATAAAATTCAGTAATCTCATCTACAGGATAGTGCGTCACTTTTATTCCATGAGCACGTAATTTTTCTGTGGAATTATTTTTTGCGACAACTGGGTTAGGATCCAAATAGGCAAAAACAACCTCTTCTACTCCATACTGAATAATCGCATCGACACAAGGCGGCGTTCTTCCCCAATGATTACAAGGCTCGAGAGAAATATATAGACTGACCCCTGGCATTTTAGGAGGAATCTGTGATAACAATAATTGTTCTGCATGAGGTGTCCCTGCACCTCTATGACATGCTTGTGCTATAATAGTTCCATTTTGCACAGCAACAGCGCCAACACAAGGATTGGGGGCGCAATGGCCTTGACCAAGACGGGCCTGTTCAAGCGTTGCGAGCAAAAACTTTTTGTGCATTGTTTTAGTACCTTTCTAAAGATGCATGGTAACCGCTCATGTATCTAATAGCCGTTTTCCCAAGGTCAAACCACGGGATAACGAGAGGAGATGAGTAGTTACGATGCGTGAATGATAACAAATTATTCAATTTTTGAGTAGCCTAATGATTAAATTGAAAATTAAGAAAAACATCTGTTGGATTCTGTTAGCAAGTCTTCTTGTCCAGCCTGCTTTCGCTGAGGGACTGTCTCCATACTCAACAAGTGAACTGGAACAATTAGAGAAAGAATTCGTTCAGCAGATCAATCAATCAGAAAGTGTGGAGCGAAATCCACTAGCCAGCCAATACGTTAATCGTATTGGAAAAAATCTTGCGCGTGCGGGACATATTAAATCACCTGATTTCTTTATAGTAAAATCAAATGAAATCAATGCCTTCGCAGGTCCTGGTGGGCATATAGGTATCAATTCTCAACTCATTTTAACTACTGATAGTGAAAGTGAACTTGCGGGGGTAATGGCCCATGAAATCGCACACGTGCGTTTGCATCACCTGTACAGAGCTATCGAGCATCAAAAACAAATGCGTATTCCCATGCTCGCTTCGTTACTGGCATCGGCTGCTTTAGGGATTATCAATCCAACAGTTGGCATGGCTGGAATGATGGGATCTTTATCAGGATTTTCTCAAGATAACATCAACTTTACGCGCTCTAAAGAAAAAGAAGCAGATAGAATTGGCATCGATATGCTGATTAAAGCAGGATATAATCCTCATAGTATGGCTGCTTTTTTTAAAAAAATGCAGGAAAATTCACGATATTATTATACTGCGAATGTCCCTGCTATTCTGCGTACCCATCCTCTAGACGGAGACAGGATAGCTGAAGCAGAAAACCGTACTGCACAATTTTCACACAAACAATTTGCAGACTCGTCTGATTATCCTTTAGTCAAAGAATTAATTCGTACTTCAGTAACCCGTGAACCAAAAACATTACTTGATTATTATGAACATCAATGCAACAAAAAAACTCCTGCCTATGCCTGCCAATATGGCCATGCCCTTAGCTTAATTAATACAAATAATTATGCAAAGGCCGCTGCGATTTTAAGTCCTTTGTTAGTACAAAATAATAATCTTTATTTTCAAATTGCTATGGCACAGACTGAAACAGGATTATCCCAGCACAAAGCAGCCCTCTCTCGACTGGAAGAAATACAAAAAAATTACCCAGATAATTATGCAGCCTTGATGGCTTATGCTCAGGGTTTATTGGCTGCGAATCAAAATGAAAAAGCAACAAGTATCCTGCTTAAAGGAAGTAGAAAGTACAGACAAGATCTTCTTTTATGCCGTGAATTAGCCCGAGCACAAGCGCAATCGCATCAAAAAAGTTATGCTTATTTTACACAAGCCCAATGTTTACTTCTTGAAGGGCAAAAAAGAGCGGCGGTCGCTCAACTGAAAGTTGCTCGTGGTCTTGCCCAAAAAGATCCTTATTTAACAGCAAGGATTTCCGCCAAAATTGATGAAATTGTGAATTAAAAACACCATCACCCTAGCCTCTCCTACTAATGGGACAGGGGATTACTTAACTTTTAATAGCTACGATTCCCTTCTCCCATCAGGGAGAAGGTACCCGAAGGGAGGATGAGGGTATTAGGTAAAATTTTTGCTAAGAGGACTAATCCCGAAAATTCTCATACTGCAATGGCAATTTAATATCTGATTTTTTTAAAAGCGCAATTACTTCTTGTAAATCATCACGTTTTTTACCTGTAACACGAATTTTATCCCCTTGAATAGAGGCTTGAACCTTACTCTTGGAATCTTTTATATGTTTGACGATATCCTTAGCTGTTGGCTGATCTATTCCTTGTTTAAAAGTCATATTTAGGGAGTAAAATTTTCCACTATGCACCGGCTCCTCTTCCATATCTACACCAGAGGCATCAAGATTACGTTTACTGCAATGATTTCGGAACAAATCCTCTAATTGCCTGACTTGAAAGTCTGATTCGGAGCGTAATGTCACCGTAAGCTCTTTAAGTTCTATACTTGACTCTACCCCTCGAAAATCAAAGCGAGTACCCATTTCGCGTACCGCATTATCAACTGCATTACGTAATTCAACCATGTTGGTTTCAGAGACAATATCAAAAGAAGGCATAAGCAACCCGTTCAAGTTAAAAAATATAATTTAACAAAAAAGAGAAGGTTAAACCACCGTTCCCTTGATTGATCTCTTACTGTTGCATATTCATGTAAAGCATGTTATCAAATTAAAATGGATCAAAAATATTCTATTTAGTTACCAATCGCACAATAACCTCTAGTTGTTCTATCTCAAGGAGTGAGAAGTATGACAAAGGAAAAGAAGGAGCAGTATACCTCATATCAACCCCAGCATCATCGTTCTCGTTTTTGGATTCATTCAGAGTCTTGTTATACTGAAGAAGAATTAGCCCAAAGAGAATGGATACTTAAAACGCGGGCTAATTCAGGGATCCATTCTGATTATTTGAGCAATCCAAGTTCATGGTTTGCTGATGATTCACAAGCCTTGATTAATGTGTATGAGCGTTCCTGGTTTTACTCTAATGCATATAAGACGCGTCACGCCTTAACACGAGATGATTTTCACGTTCAGCCTATTGATAGTCAACGCCTCCAATGGCCAGCTTTGTATGAATTAATGCAAAAAGCTGGAGATTATTTATTATTAAGAAATCAGGAACTACCACCAGATCATTTAAATCAGCCCATTAATTTCTTCTTACTGGATTTGAATCATATCCTGAAAGGAATTAGTCAAAACCCTAATGCCAAACAAACCAGGGAACAATTGGAGCATGTCACTCGTTACGTTCGTACTATAGAAAAAAACATTTCGCCTTTTTCAGGTTCTGATCGGTTATTTTTAGCCAATTTCCGCAGCACTATTGATGATGAAATTCACCCTCAATTAACCCATCGAATTGAATCGCAACTATTAAGAGATCGTCTTGGTGAATTATCAAAAACCATTGAACAATTGTCCACTGAGCGCAACAGAATATTACATTTTGCTCTGAATACGAATCAGGTTAATCCCCACCCTTATAGGTTCGCAATTGATCAACCCAGTGATCTGAAAGCCTATCCAACTCAAGCAGCAAAAGAGTGCAGTAAAAGCACTACTGCCATCGTAGAAAATCCTACGCCTGTATTACAATTAACCGGTAATCAACTTAAAGAATGCCCAGATTTCCACTTAATCAATATGCAAGAAGAAGTACTCGATCATTATGCCAAAGCGATGACGGATCTTAATGAACTGGAACAGTTTCAAAAAGTTATTACCCAAACCATGGATTTATTGGGACAAGCGGGTGAAGTGTATACAGTTTTTCAGTTTAAGGAACAGTTATCCTCCCTTCTGAGCCAAATTGAATACTTTATTGATGAATCATCTGTTCACATTGAGGAAATAATCCGTGCCAATACACATGCCTATCATAAAGCAATTCAAGAAGAACAAAATTTATCTCTAGTAAAAAAATTATTCACATCGGAACAAGAAAAATTAAATACATTCATAGGGAATCAAGATACTTTAGCTCATTTTCCCTCTACAACAGCGGAACTTGCAAAAACAAATCAAGCGCTCAAACAACAAGTCAATCATGTGATTGGTCATTTAAACGGGCCTAAAATAAAAGGTTCTGATTTTGCAACACTTGCTGGACAAGCTCAAGAATTAAATACATTGATGGATTCGATGCATCGCTGGATCACATTTCAGTATCAACTCAAAGGTCTAGAACCACCTCAAAAACCGGATAGGTTGGAATTATTACCTCAACTGAAGCCCGAGAAAAGATCCTTTCCGCAAACGAAATCATGCCCATCATTTTTTGATAGGAATAAAAAAATATCTGCAGTTGATGATTATCAACAACCTAATGTGTTTTATGAAACACATAAATCCCAACAACTGCCTTCAGCACAACCTCAAGCTCTCGCTGCTTGTGCAGAAAATCAAGATACGGCTGTTTGTCCAGTACCGAGTCATGAGAACAATAATGCAGGAATCTATATGGCATGCATTGTTATGATTCCCATTGGATTAATTGTCCTTTATTTACTCTATCAATCTCTAAATAAGTCAGAAGCCAAAGTGAAAGTTCTAGGAAGCAAAGAGGAGTATGAGACCATGAAAACTGAGGTAGACGATCTGATTGTAGAAATTCAAAAAAACCAAAAGCAAGAGGATGCTTATGCAGAAAGTCTCTTTGAAATTTATACAGATTCATACGAACAGCTTGCAGAACAAGCCCAAGAAGGAATTTATGATACAGAAGAATTAAAAATACTCCTTCAAGACTTGGAGAATTTCTATGATGAGCACTGTTTAAAATCAACCTTAATTCACATGAATTAACCGGCGCCAATATGAGCCGAAGTGCCGTTCGGCTCATACTTTTAACGAATATCTCCCAAAAAATAGGGCGTGTTGACAATTCATCCCCACCGCCTACGTGCCGCGACGTGTTCGCGGCAACCAGCCGATCTTAATCAGTGGCAAATTTCTTCATAAAGATCATGCCATTCTGTATTTAGGTTCTCAATCAAATTTAACTTCCACTGCCTGGGCCAATTTTTGAATCGCTTTTCACGTCGAGCAGCTTCTATATAGGTTTCATGAACCTCATAATAAACCAATATATGTACATTGTACTTAGCTGTAAATCCCGGAATCAGGCTGTTTTTATGTTCCCATACTCGTTTAATTAAATCTGATGTTGAACCAGCGTATAGTGTACCATTTCGCTTGCTTGCCATAATATAGACATAAAATGACTTCATTTTGCTTCCTTGTTTTGATCAGAGTGTTGGACTCAATGCGATGATATCACCTAAATTTCACTGATTACATTGGTAGCCAAATATAGGAACAAGCCATTGCGAGCATTGACGCATCATTTCTCTTCAATTTATCATCTCTTGTGGAAACAGCTCGAAAATGTTTAAGTCGCGCAAATACGTTTTCAACTAGATGACGATATTTGTATAGACCCCAATCAATATCAGCATTCCCAGTTTTAGAGTTCGTCTTCCGAGGAATCATTGGAGTAGATGATTTTTGCCTAATCTGATCTCGAATTTCCTCGCTATCATATCCTTTAGCTTAGACCATAGCTCATCACTGAGCATCAGTCTAGCCATTGCAAACTCGTTTTATACTTGATATTGAAATCGATATATTATGAGTTTGCTCTTATTCATCAATAGATTAGAGCAATGAATTAAGTTCATCTTTAACTTGACCATTTCCTGGATGCCGCGAACAAGTCGCGGCACGTAGCCGGTGGGGATAAATTGTCAACACGCCCTAATAGGGTTTGAATATAATTAAAATAAAGTTTGATGTACTGGTAGTTCACTAGAGCTATAATTAAGCTGCTTCATATTTAATATGTCTTTATGTCTTTTTATAGTAAGAAGGCGAAACTGTATCCATTGAGAGTGTGTTGTGAAATCATTTAGAAGTAATTTTAAACCCTTACTCAGATTAGCTATTCCACTAATTCTCACTGGATTATTACAATCTTCCATTTATTTTTTTGTAACTATTTTTTTAGCTCATGTAAGCCAAGACGCATTAGCTGCCGGTTCACTGGTTGCCTGGCTTTTTGGTACATTTAACGTCATTATTTTGGGTATCTTAAATTCCATTAATGTCTTGGTAGCTCGTCAATATGGAGCGCAAAATACACATGGAATTTCTTTGGTGTTTCGAGATGGGTTTTGGCTGGCATGTATTCTGACCCTTCCAGCATGTTATTTTTTTTGGCATATTGCCCCGCTGCTCTTGTATCTTCGACAAAATCAAGCATTAGTTAATCTGACAGAATCTTATTTACATGCATTGACCTGGGGATTATTCCCTAATTTTATCACTGTGGTACTGATGGAGTTTGTTATAGGACTTGGCAAGACACGACTTGCATTACTCTTTAGCACCCTAAATGTTTCCCTAAACATCCTATTTAGTTTTGTACTGATTTTTGGAAAATTTGGTTTGCCCACTTTAGGCGTTGCTGGTGCTGGCTGGGGATCAACTATAGGTTTCTTGATAACTGCATTATTTTTCACTGGGTTTATTTTTATAAATAAAGATTATAAACCCTATACACGTCTTCTCTTTACTTACCTTAAACCATTTTACTGCATGGAACTACTGAAAATTGGTGCTCCTCTAGGGATAATGTATTGTGTGGAAATTGGCTTTTTCTTTGTCTTGATTTTAATTGCAGGTTCTCTTGGAAATCAATTGTTGGCCGCGAATCAAATCACCTTACAATACTTATGCATCTTGATATCTATCATTTTTTCTATAGCACAAGCAATCACTGTTCGCATAGGACATCTACTGGGAGAAGGTGATATAAGCTCTGCAAAGCACGCAGGTTATACCGGTACTTTTGCTTCCGTTATTTTTATGTCTGTTGCAGCGCTTATTTATTGGTTTTTCCCTGAGTTACTTATTGGAATTGATTTTGATACACACGATCCCCTCAATCAGGGCGTTGTTCATTTTGCCATCCAACTTCTCGCAATTTGTGCCATTTTTCAAATATTCGAATCAGCCCGTATCTCACTATTTGGTGCTTTACGTGCTCTAAAAGACACACGCTATACTCTGGTCATCTCCATGTTCAGTTTTTGGGGAATCGCTCTACCTATCGGTTACTTATTTGCAATTCCTCTTCAATGGGGAGGCGTCGGCCTCTGGTGGGGCATGTCATTAGCTGCTTTTGGTAGTGCTGTATTGCTCTACAGGCGGTTTAATTTTAAAATGCGCCATTATCGACCAGATGGATGATATCTTGAAGTGCACTATTTTGTTCTGCTTTTTTTTAGTATGCACTCTGTTTTCAGTTTCGGCACCTGCTTTAGGCAAGCCTGATCTAAAATCTTATAAGTTTACTTTTTCGAAAAAAGAACATTTTAAGGTTTCTTTTGCTGATTATCCTAAAGGCCAAGAAAAATTCTTTGAGCTTGAATTCAAAAATGGCGTTACACTCCCCCATGAAATTAATACTCCCCTGCATGGATTAAAAATATCGGGTAACAATCATAGCGATGATCTATTCATGTATGCTTATAAAAAAGTAAAAGGCTTAAAACCTAATACAACGTACCATGTGCGTTTTAATTTGGAATTTGCTTCTAATGCCACTGAGGGTTCTACAGGAACGGGCGGCTCACCTGGTGATTCAGTCTATGTAAAAATTGGTGCTGTATCTGATGAACCCAAACGGTATGTAGATAGCTCTGATTATTACAGAATGGATTTAGACAAGGGAAATCAAGCATTTGATGGAAAAGACATGATTACCATTGGTACTGTAGGCACAGACACAGAAAATTCCATCTACCGACTAAAAACCTTACCTTATTTACCTGATGAAGAAATGCAAAGCAGACTAGCTAACTATACAGTAATTACCAGCAATAAAGGTGAGGCATGGCTAATTTTAGGTACTGACTCTGGATTTGAAAGTACGACTACACTTTTTTATACCAATCTCTCTGTAACATTCAAAGAGCTGATTAGGGAATCAAAATAAATTGTTCAATGCCCTTGGAATTAGCATCTGTAGCCAGGTTAGACACTGGGATTACGCTTCCCTAGCATGGGCTGTTTAAAAAATTGGGTAAAAGTTGAATTAAAGCGCAGGTTGAGAGGCATTTTCACTCAAGATGCACCAAACATGGCTTTTCGATCAATGAAAATAAACTTTATACAACAAAAATAGGCCGATGATTAATGAAATTACTCCCGTAGTGATCAATAGTCCCGATTTATCGATTACTTTATTCCAAATTTTATACACAGTATCTGGACAATAGAGCCTAAATAAGCCGCCAATGAGTATTAACCAAGCAAAAATCGTAACAATAACAGGCCAACCCATTAACCACACGTTATGACTAATAACCATTAATAAACCAATAATCAATGTTATTATGCCAACAACTAACATGACAGCACGTTGCCCCATTAACTCTCTCATTGCGGTAACTACAACTTCACGTCTTATCAGTAAAAGCAGGCTCACAATTACCAAATACCAACCTAATACAGCAGCTAGAAAATTGGTATTCATAACAAACTCCTGAAAACAATTCTCCTATATAAATTATAGTTCAAAATACCTCTCAATCACGTGGTGAAATAAGTAAAAAACGCTAAACTTATATATATAAGTTTAGGCTCAAAGGATTCTTAAATGAACACGCAATTTACCGCAAATGTGTACTGCAAAGAAGAAAGAATCGCAACCCAAACTGGAACTAATATCGACCAGCTTTATGCTTGGATGCTCATTCAAGTCAATGGCTATTTTGGTGACATTCGCGGTGAAATTATTGATAACAAGACCCATAAAACCATTAGAACATTTCGCAAAGCACCTATAGAATAAAGCGACCCATCCCTACTTAAATTTAGCAATTATCCACTGCACGAATTAAATAAGAAAAAAAGAATTATTGACTAAGATAAAAAAGCTCATACAATGAATCCTTTTACTCTAAGGACAGCCATGAGCGCTCTTGGAAAAACATCATCATTTAACCTATTTTGGTTGCTCAACTATATTTCAATTGCATCGGTTTCGGCAGCGATTATCACCCCTGCTTTGCCCAAAATCCAGGCCGAGTATATTTTAGGGCCAGGATCCGTTGAATGGATCGTCTCCGCATTTTTGATTGGCTATGTGGTGGGTCAATTAATCTATGGCCCGCTCGCTAACCGATTTGGGCGTTTAAAAGCACTGCGCACAGGGCTAGTAATTAATCTATTCGGGATTGTTATTTGTTTGCTTGCTTTGCTACAAGGCAGCTATTGGTTGCTTGTGAGTGGACGGTTAATTACCGCTTTAGGTGCTGCCAGTGGGCTTGCATGTACCTTCATGTTAATTAATGAATGGTTACCTGAGTCACAACGCAAAACGGCTATGGCCTACTCTGTGTTGTCTTTTGCACTGGGGATTGGGATCGCTGTAGTAGTTGGTGGATTAATTACTGAATATCTTCACTGGCAAGGATGTTTTTGGATTTTACTCTTGCATGGTGTAATAATGCTTTGGGGCACCTGTGTATTTAGCGAAACATTGATGCATCCTAAATCGATACATGTTTTAACGATTATCCGTGATTATTATGCTGCCCTATCTTCTGCAAAACTGGTGATTTTTTCATTAGTAGTGGGCTGTTGTTCTGCAATATCTTATTGCTTTTCTGCTGCAGGACCTCAAATCGCAGAAGAGTTATTGAAGCTATCAGCAGCAGAATACGGCTATTGGAATATACTCAACATTGTGGGTATGCTCTTTGGCGGAATATTTTCCAAACAGTTAATGTCTCGTTTCTCAGCAAATCAGCTCATTTCGATTGGTTTTCTTGGCGTTGCCCTGGGGATACTTAATTTATTGTTGATGTGGCATTTCGAGAGTCAATCGACGTTATGGTTTTTCCTGATTACCTCCAGTTTATATTTATTCAGTAGTTTTCTCTTTTCAGGAGGTTCATTTGTAGCATCTAACGCACTTAAGGACAAAGCCAGTGCTGCGGCCATGATGAGTTTTGTTAACATGTGTTTTGCAACACTCAGTGTCATTTTAATGGGCTATTTAATGATAAATCCTTTATTAAGTTTTATTATTATTCTAAGTATTGTTTGGTTACTTGTTGTAGGACTATTAATAATGAAGGTTTTGATGATAAAAAATTCGTTGATATTATCTGGAGATTCAGAGTAAATATCTACACCTCATTGCGTGGAATAGGAGGCAATCCATGTCGCAAAGCCATATACCTCAAACACTGCAAAATTTTTTAAATTTGAGCAATACCAAACCCGCTGTTTTTGTGCCTGAAGAGGTTCGTGATCTCGCAGAAAAAACAGCGGAAGCTTTTGCCCTACCTAAATTATTTGTACCCTTGATCGGTAACCTAGTGCTGCAACTGGCTGATCGGGTGATACCAACACGAATTTATCATCCGGCCCCACAAAAGAAATTACCTTTAATGATTTATTTTCATGGAGGCGGACATCTCTCAGGAAGTATAGATACCCATGACGCTCTTTGCCGTCGGATTGCGGTTAGCAGCCAAACTATAGTCCTTTCTGTGGGTTATCGATTAGCCCCAGAATTCCCATATCCAGCTGGGTTGCAGGATTGTATTGCAGTGTTTGAGCGAAAGGCTGAATTACTTAAAGCATTTCAAGTAAATACCGAACAGGTTTTCTTAGCAGGTGATAGTGCAGGAGGAAATTTAGCACTATCGGTCTGCCATCAAATGAAAAAGCAGGGCAATACTTCGATTAAAGGATTAGTGTTAATCTATCCTTCTATTGATTTCTCTATGAACTATGATTCATATCAGCGCAATGGAGAAGGTTTTTTGCTCACACGAGAAAAAATTAAATGGTATTTTGATAATTATTTTAGAAATGGAGGTGATCGGATTCAAGCATCACCAATGTATTTCCAACATTTAGAATTATTGCCACCTTGTTATATCGCAGCAGCAGAATATGATCCTTTATTTGATGAAGCACTTGCGTTTGCAAAAAAAATTGAAAACTTGGGGGTTTCTGTAATACTTGAAGAATTTAAGGGAATGATTCATGTCTTTGCACAACTTGAAATATTTGTCCCTGACCAGGTTTTTCGATTAATTCAATCTATAGAACATTTTATCAAGTCTCAGTCTATAAACTAGCCCTACCCCTCATTCCGAGCGTCGTGACGGATCTACTGGATGTAGGGCCGAGGGATCCCTCGCTACGCTCAGGATGACGGTAAAAAATTCTTGATTGCGCTGCGCTATTCTAGACTACTTTAAATTCACTTAAAAAGTATCAAATCCCTCATACTCTTCCCAAATAAGCTGTTCATAAGTACACTCTTCTACAACAGCAAGTTGCGGCCCTTCCTTTAGCCATTCGTAAAATAGTTCAAGGTTTTCAACAGAACCACAAGCAAAAACTTCTACACGTCCATCATTAAGATTTCGTGCCCAACCGGTAATACCCAGCTTTTTAGCTTCTTTTTGAGCCGAAGCGCGATACCACACTCCCTGAACTTTTCCAGAGATAAAACATTTCATACAAGCTTGATTCATATTAATTTTCTTATTGGTTTTTGAATAAATAAAGTTTATCTTAATTTAAGTTCTGCTTACAGTTCGCCAGATTGATCCAAAATAGTAGCATGGTAAGCAGGCTCTAAGAAAAAGGAGATAAAAATGGCTATATGGTTTAAAAAAATTTCTCTCGAGTCTCTAAATCAGTTTGGTAAAAATACCATGTCGGAATTTCTTGGTATTCAATTCATTGAAATAGGTGATAATTTTTTAAGAGCAACTATGCCAGTCAGTGAGCGCACCAGACAACCCATAGGCATTCTTCACGGCGGTGCTAATGTCGCCTTATCGGAAACAGTAGCAAGCACCGCAGCGAATGCAGTAATTGATGTAAGTCAATTTTTTTGTGTCGGTTTAGAAATTAATGCCAATCATATTCACTCCGTGAAACAAGGCATTGTTACTGCCATCACCTCCCCTATCCATATAGGACGCTCCACCCATGTTTGGGAAGTTAAGATTTTTAATGAAGAACAAAAACTAACATGTATTTCGAGAATGACTGCATCCGTAATCAATCGCCCCAGAGAATAAGTATTACCTATAAGAGGCCAAATATTTTTTTCAGGATTGTGATACACTAAACTGTTTTTTATTTATTCATAACTGTTTATGAAACCCAATCAGACGCTTAAAAATCGTGGTGCTCTTAGTAATCCAGATGGCCGCTTCGAGCCAGAAACTCGTGAGTCTTTCGCTGATGGTTGGGATATTGAAGAAGACAGTCTTCCTCCACTAGAAACATTATTATTGCCCGAACATTCCAAATCAATAATCAGCCGTAATGAATCTCCTGATCTAGGCTTTGAACAGTCCATTAATCCCTATCGAGGCTGTGAGCATGGTTGTATTTATTGTTATGCCAGACCAAGCCATTCTTATGTTAATTTGTCGCCGGGAATCGATTTTGAAACCAAAATTTTTTATAAGGTAGATGCGGCAAAGCTTTTAGAAAAAGAAATTAATAAATCAAATTATAAGTGTAAGCCTATTGTCTTAGGAGCAAATACCGATCCTTATCAACCCGCAGAAGCGAAACTGGGAATTACTCGAACTCTTTTAAAAGTATTGGCGAACCACCATCACCCCGTAATTATCATTACTAAAAATGCACTTATAGAACGTGATTTAGATATCCTGTCCGATATGGGGAAACAAAATCTGGCCAAAGTTGCAATTAGTATCACCTCACTTTCCACCGATTTAAAGCGAATTATGGAGCCAAGAACTACCGCACCCTCAGGAAGATTAAGAATCATAAAACACTTAACTGAGAGTGGGATACCTACTCGTGTTTTGGTTGCACCTATTATTCCGATGATCAATGACATGGAAATGGAAAAAATCTTGCACGCTGCAGCAGATTCTGGAGCCAAGCATGCCAATTATGTGTTGATCCGGTTGCCTCATGAAGTAAAGGAATTATTTAAAGAATGGCTTGCGCAACACTTTCCGCAACGAGCCGAACATGTGATGAGCCTTATTCGTCAAATGCGGGGAGGAAAAGAATATGATGCACGGTTTGGCAGCCGCATGCGAGGTGAAGGAGAATATGCCAATCTTTTAAATACTCGATTTCAGCTTGCTTGTAAAAAATATCGCTTAAATGTTGAACCTGATCCCTATTTAACACTGAGTAAGTTTTGTAAAAAAGAGGATTTAACCAACAAACAATTAAATTTATGGGAAGATGAATGGTAAGTTTTCAAAACATGTTAGCGGAATAATCCATCACGAGTCCTTTTTGAATTTTTTTCAATCACTTAGTATTAAAGCATACATTTTTTGGTGAAAACTTATGCAAAATAAAAAATAAACTCTATACTTAAGCTGAGTGAAAAAAAAAAGTAAAACCAAGGAGGATGTAATGAATAAAAGTTCATGCATTTCAAAAGTGTTACGTACAGGTATTATTGTCGGTTCAATATTTTTCGCCGTAGGTTATACATCCATTGCCAGTGCAGCTCAAGGCTGCGGACATGGATATCATAGGAATATGTATAATCAATGCGTATTAAATCATCCAGGACCATATGCTAAACCAGCTCCATATCATCGCGGCTGCTGGAGAAATGCATGGGGTCAATTACGTTGCTATAGATAATCTAATCTCCGATTGGCCTTACCATTTTAGGTAAGGCCAATACTCAGAAAACAATTTATTTCTTTTTATTAGAATGAGATTCGACCTTAGATTTCTCCTGAGCATGTTTCATTTTATCAGGATGAGATAATCTAGGTCTGGTAATCTGGAACAAAATTCAGGAAAAATAAGAGCTATTCCGAATTGGTTTATTAACTCCTGCTCTCACAGAATGGCTTATCCACAAGTCCATAGGCCAGTAGAGCCTTCATCGTCTCGGATAGGCCTGTGGACCCTGTGGGTAAGCCATGACACACCGAACTATGTTTTAGAAACCGTACTAGGGTGTCCGAAATACACTTGAGCTGGTGTTAAATATCCAAAAGACTGATGGAGTCTTCGGTTGTTATAATATTCAAAATACTCAGCTAATTCCAGCTCTATCTCTTCGATTGTTTCGAAATCATACCGATAGAGTTTTTCTTGCTTAACACTGCGCCATAAACGTTCTATGAAAATATTATCGAGGTATCGGCCGCGCCCATCCATACTGATAGAGATTTTGTGGGCCTTCAAGGTATTGATCCAATCATTAGACGTGAACTGAGCACCCTGATCGGTATTAAAAATATCACACCGCCCCTGTAATAACGCGTTTTTTAGCGCCTCTACACAAAATTCTGCTTCTAATGTTGGGGACACCGCCCATTGAAGCACATACCGACTATACCAGTCCATGATGGCAACCAAGTAAACATGGCCTCCCTTCATACGCACGTAGGTAATATCAGCAGCCCAGACCTGATTAGGCTTAGTGATATCGATGTCACGTAATAGATAGGGGTACACGGTGTGCTCTTTATTGGGAACGCTTGTATTTGGCTTTGGGTAGACGGTTTCTAATCCCATAGCCTCCATGAGTCTCTTGATGCGTCGTTTACCAACAGGATAGCCAACTTCAAGGGACAACCATTGTGCGCGCTTCACTTTACCTTCACATGGATACTGGAGATAATGCTCGTCTAACAGCGCCATGAGCCGCTCGTCCTCTGCTGATATAGGAGACGCTTTGTAATAATAACTGGAAATACTCAATCCGAGTAGCATGCATTGTTCTCGGATTGATATTTCAGCGTTGCTATCAATCAGCTTACGCTTTTCATCCAAGCTCAGTGGCAGTCTTTTTTTTTAACCATGATAATTGGGCTTGAAGTCGACCAATTTCCTCATACAAAGCACCAACAAGCTCGGCTTGCTCTTTTTTATCCTTATCATGAGAATTGGAAAAAGCATCTGAAATAGCCTGCAATGCTGTTTGCTTCCATGCTTTAATTTGGGTAGGATGCACACCGTATTCGCTGGTCAGTTGAGCCTGAGTCAATTTTCCTTCAATTGCCGCAACTGCTATCTTTGATTTTTTTGATGCCGTGTAATAGTTTCTTTTTTTGCTCATTCTATTCTCCTCTGTTACTTAGAAGAATAGCTCTTAAAAATTACCTTTTTTCGTCCAAAAAACCGCGCCTATATCAATTTACACCTCCGTCGCTTTTCTGCAACACGAAGCATCGTTAGCCAGCGCGAAGTTTATTCCATAAATTCAGTGGTTGTAATTGAAAAAGTAAGTTAAAGTAATTTTTAATAAAACACTGTTTAAAACGGACTTTTCATGGCACCTGAAATAAATGAAATTTTAAGGAAAATAAAAGAACAAAAACCTTTTGTATTAACTATTACCAATTATTTCCCTATGGGCTACGTAGCAAGCGGAATACGCAGTGTTGGTGGCTTTCCCATAATGTGTAGTGCAGAAGAAGAAGTTGAGGAATTACTGAAAATATCGAAAGCAGTGGTAATCAATCTGGGTAAATTAGATAATGCTTTTGTAAAGCTGAGCAATCAGATCTGTAAGATAGCAAACCAAATGAATATTCCTATCATTCTAGATCCAGTGGGAGTGGGAGCCACCCGATACAGAACTGATGTTGCAATCAATTTGATTAAAAAACATCAAATTTCCGTTATTCGTGGCTACCCTAATGAAATTGCGAGTTTGCTGACTGATACACTCGTCATCCACGATAGTAATCACCTGATCGAAGACAAAACAATAATTGAGCATGCTAAGTCCTTATCAAAAAAGCATAAGCTTACTGTAGTCGTAAGTGGGAAAAGACATTGGGTTGTCAACTCCAATCATATGGATCAATTTAATTTTGATTCCGCTATGGTGCAAAAAGTAGCGGGGATAGGCAATTTACTTTCAGCAATTATTAGTGTTTTTAATTCCGTAGTCCAAGATCATTTTTGGGCTGCCAAAAATGCAGTACATTTTTACGCGGACTGCGTTGGCCCAACTTCTTCTAGTGCGTCAGGGCCAGCATCATTGATTATTGGGATAATCGATAAAATCTACATTAATGCAACAAAAGCACAACTGTTTACTTAGATAAATCAATAAGATGCAGCTTGGACTTTGGCCCAACCTATATATTATTTAAGTTTGTAGCGTCGAATTAGTGTCGATCTAAGCAGACACCATAAAACTACTTAGTAAAGACCATAAAAGCAAATATCCCCTGGTCTACCAGAACTTGAAAATTACGCCAAGATTGATGTCGTGCAATTTGGGCGAAGGTTTCAATTTCTTCAGGATAATCATCAGCTCGTGGATGTTCCATACGGACGATAATCTCATCACCATCGATTTCAGGATTACTTTCTAACATTCGCGATTGCAAAGCATCCAGCCATTCATCACGTGTTTGATTCGGTTTGCGTACCCCATCCACCATTAACAAAAAACCATTAGGGTTTAGTTTCTGTTTGCAGACTGCAATAAATCGTTCTTTTTCATCCAGCGATAAATGATGAACCGCATAACTGGTATAGATGAGATCAACAGGAGCGATTAAACGCGGGAGTGCGGAAATCATATTATCTGCAATAAACTCTTTTTCACAATTTAGGGACGCTAATGTGTTTTCTGCCATTTTTAAAACATCTTGGGCCGCATCAATACCAATATATTTTTTGATGGAAGTTGCAGTAAGCACAGGAAGAACGGTACTACTATCCCCACACCCCACATCCACAAAGCAGAAAGAACGGCTTCCCATATATTCTGAGAGAAATTTTTGCAATGCCTGCAACATCTCACGATGATATAAGGTATTATTTTTAAGAGCACTTTGGTAACGTTGCCAATTCTGATTAAAGTACTCACTCGCAGTAGTCATAACTTATGATCCTAATCCTTTTGTTAAACAAATAATAGCAACTCTCATCTATCAGGTATACTTAAACGATTAGAGACATATCAGGCGTAGATTGCGTAAAATAGAACTAAATGATAAAATTTGCACCAACTAGCAAATACATAGGCCATATATGAACTACTTTTTTTCACTGCTGTTCACTTTATTTTTTTCCGCAAGTTGCCTTGCTGGGCCTATATCCGAAGTGAGTTTGCGCGATAAAATTGGCCAAATGCTTCTTATTGGTTTTGACGGAAAAAAAATTAATGCAAAATCGCCAATAGTAAAAACAATTGAGAAAAATAATATTGGAGGTGTCATTTTATTCGACTATAACTATCATACAAACACGTTTGATAAAAATATTGAAAGTCCGGAACAAGTAAAAAGACTGAATCATGAACTGCAATACTTTGCGGAGCAAGGTAATTTGCAACATCATCGAATGCAATTACCTCTCTTAATTTCAATAGATTATGAAGGGGGGCAGGTAAATCGCTTAGGTGAGCAATATGGATTTCCTCCAACCTTATCTGCTGCCGAAGTCGGCAAAAGAAGTATTAAGGAGGCTGAGTCCACTGCGGAGTCTATGAGTCAAACTCTAAAAAAAGCGGAATTTAATTTAGATTTTGCCCCAGAACTGGATGTCAACGTCAATCCAGACAATCCAGTGATTGGGAAAAAAGATCGAAGCTTCTCCAGCGATCCCAAACAAGTCACCCGCTTTGCAGGTATTTACACACATCATTTCCTAAATCAAAAAATTCAATGTGCTTATAAACACTTTCCAGGTCATGGGAGTTCGACTAAAGACTCACACCTAGGTTTTGTGGATGTTACAGAAACCTGGCACCCTTATGAGTTAGAGCCTTTTGCACGCCTGATCAATTCCAATGAAACATGCGGTGTCGTCATGACAGCTCATATTGTGAATCGTCAACTTGATCCATCTGGAATGCCAGCGACTCTATCTCATAAAATATTAACTGACCTTCTTCGCAATCAACTCCGTTTTAAAGGCGTCATTATTACAGATGATATGCAGATGAAAGCAATTAGCGATAATTATGGTCTTGAACAGGCTTTAGTACTAGCCATCAATGCAGGTGCAGATATGCTGATATTTGGAAACAATTTATCTGTTCCAGAACAAAATCCAGCACGAGTTATTGACATCATTGAAGCGAAAGTCCAATCAGGTGAAATCAGTCAAGAACGAATAAATGAGGCCTATCAACATATAGTAGCTTTAAAAAAATCCTTATAGGATTGACGCAATACAGCCTGAATGCAGCCCTCATCAAAAACGCTTCACCCAGGCTACAAATCTATTTTATCCTACCCTTTTAAATTGAATGGATACATCCACATCCATACCCGGTGAAACAGTTAGTCTTCCTTTTGCACTGCCTGAAGTTTTTGAAAAAATGCCGCTCAAGTTACCGTATTCTGTTTTGATGGTCACCGTCCCATTAACACAAATCCCCTTCAGTTGCGTGGTATTATGGTCTGGGCACACGAGACTTCCTGAGCGTTTGTCAGCAGTTACCTCTATGTTTAAATTACCCTCTTTATCGACTGCACTGACTGTTCCTGCTCCATTATAAACACATTCTCCGATTAACCAATTACTCGCCTTACCTGAGCCAGACCAATTTCCAGGAATATCGTCACACGAATTTGAGCCCGAATTAAAAGTAAAATCAGCATTGGCTATGTGTGCGAAAGACAGTGCAGCAACTGTAAATCCTATAAGTAATTTTTGTTTCATTATTTTTCCTTATGAGTAGCCTAATACAAACACAGCATGTTTGTGACTGGTTAAATTCGGAACCATTATTACGTTATAGAATTACAAGTGCAATCGAAAAGAAACAGAATGGGAAAATAAATCCCAAATTACCTAAGAGGCTCGAGAACAATCTCTTAGCATAACTCGCTCACTCCGCTGATTTTTTGATTAACCATTAGAAATTTGAGTACGAGGTGAAGAGCATTCATATACAAATAAATGTATCGGTTTAGTTTGCTTGTGAATGACTGGAATTATTTTATGATGCGCTAATGTAGCCAATGATTGGCACTGATTAAAAAATCGCTCCGCACATTGTTTTGTATCTCTAAAATCGATATAGGTTATTTTGTTAATTTTTCCTTTGGATAGTGAATTTAAAAAAGCCTCTCCCCAATATTGATATTGATTGATATCCCCACAAGGAATGGCATACACAGGCTCATTGGGCATAAAGAAATTCAATGCTGCAGCATTAGTATAATAACCAGTAACTATAGGTTGTTCTTTCTTTATCATTTCAAGTGAGTGAATCGCTTTGTTGAGTACTGTATAAGCCCTGCCTTTTTTCAAATAGTAAGCTATAGGCCATGAATTAATAACGATCATAATAATGCTAAGGGACAGAAAAAATGGATAAATTATCATGAAAAACCGTTGATAATGATATTGGGTAATGAGATATCCAGTGATCAGCGCGAGGTTCATTCCCAGTGGCGTCAAGTAAACCACTCGAGCATCCCCTCCCAATAAAGTCGCTGTAATCCAAAAACCCAGACCGGCAAGCAATACCACATAAGACAATTCTAAAACTTCATTCCTTGATGTATTTTTACTCTGTTGATACTTGAACCATCCCAATGCAGCCAATAGCAGGAAAACAGAGTAATTAATCACCAATGCCCCTATGAGTTCAAAGAGACAATGAACAATCGTCGTGTTGGTTTGGGTTTGACTGTGAAAATTTAATAAATAAGTAATTGATATCCAGTTATGATTGATATTCCAATAAATCACAGGAGAAACCATTAGAATAATGATTAAACTCGCCAGGTAAAAATGGATGCTTTTAAAGAGTTGTCTCTGTTTTGAGAAAACAACATACAGCAACAAACCGATTACGCTAACAACAGCAGTATATTTAGATAAAATCATGGCACCAATAAACAAGGCACACAGATAAAGATCAAGAATTCGTTTGCGGGAAATATAGAGAGCAAAATAATAGAAGGACAATATAGTAAAAAAATTTAATGGGGCATCGTATAAAACACGAACAAAAATACTTTCCGTGGTCGTGGGCAAAGCGACCCAGAGCAATGCGCTAATTAATCCTGTCCGCTGATCATGTAGGAGACAACCTGTCTTGTAAATATAATAGGCGCCCCCAATCAAGCATAAAAAACCGACAATGTTGATAGAAAAGAAAGTATTTCCAAACAGGGCTTGAGAAATATGGAAAAAATAAGCAATCATTGGAGGTCCATCAAAATAGGACCAAGCTAGGTGTTTTCCCCAAGCGTAATAATAAAAACTGGTAATGGTAGGAACTATGAAAAAAGTTGCTAGAAACAAGAATCCGATATAAATAATTAGGAAGGGCTTTGTCGCTTTTTCATTCCACATAAATCACCAAGTTCCTTTTGCTCTAGGGTCTGTTTACCTTTCTACTATTTTGGCTATTTCAGCTCAAGCTAGCAAAATCTATACTTACCCTTTCTTTATAATATTGGACTGGATAATATCACAATACGCATTTAATACACACTAAAAACAAAAAGTTATTTAGTACCAGCCACCTTTTTGTCTTGGGAAATGGTTTCCGTAGGATTGGGTAAAATTTCCACAACATGAGCCAACCATTTTTTATTATCTGCGCGAATAAGAGTATTGGTGCGTCCATAAATAGAATCATTTAAAGTGCAATTTATTAACGACGCTAATGTTCCGTCGCATCGGACTTTATAATAATTTCGATTCTGGGTCAGTGCTTGAATTTGATACTTGGTCAACAGTTTGCCAAAAGGAGTATTCGTATGCAGCACTTCTGCGATCATGCTCGTTGGTAATGCATTAAAGTTCATAGTAATAAAAGCGAGCTCGACAACCATGGCCTCTTTTTTTGTTTGTGCCAAATTGGGCTCATTCCGCTCTTTATTGCTATCAATCAGCATAACAATCGAGCGGCGATAAGTATTATTCTCCGGATCCTGATTTGCAAGAATTGTTTTTATAATTGCACGACGACCATAATACTTCTCGATACTTGGTGTCATTAAAGGCTGAGTTAATAGTTCATTGTAAGGGCTGGGCAATTGAGCAGAACTGACTTTCCTACCTATTTTACTTATCTCGGCCAGTTTATTGATCTCGACTTGAATTTTATTAGATTCAGGAGCGCCATTAACTACTATGGCTTTGAACAATAACATCATCGCCAAAAAAGGAAAGAAAAGAACCAGTTTTTTAATCATCTTGATTATTAAGATCATGTGAACTCAGCTTGGTTTGAATTTTAGAAATTTTTTAAGTGCGATGATATAAGAGGTTGAGGTAAAGGATCAATCGTGCTTAATGAGCGAATATTGGTTAAATGATAGGTACGGTCTAAAGTAAAAATCCGCAGCTCGAGGCTGCGGAATTAGAAATTACATGGTAAAGCAACGGACGCGTTCTTCTTCTTTATCTTCTTCTTCCTCTTGCTTGTCCTCATTCACCACTTCTTGCTGCTCTGTTGGCTCTACTTCTTGGTTTTGTTCAGGTGACGCTGGATTAGTGTTCTCTTCCAGTTCTTCTTCCTCATCTAAATTCAGCCTATTAAGAGCATTTAACATGGATGCCAATGCAAGTGTTAACCTTAACTCTGCTGGTGCTGGTATGGTATGGAAATGACCATTTGGGCAGATATAATGAATATGGCCCTGAGGACAAAGAAAAGCAGGTACTGTTCTAGGAGCAAAACCAAAAAAGGAATTTGCATTTCTTGGTTGTTCATTTTGTTGTGGGGTTTGTTGTTGCGCCTCTTCAGACTCAAGTCTTTGTTGTGAGCTTTCTTGTTCTAAAATTTCCTGTGAGTTATCTAAGCTCTCTTGCTCTTTTTCGATACTTTCCTGTGAGCTGTGCAAACTTTTTTCTTCGTCAGTCTTTTTTTCAACTTTAGGTGAGCCTGGTGGTGTGTGAGGCATATCATTGCTCCTTAAAAATTAAAATAATTAAAATTCCGATAAACATAACCTCTTGAAAAGAAGCTCGTTTTGTCACGAGTCTGTCTTTTCACGAAGCAAGTTTACAGTTAATTTACAATTTTTGGTAGGCCAAATAAACCAATTTTATTTATTTTTCACACTCTTTTTTTAGAATAGACAATTTTTGTGAATGTAATTGATTTTAAAACAAAAAATTGTAGCATAAATGAGCAAAATTATTTTGACCCAACAAGCAATTTAAGCTATAGCTTATGTAATGGATGATAAATACCTGTTCCAATTCGAACTGGTTAATAAAACTGAGTAACCATGAACACACAATACCTGGATAAATATGTAGTCACACAAATGGTTATAGGCCTAGTAATTCTTCTGCTCACGCCATTTATGTATGTTCATAGTCTGATATTGCAGATCATTGGTTCAGTATTTTTTATTATCGGTTTGTTGATCCTAATCATTGCGGCAAAACAATTAGGATCGGCTTTAACACCTGTTGTCACCCCGAAAGAAAACACTCAGCTCGTAACCTCAGGAATTTACGGCATTGTTCGGCATCCAATCTATACAGGAGTAATTACAATGGCTATTGGCTGGTCTGTATTCTGGGGCGCGCTACTCTCTTTCATTACTTCATTAATTTTAATCATTTTTTTCGATTTCAAAGCAAAAAAAGAAGAAATTTTATTAAGCAAAAAATATTCTGAATATGAACAATACAAGTCAAAGGTAAAGATAAAAATAATTCCCTTTATTTATTAGTCATAAATTTATTTGAATCCTTTGATTATAGAGATATATTTAAAATAGCCCATGTCAAAATAGAGTCGAAGGTGGCTATTTTTGATTTTATCATCCTCGCCTGGACGGGAATGGAAATCCAATTTAACTTAATATAAATCGAAAACAAAAAATAGCCAAACTCGGCAAAATAGAATAATGAGATGATTCATGAATGCATACCAACAATTAGAACAGCATTTTAAAAAATATTATGACTTTGAAAATCTGGCAGCAATTGTTTCCTGGGATGAGGCGTCTATGATGCCCGCTGGCGGGGGCAAAGCACGAGCAGAAGCTTTGGCTACATTAAGTGCTGTCCAACATGATTGGCTAACCCATAAAAAAGTAGGCGACTTAATAAAACAAGCAAAAGAGATTGAACATTTTAATCTAGGTCTGGTAATCTGGAACAAAATTCAGGAAAAATAAGAGCTATTCCGAATTGGTTTATTAACTCCTGCTCTCACAGAATGGCTTATCCACAAGTCCATAGGCCAGTAGAGCCTTCATCGTCTCGGATAGGCCTGTGGACCCTGTGGGTAAGCCATGACACACCGAACTATGTTTTAGAAACCGTACTAGGGTGTCCGAAATACACTTGAGCTGGTGTTAAATATCCAAAAGACTGATGGAGTCTTCGGTTGTTATAATATTCAAAATACTCAGCTAATTCCAGCTCTATCTCTTCGATTGTTTCGAAATCATACCGATAGAGTTTTTCTTGCTTAACACTGCGCCATAAACGTTCTATGAAAATATTATCGAGGTATCGGCCGCGCCCATCCATACTGATAGAGATTTTGTGGGCCTTCAAGGTATTGATCCAATCATTAGACGTGAACTGAGCACCCTGATCGGTATTAAAAATATCACACCGCCCCTGTAATAACGCGTTTTTTAGCGCCTCTACACAAAATTCTGCTTCTAATGTTGGGGACACCGCCCATTGAAGCACATACCGACTATACCAGTCCATGATGGCAACCAAGTAAACATGGCCTCCCTTCATACGCACGTAGGTAATATCAGCAGCCCAGACCTGATTAGGCTTAGTGATATCGATGTCACGTAATAGATAGGGGTACACGGTGTGCTCTTTATTGGGAACGCTTGTATTTGGCTTTGGGTAGACGGTTTCTAATCCCATAGCCTCCATGAGTCTCTTGATGCGTCGTTTACCAACAGGATAGCCAACTTCAAGGGACAACCATTGTGCGCGCTTCACTTTACCTTCACATGGATACTGGAGATAATGCTCGTCTAACAGCGCCATGAGCCGCTCGTCCTCTGCTGATATAGGAGACGCTTTGTAATAATAACTGGAAATACTCAATCCGAGTAGCATGCATTGTTCTCGGATTGATATTTCAGCGTTGCTATCAATCAGCTTACGCTTTTCATCCAAGCTCAGTGGCAGTCTTTTTTTTTAACCATGATAATTGGGCTTGAAGTCGACCAATTTCCTCATACAAAGCACCAACAAGCTCGGCTTGCTCTTTTTTATCCTTATCATGAGAATTGGAAAAAGCATCTGAAATAGCCTGCAATGCTGTTTGCTTCCATGCTTTAATTTGGGTAGGATGCACACCGTATTCGCTGGTCAGTTGAGCCTGAGTCAATTTTCCTTCAATTGCCGCAACTGCTATCTTTGATTTTTTTGATGCCGTGTAATAGTTTCTTTTTTTGCTCATTCTATTCTCCTCTGTTACTTAGAAGAATAGCTCTTAAAAATTACCTTTTTTCGTCCAAAAAACCGCGCCTATATCATTTATCATCCTGGCAACAAAAAAATCTTTATTGGATGGAAAAAGAGTATCTGCAGGCCACCTGCATCCCCGTACATTTAGTCGAAGAATTTACTAATGAATCACTAATCTGCGGCCAAGCATGGCGCGAATTACGTGCAAACAATGACTGGAAATCTTTTAAGCCTTATCTGGAAAAATTATTTCAAAAAATAAAAACAATTGCAGAAATTAAATCACAAACATTTAATAAATCGCCTCTGGATGTTTTAATTGATGAGTATTCGCCAGATTTAGATTGTAAAACTATTACACCTATCTTTAATTTATTGAAAAATGAGTTACCCACGCTAATTCCTAAGATTATTGAAAAACAAAAGGATCGGCAGATAAAAGCAATCACCGGAGATTTTCCAGTAGAAAAGCAAAAGCAGCTTGGAATGGAAATAATGACGCGACTGGGTTTTGATTTTAATCACGGCCGGCTGGATGTGAGCCATCATCCGTTTTGTGGTGGTATCTCTAGTGATGTTCGCATTACAACCCGCTATCAAGAACATGAGTTTTTATCATCACTAATGGCAAGTACCCATGAAACAGGACATGCACTCTACGAACAAGGCCTACCTACAGAATGGAGTATACAACCTGTTGGGCATTCTTTAGGGATGGCTGTTCATGAGAGTCAGTCCTTATTTATTGAAATGCAAATTTGCAGAAGTTTGGCATACATCCATTTCTTGGTGCCAATGGCACAAAAATATTTTAAGGATGTAGCGAATATAACTGAAGAAAATATTTTTTATCATTATACAAAAGTACAGCCTGGCTTAATTCGTGTTGATGCAGATGAAGTAACTTATCCCTTACATGTGATACTTCGATATGAAATCGAGCAACAACTCTTTGACTCTGACATTACTATTGCAGACTTACCTGAGGTCTGGGATTCATCCATGCAGAAATATTTAGGATTATCTACAAAAGGTGATGATAAAAACGGAGTGATGCAAGATGTTCATTGGCCTTCAGGAATTTTTGGATACTTTCCAGCCTATACTTTCGGAGCATTAATTGCTGCTCAATTATTCTCAGCAGTAAAAAAATCACTTCCTGATATTAAAGAACAGCTACAACAAGGGGATTTTAAATCGCTGTTACTTTGGTTAAGAAAGCATATTCATGAAAAAGGACGATTATTGCCTTATCAAGAACTTTTACGTCAGGCAACAGGCGAAGAATTAAATCCAGATTTTTATTTTGCCCACATTAAAGAGCGCTATTTATAAAAAATAACTCCACTCTCGTGATTAAAATGATGTGATTTTAAAGCAGCAAACACAGCCTATATCCCGACCATAGCGAGGTATCTCCTATCGCAATATCCTGCTCCAAAATGGAGATGCCTCGCTACACTCGGGATGACGGCGAGCCAATTTTAGTTTTCCATCGGAATGAGAAATCGACCCTATAACCAACGTACGCTAGAAATAGCGTCGTTGTCATTCTCGCAAAGGCGGAATGACATACGATTGTTCAACAAACTCGCTTTTAGCCAGAAAAGCTTCATTAAACGAGTTCATGATTTTTAGTGCGCTGCACCAGCTTTATAAACTGTTGTAACTCACAAGCATCCCCACCACAAGCCGAAATAGAAACGGGATGGCCATTATACGTAATTTTTACAAGATAATAATTTTCATCACGCTCATACAGAGAGAAATTAAGATTTGAAGCATATGGTGGTGCATTCTCCAAAGGGGCCCCCAAAAAACTTAATGCACTGGCAATTGTCGTATCATGAGCAGATAATAAAACATATTTAAGTTTGGTGTTTTTCTGACTACCACCGTTAAGATAATTAGCAATGTTGGTCATGAGTTTGCTGCTGTAGGCAGTTGCTACTTGTGGTGGCTTTTCTTGAGCCATAAAAGCCCAATTACTGGCAGCAATAATTGTTTCAATGTCTTGGGTACTTAGTCCAACAGGCATTGGCGCATTATGTATTTGATGTATATATAAGGCATCACCCAGTAATTGAAGATCATTCAAGCTACCAATTTGTGCACCTATAAAGGCACTCCAAAGTGGATATTTATCTTTGAGCTCATCATTTTTTTGTTGCCATTCTTTTGTTGAGTATACATACTGCTCCATTAACTTTGCCCGTTCCTCAGGACTTACTTGCTGGAGAATTACCTCGTCATATTTAGCGGGTGCACTAAAAATAGGTATAGGCTGAACACCATAAGGTAAAGCAGGAATAGAAGAGTCCGTATGCGGGCCGGTTCCTGGGGGGTATAATCCCATTAATAAAGACTGAACGCTCATAAGCGTACGTTCATAACTAGTGGACCGAATATACATGGTTCCTTGCTCATAGTGATCTGGTAATAAATGGGCTTGTTCCACATATCTTCTACGAAACTCGACCCCCAGCTTATATTCTTGCCGCATGCCTTCGGCTGTTAACTGACCAGGGCCTTCTCGCCATTGATAATTTACTGCAGGGAGAGGAATAATTGGTGTTCTATCCCCATGCCGAATAATATCAACAGCAAAAACAAGTGTATCATCAGCGAATAAGATCGACGGTGCACTCAATAGCAAGAAACAGCTTAGGCGAAATTTATAACCCATTTGATTTGTACTCCTTGTAAGAATGTATTAATTATCTAACGAACGCTGCCATCTGGTGATGATTATTATTTCAAACATGCAGGTTGGACCTAGATCCAACACACCAAATCCTATGATAGCTGTTTTGTTGGGCCAAGGCCCAACCTACGGGCTCTATGCTCGATCACGCGAACACGGCGCGATGGGGAATTGCCATCAGCCCAAGTTTTATCTTTTGCACTATGATGAGTGTGACGACAAAAATCAAGACTTTTCTAAGCATTGGTTTTATTAGGCTATATTGATATCTAGGTTCGGCCTTGGGTTTTTAGGAGACTGCCTCTGCAACTAATAAATCCTCAGGTACAGAGGCATCCACGAACACATTATTAACTAAAGGATTCTACATTCGGAGTTTTTCTTGGGCTTCTCATTATCTTCAACCCCATAGACAGGTAACGGTTTTTCATTTACTTTATCCTGATTTAATATAGTTACGCTCATATTGACATAGTCCATCGAACCATCAGGATTTTTCGCCCCAGATGCATAATCAATAGTATCAACATTTTTCCAACCTGTTACTTTTTGGATAAAATCATCACCACTTTTTAATTCAACAAAAATCTGCCTATCGGGATCAATAAGGTGATAGTTATCTTCTTCTCTGTAGATGATATAGGCATGATCGAACTCATTGTCCAAATTAACTAACATCAATTCGCCTGATTGCAGCCGATCTTTCAAAGAAGAAAGAAATTCCTGGCGGGTGCCCTTATAAACTGTTTGATAATCATCCTCAATATAGTCCTCTAGTGGATCATCTGCACCTTCTCGAAAACTGGGGATTTCTCTAGGGTCAGCATTTTCAAGCAACAATCTAGCCCCTTCTAGAGCGCACCATTGACAATTTCCATCATTCTTTGGAGCCCCGTTTTTAATGGGATTTATTCGCCTAAGTTTTTGCAATTTTTCTTGCATAGTACTACCCATAACTCTGATAAACCTAAGTCAAGTATAGTACATTTTTCAATCAGAAAATTATGCGGCAAATAAATAGGGCATGCATTAACTGCTTGATTGACAACCCCTTTCCAACCATCTAGAGTTTAAATACATAAGGGATGGAGATACAGCATGAAGCTTATTAGGTATCTTGTTTTTATAACGCTGCTAATGAGTAGCCTTCTTGCTCACAGTAATCCAATCACTATTGGCATTTTAAAATTTGCTCCACCTTTCTCATCAGTAGACACTCATAATCATTATTTTGGATTTGCTGTTGATCTCATGAGAGAGATATGCAAACGCATTGATGCATCATGTATCTACAAGGCAACCGATTTTGATAGCCAATTAAATGATCTGCAGGCAGGGGTTATTGACGTTACCTTTTTAGTAAGTCCATTAAGCGATACAGAGTCAGAGCATTATCAATTCAGTATGCCTTATATAACCAGTAAGGGACAATTTGTATCACTAAAAAGCTCAGACATTCATTCAATAGATGATATTAAAAATAAAAAAATTGGCGTGCTGCAAGCAACCTTGCTTCAATACAGTGTTCTACCTCAATATACTACTGAAGAAAATATTAAAGTGTATCCCAAAATTACGGTATTAATCTCTGCACTCAATAAACATGACATTGACGCCGCATTAATGAATGCAAATGTTGCCAAATACCTACTCAACAATATCCTAAAAGGTTTTCAACTGGTAGGAAAACCTATCACTGTAGGAAACGGATATGGAATTATTGCACTTAAAAAAAATGCCGCAATAATTGCGAAAATTAATGAGGCCTTATTAGAAATAGAAGCCGATGGAACCTATTTAACTCTTTATCGTAAATATTTTGGTAGTCATATTAAAGAGAAATTACCTGACTGAGGTAAGCGATCCTGCCCAATTCACTAACCTCTGTATTTGGCGCATCTTACGCAACAATTATACTTCCGAAATCTCACATTCTGATGTAGGTCATGTACCCGCCCCAGTCCTGCGCTCAAGTTAACCAGGCATCGAGATCAAGCATCCCCTTGCGCGATAACTGCTAAGTTACCAAATTCGCCTGGATCAATAGGACCAGAATAACAATTAAAGGAGATGCTTTATTGGCAAAGTGATGAAAAATTCACTGCCCTTTCCTGGGTCACTATGAATTGAAATTGCTCCATGATGTTCTTGAACAATGCTATAGGAAATGGATAGACCTAAACCAGTCCCCTGACCAACCGGTTTCGTAGTAAAAAAAGGCTCAAAAATCCTAGCCATTGTTTCTTTACTCATACCAGTACCTGTGTCACGAATACGAATCAAAACGTGCTCATTTTCCTTGCTTGTAGTAATCGTAATTTCCCCCTGATCAGGAATTGCATGCGCTGCATTGATAAGAATATTCATAAACACTTGATTGATTTTCCCAGGGAAACATTCTATTTGAGGAATATCACCATAATTTTTCTTAATGGTAATACGATCACGAAATGAATTATTTAACAAGGTTAAGGTGGAATCGATATTTGCGTGAATATTAATCCGTTTCAATGCTCCTTCATCAAGCCGAGAAAAAGTACGTAAGTCTTTCACAATATTTGCTGTGCGCCTTGCCCCCTCTTCAATGCCGTTAAGTAAATTATGAGTTTCTTGCAAAGTAAAAGGCAGATCGATTTCTTTTTTATATTTTGAAATTTCCATTAATTTATCTTTTATTGATGTGTCAGGGGTAATTTCTGCATATTTATTTAATAATTGCATAATTTCTGCAATATCATTTTTCAGGGGGCCAATATTGGCAGAAATAAAATTAACTGGATTGTTAATTTCATGTGCGATTCCAGCAGTTAACACGCCCAAGGAAGACATTTTTTCTGCTTGAATTAATTGAGTCTCCGCCTGTTTCAACGTGTCTAACGCATGATTAAGCTGAATATTTTTTTCATTTAAATCTTGCGTGCGCTGTTCGACACGCGATTCCAGCTCAATATTAGCTTGCAGTAGTTCACTTTGTGCCCTTCTACGTTCAGTAATCACAGCTGATAAAACTAAAGTAGTAAAAAATATCACTGCCACAAACGCTTGCAAAAATAATAAGCTGGTTGAAATATTAGCCATATAAAATTCTTTATAACCATGTATTTCAAGCCAAATGACAGAAATTGATATGAAAAAGGCGATGAGTGTCGCAAAGCGAGTACTGAAACGTACAGCTGACCAAACTCCAAAAGGAAGCAAGATGTAGGCTAAAGGATAATGCAACATATAGATTAAGCTAATCGTCAAACCTAATAAAACGATCAAAATAATGAACTCAAAAAATTGAGCTAAATGAAACGTGAATTTTTTTTGGTACCAAGTCATGATAAGCGGTGTCATCACAATAATACCTACAGCATCACCTATCCACCAAACGAACCAATTGTTTAAAACTAACTTGGGCTCAATAAAACCAAACATAAAAAGTGCCATTATTCCTAAAGTACAACTCGTAAGGGATAGAAGGAAATCGCCACCGAATGTAAACAACAGAATATCGCGAACGGTATAGAACGGCGTTTTGGTATGAGTATAGTATTGAATGAATTTTCCAGCCCAAACTGCCTGTAGTCCGGCACCAACACCAATTATTGTGGATGCAATCCAGTTTTGCCATGACATGAGATTGCCCAATACGGCAGTCACAACCGTTTCGGAAACTACTATTCCAAAAACGACATTATTTCCATACCATAATACCATCGCTAAAGCGATACCCGACGGAAGCCAAAGTGGTGTCACCAATGTGTTTGGGATGACCCAAATATTACTTGCAAAACCGCCCAATGTATAAAGAACGCCTGTGACTAGATTCTGATAGCAGAACCGCCAAGTTTTTATTGGATTGAGGCTCATGTCTTCTTTCCAAGTACTCGATAAAGCTTGATCTTCTCACCCTTGCCTCGAATCATTTGTGGCTCTAACTCTTCAACTAGAATTTCATTAGAAATAGGCTTATAAGTTGTTTCACTAATCAACAAGGTATTGGGTTTATCTTTCGTAAGCTCTTCAATGCGGGATGCAGTATTTACGGTATCACCAATCGCGGTATATTCCATGTGGTCACTGGTCCCTATATTTCCAGTTATGACCTCCCCCGTATTGATACCAATTCCAATAGTAATATCACGGCCTATTTCCTTACGATACGTGTCGTTGAACTCTTTTAAGGCCTCGATCATCATTAATCCTGCAGATACAGCATTTAACTGATTATCGATATGTGACACAGGCGCGCCAAATAAAGCCAAGATTCCATCACCAATCAATTTATTAATGCAACCATGATTCTCTCGTATTCTTTGAGTCATTAACTCAAAATAAGCATTAAGAAGTTCTACAGTTTTAACAGAACCCAATTTATCCGATAATGAGGTAAATTGGCGTATGTCAGCAAACATGACTGAAATGATGCGGTATTCACCCCGAATCAGCGAATCCTCCCCCTGATCATTTAAAATTTCATCGACTATATTTTTAGGAACATATTTTTGAAATAACTCCATAATTCGTTTTTGATATAATACTTCATGATTCAGTTTTTCAATCAAAGACAACCGCTCTTCCTCAAGGTTTAACATTTTCAATCCAGTATCAATATTAATCTTTAACTCAACTGGATCCCATGGCTTGGTAATATAACGAAATACCCGACCAGTATTAATCGCTTTAATAATTGCTTCAATGTCAGTAAAACCGGTTAAAATCATTCGAATCGTATTGGGATATTCAGGAATAATTGACTCTAAAAATTGCACCCCTGTCATTTCTGGCATTCTTTGGTCAGTAATCACAATTTGAATGTTCTTGTGACGCATAATCTCCATCCCCTCGCGTCCAGAGGTCGCAGTATACACGTTGAAATGGCGGCGAAAAGTAGCGACAAAGGCGGTCAGATTATTCGCTTCATCATCAACATAAAGGATATTACACTTTTGTTTATCCATAAGCGCTCTTTTCTAGAAGCAAATTAAAACCCTATAGATATTTATAGTCTATAGGGACTCACTTTGGCCAGTTTTCGAGAGGTGAGGTAAACGAAGTCTTAACTAACCTTTTATATTGCTTATGAGACGCCTTCGTAAAGAAAGGGTAAAATTTGCCCAACAGGTCCATATCTGACGCAAATTTAGGTAAAAATATAATACTAAAGAGAATTTAGAGGCTTTCTATTATGACTAAATCCGTGGTTTTTAGCGTAGACGATGACGAAAAGAGGCAGAAGATCCTTGCGCACTATAGACAATTTATGAATCAACAAAATGCCGAGGATCAATCTTACACTTCTTTAGCTGAATTTAAAAACAGTCAACATTATCAAGACCTGTCCGAAGAAGAAAAAGAGAATCTTGAACAATATGAAGGAAAAGATGTAATTGTCTTGGTATTTGAAACTCCAGAACAAGCCATAGAATTTATTCGACAAATACAAAAGAAAGGACTTATTAGTGAAGAACAGGCGGAAGATATAGTGACAAGCCTGCAAGAGCTCGAGCCATACAGGCCAGGAATGTAATGAGTACCTCTGCGGTACTCTTACAGATGTAAATCGATCCAATCTTTAAATCGTTTTAAACGATCCAATTGAAAATCCGGTCTATCAAGAGAATGATATTGATCAGGGTATATGATTAATTGTGTCGGTATATTTTGTGATCTTAAGGCTTGATATAATTGTTCAGAACCAACACATGGCATATTAAAATCCAAACTAGCACACATGAATAAAGTAGGCGTTTTAATTTTATCCGCTTTCATTAATGGATAACTTAATTTCAAATAAGTTTGCACATTGAGCCAAGGTTTACCCAATTCGGCTTCATATTCTAATGTATATTGATCCACACCATAATTCCCCAGGATATTCCCTGTCCCTGCCCCACTAATCGCGGCTTTAAAGCGTTGAGTGCTGGCAATAACATAATCAGTAAGCATGCCACCGTAACTCCAGCCACCCACCGCCAATTTATTAGGATCCACAATACCTTTCTTAATGACGTAATCAACAGCAGCTAAAACATCTTTGACATCTAAGTTACCCCAGTCTGCATGAATTGCTCTGGAAAAATCATATCCCCTTCCAGAACTTCCTCGTGGGTTGGGGGCTATAATTGCATATCCCTGGGCAGCGAGCCATTGCCAGTCAAAATTAAATTCATGGCTGAATTGATAAACTGGCCCACCATGTAAATTTAAAACAGCAGGATACTGATGACCTGTTTTGTAGTTTGCTGGTTTTACCAATAAACCTTCAATCACTGTTCCATCAGAACTTTTAAATTCAATATCATCTGCTGGTAAAAATTTTACTTGCTCTAAAAGTTTTTGATTATGGTGAGTTAGCGGCCTTAATGTATTTTCTACTGCAAAGAGTTCTGGTGGATGTTGATCATCCGAGGAGACAACTACGATGCGTCGATCTGCTGTTGAAAAATTACTATCAACTCGTAATCCATGAGTTAGTGCTTTAACGACACCCGTATGGACATTAATCTCACTTAGGTGAATATTTCTACTTATTTCAATTAATGCAAAGATATTTTTACCATCTTCAGACCACTTAGGTTTGGTAAACCAACGATCCACAGGAGCAATAATTTGTTCCTGTGGACTCGTCAATCCAACAACAGCTATTTGTGTAGGGGCATATATGTGGGAATGGTTACTATTACTCAAATAAGCGATTTCAGCGCTATCAGGACTCCATGCGGGAACAGACTCCCATTCTGGATCCATTTCTGCTCCAGGGGATTTGGTTAGCTGTTTGACTTTGCTTCCCGGTTTTGTCTTGATTACAAACACATCCGAGTTGAAAGTTCTATCGGGGTCGGTTCCTCTTTGTGACGCAAAAGCAATATATTTTCCATCTGGAGACCACGCTGGAGCCCATTCATCATAGGGTCCTGGAGTCAATAATTCAATGTGTTTACTTTGGATTGCGATACGATAAAGATGCGTTCTTTTTTCACCAAGATATCCTTCTCTATCTTTTTTAAAGAGAAATCGAGTAATGACTATGGGTTTGTTTTTAGATTCGTTTTCACTGCTTACTTTATGCCCAATAAAGGCGATATTTTGGGAATCTGGCGCCCAAGTAAAATCACTCACATCATACTGGTTATTCGTTAATTTAATTATTTCGCCGCTTTTTCTATTTAGTAATCTCAGATTTTTAGAATCACCTCGCTCTGATAAAAAGGCAATCCATAGACCATCAGGGCTCCATTTAGGTAAATAATTGCTTTCATTTTTACTATTCGTGAGTTGCTTTGACACACTTCCGTCATACGATACCAACCAGATATTACGGATTGCCTCCTTTTTGCTAACATTTTCTTCTAAAGTGTAGACAACCCATTTTCCATCTTTCGATAAGTCGGGTTCGTTAACCGTCTTAATTCGCATAAAATCGCTTAAAAGCGGCAACCTTTGCTCAGTCCACCCTTTTTCAAAAAAAATAATTAGGAACAACAATAGAGCGTGCTGAAGGCACCTATGGATTTTTTTCAAATCATATTTCCTTAAATAAGTACTTCTTTATGAATGAGTATTCACCATCATATCGTAACAAAATTGGCTTTGTTGAAAACAATCATCGGTTATTATTACCGCGAAAGCGGGAATGATCTATAAAATTAGTATATCTCACGCGCCTGGCAAGCTATTTTTCCAATAACGCACAAAATTTAGAGTTAATTCAAAGTATCATATAATCCTTATCTTATATATGAGTCAATGTCTTATTTTATAAAAGCTTTTTGCATGAATCTCTGTCGCGATAACAAATTAGAAGAGTACTTTTCAATTAACATCTTGAACTGCGGCCAATTTAAATTGATAGCGCCAAGTAGTTAATGTTTATCCAAGCAGAATAAATAATATAAACCCACTTAGTGTATTTTTTGAACAATTCAGGCTAAACTTAACACGTGGAGAATTAAAAGGAGCTTTTTATGATTAAGATATTAAGTGTACTCTTAATAGGATTATTCATGAGTATAAGTCCAATCGCATTGGCCTATAATGGATGGCATCACCACGGATATCACCATAGATATCATCATGGTTACCATGGTTATCATCATAGATATTATCCTGTCAGGTATCATCACCATGGTTATCATCATGGTTCTCATCACCGCTATCGTCATCATGGCTATCATCATGGATACCATAGATGGTAAGATATTAAAAAATAAAAGGTTTTAATAAAAACATCATCACATTACTGAATTCATAAGTATTCAGTAATGTGATTGCTCCAGCTAAAATATTTTGTGGTACCTCCAGTACTGTTTCTTACCTTCTTTTTTGTCACAAAAAATTTTTTATTACCCAACAGATCACCATATGAGATAACAATAATGACGTAAAAAAAACAATGATGTAAAATAAAGGCCAAAATTGATGAATTTATATCAAATTTTACAGGATTTCATGTCCACCAATACCTGAAAGAGACAAAAATTAAGGAAGCGATGCATGAGAGCAGTACGAGAGTTACGTAAACCCCACTCCCCCCTCCAGTACTCTATATTAAAAGAAGTACATCTGGACAATAAACCGAGTTTGATAGCCGGTATTTTTTCTGGCGACCGATGGCGTCATCGCAGTATGGGCTTAACATTAGACCAGATTACAGATCAAAAGAAGTTTGAAGAATTGCAATCTGATGCATCGAATAATTTAAAATTATGGGAAAAAGATAAAGTAGATCCTCCGCAAAAAGTTGAGGTAGTACATCAGGATTTTGGGGAGGCAACCCTAGAGGCAACTAAAAAGCATGGAAAAATATATCCTGTCCTCAACATGGCCAATTCGTTATTTCCTGGTGGAGCTGTTCTAGAAGGAGGAAGTGCCCAAGAAGAAAATATGTGGCATCGTTCAACTTGTGCGCGTTCATTACTTGCCAAAGGAGTTTATTATGATAAGGCACAAAAATGTTTTTTATATGATGAGAGCTCCAGAAAACTTTTAAATGCACAAGCACAAATGAGTCCTGAAGAACTGGAATCTTTAAGTATAAGACGTGGAGTAAAAACTCCTGAGGCCTTTAAAGTCTTTATGGATGATCAACCCCAGATTTGTTTTCGAGGAAAAGAAATTTTAGTTCCCATAGTGCTCGAAGAAGAGTTCACATCAAAGAAAATATTAACTACTGACACTAAATTGAGCTACACATTCCTTCCAAAAGAACAAATATTCCCTTTTTATGAAATCAGATCAGCTGCTCCTGAGCTCATAGGTAAAAAAATCGACTTTAATAATAAAGAATTTTTAAAGGAATATATACACGATTTAAGCCGTCGAATAGGAGCTCAACTGGATACTTTGATACTTAAAGGAAAAACTAATGCAGTCTTAGGCGCATGGGGATGTGGAAGTTTTAGAAATAATCCTGAAATTGTTGCCCAGATATATCGTGAAGAAATTACAAAGCGAGCGGAACATTTTCAACACATTGTATTCCCCATAATCGGAACAGAACATGATGCAAACTTCCAAATATTTAAAAAACATTTAGATGGTCTAGAGCTTGGACATTTAGCAAACAAATCAAGTTTAAAGGGCGTGGCGCAGGCGTTGCTTAATACCTATAGTCTTTATGCCTCAAGAGATAAGAAAACTACACCTCAGGAAGAAACCTCTAAGACTCCATCACCCTAGCTATTCGCCTTTTTAATTGGTTTGGTAGAACAAATCATAGGCTATTCCATGCACGCGCGAATCTATTCATTGAGCCTAAAGATGGATTTCCGCATGCAAGGGAATGACAAAGATGCAGTTCATTATCTGCTCCGCTCTTTAATTAAAGGGACGACCAAACTTTTTTTGCAAAAAAACAACCACTAACCAAACACTTAATGAATCTTTAAAAAACACCATAACCCAAAAATCATCAAAATGAACGAAAGAATATCCATTTTTCATTCAACAAAACAAAATTTATTTGGTATGATCCTTTTTAAAACACCAAGATCATATATCGGTCTTTCTTTTATTTAACTTGTTTAAATAACATCTGGGTATTTCTACTATGCAATCACGATTAGCACAATCTGCACTAAGAACACTAGCGACTTTTAATAAAAGTGTATTGTCCTCTCTGAACAAAACACAGGGTTCCCTATTTTCGCCTTTGTCTAATAAGTTGGATACAACTTATCCAAGATTATCGCCAACTGAAATAAATGAAGGTATTGCTCAATTGCATGACAGTCTTTCATCAGATAAGAACTTTATTTTTAGAGGAACCGAAGGAACTCAAGAAGTTCATGAGGCAATGACTACTGATTATCTGGGCATGTCTTCCATACAAAGAAAAAAAGCACCAAGCCACGATCTGGTCGATTACCTCGTAAGCAATAACAGTAGATACTTTTTTTCTACCTCTCCCTGTAAATACACGGTAAGACCTTATGCGGCAGGAATATCGATTATCCCGTGTAAAGGTTATATATGGGTATTGGGATTGCCCAAAGTGTACACAATCCCACAAAAACATTTGTTCTTAAATGAAGAAATGTTTGATAGTTATTCAAGAAGACAAATTCAACAATTAGAAAAAGACGAAAAATATCATCCCATTAAGGATACAGCAGCGAATAATAATGAAATAACAGTGATCGTTGGTGCTCGTAAAGAGGATAATTGGGCATTCAAAGTTTCTGAAGATGTAGCGAAAATAATTCAAGTTAGAGGACCAGGTCGTTTATTAAGTAAATTTATGTCTTCAGATGAAATTGTACATGTCCAAGACTGGACGAATCCTGAGTTCAAAAAAAGAGTATGGTCTCTTGAAGTAGTATTCTCGGAAGGAGTTAGCGCGAAATATTTTGATAAAATGAATTTCAGAGCTCGAGAGCTCGGATTAATAACGAGCGATGAACGGTTGCTTACACTCGATGATGCAAGTAGCGTGGTCGACTCTGAGGAGTTATATAATCTTAACGCGAACTATCGTACAACTGAGACTCATCGTGTATTAAAAGTTCATAAAGACATTCCTTTAGGACACAAAGAATCACTACTTGAGTACATAGTAGCTGAAATTAGAAGTAAAAAATTAGAAGAAATTGAACACAGAGATTGCCCATATACTTTATAAATATTGATTTAGCCTTCATCTAAATTAGCTATAAAGCCAGTCTTATTAAGTTCATAACCGAAGAAATTAGGACTGAACAAAATTAGAGGAACTGCCGGGAACAGACAGCTCACACACTATATGAGTTGATTTATAATCAAAACGCCCTTCTCCTCGAGGAGAGAAGGGCTCCGATAAGGCGGATCAGGGTAATTCATCCCTCTCCCATTGAGCCGGATATCTGGCCCCACCTCCATGATCGCCTGCTATCCCCATCGGCGAAGCATGACTTGCAATGAGCACAGCCTCCCTCCACTACTCCCTCCACTTGAGTAATCAGGTTTCAGCGGATAATTCGTACGTCCATAAACTAAATTATCGATTTCTAATGAGAGGCCTAATTCTGGCGTATTGGTCAAACCTAAAAAAATACTTCCCTTTCGCATTAAACGAGAAATAACTGTGGTTTCCTGATGGCATAAAGTATTCATTAAGCCTTGTGTGCCAAACGTAACAATATGGTTTGGAACAGCATATAAATCTTTCGCTGTAAAAGGGATACCAAATAATTCATCGGGTATAAAGTGAGTGTCTTTGAGCTTTTGATCCGCCTCAAAAGCAGCTTGACGGGCAACAGAGAAATCAGTTTGTACTAAAGCATTTATTATTGGATTTACTCTTTCTATTTCCCGAACAAAAGACTCAAGTAGCTCCGAAACCGTCAATTCACGACGGCGAATTAATTTTGCTAATGTCTTAACTGAAAGCTGATTCAATTCTGGCATATTTTTCTTCCAATCTTTACCAGGGAGGGGTTTCTGCTTTCCCTCTTAAAGAAAAAAGCTCCCCCTAAGAGATGGTACTATTTTTATAATCTAAACTGAAATTAGATTACTTTTTCATCCTCAAATGGATTGTCATATTGATAATGGCTCTTCTTAAATGAATTAAAGAAGAGCCATTTTGGATTAACGAACAAGAACATAGCGACCGTTTTCCAGTACATAGTGATGGCCATTATGATAAACAACGTGCTTATTATGGTAACTCGCTGGATGGCCGGTTACAACGCCAACCCCTGTATCAACTACCCTTCCAACCCCGTTACCTATAAATGCACCTGTATCAGCGACATAACCTACCCCAGTACCTACAACGTGCGCGGTGTAACCTACACCGGCTCCTACGGTTGAATTGCTGTATTGGCTTACATTATTCATTGTATTACAACCAACCAAGCTTAAAGACATGAGCATAGTTGATGAGATTATTATTCGTTTCATAGTTCACTCCTTGACTCTGACACATAATGACCACGCAATACACATATTGATCATTATAAGTATATATAGTTGATAAACAGGGTGTTTGTTAGGGATTTTCAGAAATATTTCTGTTGGTTTGTTTGAGGAAAATTAGGGATTTGAATTCTTAGCATGTATACGGTAATCAGGATGCATCTATAAAAAATAGGCAATATCTATGAGAGTTTTTACAATGAACACTTTAGTGATACTGCCTAGCAAATTAACTTATCGATTTCGGCTACTGCCTCATTCTATTTAGAAAGTTTGCTCATAAGCCGCAGGGCTGTTTTCTTCGAAATTTCTAAAGTTTTGTTCCGCTTCATTTTTCTTTTCGATATTAAAACAATCCTTTCTCTCTGCTGGATCTTTTATGCGCTCACAATTATTGTTTGCATAAGAGTTTGGATTTACTTCATCTGCAGCAAACGCGTTGAATGAAAATAATGCCATAATAAGAACTAATTTTTTCATCATTGCCCCATGTATTTATTTTTTATTGGCAAGGTAATCATACCTAATTCATACAACAAAATATAGGCAAGCAGGACAATATAGAAGTACTCAAGGAGCTCAAATACCTGAAGAAGCTAATTTTATTGCTTTTAGCTGAGGTTATTTGAGCACACAAAACTAATTATAAGCAAACTGCGTGCCCCAAAAAGTCATGAACTACAATGAAGAAGCGTTAAATGGGAAGTAGACTAAAAGATGAATCCAACTCCTCACGATACTTGCTTACTTGTTTCTGTTGAGACTCATCAATCACTATTTGCTCAACCGCGGTTACTAGTGCATAAGGTAAAGGTTTGACCGCTGTCGCCAAAAAGACCATTTGGTTATTATCACTACCTTTAAAAAGCGAATTATTTAGCCCTTGCACCGTGTCTTGTGTCTGCTGTATTTGTTTTACCAGTTGGTCTGCCTGGTCCTTCGCTTTAGTTGCATAATGATACGTAGCATATGCGCCACCCAATAAGAGTGGTAACCCAATAATCAATGGGACAACAGACCCAATAGAAGCTAAAACCAATACGAATCCTGTGACCACAGCGAATGCAGACAATGCCGAATTAAAACAACTATCAGCGGTAGATAATAATTGATGATTAAGTGCCGAAATCTTTTCAATAAATTGAGTTAAACCTTCCTTCTTGTCAGCAAAGTAAATATCGCTGTAAATACCGTGATTACGACTTTGTCTTCCTTGTATCGCAGCAAGATGGTATAACATCATATCAATAATATGGGCTAGATCGGAAATCTTCCCTTTGCGAATATAGGTCATTACCACATTTTGAAGTGTTTTCGACCAATGCGGTTGGGTATTATTAAACTCTCGGGCATACAAGGTCAGCTGTTTGGTAAATTGGATGGGTAAGGGCCCTCCAATATCCAAATCAGTGGTGCCACCAAAAAATCGACTATATTGTGGTAAACTGCCAACAAAAGTTTTATTTTTTACTGTCACAGTATTCAGTAAACTGACATACATGTAAAATTTAGCGAAATTATCAGTCTTTTGATTTTCAATCAGTTCACATAATGAAGACAATTGGCTCGATGGCATTATTTTTCTCAGGCTGTAAAAAATTGGTAATCGTACCATAAGATAAGATAAAAGATAACTTATCAATCGATAATGAATTGTATAAAATATCCAATTCAGAGCCAGTCGAGGCAGAGTACTTTATAGGTAAATGCCATTGTAATTTCAGCCACTGCTTCTCGGTTTATCACTTGAACATATAAAGGATCCTAGGCCCCCTTCATAATCTCATGATTGAATGTTGTTGATTCATTTATCTCCTTCGATGATTTGCAAAATCAATTCAGGTTGGATTGATACATAAAAATCATTGTGAATTTTTTTTAATCAAATTATTATGGTTGATTAAATCATAAATGACCAATTTACTTGCTATGACCAGACTTAATATTGAGAAAAATAATAATCGACCGATTAAAATTTCCCTTATGGGAAGCTCAGGTTCTGGTAAAACACAACTCCGTATTGCCTTAGAAGGTAAAGAATATCATCCCGATTTTTTCCCTTCGATGGGAATGGAGTTTTCAAGATTTAATAGTATATTTGATTATGAGGTTTGCACGCTTCCTGGAGCTCTGAGGTATAAATTTAGTGGATTTATACAAGGGTTAATACCTAATACCGTAAAGAATTCAGACATTAACATCATCTGCATAGATCCCTCCGAGAGGGATTCATTTAAAGAGGCTTGGTACTATGCTCGAGAGATCCGCAAAGTAGATACGAAAGCCCCCATCGTGATTGCCTTAACGCAACTGGATAAAAACTTGCCATGGAGGGTATCCGATGGAGAAATTCAAAGATTTAAGCTTTTTTATGGAATTACAAACGACACGATTGGCACGAGTGCAGCCCAAGGCGAAGAGGGCATTAAGGAATTGCGTGCGCTCACCCTTGCGCTCAAAAGGAAGTTACGTGGTGAGCAGGCAGAACCTGAAACAATGCTCACTTTAAACGATGTCCTACTGAACATTGAAAATTTTTGTCAAATGGCGAAAACTGGCTTAAGCGAATTAATGCAACACATTGAGAAATATCTTAAAAAACGCCCACCTCTTGCCAAACTTCCCCCAAAACTACAAAAGGCATGTTTGGCGGTACAAAATTTAATAGTTCAATTAGAAAAAGCGAAAGACATTCCCGAGCATCTAAGCCAGGTTTCTGAAATAGAAAAGAAAAACGCCCTGCTTGACGCATATCAGCAAGCAGTCGGTTATTTTGTGGAAAAAGTGAATAAAAATGTATTAAAAGTAAATCCTCCTCAGCATATCCTGCATGTGATACTACGACTGCTCCGCGCCCCCTTTATTGGATTTCGTATGTATAATGATAATGAGCTGAAAGAACTTCGACGATTTGAGCAACAAACGAGCCTAAAAGAAGAATTACAAAGTATGAAAAATAATAAAGGTCCTTGATTTAAATAAAGATAAACAAGGTACTTATGAAAAAAATGCCGATATTCTTTTGTTATTTATGGGGGGATTTGAGTTACTGAGAAGTAGTGCTTATTAAGCGTATGCCAATTGAAGGTTTTGGTATTGAAATCCACATAGTAAAATACCTCGGATCAGCATCAGGATATTCTTTAATCATTCGCTCTGCCAGGAGTTTCGTGCGTTGTTTAATGGCACTCTGTGTAAGCGCCTCCCCTTTTCCATCAAATTTATCTTCATCAATTTCCCTGATAGGAAGAGCTTTGGACCATACTCTTTGAGCTACTTTATTCTTTAATTCCTGAATTCCCTGTAACTGTTTAAGAATTACTTCTTTCACAACACACCTCCACTGTTTGATATTGAAATTTAGCAATGCATTGTCTTTGAGGTAAAGGAAAAAAGCAATGAATAAACATAGCCTACAACGAAACAATCAGATGAGAATTTTAAAAGAAATCAGGGATGATGCTCATCCCTAATATGTGGTTTTGTTGAACAGGTTACTTATGCTCAAACGTAACCATAGAATAAGTTTCAGCTGTATAGTAGGGCTCTTGGTCCACTTCATATTCTTTGGCTAACTCTGCGGCCGTTTTATGATCAACACATTGTATTCCCAGCTCACTGCATAGAGAAACAATTTCACTTGGTTCAAAAAAAGTTTTAAAAGGAGATTTTTTACTGGCAAACTCATCTAATGTTTTTTCTAAACACTTTTCTTTGGCGGATGAGTCTAATTGCTGTGCTCCTGTTTGCATCAAAGCATGCATATAGTCAAAGGTGATAACTAAGTGACTAAACTTACTGGATAAATCACGTAAGATTCTGATTACGTCTTCTTTTTCGAGATAGAATGTATTACCTTCCCATAAAATTAAAGTCGGCTTTGTGAAATCGACATCATTTTTTGCTAACTCTGCAAT
Source organism: Legionella sheltonii (assembly GCF_026191355.1). Taxonomy (GTDB): domain Bacteria; phylum Pseudomonadota; class Gammaproteobacteria; order Legionellales; family Legionellaceae; genus Legionella; species Legionella sheltonii. Next base: position 376,230 of record NZ_JAPHOQ010000002.1, read on the forward strand.
TAAATCACCTTTAACATAATCCAGACCAATATAAGTAGCATTTTTGTTAACGTATTGCTCAGCATATATCTGTTCTTTACATTTTAAAATTTGTGGCTGATCAATTTCAAAAAAGCGTACACCAAGTTGTTGCGTATATTTCAGTTTGCGTACAGGTAAGGTATCAAAGCCACTACCTAAAATAATAACCTGCTTTACTTCTTTGTTTTTCACAGCATCTGATACGGTTTTTCTAAAAAAACGTGTTCTCGTAGCCAATGGCAACCACATTCTTTTGTCGAGTCTTTGCTCTGCTTCCTCTTTAACTTGTTCATTAACAAAATTCTGCATCAGAGGATCTTTAAATAAATCGTCTTCTCTTGCGCCTTGCTTTTGTGTCAATGTTGGCCAATTTTTTTTAGATTTAGCCTCATTCTTCCAATAATTCGCTAACAAGGAGGTGGTAGCAACATTATGGTCTTTTAAAATTTTTTCATGCATAAAAGCAACTCTCTTATTTTAATAATTCATCTATAATCTGCTTCATGCCTGAATAATAGGCAGCATGATCGGCGTCTAAATATACAATATTATCGGTAACTTCTCTACTCATGCGTAATTGATCACTTAAGAGTAGCGCGTGATCATAACGGCAAACCAAAGAGCGCTTAGAAATACGAGTAAACTGTTCGCCGATATGAACTGGTTCAGTAAATGGTCGTAAAGGTTGTGCCTGTAATTTGGATAATGCTTTTTGCGTGTCCTCTTCACTACAACAGTTAAAAAGAACATTGATTAAAGCGGGTGAAAACTGCAGGCGAATTTCTTGTAATGTTTCATCAATAATTAAAAAAGGGGTAAGGTTATTTGATTCGGATTCTTGCGCTAGTGAAAACAGCGATTTCTGGTTTTGTGGGACATAACCTGCGACAAAAATGAGTTCGCGAATAGCATTTGGAATAACTTCGGCAACCTCTGAAATAACTAAACCCGCCATACTATGGCCAACAAGTATAACCTGCTCTTGTTGATGTTGAATTAATTGAACAACACGATTCACATAATCAGCGAGGCCTATTGAACTGCTTATTTGATTTTTTAAACTGCCATGCCCAGGCAAATCAGGTGTAAACACTTTATGCCCTTTCAGGGAAAGCTCTTCTGCAATACGTTTCCAGCACCAAGAAGCATGCCAGGCACCGTGAATTAAGATAAAGGTTTGAGAGTTCTGCATCGTTTCACTACTAATTAATCCTATTAGTTATTTTAAGAAAATTGAGACATTAAGTAAAAGTCCTATAATAGAAAAACAGCCAAACTTACTTTTTACAGAATGAACACACAAACGGAGTTTTCTAAGGAAGTGCTTAAGTTAATTAAGTCAATACCGCGAGGTAAGGTTGTGACCTATGGAGATATTGCTAGACTAGCAGGTCACCCACAAGGAGCACGTGGTGTTGGATGGCTTCTTCATTCCTGTACTAAAAGTCATAGCCTTCCCTGGCAACGCGTGCTGAAATCTGGAGGAAGCCTTTCATTTCCTGCTAATAATCCCCTCTATTTTCAGCAGCAAGAACTGTTAGAACAAGAAGAAATTGTCATTACCAATGGTAAGGTTGATTTAAAAAAATACTCTTGGGATGGGAAACCATAGCAGTTAGGGATGTAACCTGAGAGGCCAATCAGAATTCGTAGCTTAATGAATAACAGTGTGAATTTTTTGGTGTTTCATTTCCACGCTACAACAACATTCTTTAATGATTTGTACTACTTCCTCGAGATCATCCGTAATATGAATCATTTTCATATCATCATGATAAAGTAAATTATTTTTTAAGGGAAAATTAATGACCCAATCCAACAATGGCTGCCAAAATTCTTTTCCTAGCAAAATAATGGGTACTGTTTTCGGTAATTTGTTTTTGTTTATCCTGTATAACTCCACTTGCTTGTGTCTTAGCATGGTGATGATTTCAAAAAGTTCATCGAGGGTACCGAAACTTCCTGGAAAAAAAATAAATCCGGAAGCATAATTGAGTAAAAGAATTTTGCGAATTAAATAATAATCCACATTGATAGTGCCGGCTAAAAACGGGTTATTTTGTACTTTGAATGCTCCTACAGCAATACCAAAAGATCGCTTCTCCAAACTGTTCGCTTCAGATGCACCTCGATTGGCAGCTTCCATAATTCCAGTTCCAGCTCCAGTTAGGATTGATATCTTTTGTTCAACCAATTTTCTCGAGAGTAATCGTGCATTCTGCGCATAACTGCCTTCTTGTTTTGCTTTAGATGAACCCAATATTGCAACTATGGGGGTTGGCATTTTGGTAATTTGATAGGAAGCCTTAATATTTTGATAAAATACTCGGAACACTCTACCTAAAAGTCTAAAACTACCTCCTAAACCAATCATAAGCGTATCCTTTCCTGTGTGCCCTCCCTTAATTGTATATTATTTTTACATTTTTGGAGTCAAATCAGTTCAGCAGAAATGACATAGCCACTTTCTTGAACTAAGCGTTCAAGACAGTGGCTATTTACAGCACTCCGAGATCTCTTGGGACATAGAGGGGTGATCAACAGCCATTGACCGCAAAAGACCTCGACAAACTTAAGGTTTTTGCCAAATAAGAGCGCCAGTATGTCTGTTCAGACAAGTAATATAAGTTTTAGTTCCTTTACGATCTTTAGAAAAAATAAAAACGTAATCACCTGCAATTTGCCATGATAATATCTTTGCATGAAATGGAGCATTCCATAAACGTACTCCAGCATAGGTATAGGCAGTAACATGATCTTCGCTATCAAATGTTGAAATAACTATCACAGAATCAGGAGTCAGTTTCATTCGCTCTTGCTGAAAATCATAATCTTCAACCGGAGCAGCCAAAGCAGGATCATCTACTGGAGCAGCAGAAACTTGAGTGATTAAGGAGGCGGAAAATAAAAAGCCCAGTAACATCATTCGAAACAATTTCATATTAAAACCTCTTGAATATAAATAAAGGGATACGCTTTGTGGTCAACTTTTCCATAAACGTATAAGACAATTCAATTCGAGTATCGAAAGAATCCAACGGAAAATACAATTATTCTCCATTCTTGTAAATAGTTTGACTTTACTGACAATTTAATTACCTGCAAACTATTAACCTTGTATTCCAACCCTATCGGTTTTAATTCATTAAAATGATTCAAAGAAATCGATGGATTCCTGCTTACGCAGGAATAACCACGTTTGCTCTACAGCTCTAAGTCTTGGACCAATCTTATTACGCCACCTAAAATGATGGATTAGATTAAAGAGTGATTTCAGGGACCGTGATTTTATCTGCATCCTCTCTCTCTGCTGGAATAGGCTGGAATAACAATTGACTTGAGTTTGCCTGAGTATACATTTTAGGATCAGGAGGTAAATAATTCCCAGGATTAGCAAAATACCGAGTTATTTCCGTAAAAATCTTCTCATTTAATGATTGATTTTCCTCTTCAGATAAAACGATATTTAAACCTCTATCGAGCCGTTTCGCGGGAATAATATCGATATAATTATCGTTCACCATGTTGGCAAGCGCCTCAATTTTGAAATTATTTTTCAATAAAATTTCGATGGCTTTTTGAATATTCGGATGTGCAGAACATTTATCCATAAAAAGACGCAATTGATTAAGCGCTTTCAAAGAATCTGATACATTACCTAATTGTCTTTTCAACTCCTCTAGTTGCAAATCCTGTTGATTTGCAAGGTGCAAAATCAGTGTATTAAAATTATTTTTATTTGCCTGAAGAATCGCAGGATATTGCTTTTTATCTGGATCCATTAATTGACAAAGTACGTCATGTATTAAAAAAAGTAATGCTAATTTTTGAGTCAAATTACTAACTGTTTGAGGATCACTCAACTGCAGTTGTCGAATTGTGGTATCAATTGCCTCTTTACCTAAACGGGACTGTGATAATGCAGGAAGCGCGTTAAATAGAACAGCTAAAGTCTTCATATCCTTCACGTATCGATTGAGTAATTCAATCATCGTACAATAATGAGCAAAATACTCCTGCTGATTTTCAGGGAATTTCCCTTCTATGGCATGACTTAAGATCTCATCAGTCCAATTGATAAACTGCTGTTGAAGCGCATTGTGCCAAGAGTAATGGGGAGCCAATTGTTTAGCCAACGCATTGAACTGAGTAATACAGAAATATTGACCATTAAACAATTGCACAAATTGAGACAATTGAGAGCACCATGCTTTAGGATCCAACTTCAATTGTTTGTCTAATTCCTGACGCATTACCTTAAGGAGAGCAGGATCAGATTCTTTGCTTTCCAATGCCAGTAATGCAGTAATATTTTGTTTGAAAAGTCCTATTTGTGTACATGCTAAAGCCTGACTCTGCGTCAATTGTAGCGGAGTTACCTGAGCCAGCATTTGAAAGCGTCTTTGCCAAAGAGCAGGCAAGGAAGGATAATGCTTTCTAAAAGGAGCAGTGAGCTGTTCATGACGTAAGATCAGACGAATGCAGGCATCAGCATCGTATTCTTCATATAAATTAAAACGTAACAAATCGAAAATAAATGAACTTTTAATATTTTTTACAAGTGTAGGAAGCATTGTTTTGAATCGTTCATATTCTTCGGCGCTTGCGGCAGAACGTAATTCATTAAACTGATTCAGCCATATCTTCAACGTTGCTTTTCTTGATTGTCTATTTTCTACTTCTGTTGCTTGTTCCTTTTGCTTAACGAGATCATCAAGCGGTTGCTCTATCCATTCTTTTAGGTCTTCCGCAGTTATCTGTTCCGTCTTTTTCTTTTTAGCTGGGGTTGCAAGAACCGTTTCATCTGTATCTTCTCGAACTGCGCTTAAAGCCTCTTGAAAAACCGTTAAGACTTGTTCCGGCCTCATTCTTTGTGTTTTATTAGGATGAAGTGCACTTCTAAGTGCCTCCGTTAATTGTTCCTCTAGCCTTGGATCAAAATCCATCTCGCTGAAGATACCTGAAAAATCAGGATTTTTTGTTTCTTCAAGTGCATTGATACTATCTCGCTTGGGGGCACCTGCTAACTCGGTGATACAGACAAATAATGCATATAAGTCACTTTGAATGTCATAGTTCATAGGCTTTCCATCTCGATTAGCAAGCCACATATCAGTATCCCATGCCATTCGATTGCCATAACTTTGTAAGGTAGAGTATGGCTCATCGTTTTTTATTGTTTTGGCTAAGCCCATGTCAATGACCGTGATTGTCCATTCACTATGCCCATTCTCTTCATCTTTATTGAGTTGAGCCATAATGTTTTCTGTTTTTAGATCACAATGAATTATCGTTCGACCCTTGTGTTTTCCGGCAGTCACTGTTCGATGAATTTGTTTTGGAACCTCTTCGATTAAAGTACAAGCAAGACTTAAAAACTCCTCGCCAGAGAGTTGATCCATATAAAAATCAAGAGTACGTCCAGGAGCACGATTCATATGCAGGTAAGAATATTGTTCCGTTTTGACTAAGCTATAGTGTATTCCTAAAGTTGGATGCTGACTTCCTAGATATTGTTCTCTATTCGCTACACGAACATACCAGTTCGGTTTATTGGGTTTATCACTCAACTCGTTTTGATCCGCATGCATCTGTTTTATTACATAAGAGCCTGATTCATCAAAAACACCTCCGTCTCCTTGAGGAATGATGGACTTGATCACCGGGAAAACATTGCCAAAACTGCCTTGATCTTCAGAACTCGGTTCAAAAACATCTAAACGTCTTGATGGTGCATTAGAGACTAATGGGTCGGCAACGAATTGAAGAACAGGTAGCGTGAGCACAAAGCGTGATTTTTCTCCAGCTGATGTGGGTAAAGAATAGACGTTATAAGCTTCTAATAACCCTGGATTGGCTCCATGTACTGAATTCATAAGTGCTACAACAACAGGAATATTTTCAGGTAAAGTGGGATTAAGGTAATGAATAGGATTAGCCATGGTTTATTTCACTCAATACTGTATATAAAAACAAACAATGTGTTATATTATAACATAATGGTCTCTTTTAGTCCATTTTATTGACTAACCATTTGATTATTGCCCACTATTATTGACGTTGATCCCTTAGAATTGGGGACTCTGTTGAATAAAGAGCGAAGAAGAAGAGGAAGAAGATCATTGCCAAACTATATGTATGTCATTCCTGCGCAGGAATGACATAAAATTTTTCAACAGCTCCCTTGAGAGAGGGGGTCGAGGGAAATTTACCCCTTATCTGACCCAACATTGACTAATGAGATAATTGTGGAGGAGTTATTTCAAGAGCACTAATTTCATCGGAGTTCTTTGCCTCTTGAGGCCTTGGCTGGAATAACATTTGAGTAAAATTCTGTTGAGTATGAATTTTGGGCTCAGGTGGAAAGTATCTCCCAGGCATAGCAAAATACCTAGTGATTTCGACAAAAAGCTTCTCATTTTGTGCTGAGGATTCTTGCAATGATTGATTTGCTTCTTCTGACAGAATGATATCTAAACCTCTATCAAGTCGTTTCGCGTCACTGACTTTCATATAATTATCGTTCACAATGTTGGCCAGTGCTTCGATTTTAAAATTATGTTTTAATAAAATTTCGATGGCTTTCTGAATGTTCGGGTATGGAGAACACTTATCCATGAAAAGTCGCAATTGATTAAGCGCCTTTAAAGAATTGGAAATATTTCCTAATTGTATTACCAACTCCCCTTTTGGCGGATCTTGTTGATTAAGTTGGAAGATAATTGCGATAAATTGGGCACTATTCGTCTGCATAATCGAATCGTATTCTTTTTTATCCTGATCTATTAATTGATAAAACACATCATGTATTAAAAAAAGTAATACTAATTTTTGAGTCAGATTAATAACAGTTTGGGTATCACTCAATTTAAGTTGTCGAATTGCCATATCAATTGCCTCCACACCTAAAATTGACTGTGATAACTCAGGAAGCGCATTAAATAGACCAGTTAAAGTTTCCCCTTCCTGCGCACACCGATTGAGTAGCGCAATCATGGAGTGGTAATGGGAAAAATACCCCTGAATTTCAGGAAATTTTCCATGTATGGCGTTATTAAAGATATCATTAGCCCAATTGATAAACTGCTGTTGAAAATCCTTTTTCCAAGCGCAATGTGGAATCAATTGATTCGCCAATTCATTTAACTGAGTGACACATTCATATTGATGATTAAAAAGTTCCACAAATTGGGGTAATTGTAGGCACCAAACTTTAGGCTCCAACCGCAATTGCTTTTCTAATTCCTGACGCATTACTTTGATTATTTCAGGATCAGACTCCTTGCTTTCCAATGCGAGTAACGCAGTAATATTTTGTTTGAAAAGTCCTGTTTGTATACATGCAAAAGCCTGTCTCTGCGTCAATTGTAGTGGAATTACTCGAGCCAGCATTTGGAAGCGGTTTTGCCAAAGGACAGGTAAGGTTGGGTAATCCTTATTTAAAGGAGCAGTGAGCTCTTCATGACGTAAGATGAGACGAATACAGGCATCAACATCGTACTCTTCAAACAAATTAAAACGCAACAGATTGACAATAAATGAACTTTTAATATCTTTTCTAACCATAGGCAGCATCGTTTTGAATCGTTCGAATTCTTCGGGGCTTGCGGCAGAACGTAATTCATTAAACTGATTCAGCCATTTTTTTAGAGTTATTTTTCTTGGCTGTCTATTATATTCCTCTACTGCTAGTTCCTTTTCCTTAGCTATCTCTTCAAGTGGTAGCTCTATACATTGTTTTAAGTCTTCAGCAGTTACTTGGTCCGTTTTTCTCTTTTTGGCTGGTGTAACAAAGAGAGTTTCTTCTGCATTTTCTCGAACAGTGTTTAAAGCCTCTTGAAAAACGGCTAAGGCTTGTTCCGGTTTCATTCTTTGCTTTTTATCAGGATGGAGCGTGCTTCTGAGTGTATCTGTTAATTTCGCAGCAATTTTGGGATCAAAGCCCATATTACCAAAGATGCCTATAAAATCAGGGTCTTGAGTCATTTCAAGACCTCTTTCCAGCGCCCTCTTTTTATGCTCCTCTGCAGTCAACTTTTCAATCGATTCTTCAGTTGATTCCTCAGTTATTTCAGTTCCATCTCGACTTAGCGCGCCTGCTAGCTCACTGATGCAAACAAATAGTGCATATAAATCACTTTGAATATCATAGCTCTTAAGCGTTCCATGCAAACTCGCAAGAAACATGTCTGTATCCCATGCCATTCGATTACCATGGTTCCGTAAGGTAGAGTATGGCTCATCGTTTTTTATTGTTTTGGCTAAACCCAGGTCAATTACCGTAATTGTCCATTCACTATGCCCATTCTCTTCATTTTTCTTGAGTTGAGCCATAATGTTGTCTGGTTTTAGATCACAATGAATCATCGTTCGGCCTTCGTGTTTGCCCGAAGAAACTATTCGATGAATTTGTTTCGGAACTTCTTGGATTAAAGTACAAGCAAGACTTAGAAACTCCTCACCAGAAAGTTGATCGATATAAAAATCAAGAGTGCGTCCAGGAGCTCGATTCATATGCAAATAAGAAAATTGTTCCGTTTTGAATAAGCTATAGTGTATTCCTAAAGTTGGATGCTGGCTTCCTAAATATTGTTCTCTATTTGCTACGCGAACATACATATTAGGTTTGTTGGGTTTATCACTCAATCCATTTTGATGAGCACGCATCTGTTTTATTACATAAGAGCCTGACTCATCAAAAACACCGCCATCTCCTTGGGGAATGATGGACTTGATCACCGGGAAAACATTGCCGAAACATCCCTTATCGTCAGAACTCGGTTCAAAAACATCTAAACGTCTTGGTGGTGCATCAGAGCGCACTAATGGATCGGCAATAAATTGAAGAACAGGTAGCGTGAGCACATAACGTGATTCTTCTCCAGCTGATGTAGGTAAAGAATAGACATTATAAGCTTCTAATAAGCCTGGATTGGCTCCATGTACTGAATTCATAAGTGCCAGAACAACAGGAATATTTTCAGGTAAAGTGGGATTAAGGTAATGAATAGGATTAGCCATGGTTTATTTCACTCAATACTGTATACAAAAACAAACAATGTGTTACATTGTAACATAATGGCCTTTTTTAGTCCATTTTATTAATTAACCATTTGATTATTCGGTACTATTTATTGTATTTGTGAGCCGAATTTTATGATCTTCCTGGTTTAATAAAAGAATGTTATGAACGTCCTTAAGCAACCAAGTTTACCTTTATTTTTTCTTGAAAAAGTCTTTTACACGAATCATAGAATCACATCAAGGAAAAGCTTAATATAGAAATTTATACATTGATTTTCGAGGGAATGATGAAAGAACTAATTGAGGCTATGGTATCTAACCCGGATGAATTTATCCGCTTAATTTCAGAAAAACCGGGTGGCTTTTCCCTAGAGTATGCTACTTATTTAGATTCTATTGACCCTTTAAACAGTGTACATGAATTATTTGAGTTTGAGGGTTTGAGACCTTTTGCGGGCCATTCTTTAGGACCTGTATTCAAACCGGCTGTGAAAGAAATAGAGCGCATTAATAAGTTGCAAGCAACTCAGTTACATGAAGGACACTTTCCCGAAACTCACAAACATGGCGGTAATTGGTTTGATTGTGATATTGATGAGGAAGCAATCAATGCAATGCAGGAAATTTTAGGCTTTTCTGAGCCTTGCGAATTTCTCTATACTCAGGAAGGCTTATCTTCTAATCTAGGACGATTGGTGGATACATTTTACCGACCCACATTGTTTGATTGGCAATCAGGAAAAACCGGGATCTGTCATTTGGGAAAAGAATTTTTTTCCGATCAAGCAGTCATTGAATCGGTCTTAAAAAGAGGGATACAAACGGCTAAGAATTTTGGTGTGTTTCGTGATCCGAAACAGGTTCCCAGTCCCACATCCCTTACCCTAAAAATCCTTCCTGATGAACAAGGACTCTATAGTGAAGAGGCCGTTATTCATTTTGTCAAAAACCATGCCGCGCAAATCCAAATCCTACACTTATCGGACATAGTATTTAGTACGGGACAACGTCTTGATATCACACATATTTTAACCGAACTAAAGGATACGATAGAGCAATACCCTATTATTGTTGGCTTGGATTTAGCTCATACAATAGGAAATAGAACTTTAAATCTACGCGAATTACCCGTCACTTACGCGGTGGGTTGTGGTTATAAGCATATTTGTGGTTCAGCAGGCAGTGGCTTTGGCATTTATGTTAACAAGAATACAGACTTGGAAAAATATCCACCCATTCAAGGATGGAAAGCAGCAGCTTCCGAGAAAGTTTTTGACTTAATTGATGGTTACGACTCTAGGATCATGATGCAAAAAGGAGCATGGGCTTTCAGATGCAGCAATCCCTCCCCTGTTGCCCTTGCACCAGTAAAAACCTATATCAAAACAATGAGTCAGGTAGGTTGGCATAAATTAAATGCCAAATCTGAATGTCTTACTCGTTATATGCAAGCTCTAATACAACAACATTTAGGCGATAAAATTGAGTGGATTACCCCTGACGATCCTAAAAAACGAGGGGCCATGCTGGTTTTTCGTGTTAAGGAAATTAGTGATGTTAAACAAATAGAAGCTTTATTAAAAAAGGCAAGTGACTTGGGAACGTTCGAAATCGACGTCCGCCCTCCGAACAATATTCGCGTTACAGCACATTATGGATATACCCAGTTTACTGATATTCATAAAATGGTTTCGCGCCTCGAACAGGTTGTTCATCTTTTGCTGGAACAAAAAAAGCTAGAAACCTTCACTTTAACCTCAATAAAACAACGCAGACAAAGTGGTTTTTTTGAGCAACAAATTGAAGAAACAGCCCCTTCTAGCTTTCAGCATGCTCAAACAAGTAATGGTGTTTATACCCCATAATTTTTTTAAGAATTAGGTTGTGCAATCTTGATTAGCCCCCGAAAATGAGAAGGAGTATGGTGTTTTAGCAAGGCACCGATGCATCGGTGCCTGAGGCTCATAGTAATTTACATTTTCTAAACAAGTGTTTTTAATGAATACAAATAAAAAAGTTACATTGTTTACTGACATTCATTTTTACCATGGTTTCATCTTCATTAGCAAAGGAGATAACTCAAAGATTCCTTGCTTCTCTTCAGGTTCAACGTCCGTATCAGAAATATCTTTGTCTTGATTGGCTACATCGTGCATAAGATGCTTATTTTTATCAGTTGGTTTTGGCTCCATCGACAAAGGGGTTGGAGCAAAATTTTTAGTTTCCTTGTGCACACCCTTCGTTTGGAATTTCGGGCTTGGTGTGGGCAGTAAATTATTAGCCAACTGCTGGATAAATTCATCATATAACTTTAATGTAGGCAAATTCATGCAAAGTGAAACTATATTTCCTTCTTCATCTTGAGTCATGTTAAGGCAATCATCAGATAAATGATGTTTTTCTTTAAATGCATTGAATTCTTTTAGAATAGCCTTCATGAATTTTTTTAACTCTTCTCTTTGTTCTTCAGATAATGAGTTAGGATTACACTGTAAATTAATGGTCAGAGTCATCGATTTTCGGTCATTATCAATAACCAATAACCCTTTAGCAACTAACTCTGCAATGACGCCCGGATCAAAACTTTTTTCATCTGAGTGGGACTCTGGATCAAGCTCTTCACTATCTTCCATGAAACTGAACTCACCTATTAATTCTTCAGTATTATCAACTAAGTCAGCCTTAATCAAAGATTTATCATCACCATAGCCGGCTTTTTTTTCTGATGTATTATCAGAACCACCTCCGTCACCGGCACCACCGCCACCGCCGCCATGTCCGAAACAACGAGGGGTTGGAGCAGTTTCTTTAAAACAAATCCGACAACGTATCTTTGCTGATTCAGCAGCAGCCTCTTTCTTTTCTGCTTCTTTATTTAATTGTTGCAAAGCGAATCCTGTGGAAGAGGTTTGGGGTTCGCCTTTTGGGCCAGAGGCGTGCTGATGCTCGTCTTTTTTCATGAGGAATACCCAATTCAAATTTATCAATAATGGAACAATTGTATGTAAAAATTTAATTTATCTGTGTATTAGCTACAGGGTTTTACGATTTTTTTACGTAAATACATTCCCACAAAAAGAAAAGATTTACCGCATAAAGATACGATTTACAATCAAGCTATTTATGGGGCTCTAACCAATGAACGAGCTTTTGGCATCAACTTGTTCTTCAAAAAACGATTAAACCTGTTCACACAATTTTATTTGATAGGGGCTACCAAGATTAAGAACTCATTATTATCAAAAGAAAACGTTCCAACTTGTTCCATCCCCACTTTTTTATGAGCATTTATAGAGCGTAAATTCTGGGTAGAGATCAACACGGCATATAAATCTAACTCTGGACGTTCCTTCATTAAAAATTCAGAAAGCTTTTCATAAAGCTTAAAAAAAACACCTTGCCCTCTATAGTCCTTATCAATGCAAACTGGGCCAGAAATTGCAATATCATAAGTGGATAAAGGCTTTCCTCGATAAGAAATATCAGGGAAACAATCCAGCATTGAAGCGACTAAGGGTATATGTTTATTGTATTCAACCGAGCTGACACAAATATAAGCACAAACCCTATTTTTATCTTTGCAAATAAAGACACAAATATCATCATCCATGGATTTTAATTGTTCAATGGAAAAACTACCGGAAAGATAACCATCGCTTTTTTCTGATGGGGTTAAAGCATCAACCAGATTTTTATTTTGTAGCGTCACAATCTGTTCGAAATCATCTAGAATTGGTCTTTTATACTCCATAATCCCTGCCTCCAAACCAATAGGAAGAAAAAAAACTATTATTAAGTAATTCCGCTTCATTTTTTAGTGATTACTATAAAGGCTAGCACAAATAAATCCATTCCACTTATAAAAATGGTACTCATTTACCTCCAAAGCATTTTTCGTTCTGCGCAAATTAAATAACACTTGACTAATTTAAGGGCTATTGATAAAATTTGGCGCAAGAAATCGGCTGATGTAGCTAATCTCTGAGTCTTCCTGAGTTACATCGTTTTCGAAAGATTTTGCTGAAGGCTCCTCAATATTTTTTTTATAAAACTACTTCATAAGTATTCTTATGTTTTGAGGAGCCCTTTACCATGTTTTTTAATCGTCATGACAAAAATATCCATATCTCATCTGTCCAATCTAAAAAATTAAAAGCACTACATTCCATGCTGTCGTCAAAATTGGATTGGTCTGATTTTATCCTATTGAGCACGATGTTCTTAGAGGAAAAGATCGGCGATATAATAAAAAATGAATTGCATGCTATTCAAGTGATGTACTTAAAAAATCAAAAGACCGACGCAATACAATTGATATTACAAATTTGCCGAGATCACAAAGAAATATCTGATGATGAACGCTCTTTGATCCAATCCCAAGTTTCAACATTGACCGATAATCCACTTGCTCTTGATAGTAGACGCTATTTCGAAACCAGATTCGCTTTAGAGTTATGGAACAGCCTTAATGAAGTGGAATTTGAAACCATAACAAAACTCTCTGCACTAATTAATGAGATTGATCCAACAATTGATATACCTAAAATGGTACAATCACTTGATGACGCTGAACTCGTCGTTGATCGTATGGAAAAATGCGAACATGTGGCAGAAATAGCTGAAAAAGATAAATCAATTAAGAACCATTCTACGTTATATAAAGTTAAAGATCGAGGAAAAAACCGATTCGATACCAAAGCAGAAAAAGTATATAGTAGTAATCCGGGAATTATGAAGTCCTTAGCGTATAATCCTCTCGATGAAGTGATTCCTGCCACAGCGAATCGACTTGCGGATTTAGCGCTTATTAATGAAAATGTGGAACATGGTTATTCAAAATCGCATCCTCATGTTCCTTTTGTCAATTCCTTGTCAGGTCATACTATTATTTTTATTATTGTATTAGAACGGTATTTAATTAAGCATCAATCAGACCCCAAAACGCTACTTCAATCCGATGTCGATAATCTCATCAAAGCATTTATTGCATTCACCTGGAAAAGAGGATTTCATAGTTTTGCGGAAATGGTAGAGATTTTACATGATCCGAGCATTCAAAATATTATTGCTGCACAGGGCATTGATATAAATTTGCCACTCGATGCATCGATTTTATCATCTACTTATAAAAAAGCAGCGGAATATGCTTATCAGGTGCATTTAAAAAGAAATTGCAATCAAGAAGTTCTATCTCAAGATACTACAAAATTAAGCCGCCTAAACTGGAGTTTCAATAAAGACATCTATGAATGTCCTAACATTCAAGATGTTCTAAAATATTGCTTTAGAGAAAAGATTTTATTTGTTTTTGATCTTGATAATACGATCATAAGACCAATACGCTCGAAAGATTTAGGCAGCGACCAATGGTTCGAAAAATTAATAGAACATATACAAAAAGTATTTCCAAATGACCATGAAGCATTTGAACTGGCATTGACGCTACGTAACGCCATCCATAAAAATATTAAAGTTGGGGCTGTTGAATCGGATACAATTGCAATTATTCACTTACTGCAAAAATTTCACATCCCAGTCATAGCGTTAACCTCACGAGGTCCTAGCATTATTGATACAACAGAAAAACAAATGCGCGAAATAAAAATTAACTTTTCAAAACATGGCGAATCAGAGAAATCTTACACTTTATTCGCATCAGAACATCAGGTTGCAATGTATCAGAATGGTATCATTTATTGTGATGGTATGAATAAAGGAATTGTTTTGAGAGAATATTTAAAACGTGCTTCTTTGCCAAGAGATATCGTAGTCGTAGACGATACTAAGAAAAATCTGGTTCGCATTCAACAGGAAACCCAATCAGTAGCGAGTCGCATCACAGGATTACGATATGGTTACCTAGACAGTAAAATGAGTCATTTCGATTTTGGAAAAGCTAATCAATATTTATTGGAAATCAGATCATCTTTCTCAGACTCTGAAAATGAAGCTATCGATAAATTAAACCTTAATTTGACTAAAACAGAAGCTGATCCAACCGGCAAACACCTGTATTTCTTTAACGGCTCCCGATTAGAAGAATATGAGTCATCAGAATTTGACCGATATAAAGCGAATAATTGTTCTATTTTGTAAACCATGTAAATGACTTAGGGAGCAAGTCACACATCAAGTAACAGTGCAAATCTAATGAGGAGCTGGGAATGCAGTTCCTCAATTTTTTTAAAATTGCTTATACCACAAAAGAACGTATGCCCTAATAATGAATTTGAAAAGGCGCTGCTAGAAGCTACATCCATGGGTCATGACAATTTGTCACTGTCATTAATCCTACACTGCGATGCCCAATAGGGAACCAATACCAGCACTCACAATCATCGCGAGCGTCCCCCAAACCACCACACGCACTGCTCCTGATACTATGGACGCTTCGCCAACCTTTGCAGCCACTGCCCCGAGTAATGCTAAAAAAAGAACTGCCATCACGGATATGATTAGAATAAGATGAGCTTGGGGAGCAATAAAAATCATTAATAAGGGTAATAATGAACCAACAGTAAAACTGCAGGCGGAAAACAATGCTGCTTGAAGAGGACGTGCACTCGTAACTTCGGTAATACCAAGCTCATCGCGAGCATGGGTGCCTAAAGCATCCTTAACCATCAATTGTTTTACAACTTCTTTTGCAAGATCAGGTTCTAGTCCTCGATTAATGTATATAGCAGTGAGCTCTTCTATTTCACTTGCTAAACTCGTCTCAAGCTCTTTCCTTTCGCGCTTTAAAGCAGATTTTTCTGTATCTGCCTGAGAGCTTACAGATATATACTCACCTGCAGCCATTGACATCGCACCAGCAATTAATCCTGCAAACCCCGCTATAAGAATTCCATGATATGGCGTGTGAGCAGCAGCAACGCCAATCAATAAGCTTGCAGTAGATATAATACCGTCGTTGGCACCTAATACGGCAGCCCGTAGCCAACCAATTCGTTCAATTCGATGATATTCTCTATGTTGCATATACTGCAAAGCTCCTCTATGAAAATGTCTTGCTTAATATGCCAGTAAGTTATTCTCCTGGCATATCTGATTTGTATTTATAGGTTGCATGTTCAGGAATATCGGTAGCGGAATAAACGCTAATGATTTTGAATGGTTTGTTTGCATTAAGATTAATAAAATTATGAGGTATCCCTTGAGGGATAAAGATCATATCCCCTGCTGTAACTGTTGAATTTTTGCCATTGAGCACAGATTTAGCCCGACCTTCTACAACAAAGATGACCTGATCAAATTTATGGGTTTCCATCCCAATCTCATTTTTGGGGTTTGTTTTAGGTGTGATATTCATAAAAACAACTTGAGCATCCTTACCTGTTACAAGTGCTAACTTCCAGTTTTCATTCTTTTTTGCCATTTCAAAAATTTTAGGAGTAATAACTGTATTTAATTTACTATCCATCGCGCTTTCTGCAGAATGAGCAAATGAGGATGTTGCAATTAAGGTGGACAAAAGTATAGATATAAAAAATCCCTTTTTTTTCATTATGCTCTCCATAATATTTAGATTTCCAGAAGCATTTCTGTATCGTTCAGAACTACAACCGCCCTATTAACGATAACGCCAGTACTGTATATTTAGTGTAGCATAATTGATCTAAATGTTTAATTTGTTCTTTAGCACTTCAATACTCAACTGCATTTTATAGTGTGGTACTGGATGCCATGATGCTATAAATTCCCCAATGATTTCAAAACCAGCTTTTTTATAGACATGCACCGCTCGCTCATTAGAGATTTCCGGATCAATAAGGACTATTTTCGCATCAGAAAGCTGGCTCAAAATAAATTCATGAATCATCTGCACTGACAATCCCTTACCGATATAATCCAATCTGCAAATGAATAAATCGAGTGTCATTGCACCATCAGGATATTCTTCCGATTGCTCCACTTCAGACGTAATTAAATAAGCAAAGGGAATTTCTTTATCATAGGCTATCCAATGAGTAGCCCAGGGTTCACCATGATTTAAGAATTGATCAATATCTTTGATGGTATTGTTTAACCCCTCTCCATGAAGCCATTGATTAATATGTGGTTGATGAATCCAATTTAGAACAAGCCCATGTTGTGATTTATCCACTGGTTTAAAACAAAAGCGAGCCTTATTTGTCCTAACGTTACTCATTCAAAATGTCCAAGATAAATAAAAAATCATCGTGAAATTATATCACTGATCTTGAAGCTATGGATTAACCAATTTTTCCAGTAAAGTCATTTGCTCTCAGTGAAAAAAATCACGTCAACGCGGGTAACTCATTGAAATTTTAAAGCAGCACATCAAAGATGTCTCAGTCAAGCGAAGTGCATAAGTCTTGAAACAAAGGGAGCTTTCTTATAAAGTTGTATTTTAAATACATCTTTATTATAATCATCATGAACAACCTAATCAAAGGAGCCCATCATGCCAGCAACTCATAAACCTGCGAAAACCTTCAGTGATAAAGTTGCCTTTGGACTTGTGAAATTTTTCCGATTTTTTGCTGATACTTTTTTTCAAAAACGATATGGCAATCGAGCAATAGTCCTTGAAACAGTTGCCGCGGTACCGGGCATGGTTGGCGCTGCATTGCTGCATTTGCGCTGCTTAAGAAAAATCAAAAATGATGAAGGGTGGATTAAAACGTTGTTGGATGAAGCAGAAAATGAGCGAATGCATTTGATTACGTTTATGTATATAGCCAAACCTAATTGGTTTGAACGAGTTATTATTTTCATAGCACAAGCTATTTTCGTCGTTTTATATTTGTTGATGTATATTGTTTCTTCAAAAACAGCCCATCGCTTCGTGGGTTATCTTGAAGAAGAGGCTGTTGTGAGCTATACCCATTATTTGCAAGAATTAGATGAAGGTCGCATTGAAAATTGCCCCGCTCCTGATATTGCTAAAAAGTACTGGAAATTAGCTGCTGATGCGCGATTACGTGATGTGCTATTAGCCGTACGTTTCGATGAAGAAGCGCATCGAGATGTAAACCATCAGTTAGCGGATAAATTGGCCAACGAGCGTACTCTTTTGACCAAGCTAAATTCAGAGCTTACAGATACTAAGAGTAGCAACCCATAAGAGACTTCTGGAAAAGAAAAAATATGAGGTGCATCATGAGAGCAGAATACAGCGACTTAATGTGTTACAAACAAATCGAAATTGATAGCCATGGAAAGTTGAAATTTTTCTTAGAAAAACACAGCACTAAGGAAGGAACCTGGGGTCAGCTCACCCTACACGAAGGGGCAATTGATTTTTTATTCTTAAACGGCCAGGGACAAGAACTTTCACGCACTCGAATCAATAAAGAACATCCCCAGTTACTCATCCCCCCTGCTGCATGGCATAAAATTATCCCTGTCAGCGAACCTTTTAAGGCAAATCTTGAGTTTTATTGTATGCCCCAACGATATTTCAATAAAAAATACAGTTTAGCAGCAGCACACAGTGATTTAGTGTATGTCTATCAAACTTATTTACGTCATTTGCACGCCGCATCAATTCTTGATGTAGGCTGTGGCTCAGGAAGAAATTTATTGTACTTAGCAAATCTGGGACATAGGGTCACTGGGATTGATTATAGTCCCTCAGCTTTGGAAAGCCTTAAGGATATCGCCCATAAAGAAGCATTGTCCGGAGTCAATACGCGACTCCATGATTTAAATCTACCGATGAATCTTGAACCAGAACATTATGATTTAGTACTCTCCACAGTCACTCTGCAATTTTTAAATACCCAGCGCATCCCTGAATTACTCAACGAACTCCAAAAAACCACGAAGAAGAAAGGGTATCATTTTTTAGTATTCCCTGTTCACTCAGAACTTTATTCAATGCCAGAGTTTTTCACCTTTTTGCCGCAAAAAGAGGCACTCTATCATGTATATCAAGACAGTGGCTGGTCAATACTTGAATACAAAGAATCGGTAGGTCATTTGCATAAACAAGATGAACTGGGAAGGCCATTATGCGGTTTGTTTGCTCTTTTGCTCGCACAAAAAATCATATAATAATTTATTTAATATTCAAGAAAGCAGACAGTTCACTGGGGTTGTGCAAAACATCAGCCAAAGTATAACGTTCTAAAATCTTCATGAACGCAGCTTGTGCTTCATGCAAGATTCCCTTTAATTTACATGCAGGAGCGATACAACAGTTGGCTTTTTCTTTATTAAAACAAGGGACCAAATCAAAATGGGGCTCTAATTGAAAAACGAGTTGACCTAAATTAATCGCCTCAGGCTGGGCAGCCAGTAAAATGCCACCATTCTTACCGCGAATGGTTTTAATCAATCCAAGTTTGGCTAAATTGTGAATGATTTTAATCAGATGATTGTTCGAAATGCCATAGGCCTCTGTAATGTCTTTAATCGTGCACGAATCTTTTCTAAGAGCGATATAAATTAAGGCTCGTAATGAGTAATCCGTAAATTGCGTCAGTTGCATCATTAATTCCTAATTGTTAGTTGACTCTGATTATTTCTTTTTATAAGATGTATTTGCAATACATCTTTAAGGAGTATACCATGACTGAGTCGTTATTTGAGCGTTTGGGAGGCCAAAACGCAGTAAATACTGCTGTTGATATTTTCTATCGTAAAATGTTACGGGATGAGCGTGTGAGTCATTTTTTTGATGACATTGATATGGAACAACAAATCTTAAAACAAAAAGGATTTTTAACCATGGTGTTTGGAGGCCCCAATCACTACAGCGGGAAAAGCATGCGCGAAGGACATGCACATTTAATCAAACGTGGATTAAATGATACACACGTGGATATTGTTATTGAACATTTGGGTGCAACCCTCAAGGAATTAGGCGCAGCAGAAAAAGATATTGAACAAGTGGCAGCCATTGCCAATAGTGTTCGCAATGAAGTATTGGGGCGCCCATGAGTATTATAGACTTTAACAATCAATCTTATACCTTAGAACCTAAGGAAAATGTATTACAATGTCTTCTGCGACATGGTGTGGATTATCCTAACTCATGTCAGGCGGGTATTTGCCAGTCCTGCCTGATTAAAGCTAAAGACGGTGTGGTACATCCATCTTGGCAAGAAGGATTACCGGAAACGCTTAAATCGCAAGGTTATTTTCTCGCCTGTCTGGCTCAGCCAGAAACCGCACTTCAGATCGTTGCGCCTGAGAATGCTGAATGCGAGGTAACTGCGCGATTAATTGAACTTAAACCACTTAACTACAATGTGATGCAGGTTAAACTTGGGGTGGATGATTTAAACTATTGGATACCCGGACAATATCTTAATTTGATTAATCCCGAAGGCACTATGCGTAGCTATTCAATCGCCAACATCCCCATACAAGAAGGATTTATTGAGTTACAGATTAAAATCTATCCAGGTGGAGAAATGGGACAATGGCTTGTGAATAAGGCAACAAAGCATACAGAAGTTAAACTTAGAGGACCTTTTGGCCGTTGTTTTTACCATAATCCCGACCATTTAGTATTCGATATGTTATTGGCAGGAACTGGAACAGGACTAGCACCGCTTATTGCCATTACCAAAAGCGCGCTCAGTCAAAACCATCAAGGACGCATCACTTTAGTCCATGGGGGTCTTACTGATGAGGACATTTATTACCAAGATGAGTTGGAAACTTTATCAATAGCATTTAATTCTTTCATTTATGACCCTTGTGTCGTACAAAGCCAAGGACGTTATCCTGAGGGATTGATTGAGGGCAGAGCCTTAACACACATTAATAATGCTCATAATACTAGAGTATATGTTTGCGGTCCTAAAGAAACAACCAATAAGCTTAAAACCAGTATCTTTCTAACAGGCGTTCCTTCTAAACATATTTTTAGTGATCCATTTCTTTAAATGGTAATCATTTTTCTATGTTCAATAACCCTAATCCAAAGAGCCCTTAATCGATTTGAAAAAGTTTTAATCGCTTTTATTTAAAACCAAGTTGCATGTCTTTGTGAGGAATGCCAGCATCTTGGTATTCATTACTACAAACCACAAAGCCCAATTTTTCATAAAATGGAATGGCATAGACTTGAGCTCCAAGCTTTGCTTTCTTAACCTGATGATTTTGGCGCAGGTCCTCTATTATAAAGTTCATCAGCAGATGACCCAGTCCTTTTTTTTGGTGGGTCTCCAAAATAGCCACGCGCTCAATTTTAGCAAAATCGTCTATGTAACGCACACGTGCAGTGCCCACAGGCAACTGATTGAAAAGCAAAAGATAATGATCGCTACTAGAATCCAGTCCGTCGACTTCTTCATTAACGGGGATTTTCTGCCCTTCGACAAATACTTGATATCGGATAGTAAGGCAAATTTGAACATCTGCTGCAGCAGAAATTTTTTTTACGGAAATCTCACCGTGTTTTATACTCATAATCTTTCTTGTGGCTCTATTTCTAACGAAAATCAAGTTTAATTGCAGGTTCCATCGGGTGTCAATCACATCCAAGGAACGAAACATGCATATGTGGGGCTCTAATCCATAACACCTGGAGTCATGTTTAAAGTAAGTACAGCCTACGGGAAGATTGATATATCAAGTGTCATTTAAAAACTGGATTATAACTGAAACAAATGAATTGCCAGTATGTAAGTAATTGTGTTAATTAGTACCTATTACTTGCGAAGTTTAGGTAATTGCTTTTAAGGAGGGAGTTCCATGGATAGACGGTTTTTTTTGATTACTTTAGGTACTATGCTCACTGCAACACTAATAGCTGCGCCAATTAGTTCTATTGTTACATTGAGTGGTGGAGGCAATGTTGCTCCCGCAACAAGTTTGACCCTCTCCCTCAACGGGCTGATACCCGGAGTGAACTATAATGTAGTTTGTTATATTGATACTCAAAATCCTTTTCAATACATTTTATTGGGTAGTTCTCTGGCTGACTCAACAAGCACGATTACCTCATACAGCCTGAATGGCAATTATGTTATGCAGGATCAATTACAGGTAGGACGGAATTTGGTGGTTATTAATGGAACATTTAATAGCCCTTCTAGTAGTACCATTAATTTTACTAATTTGGATCAAACAAATTCATTTAATCTTAATAATTGCTTTGGTATTCCCCAAAAAGTCCCATCACCAGGCATTATCGGAGACGGATTATGAAAAAAGTATTGATATCCGCTTTAAGTTTGCTAATGCAGATTTTTTCGACAAATTTGCAGGCGGCAAATGCCCCAATCCAACAAATTGATATTGCAAATTTGCTGGCCAATAGTGTTGGTGGTTCAGGCGGCGCTACTGAAACAGCGGTGAATGTCGCGTTCTTAAATGGTGGCGCATTACCCTGTTATACGACGACACTTGCCTATCAGGCAGCAACATCCATACGGGCTGGCACAGGGCAAACTTGCCAAGCGCCGATAACGAGCATTACTCTTACCCCAATTGCCAATTCAAATGGCTTAGGGACTGTGTATGAAACACCACTCTATCCCGTTATAGTGGATAGTAGATATTATTCAACCCAGATTACTATTACTCAGAATACAGCACCAACCTTTGACCCTAATAATGGGAATATTTTATTGCCGGGCACACTTCAGACTACAGTGGTGAACCATTTAGGACGGCTAGGCTCCTAAAGACTTAAATTTACTTAAGAGTAGGTCCTTCTTTCGATTGTTCATCAGTAATTTCTTCTATTTTAGGACCTTTTTTCTTCACATTGGGTAACGATTCAATTGTTTCCGTTATATGTTTACAAAGAGACTCCACATCATTAATTCGAATGTCACTTGGAACATGAGAAAATACGTGTGTTTCGCCATCAATTTCATACATGCTGTTTAGCATTTCCAACAAACCCGATTTTGCTAAGTATTTTGCCTCATGCATCGTAATGACTCGAGATCCTTCGGGAGTAAGCCCCATGAGTTGATTTCTTTTGTTCACTTGTTCATATTCTTCTTTAAGATAAGTATCATGCTCAGCAAAACCGACTTTAATCGAACATACTCTTTGTTTGTATCCAGGATTTTCAATCGTTACTTCATATAAAGGATTATTTATCGAGGTCCATTTACACAATACTTCACCAGGAACGGTTAATACATGAACCGCTCTCACATCTTGCATTTGTAAACCGACATAGGTTTTACCAAAATTTCGAATCATCGTAATTTCCGAATTTGTTGCTGCAGTATCCATGACGTTAGTCAAGCCTTGAAATTCTCCTGCGTGCTCCTTTTCTTCAAGTTCAAAACGTTTGCTATATCGTCTGTACAGTTCTTCATGAGTTGCTACCAGTTCTTTAGGATTAATAAAGAAAGGAGGCAAATTGGTTTCAGTTATCGCCCCTGTGCTAGGGACTACGGTACTGCTGCTCGCATAAGTCCCCCCCGTTACTAATGAAGGAGTAAATGAAGCAAAAATAGAAGAGTTATTACGAATTACGTGTTCGGGGATGTTATAGTGATGTTCTTTTTTGCCTGAGTGCGGACATACAAACTTTTCTTTTCTTAAAATATCAGTTACCTCAGCAATACTCATACCTCTAAAAAGCGAGAAACGCCCTTTATTATTTTTTTCCAAATGGAGAGCAAAACTCTGGAATGTACTTGTTTCAGAATTTATTTTATAGATTTTTCTAAAATCATCTAAAACAGAACTGTTTTTAGTTTTAATAAAATTTAATACTGTTGAGGAAAAGCCCTGTTTATGATGGTGAGCACCCGAACTGTAATTCCCGGTAAGAAAACTTAATCGCCTCATAATAATCGTTCCAATGAAGATTGTGTATTTAATTATAGCCAATTAAACACAAATCGATCTGTTGGTGTATTTTTAATACAAAATCAGGTTATTCCCGGAAATTTAAGGCACGAATGGCAACTTATAAAAAATATTAATTTATCCAATCAAGGATTAAAATTCAGGCTGTCTTTATCTACATCATCTTTCTAGTTTCTATTTACCTCACTTGCTGAACAGGGAATTCGTGCAACACAAACCATCTGGCCACCTACGGTGGCTAACTGGTGCTTTCAGCGTGATAATCGCGTTAGTCACCAAAAAATCAAAAAGAACAATTAATTGACCATCTGCTTTTAAAACAATATGATTATTTCCCTATTTTTATTCAATAGACTTAAAAAATGCCGTTAATTACCTTATATGAATTAGAAAACGCATATTACCCCAAATTCATTGAAGCACTTCAACGTGATATAAAAACAAGTGACTACAGTGAACAAGTTAATCATCAAGTTTTAAGTGTAGCCATTTTTTTATTGAGAGAACCTGGAAAATATACAGGCCTCAGCTTAGAGCAAATCATGATAGGAACCCTGAATATGGCAATAGTTCTGCAAATTTCCAAATATGGCTCTATTGCTCCGGAAAACATAGGGGAGAATCTTTATAATAATTACGTTCGTGAAAGCAATTATTGGTTTATGGGGTACAACAGGGCTTTAAAAAATTTCAAGGAATTATCCGATGAGGACGCTTTGAAATTAGCAATCCCCGTCATTGAGCGAGCTGCTAAGGGGTGCTTGTACATTACCCCCTGCTTCCCCCACACTTTAAATCTATTTTTCGAATATTGCATGCAGCTTAATAAAGATTTTATTCCTCCTGCTTTACCTACTGGGAATACATTTCATAAATGGAACCAAAACCAATTTTTGAGTTTTAACACAAGTTATTCCTCTTCTTTATTGAGTCAATCTTTATTTGCTGTGAAAGCCAATAGATTGCCTACAGAGAATCTTCCAAACGAGTTACAGAATGAATTAAACATGTTAGTTGAGGGAGACGATATAGTTGATGTAGAGGATGCAAGAATCACTTCACATTCATGTTGTACGATTAGTTAAACATTGATAAAGAATTGCCTTGTTGTTGAAAAGCTTAAGTAATTATCGGTAAGTGTTGGGTCATTTGACCCATTTTTTTAAACACAACAAACATCAACTAAAAGACATTAACATAAAGGAGACAGGCCCTTTTTTAATTTAATATTGCTCAAAAGGATTATATTTGATACAATTAAATCAATTTCGAGTTAGCTTCTGGATTCAACCTGAATCGAAACTTGGAATACAACGACTTATCTTCTCCCCTAAGGATTGCTGGAGAACTGATTATTCTAGTTTTAATGAATAAACGGGTTTGTCGCTGAGATAAAGGTCAGGAATAAATAAATTCAGGTTTGTTTACTCCTTAAGATTTTAATTCAGTGATAAAACGACTCGTTTTAATCCATCAAGTCTTGCTTTATCTCCTGTTAAAACAAATTCCGCTGCTCGTGAAGCAGTAATTTTAATTTTTTCTAAGGAGTATTGACCATGGCAATAATGAAACATGAATCGATAAAACCATCCTCTACTGTCGAAGGAATGAGTAGTGTTTGGATCACCATTCGCGTGGTAACTAATGATGTTTACAAATACATGGTACAGTATAATGACACTCCTATTGATATTTATGTTTCTATCGATGAATTTAATAAAAATCCTTATGAGGCTATTGAAAAAGAGATTAATGAACATTCCAAAACCAGGGAAGTTTTATTTACTAAAAAAATGGAACGTACCGGTACCTGTGGTCAGGAAGTCAGTTCTGTATCTTTGGATACGTACCTTGCAACTTATATAGTTGAGGTTCAGCTTCCATCATCAACCGTGAACAGTGCACCGAAAAAAGAACGTTCAATTTATGAAAACGCATTTGAATTACCCCAAGGATGGCAAATTCAATCCGCCCAGATAAACCGAATGGTACTCGATGTATTGGGATTAGAGCGTCATTTAATTGTTTGTCTTGACAAAACAAGTAAAAATTTGGAGCGACATGAAATTTGTCTTTTCAAAGAAAATGGCACCTGGTTTTATCGCATCCCTGGAGAAGATCAAGATCATATTTTACCTAATATATTTGAGCAATCTTTTGAACGATACATCTATAAATTTTTAGATCGGTATGCATCAAGATTGCCCGCTCGTACACCTCAATGGATAGATCTATGTGATGGAAAACATGGAGAGTTGGCTATGACCCTTACCATGGAAATATACAATGTGATGGCATCTGCAGGTCATATTCCCAAGGATTTCGGACTGGATTATCATTTCCCCTTGGAATTAGACTGGAACTCTGATCCTAGCAATCTGGCAATGATGTTAATACAAGGTTCCTTGCAGTCAGAATCTAATTTATCCAAATTACCTGCGGATCTAATCCATAGAATTTTTGCAGACTCTGTTGATAAAAAACCAGAACAGGTTAGCACTTACATCAACAAAGTAAATGAATCTGTTAAGAATATCTATACTGCCAGTATTGCCCCACAATTGATTTGCACAGGAAGATGGAACAATACACCAAGCATCAGTATTTCTTGTCCCAATGATCCAACACTGCTTGATAAATTTTATCAATCGAGCCTGCAGTCTTTCCACTACATGGCGAAGTTTGATCCCGAAAATCATCAAATCGTCATAAAAAACTCCAAAGGTATTGGCGATCAGGGTGTTTATCTAGCCAATGACGGACATGAGCTGGCTATTGCTTTTACATCCCAGGAAGAACGTGACAGCTGGGCTGAATTAATGGGTTTGGAACATGATTATTACAATCAAGGAATTGGAATCTGGGCTGATCACCCTCAATGCATCTACTTTACGAGCCGGTTTTTCCTGATTCAGGAATTAAAACAATACATTCAGGAAAAACGTCAAAAGTCGGAAGCCATGGTGCAAGCACTTGATGCCCTCTCGGCAGAACCTACCAGCATGCTTACGAAATTCAGTTTCTTTGTGCAGCAATTGTATAATAATGAACAAGAGGAAATGAAATCAAACCTGAAATACTGCAATAAGCAAATTTTAGCTGCAAAACTATTACTCGATGTTCTAAATAATAAAAGTGATGTTGACGGGTTAAGGTATAAATACCCTGATTATGTTTCAATCATAGAACAAGATGAAGTGCTTCATGGTATTCTGGCACAAATTGAGGAAAAGAGTTCTGCGCCACAACCAATGTGATTTGGAAATACACTTTGATTGAGTTTTAATTCAGCCGTATTAATCCGTAATATGGCTGATTCAATATTATCAACAGCGTTTTTCGCTTCGCTTAATAGTCTTCATTGAGGTATCTCCTTATGATCTTTCAAAACTCGTCTATAAAAATCGTGTGAGTACACTTTCTTCATTGTTTTTTAAAGATACTTAATGAGGTCTACATAGGATGCAACTCGATGCCAACTCATGTTGCATCTGCAAAGTGAAGCACTTTCATTTAAATAAAATTCTAGATTGTAATAAAGTCAATTAGTGAATACACTAGCTTTTTCAATTTTTATAAAGGATTATAAATGTGTTCCAAATTATCTAAGACGATTTTATCTCTCTCCATTTTTGCAACCTCTGCTTTCGCAGGTAGCATGGGATCAGCGCCTAATCCTCAAGGTTTTTTTATTGGGGTAGGTGGAAATTACAACTCACTAAGGATTCATCAGAACTCATGGGGTCTAGGGATTTCAAGCTTATATATTGACGGCGTGTACAATTCGACGGGAATTGCCCAAGGTAATGCCGCCCCGTTTAAAAACTGGAGCCAAAACTTATCACCAGAGGTTCAAACTGGATATTTAAGAAACTATAATGATAGCGTTTATTATGGGATTAAATTTACTTATCAATATCTTGGAGCAGTGGCAACGAATCGTGATCTTTACCTTCCTCAAACTGGCGTGCTCACAAGCTCATCCGGTGCCAAGAGCCCGATGTTTGGATATGCAATTGCTGATTCTGTTGAAGCAACAATTAACCATGATATGAATTTATTCGCTTTAATTGGTAAAAAGTTTGACAATAAAAGCATATACTTAGGTGCAGGTCCTTCGTTAATCAGTTTGCAATCACAAAACTACAACTCTATAGGTTATGCCATTGTCAATGGTGAAACTCTAAATGTAACCGGTTTGGTAAACTATGGTTCGCCTACTATGTGGGCATGGGGTGGCGGTGCTCAAATTGGAATGAACTATTTTCTTACTCCTTCATGGTTTATCGATGCATCCTATACTTTTTCAGCCTTAGAAGGTCGCGTAAGTCGACATGAACAATCATTTGCTAATACCTCAATAATGAATGGTGATACCCTATTGACAACAGGAATATTGGCAACAAAAGACACTTTTAAAACGACACTGTTGCAATCCATTAATATATCCATTAACAGATTGTTTGATTTTTAGGTTTCTGGTGTTGATGCACTAAGCAGGCCTCATTTAAAACAAAAAGCGAGTTCGCTTTGACCGTTTTTATAAATATTGAATCGGGTCTGCTTATAAATAACTCAAGATACTTTTTATGTCTCAACCAATTCAGACAGTATGCACATCAATGTGAACAGTAAAGCGAAGCCGATTAATAGGGGGAATTTAACACGCTTCATCCCCTTATTTTATCTTCGTTTTACTCATCATCCAATTTGTCCATAAGCACTTCGCCTCAATCGCTAGTTCGTTTTTAGGTAATTAATAAGTCCTTAATGTAATTAATTTATAATAAAAAGTATTCCCTATAAGCCTACGCATGACTACCTTGCGTTAGGTAACAATAATGTCCGGCACTATCCTCAAATCAGAAAAATACCCCATTAATGTTAACTTAATAAACTGAATGTATAATTAAAGAATGTAAAGTTCAACAATTGTCCTTGCGGGCTCAATTTAGAGAGTACATTTATGTTTAGTAAATTAGTAGAACAACGACTTCTAAGCGTCTTAAATGAGTCTAACCGAGATGAGTTTAATGCTGTTATTGCCGACTCCTCTCAAATTGAAACACCAGAAGAAGAACTTCAATTCCTCCTGGCTTTTCTTAATGGAATGATTGGAAAGGATAAAAATAATACAATTGTAAAACTCATGGGTGAGCTCTTGAGTAGCTATTTAATCTTTACCAATCCCTCCAGAGAATATTGCCAAAAATTAGACACGATATTGCAAGGTTATGAATCGAGTGTTGGTAATAATCCAGTTTACACTAAGCAACTGCAACAGATGAGGGGGAATTTGTCCCAACAAATAAAACTAAAAGATAAATCGGAATTCAAATCAACGCTTTTGAAAAATATAAGTCTGAGTGCGTGTGTGCTCATTACTCGGGCTTTTCTGGCAAAAAATAAATCTTTAGATGGCGACTACATTGATTTAATGATTGAAAAATTAAAAAAAGTCTCGCCTTTAGATTTAGAGAAAAATCCTGTTCTACGCCAAAATTATCTCACTTTAATCAAGGAATTAAAAAAGGCAACATCAGCCAATCCTCTT